>NZ_CAJGZQ010000023.1 GCF_904846185.1 Psychrobacter immobilis | reverse complement strand
CTGATCTAAATCCTATCGAGAATAAGTGGGCACAGGCTAAATTTCTACGCCAAGGATGGATGGAAAATAATCTGCCTAAACTATTTCATGATATGGGCTGTATCGATTTTATATTAAACTGACTATAATAAGGCTGTTTAAGATGCTATTAGCACTGATAATAAATAATACCTACAATAAAAATAACCCATTAGGAGAACCCAATGAGTATCGACCTTCAAGCTGCCAAACAAAACCTACTAACACTTAAAGAAGAATATGAGACTCGTATCGATAAAATTGAAGATCATATCCAAAACCCGCAAGACGACCTCAATGAGCATTGGGAAGACCAAGCCATCTCTTATCGTCAAAACGACATGCGTACAAATTTAATGGTTGAAGCCCGTCAAAGTTTGATCTATGTCGAAAATGCGCTAAGTCGTATTGAGAACGGGACTTATGGTAAATGTGAAGTCTGCGGTGAGCAAATTGAAGAACAGCGCTTACAAGCATTGCCTTACGCTAACCTATGTATGGAACATGCTGAATAACGACTCATTTTTACTCTAAGACAGCCATTCCAAATTAAAGTTCTAGTGATCAAGTAGGCATTTTCCATTGAGAGAATGCCTGCTGCCACTGTTGACAGCGCACAGCGATTTGATCCACGGGCAAATCCATAATATCCCCAACGACCGCCACGTAAGTAATGGGCAAACCTGCCAGCTCGGTGACATTTTCTGCCGTCAAGCCACCGATGACACATATCGCTATATTTTGCTGACAGCCATCTATAAGCTGCTGGCGCGAGATAATATTGGCGTTAGGTTTTGTATTTGAGGTAAAAATCGCACCCATAGCGGCATAGCTTACGCCCTCGTTTTTTGCTTCTTCAACCAATTCCACCTTGCCATGACAAGTGCGTCCGATCATTTGGTTTGCATGTAGTTCGTGCTTAGCATCGGCAACTTCGCCATCTTGTTGACCCAAATGCACACCAACGCCGAGCTTGGCAGCCAGTTTAATATTGTCATTGATGACGACTGGTACGTTGTACGCTTTCGCCAACTCAACTATTTGTCTAGCCTCTTCGTATAGACGAGACTCACCATCAGGTAGCGCCAATATCTGCTTGCGACGAATTTGTAACAGCGCAATGAATCCTGTTGCTAGTGCTGCTTCTAATTTGCGATACAGCAGCGCAAACTCATCGTCATTGGTCAGTAAATATAGCTTTGGCGTTGATATAACAGTCGGTGTTTGAGTCATATTATTTTTCCTAGAGTGTGTCCTCATTTTAAAAATGGAGATAAAAATGAGATAATTTTTTAGCCCATGTATAAGTCCATTGGTTAAATTGAAGACACACCTTAAATTCAACACAATAAAAAGGCTGTTATATCGAATAACAGCCTTTTTATAAATGCTAAAACAGTAAAGTTATACCGTGCGGCGTGTCGCTAAACTGTTTAGAATATTTTTGGCATCACCCCAACGTGTGGCTGAGCTGTTCGCTCCTAAGATGACAATAATTGCTGGGCGGTTATTCACACGCGTTTCCATGACCACACAACGACCAGCTTCATTGATAAAACCTGTTTTTGAGATACCAATTGGATAATCACCGGCACGAACCAAGCTACTGGTGTTATTGGCTTTATAAGTACGGTTACCACTTGAGTAGTTAGAAACATAAAAGTCATAGCTCTTGGTGGTCGAGAAACGACGAATCACGTCATAGTTACCCGCCGCGCGAACCATTTTAACCAAGTCATTTGATGAAGCGACGTTGCGCTTATCAAGACCCGTTGGATCACCAAAGAAAGCCGTGGTCATACCCAAATCTTGGGCTTTACGATTCATGGCACGTATAAAGGCGGTATAGCCACCTGGATAATTACGCGCTAAACTCTTTGCTGCTGGGTTTTCTGATTTCATCAATGCCATGAGCAACATCTCGGCACGATTCAAACGATCGCCTGATTTAAGGTTAGAGCTGGCACGCTTAGGGCCGACGAAATCTTCTGGATCGAGTGTGAGCTCTTCACGCATATCGAGACCGGCGTCCAATACGACCATGGCCGTCATCACTTTAGAGATACTGGCCATTGGACGCGCAATGTCAGCATCTTTTTCATAAATAGATTCGCCCGTTTCAGCATCGATGACCGCAACACTACGCGAATCAGTGCTGATCGGTATCATGTTACTGCTACCAAATGAGCCACGATACGTTGTATTGTAGCTATTACTGCTATTGTAACTGTTATTACTACTACCGAAGCTATTGGCGTTGGTGATACTGGTCGTACCATTGCCACTATCAACTTTCTTGATAGCTGAGCCTTTGGATTTGTACATAATATTGCGTGCTTCAGACAAACTATCGGCACCGCCCCAACTCATGCGAGCACTAGAGCTAGTGTCAGCGCTACCATTAATAGTAAGTGCGGCTTGTGCAACACTGCCCAAACTCAATGAAATCATAGCAGCGATTAATTGCTGTTTGGTTAATGGTAGTTGCTTCATTATGCCTCCTGCTGTCACGATGCTGTTAATTAGAGAATCAGTTACATACTAACCAATAGCAACAACGTACGTAGCGTTTATGAATGGGTTTATAAGTACTCGTATAGAGTTTTTGTATTTTTAGTGTATCATGGTTTGCATTTAAGTTTAATGTATCAAGCTGATTTAATAATTTATTTTGGTGTAATTCAAATTTTACTACAACCACTTTATATTACAGAAACATTGACTCACATTGCAGCAATATATCTTAACTTTGAACACTGTAATTATTCGTTTTTTGTTATATTAAACAATGCTATCTATCTAAAAGATTAGCAATATTTTATTTTTTTCAAAAACTAAAAAAACGACTCTAATGATTTTATTTTTTGTCATTTAGCGTCAGTAAAAGCCTTCATTCTGACAAACAACAAAGAGTATCGTTATGATTAAAGTACTGGTAGTAGATGATCATGATTTGGTGAGAATGGGTATTAGCCGCATGTTGTCAGATAGTATCGATATCGAAGTAATCGGCGAAGCGGACAGCGGTGACATGGCCATCAAATTGGCCAAACAATTACGCCCTGATGTGGTTTTGCTTGATGTCAATATGCCTAATATTGGTGGGCTTGAAGCAACCAAACGCTTAATTCAGCTGGATATGGGTATCAAAATATTGGCCGTCAGTAGTATGTCAGCGCAGCCGTATCCTTCGATGCTTATCAAAGCTGGCGTCAATGGCTATATTACGAAGGGCACGCCGCTCGATGAGATGATTCGCGCTGTCAAAAAAATCTATCAAGGTGGTCGTTATTTTAGCCAAGATGTCGCTGAGCAACTGGCTGATGTTTTGCTGTCAGATAATGCCAACTCACCTTTTGACTTACTGAGTGATCGCGAAAAACAGGTGGCAATGATGGTCGTTAACTGTCAAAGCCCGCAGCAAATCGCTGATCAGCTATTTGTGAGTGTCAAAACCATCAACACTTACCGCTATCGTATTTATGAGAAAGTTGGGGTTGATAGCGATGTGAAGTTAACACATTTGGCCATTCGTCATGGTCTAATTCAGCCATAACTCATTAGGGCATGTCCTCAGTTCAATTGATGGACATCTACATGAGCTGAAAATGGCTAAATTTTATCAAGTATCGTCAAATATCCTGATATTAATGGCGATATCTTCCTTGTTTGATTGTAATTTATCTCATTTTATCTCTATTTTAAAATGAAGATACACCCTAGCAACTGTTCCCTTATTGCGGTCAATCTATGAAGCCTGCTACTAATATCGTCTCTGCTGTTACTCACTATTTGCATCGTGATGACACGCTATCTCCACCTCAATTGCGCAGGTTGGGGCTTATTTATAGCAGTTACCGCTTTGCTGTTAGTCTGTTTTCTCTACTGATGGTGTATATCACCGCTCACTCTGACAACAGCCTCTCTCTACCAAGCTTTTTACAACAAACAACGCTTAGCTTTTATTTCCTGCTTAGCCTTATTTTACTTGGCTTATTTTATGTCGTTAATCAGCAAATGCGGCGGCAGTTAGCCTTTGGTTTAGTATTAGACGTCATTATATTAAGCTTATTACTATATACAGCGGGTGCGCCTGATTTACAGTTGACCATGTTGTATATGGTGGTCGTCGCAGCGAGTTTTATGTTGCTACACGGCTCACAAGCCTTAATTATTACTCTACTCGCTATTATTTTTGTCATTTATCAGCAATTCTTTTATGCCATTGTCAATAGCATGAGCTTAGCAAATTTAGGGGACGCATTGCTCATGTCAGCCAGCTTTTTAGCGGTTGGTGGTTTGAGCTGGTCAATTTCACAGCGTTTGGTACAACTTGAAAAAGTAGCAGCGAGTCATGCTAAAGAAGTTGATCGATTAAACGTCATCAACCAAGAAGTCATCACGCAAATGGTTAATGGTGTCATCGTCATCGATAAACAGCATATCGTTTTGGCAAACCTTGCCGCTCACCAATTACTTAGCCTTTCGCACACCCCTTCCGTATCATTGTACAACACCTCTATTGATACAAAAGATACTCGGAACAATACTCGCAGTGCACTCTTGTCTAACTTCCAGCAGCAGCTTGGTCAACAACACACGCAGCTATTTAAAGCCTGTTTGTCAGTAGCGGCAGGCCAATCACGCACCTTTATTTATGATTTGCCTACAGTCGCAAACGCTTCCATATTCGGTAAACTGCGCGTACAAATTATTCCATTAAAAGATGACAGTAAATTGATAATGTTAGAGGATTTACGCCGCGAACAAGCCAGTGCCCAACAATTGAAACTGGCTTCTTTAGGGCAATTGACGGCGAGCATCGCCCATGAAATAAGGAATCCTTTGGCAGCGATATCACAAGCCAGCCAATTATTAATGGAAGATGTTATAGAAGCCAATCTAGAAGTCGATACAGTAGATAATACGATAACGGCGACTATCTCAAATGACGATATGGCAGCGAATCATGAGCTTTATCAAATGATATTTTCACAAACAAAACGTGTGAATCGTATTATCGAAGATGTACTAAAATTGTCTCGTCAGCAAACCGCAAACCAGCAATCGATTATACTGGCAGACTGGATGCCAACATTTTTAGAGAACTACTTTCAAGGACACGATGTTTTTCTACACGTAAAAACACAACCGACCATATCATTCGACACACATCAACTAGAGCAAGTCTTAATCAATTTAATTAACAATGGCTTGCGCTACAGTAGCTACGCCCACCCTCATGCCTATGTGGAAATCGAGATTTATTGTGCGGATAACGATGTTATAATTGATATCTTGGATGCTGGTCGCGGGGTTAGCACCAAAGACTTAGAATATTTGTTTAATCCATTTTTTACGACAGATCAAGCAGGGACAGGCTTGGGACTGTATCTATCACAAGCTTTTTGTGAGGCCAACCAAACTCGTTTGCTTTATATTCCTGAACATGAGAAAACCTGTTTTCGCTTGATAGCACCTGCTATTGGCGCTGATACTTATGTAAATAAAACTGAACATAATGTTAATACCACTATTTTATAAATATTAACGTTACCAAGTATTAACATTACATAGAATACTTTGCCACTAAGGCCTCTTGGTTTTTAACATTTTATAGCTATTGAATACGATGAGATGATGTATGACAACAACCGCGCTAGTCGTTGATGACGAAGTGGATCTGTGCCGATTGATGCAAATTACTTTGACCAAAATGGGCATTAAAAGTGATGTAGCATATACTCTGTCACAAGCAAGATCATACTGGCAAGACAATGATTACGATTTTTGTCTGACCGATTTAAAGCTGCCTGATGGGTCAGGACTAGAGTTGGTAAAAGAAATTAGCAATAGCTCTAGTACACCCATTGCCGTGATTACTGCTCACGGCAGTATGGATCTCGCCATTGAAGCATTGAAGCTTGGTGCTTTTGACTTTGTGAATAAACCTCTTGAGTTACCGCGCCTACGTCAACTGGTGGAAAATGCTTTAAGAGTTATTCATCAAGACAATGAAGCAAAAGCCACAGCCGAATGCTCACCTGAACAAAAACTGCTGGACAGTAGGCTCATTGGTCATTCTGCGGTGATGCACCCACTGAAAAATACTATTTTAAAATTGGCACGCTCACAAGCACCTGTATTTTTGTCAGGCGCTTCGGGTACTGGTAAAGAAGTGGTTGCCCGATTGATTCATGATTTAAGCCCACGCCGTGATGGTAGCTTTGTACCAGTAAACTGTGGAGCAATACCATCAGAGCTAATGGAGTCAGAGTTCTTTGGTCATAAAAAAGGCAGCTTTACGGGAGCTGTCGCTGACAAGCAAGGGCTGTTTCAGCAAGCCAATGGCGGCACGTTATTTTTAGACGAAGTGGCTGATTTGCCTTTAGCCATGCAGGTAAAACTACTGCGCGCCATTCAAGAAAAAACGGTGAGAGCCATTGGTGATACCAAAGAGGTTCCCGTAGATATTCGTATCTTGTCCGCCACCCACAAAAATTTAAACCAATTGGTGCAAGACGGTGCGTTTCGACAAGATTTGTACTACCGTATCAATGTGATTGAGTTAAAACTGCCAACGCTCAATGCACGTCGTGATGATATCCCTGTATTAGCCAAGCACTTTTTAGCATTAATTGCTGATGAATGGCAGTTAGAGAACCCACCGATACTCACTGTTGAGGCATGCGAACGTTTGCAAGATCATAACTTTGCGGGCAATGTTCGTGAACTGCGTAACGTCCTTGAACGTGCAGTAACCCTAGCAGAGACACCGCACATTGACATCAGCCACTTGGGTTTGCCTGATATGGATATAACCCATCACCGCGCAGTCTCTCAAGATCAGAAGAGTGAGCCTGCGGTTGTCAATAATACTCAACATTCTGAGCGTCAAACAAACAACCAAATGGTCGCTCAATCGATAGAAGATAGAGAAAAAGTCATTCAATCTATGGATGAGACTATAGCGCCACAGGCCAAGCAAGCGACGTCCAACTTGCATCCTTATCGTACTAACGCTCAGCACTACCCTTCTATGATACAGCGTTCAGAAAGCCATCATGCACAAAACCCCAACCATACAGCCCGTCACAATCACGAAGAATCTGTCACCCATCGATCTATTGTGCAAGGAAGTGATGAAAAAGCAATTCTAAGCAAATTAAAGGATGGTCAGTTGCCCTCTCAAGGGTTAGAACACTACCTACAAGAACAAGAAAGACAGTTGATTATTACCGCGCTAAAACAAACGGCTTGGAATAAAACGCAAGCAGCTGAACTACTAGGCACCACTTTTCGCTCGTTACGCTATCGCATGAAAAAACTAGAGATAGCTGAGGATCAATTCGAGCCATAGCATTTGCCATTTTTGAATAATGACAAATGATATTTTAACGTTAATACATCGCAATAGCCTATCTTTAAGCGAGCTTTACTGAACCCTATTGCCTGCCACTGCTTTATCGACTTTGGCAGGTTTTCGGACAAAACGAATGCCCGAATCAAGTGCTTTTGTTTTTAGTAAAGCGAGCGCTTGCTGCTCCCATGTACTTTCATTTCCTGACAAGGTCATATCAGGCTCTACCCCGATTCCGTCGATCTTATTGCCTGACGCTGTCATATAGTTGGCGACGGTGAGTTTGACAGCCTGCTCATCATTCAGTGGGATGACTGACTGTACCGACCCTTTACCATAGCTGACTTCACCAACGATTGTGGCACGTTTTTGTGCTTGTAAGCTGCTAGCAAGCACCTCTGCCGCTGACGCCGAATAGCGATTTTGCAGCACCACCACTGGCAATGATTCAAGTATCGCTAGACCTTGAGTGGATAGCGTACGCGTGTCACTTTGACGACCCTTTACTTGTACCACATCAGTGTCGCTCATAAACAAACTGGCCACGCTCACCGCCGACGTGAGCACCCCGCCTGGATTATCACGTATATCTAGCAAGATACCTGTGATAGGTGCGTCTAGATCTATCAAGCCTTCCAAGAGTTTTTCACGGCTATTATTTTGAAAGGCAGGTAACTTAATAACAGCAACACCGTCAATGAGACTTGCCTCGACCGTTTGAGGGTGGCTGTTATTACGCTGCAAGGTCGTAGTATGTTTGCGGCGACCAGCTTTTGAGGTGACAACATCTACTTGCGTACCCGCAATCCCTGTCAAAAGTTGCTCGATATCGTTACTTTCTTTATCTTCATCAAGCTTGAAATCACCGACTTGATGTAAATAATCGCCAACCGCAATGCCCTTTTTATCTGCAGGCGATGCGTCAATAACCTCTGTAATCACCCAATAGCCATCTGTAGGCTGATAATTGACTTTGATACCGACGTCACCCACATCACCTTCGGTAAAGGCACGCAGATTTTCATAAGCCTCAGCATCTAAAAATTCAGCATGACTATCTAGCTTAGTCAACATACCACTCAACGCATTATTGAACAGCTCTTCATCGTTGACCGCATCTACATATTCACGGCGTACCAAATCCACTACCGCAACAAACGTCTTGAGCGTTTCTGGAGAAATGGCATTCAATGATACTTGCGCAACCTCAGGTGGAATACTGACATCGATCTCATTCGTATCATCGGTCAAGGCACTCTCATCTGCGACACTGTCTATCGAATCGTCAACTTGGTCGGCCGACTCAAGCATATCAGCGACATCTGATAAATTATTAGTGTCATCTTCTGTGGCTATCTCATCGGTATTTAAGCTAATCAGTTGTAGACTGGCGGTGGGATTATTGATGGTCGCATTAGCTGGTGACCTCGCTGCTTGTGCGTACATACTAGCAGTGCTGAGCCCAAGCAGACCTATCATCAATGCAGCTTTAAAAATAGTCGGCGCAGTGAATATCTTCATTGCTTGTTTGCCCAATCGCTTCGTCACTGGTAAGCGCATAAAATAAATAGAACGCATAAGAGAACTCGTTTAATAATAGAATTATTTTTATAGATATATGGATGAATATTTATCTCATAAGATAGCATCAAGAGCCAGTCTAAGACTAGGAGAGTATTGCAAGTAACATTCACGACAACTAATATGATTTCATCAAATGATGAGTAGCGGTGTCAATTTTTTTTAGCAGGCGAAATATCATGCTTGCCCTTATTTTTCTCACTATTCAAACATTTAAAGATAAATAAAGTCAGCCAAATATCTCTTTAAAAACAGATCAAAAAAAGGAGAGACAATAAATATCTCTCCCCTTTCTATTACTTCTAACAACGCTAGTAAGTTGTCAATATAATAGTATTAAATGCCTGACTTACACCGCTGGAACCAGTAAGCTTTCGCCCGTCATTTCAGCAGGCTGCTCAATATCCATCAGCGCCAAAATAGTCGGTGCGACATCGCTCAACTTACCACGACTACGTACTTGTAAGTTTTTCTCACCCACATAAATGAGTGGCACATGTTCAGTGGTATGTTGAGTATGTACTTGACCACTTTCGTAATCTTGCATCTGCTCACAGTTGCCATGATCTGCTGTGATAAGCATATCACCGCCAGCAGCGCGTACCGCTGACTCAATACGGCCAACACAGACATCTAGTGCCTCTACTGCTTTTACAGCCGCATCAAAAATCCCTGTATGACCTACCATATCACCATTGGCATAGTTGACAATTAACACGTCATATTTGCCTGATTCAATGGCAGCCACTAATTTATCGGTCACTTCAGGCGCACTCATCTCTGGTTTCAGATCATAAGTCGCCACATCTGGAGAGGGTACGAGAATACGTGTCTCGCCCTCATACTCTTCTTCACGACCACCGCTAAAGAAAAACGTCACATGCGCGTATTTTTCAGTTTCAGCGATACGCAGCTGAGTTTTACCATTGTCTTGCAAATACTCGCCAAGTGTATTGGTCAACGACGTGGGATAATAAGCAACGCTAGTTTTGGGATTGTCTGCTAAAACGTCAGAATATTTGGTCAGCATCACAAATGCCGCAAGTTTTGGCTGCTTATTGCGGGCAAACCCTGAAAACTCATGATCTGGCAAGACAAAAGCTTGCGCCAGCTCACGGGCACGGTCAGCACGGAAGTTCATAAAGATAAGCGCGTCATTGTCATCAACGGTATATGGCACCTCATCACGGCCAATGACTACGGTCGGGTTGATAAATTCATCGGTTTCACGTGCCTTATAAGCAGCTTGTACTGCGCCATCTGCACGCGTAGACAGACGATCGGCTTTACCTTCAGTGATAAGCTCATAGGCTTTTTGCACGCGATCCCAGCGATTGTCACGATCCATTGCATAATAGCGCCCAATGATACTGGCAATCTGTACGCGGCCGCCTTCATAATGAGCATTAAGCTTATTGATATGATCCCGCAGACGATTAATATACTTATCTGCTGATTTAGGTGGGGTGTCGCGTCCATCCAAGAAGCAATGTACAAAGACATTTCTAGCGCCGTGCACTAACGCCGAGTGACACATCGCTTCTATGTGATCTTGATGCGAATGTACACCACCATCTGACAGCAAACCCATGATATGGACGTTACCACCCAACTCGTTCGCGGCTTTAACCGCCTTGACTAAGGCTTCGTTTTTATAAAACTCACGATTGGCCACTTCACTTGAGATACGAGTCGAATCTTGATACAGAACGCGACCCGCGCCTAAGTTCATGTGCCCAACTTCTGAATTGCCAAACTGCCCATCTGGCAAACCAACATCTTCTCCAGAAGCAGATATCAATCCATGCGGATATTGCTGATAAATCCTATCCAAATTTGGCATATTGGCGGCAGCAATCGCATTATCCTTATCGTCTTCACGATGCCCAAAACCATCTAATATCATTAAGACATGCGGCACTTTTTTATTTTGATCGCCATCCTGCTTGCTATTGAGCTGAGCCTGATTATCATCGATAAATGCTGATTGTTGCTGGGTATTGGTCATGGATTACCGCTCCTCAAGTGAATGAACGCCTATAATGCTATATTAGGATGTTTAAAGCCCTCTATATTAACACACATCTTAAAATAGCTGAAAAATCGTCATTTTACGCCCATTCTTAAGCGTTTAAAGCATACTTATTTAAAGCACATTTATACAGTAGAAAAGGCGGTTAAACTTAATAGCAATAATGCCACTCTCTAAATCTACGTATCAATCTGTAAATCATACTTGCAATCATTCAAACCATTCGTTAATATAATTATATTCTGAAGTGTTGGCTAGTAGATGTTTATTCCCTGAGCCGATAATGCTTTACCAGGATGTGGTACCTATTGCTTCATTGTGTATGCCTGCACCGCTTGCGGTGTATCAGGAAACCTGCAGAGGCAGTGACGCATCCGCCCTGAACTTCACGGTTCATGGGTCACCATCTTACAGCGGCACTTCGGTTGTTCTATTCGGTTAATTATTATTCTAATAATATTTGGTAGGTTTACTTATAATCCACCATTTCATAAAGACTTAGTAATAACCATTAAAAAGCCCCTTTTATCATTGATAAAAGGGGCTTTTCTTATGCTTGCCTATTAATTTAATTATTCGTCATTGGCAGATTTGGTGATTTTTTTCACATCCTTGGGAATGGTTTTTGCTGTCCCATCAATCGTTGTATGCTGTTTAAACCCATCACCAAACGGGTTTTGTTGTTGACCGAACGGATTTTGATTATTCATACCACCTGCGCCGCCGAATGGGTTTTGACCGCCCATGCCACCAAACGGATTTTGTCCGCCGCCCATCTGCTTGGCCATCATTTCCATCATTTTTTGCTGATTATTCATGACATAATTATTAGCAAAGTCTTTGAGCTTCTTTTGCACGGGTGGCAATATCACCAATAATGCGAGTAAATCGCTCAGCACACCTGGAATGAGTAGCAAAATACCAGCCGCTGCCATGGCCACACTTTTCATCATGGTTGATTCTTGCGGACGCATTGATGGGTTCATCATGCCACCTGCTTTCATCTGCTGTGCCATTGGATTGAGGGCAGCCATCCCTTTACGCAAGAGGGAAATACCAATGACTGCGGCGATAATAAACCACATAAATACCCACCAACCACTCATAAACTGAGCAAGCAAATACCAAAGTAGCATTTCGATAATAAACCAAACGATGGCAATACCAACTATCTGACCCATAAAGTGTCGTCCTATAAAATAAAATCTAAAAAATTAAGCGCCATGCAAATTAAGATGGCTAACATATGATGTATATGGGGATTGATTGCTATACTATCAAACTTAAGGCTGATTTTTAAGCCATATAGTCGGTACAATATAATTTGGATAAAAGGAAGATGAGTAAAAGTACTACGAGTAGTAGACTGAGCGAGTCTGACACCGTATCCAATTTATATAGTATTGAATATAAAATAAAATATAAGCAAGATGGGATATTATGGCAATTATTATTGGAATTGATCCTGGTTCGCGCATGACCGGTTATGGCATCGTCCAACAGACGGGCGACAAACTCACCTATATCGATGCAGGTACCATACGTACCGACACCAAAGAGATGCCTGAACGTCTAAAGCGCATCTTTAATGGCTTAACGCGCATCACACAGCATCATTTGAAATATGCTGATGAGCCTATCTATACGGCTATTGAGCAAGTGTTTATGGCAGAAAACCCTGACTCAGCGTTGAAACTTGGGCAAGCGCGAGGTGCTGCTATTGCCGCCATGGTTGCTCTAGATTTAGAAGTATCGGAATATACCGCGCGCCAGATTAAGCAAGCCGTTTGCGGTTATGGCGCAGCGGCAAAAGAGCAAGTGCAAGAGATGGTCTGCCGTATACTATCTTTGGATGTCGTGCCGCAACAAGATGCCGCCGATGGTCTTGCCTGCGCCATCTGTCATGCGCATTCAAGCCATTCCATGAATAAATTAATATTAAACAGTGCCATGCGTGGGCGCGGTGCGTCTAAGAAAAAAGGTCGCTGGCGTTTAACAGAAGAAGATCTGGGGAACTTGCGTTAAGAACGCTTATAACACAAGCATAAAAAACACGCGTTCGAATGCCGCGTGTTTTTCGAACTGTCTAAGTTATTTACACTATCGTTTTGCTATAAAATCGCTTTACTATAAAAATGCAACGGCTTAAACCGACTACTCTGCGACGGCACTTTCAATCACTGCATCCAACACATAAGCATATTCTTCGCCTTCTGTACTATTGCTATCGTCACTGTCTAATGGGTAGCGCTGTAGACGTAATACTTCATCATGCATGCCATCATGCTGATAGCCATCGATTTCACCCGTAAAGACTGCCCACTTGCCTTCGCTCGTTTTAATACCTTGGTCATCATAGGTAATGGGTTTCACTTGTAGACACATCTCTAAGCCATTATCGGTGCAAGGTATCATTTTCGAGCTTACTGCCCAGAATACGGTCTCACCTTTACTATTATACTTGGCTTGTGAGGTAAGCCTACCTTGCCAAACCAACGTTGCTCCATCACTGGTGACTTGGGTTAATATTGGCTTATCACCCTTGAGACTATCATCCTGAGAGTTGTTGTCTTTAACGTCGCCATCTTTGGCACTGTTAGCTTTCATTAATGTTAACTGGCTTTCACCTTGCATCAGCTGACTTAAACTATTTTCAGCCTTATCAAGCTCGCCACAAGACATTTTCGTACTCATACCCTCTTCAACAGTCAAAGTATGACCTTGCAATTGGTAACCGGCGCTCATGGTATTACAACCAACGCTATAACTTAACGTATTCTCACCTTGGTATTGATTAAAAGACAAACGCACTTGGTCTTTAATATCCGTCAGCATGTTTAATGGCTGTGCGCCTTTGTCCATTACAGACATCAATGTCCAACGATAACGTGAAAGATTGGAAATCATTTTCTCTTCATCGCTCATCTTATCCATCTGAGTATCATCCGTTACTGCATCAGCATTCATATCTATGCCATCATCATTTATTGCATCAGCGCTTGTCTGATTACCTTCTTGTACGTCACTTTCATTGGGTAAAGAAGCATCTTGGCAAGCATTTAATGCCAAGCTTAGTGCCAACAAACTTGGTAGTAAAGTGAATCGAATTGGCCGTTTTTTAACAGATGAGGTCATAGCAGTTATACCTTGTGGTTATCCCTTTTTTAAGTCAAAGTATTTAAAAAATCAGGTTAAATATTTAACAATAAGGGGCTGATGATATCCACTTAATTAAAGCGTCACAATTCACCACTATAGCGCCGTTGATTACTATGGTTGTAACAAAGTGTTTATTTTTATGAATTCATCGTAACTGCTATTTTAATATTTAAAAGTACCATAAAAAATCAATGGTCTCAGATAATTGAAAATTTCATCAATTATTCAAGACCATCAGTGATGTCGCATTTTTAATTTTTCGCGCTAGTCTTACTCGCTAGTCTTACTCGTTTGTATGAGCAATTTTGGCTTTTGCCATATTTTTAATACTGAAACGCTCATTCATCATTTGATAAAAACGCGCAAGATTTTCGCCCTGCTCATTCGGATTCACGTTAAGGACTTTACCAAAATCCAAACCGAGATATAAGACGATATCAGCAAAGCTTAATTGTTCACCGACCAAATACTCACGACCTTCTAAAATATTTTCAAAATAAGCAAGGGCTTTAACAGCTCGTGCAACAGATGGCGCGACAAACTCTGGGACTTGCTCAACGCGTTGGGCTTTGGACGGATGACTGTGCTGAAAAGCCAGCATAAAGTTATACAATACCTCAAACTCAGCAATGCGGCGCATAGCGCACACTTGCGCACGTTGTATTACATCATTACCCATCACCGAACGCTCACCATAGACACGGTCGAGATACTCACATACAGCCTGTGAATCATTAAGTACCGTGCCATCCCCTAGTACTAGAACTGGCACGGTCTGCATTGGATTTATTTTGGTGAACTCGTCTGACATTTGCTCATTGGCAGCAAAATCAATGTCAATCACGTCCACATCATCCATATCATCGACATCGATGCCTTTTGATGCTAACAAAATAAGGGCTTTACGTGGATTGGGTGCAGTACGGGTGACGTATAGTTTTTTCATGGCAAACTCCTTGTAAGATTGAACAAAAGCGATTCAACGCTATCTAGTTTTATTATGATTATCACGCTGTTGATGATAAATGAAGACTAACCATCATTTATACAACAGTTATATCCTACTCTGCTCATCATAGCAAAGCCTTATTAGGCTTGCTTTTTTGATCAGAGACTAAACAACAAAAAGCCCCACAACGTTACGTCATGAGGCTTCATTGCATTCATCCAATCATACTACTTATTTATTGGGTGCAGGCGTGGTACGTAAATAAGGCTTAATTTCTGTATAACCTTTAGGGTATTTAGCCGCAATATCTTCGTTTTTAACACTTGGTGGAATGATGACATCATCACCGTCTTTCCAGTCAACTGGTGTCGCAATATTATATTCATCAGACAGTTGCAGAGCATCAATGACACGGATAATCTCGTCAAAATTACGACCACAGCTCGCAGGATAAGTCAGCGTTAAGCGGATTTTTTTCTTTGGATCAATAATGAAGACACTGCGTACCGTATGCGTGCTATCTGCATTTGGATGCATCATATCATATAGCTCAGCGACTTCTTTGTTCGGATCAGCAATGATTGGAAAATTTAGCTCAGTACCTTGCGTCTCACCAATGTCTTTTGCCCACGCATGATGGTCATCGATACCATCAACAGAGATACAAATTGGCTTGACACCACGCTTTTGAAATTCGCCATTCAATGCCGCAGCACGACCAAGCTCAGTAGTACATACTGGCGTAAAATCAGCTGGATGGGAGAAAAAAACGACCCAATTATCGCCTGCCCACTCGTGGAAATTGATATTACCCTCTGTGGTTGCAGCGTCAAAATTCGGTGCGGTATCGCCTAAACGTAAATGTGCCATGCTTAATTCCTTAGCTATGTTAGTGATGAGCACTAATATCCAAAGATATTCGCGTGCTCTATTATTATCAACGTACTTTTTATTATCAACGTGCCCTATCAGATATTACACAATAACTCAAAGCACGTCAGTAAAAATTCTATTTTATCTTAGCAAACTGGTTATGACTGTCTTGTGAAAGATTGTAATGCGGTTATTCTGTTTATTACTAAGTAATCTAGCATAGACCTAACCAATGAATCAAATCACCATTCCAGAATCCCACAAACAAAAATCACCGAATTTACCTTTTTTACTGGTGCCACCTGCTGCACGCCCAGCATCTGTTAATGTAAGCTCTCCTTCTTGCTCTTGTAAATATCCCGCTGCAAGCAACTTATCATTTAACTCTTGTGTCTTAAAACCCAGCTCTTTGGCAAGCTTTGCTGTGGTCAGCTTAGAGTAATTAGGCGTTGCCGCTTCTATAGCAGTAGGTGCGACCGTTGTATTAGCATTATTGCTGGGCATTGTATGACTGGCAGTAGCAGTATTATCAGTCCTACCATCAGATTCGGTCACTTTTTCAAGCGACATGCGCACTTCATCGCTGATACGAATAATGCGCTGTGCCTCCTCATAAGTATCGGCATATAGTTTGGCATCTTCATTACGATAAATCAGCACACCCATTTCATTATTATTGACTTGGCTAAACTCATAAAGGTTCAAACTGGTAATAATGCATTCGTTTTCATTTAGATAGCACTTTGCATGCAAGTTTTTGCAAAAGCTGGTGCGAATAAAAGTCAGATTTTTGAGCCAGTTTATTTCTTCTGGGTGCAAATCATTCTTGCCATAAACGATTCTAATATCAATTTTGAGACGATTACGATCTTCTAGCAACTCTTTAATACGCTCATTCAGCTTTAGATAGGGACTGATGATAATCAACCTATCAGACGCACTTTTAATCAATTCTTCTAAATGGTAAGTCGTGCCACTGCTGTTTAAAAATTTTGCCATTATTCTTTCCTCAAATCTTACGATCAATCACTTTATAATCATGCACAAAAAAGCCCATCCCTAGCGTACTAGAAATGGGCAAGCTTGCAAACCACTATTGTTCAGTAGTTTTTCAAATAAGCGCTAATGCCGTTAATAGTGATAAATTAAGCTGGCTTATAGCTGTCACGCAAGCTGACGATTTGGTTAAAGACTGGTTTGTCAGTGCTATGGTCTTCGCTATCAGAGATAAAGTAACCTTCACGCTCGAACTGGAAGCGTGTGCCAGCGTCCGCATTCACCAATGACGGTTCAACCACGGCATTGAGTTCAGTCAACGAGTTAGGATTTAATGCTTGATGGACGTCAGCGACGCCACTTGGGTCTTCGACACTAAATAACTGCTCATACATGCGCACCGTTGCTGGGATGCCTTGGCTAGCTGATACCCAATGAATCACGCCTTTAACCTTACGGCCTTCAGGATTTTGACCCAAAGTCGCCGGATCAATCGTCGCTTTTAGTTCAACGACATTACCTGCATCATCTAGCACATGTTCGGTCACTGCCAACACATAGGTGTTACGCAGACGAATCTCATTCTTTTCTGGTGATAGACGCTTATACCCTGCTGGCGGCTCAATCTCGTAATCGCCTTGATCGATGTATAGAGTCTCAGTGAAAGGAATCTCACGCTCACCCATATCGACATTAGGATGTTTTGGCTGCGTGAGCCATAAGGTTTGCGAAGCATCATCAAAGCGAGCGTTGACGCTGTCCGCTTTTTGCGATTCCCAACTGCTGACCGCTTCGGCAAAGTTGGTAATGGTCACTTTTAATGGCTTAAGCACTGCCATACCACGACCTGTGGTCGTCTCTAATGATTGGCGAATACTAAATTCTAATAAGCGAAAGTCAACGACGCTGTCTACTTTGGTTACACCAACACGTTCACAGAAATCACGTAAACCCTCTGGTGTGTAACCACGGCGACGCATGCCAGCGATCGTCGGCATACGCGGATCATCCCAACCACTAACGATATTTTCGTCAACCAACTGTTTAAGCTTACGCTTGCTGGTCAAGGTATGATCGACATTTAAGCGGCTAAATTCATACTGGTGCGGTGGTACATCAAAGCCAATTTTGTCAATGACCCAATCATAAAATGGACGATGATCTTCAAACTCCAGCGTACACAATGAATGGGTAATGCCTTCGAGTGCATCAGAGAGCGGATGGGCAAAATCGTACATCGGATAGATGCACCATTTATCGCCTGTTTGATGATGCGCTTGATGCATGACGCGGTAAATGACAGGGTCACGCATATTCATGTTTGGGCTTGCCATATCAATCTTGGCGCGCAAAACCGCTTTTCCTTCTGCAAACTTGCCTTCTTTCATGTCATTAAAGAGGGTCAAGTTTTCTTCAACACTGGCAGAACGATGTGGTGACGCTGTGCCTGCCTCATTGAATGAGCCTCGGTTTTCTTTAATTTGCTCAGGCGACTGCAAGTCTACATAGGCATCACCCTGTTCAATCAACTGCACAGCCCATGCATACAACTGGTCAAAGTAGCCTGACGCATGATGTGCGTCCCCTGCCCACTCAAATCCAAGCCATTTCACATCATTTTCGATATTGTCGATGAAGTCTTGCTTTTCTGCGGTTGGGTTAGTGTCATCAAAACGCAGGTTACAAACACCGTCAAACTCTTCGGCCACGCCAAAGTTTAGGCAGATAGATTTTACGTGCCCCAAGTGCAAGTAGCCGTTTGGCTCTGGCGGAAAACGCGTCACGATTTGTGGGTATTTTTGCGCCTTGACATCGTCACGAATGATATTGCGAATAAAATCGTTTTTTTGTTCGTCTTTTTGTGCATTGTTGCTTGAGTGCTCACTCATCGGGCATTGCTCCTAACGCAAATTGTCAGTTCATGCTACGTGCCATCACGCAGCATGGAAAATTCAAACCA
Source organism: Psychrobacter immobilis (assembly GCF_904846185.1). Lineage (GTDB taxonomy): Bacteria > Pseudomonadota > Gammaproteobacteria > Pseudomonadales > Moraxellaceae > Psychrobacter > Psychrobacter immobilis_B. The sequence goes on along the minus strand of NZ_CAJGZQ010000023.1, from coordinate 40,005 downwards.
AATCATTAAAAACAAGTTATTAAAAATGATAATAAAAAGCTAAAGTTGCGTTATTCTATCAGCTTTTGCGAACGCATTAACAGCCTGATACATGACACGAGATAAAAAAGCCGTTAGACTAGCCATAATTTTTTAATCACCAACTTTTTAGCCACCACTTAACAGCGTCATTTTAGGCGCTGCAATCAAAGAGGAATATCACATGGTAGACATGCCACCAGTAGTAGAACTAGACACCAATATGGGTGCGATCGTTATCGAACTCAATGAAGAAAAAGCACCAAAAACCGTTGAAAACTTTTTAAACTATGTAAAATCTGGTCATTATGACGGTACGATTTTCCATCGCATCATTGACGGCTTTATGATTCAAGGCGGCGGAATGGACGCTGAAATGAATGAAAAAGCAACCAATGCTCCAGTTGAAAACGAAGCAGACAACGGTCTAAAAAACGACGCTGGTACGATTGCAATGGCACGTACGCAAGATCCGCATTCAGCAACCAGCCAGTTTTTCGTTAACGTAAAAGACAACGATTTCCTAAACCATTCTGGCAAAAACATGCAAGGTTGGGGCTACACCGTATTTGGTAAAGTAACCAGCGGCATGGATGTCATCGAAAAAATGCGCGGCGTACCTACTGGTCGTTTCGGCATGCATGCTGATGTGCCAAAAGAGCCAGTGGTTATCAAATCAGCGACTATTATTTCTGAATAATCGTTACTCATGATAAATGACGAGGATAAAGATAAATGCAAAGTTTTGACCACCTAATTACCACCCGCCCTCATGAGGTGCGGCAAGTATTGATTAGCGATTTGCATTTATCGCCTGAAGAGCCTGCCTTAGTGCAGGCTTTTTTGGCGCTGCTTGATGATTGCCTTGCTCTGCCTGTGCTCAAACGCTTGTTTATCTTAGGTGATTGGTTTGAAGTTTGGCTCGGTGATGATTTTTATTTGTCTTTATCCGACGAGGAACGACAAAGTCATTGGCTCACTCCGCTTATCGTTAAATTAAAAAAACTACGGGTAGCTGGTTGTGAGATTTTGGTCATGCATGGCAACCGTGATTTTTTGTTAGGTCAGCCATTCTGCAATCTATTTGGTGGCGAGCTTATTTACGAGCCGTATACTTTGACTGTCGGTCAGCAAAATTATCGTCTAGAGCACGGTGATGCCTTGTGTACTGATGATAAAAAGTATCAGTTTTTTCGAAAAATCATGCGTAATCGGTTAACCCAGTGGTATTTGCTCAATAAATCGTTAGAGAAACGCTTGGCAATCGCCGATAAAATGCGGCAAAAGAGCCAGCAGAATAATGCCAATAAAGCGGCGCATATCATGGATGTCAATAAAGATGCAGTGATACAAGCAGTGGCTGATAGCGATGCATTACTACATGGTCATACCCATCGTCCAGCTATTCATCAAGCGACCACTGATAAAAAACGCTATGTACTTGGCGACTGGAGATTGTTAGATAAAGATACTCGCCAGCCAAAAGTCAGTGCGGTGATTGGCGCAGTGACAGGCGACGAGCATTCAAATGACAGTTTTAGTAGTAATGCTGCTGAATTTAGATTGGTTGAGTTTAAATCGCTCATTTAATGTCATTTTTTTTGAGCGCCTCTGAACAATAAAAAAGGTCTGTTGAATTATCAACAGACCTTTTTTAGTATAAATGACACTGCATGATTGACACGAATTTAAGTGTCAAACTATTGATCGCTCAACTCTTACTTTACGGTATTAATTTAAAGAAATGCTGGCGATAATGCTTTAATTCACGAATAGAATCACGGATGTCATCTAACGCTAGGTGACTGCCACCTTTCTCAAAGTTTCTGAGAATATCAGGACGCCAGCGGAAGCAAAGCTCTTTAATTGACGAGACATCCAGATTGCGATAATGGAAGAATTTTTCTAATTCCGGCATTTGACGCGCCATAAAGCGGCGATCTTGACAGATGGAATTGCCGCACATTGGCGACTTACCACTATCGACCCATTTATTGAGAAACTTAATCGTCTCGGCTTCGGCCTCTGCCAATGTCACGGTACTACGGCGGACACGATCGACCAATCCTGACTGACCATGCTGCTTAGTATTCCAGTCATCCATTTTATTTAACGTTTGATCCGATACTTTTATAGCGAACACTGGCCCTTCGGCAAGGACATTCAAATCTTCATCAGTGACAACGGTAGCAATCTCGATAATCTCGTCATTCAAGGTATCCAGTCCGGTCATTTCTAAATCAATCCATACCAGCCCTTTTTTGCCTTGGTTTCTGATTTTAATCTTGTTGGGGTGGTCACCGGTACTCATAAAATATCCTATGGTCAATAAAGTTTAAAACAACTTTGGAACAATATTAATTAGATAAATCGCCCGTCAATGTTCATGCATAAGTAGCAAAACATTGCATCTACTGATTTATAACCCTTAAAACGTTACAAAATCTCTGTCTGCAGCAGGCGCTTTAGGCTGTATGTTATCAAACTTTCACGCTACACTTAGCAATATTTTTTAATAGGTTCAAAACCCATGGCATTAATTCGGCAACGCAAACTGACTAAGCAACAGATTCGTCGCATCGACAAACAACAGCTGGCAAGTCAAGACAGCATCGATGACAGTTTGATGGATGGCGTGGTCATGGCGCATTATGGCAAGCAGTTGGAAGTACAAGTGACCAGCTTGCCTGCGGTGATACCCGTGCAGCCAGAGATTGCACCCGATGATCCTGAGCCGTTTTGGCAAGAGCTGGCATTAGGCGATATTTGGCGTTGTCATGTGCGTACCAATTTACCGATGCTAGCCGCTGGCGACCAAGTACGCTGGAGTGCTGATCCTAATACTGGCTTTGGACGTATTGAATCGGTCAAGCCGCGTACCTCTCTGGTCTCGCGTCCTGATCGTTATCATAAACTTAAACCTGTCGCCGCCAATGTCGATATTTTAGCCATTGTCTTCGCGCCGCTACCTGCTGCCGCGCCAACCCTCATCGATCGTTATTTGGTCGTCTGTCATCATGCTGGCGTAAAGCCGCTGTTGGTGCTTAATAAAGCCGATTTATTGGCAGAAGAAAACGGCGTCGATACCAAAGAATTACTCGCACAATATGCTTCTCTGGGTTATGAGAGCGTCTTGACCTCAGTCGACTGCCCTGAAAACGTCGCGGATAGTGATGAGCAAGAAGGGCTGGATGAATTAAAACGTTATATCGATAAAAAACTGGTCATTTTTGCTGGGCAATCTGGTGTCGGTAAAAGCAGTTTGATTAATGCACTACTCCCTGAATCGGCACAAAGCGTCAATATCATCTCTGACAACTCAAAACTTGGTCAACACACCACCACCACCAGTCGCTTATTACCATTTAACCCAACCGACTTGACCCAAGGCGGTATCGTCGATACCCCAGGTATCCGCGAGTATGGTATTTGGCATCTCACACCCGATGATATCATTTCAGGATTTGTGGAGCTTGCGCCGTTGTCTGGCAACTGTCAGTTCCGTGATTGTCGTCATACTCACAACAGCAAAGGCTGCGCACTATGGCAAGCGGTTGCTGACGGCGTGGTATTGCAGCGCCGTGTGGAAAATCTCGTTACCCTAAGAGAAGAGGCAGATACTAAGCCCTATTAATACGGGCAGTATTAATATTGGCAGTATTAGTATCCGCCTTATTAATCGCTGCCTTGTGGGTCGTTAATCGCTTGGTTGACCATCGCCCGTTTACTATGGATGGTCTAATCGGTATAATAGCGCCTTGTTCAGTATCGTTAGGCTGTCTTCTCAGCTTAACCGAACACTTATTTTTTTGGAGGTATGGTTTGGATCGTGCGCTGGAATTTGTGGGCAACCACCCGTTTTTATTTGGTATATTAGCCGTACTTGCCGTGCTATTTTTTACGATTGAAAACAAACGTAGTGGCAGAAAAATATCGCCCAATACCTTAGGTATGATGGTTAACTCGCAAAACGCGCAGCTAATCGATATTCGTGCCAAAAAGAAGTTTGAGACCGGTTACATCCAAGGCAGCCGTAACATACCGTTCACTGAGCTTAAAGACCGCTTAGAAGAAATCCGTGCAATTGAGCAGCCAGTGATTATCATTTGTGATATGGGTGTGCAAGCAGGCGCGGCGATTCAGATGATCGGCAAGGACAGTGTTTATCGCTTAGAAGGTGGTATCGGCGGCTGGCAAGCAGCAGGCATGCCATTGGTCGGTCTGAAAGATGCAAAGCCTAAAAATAAAGGCAAAGCCAAACCAAGTCTACATAAGTAGTCCGCTATACTGCTGTTTAAAAAATATTTAGCCCGTATCAATTGATATATGATTGAGGCGCGTTGAATATTCACAAATAAAAAAGACACCTTATCGATAGGTGTTTTTTTGTTTGTGGCATTTATGCTACCGTCAGCGCTTTTATACTCAAACATCTTGAATTTGCTCTGCTCATCCCCACTTTAATAACGAGCATCATCGAATCTATCTTCAATTTACTTGCTGGTAACGGATTATAAGAATTTTTATCAAATAATTATTTATAATACTTTTTATAATAAAACGGTTACCTTCTAAACTTATAAATAAGGATTTACCATGACTGTCGCTGTTAAAGTTTATACGACGCCTATCTGCCCATATTGCTCAAATGCCAAACAACTCTTAAAAACTAAAGGCGTTGACTACGAAGAAATTGGCATGCACGATATGAGCCGCGAAGAGCGTCAAGAATTAATGAAAAAAACCAATAACTATCGCACTGTGCCGCAAATTTTCGTCGGTGAGACCTTTGTCGGTGGTTTTGATGAGCTCAATCAAATGAACCAACAAGGCAAACTTGACGAGCTATTAGCAGGTTAATCTGCTACTTTTCGTTGCTGTCTGTCTTTGCCTGTGCAATGATAGACAGCGGCAAAGATAAAAGAGAGTAATAAAAACATCCAGATTTTATCTCGATTTATATTACAATGAACTTTTATTAAAATGACAGTTTGTCCAACTACTTGATCAACTTTTAGAGGATTTATCATGGCTGAAGAACAAGCACAACCACAATTAGCGCTAGAGCGTATCTACGTAAAAGACATGTCACTTGAAGTCCCAGGCGCTAGTGTGTTCACCAAAGAGTGGAACCCAGAGCTTGATATCAACTTGTCTAGCAACGCTGAAAAACTGGATGATGATCATTATCAAGTCATCTTAACGGTGAGCGTTACAGCAAAAAATGCGGAAGAAGCGGCATTTATCGCTGAAGTGCATCAAGCAGGTATTTTCTTATTGAAAGATATCCCAGAAGACCAAATCGGTCAAATCTTAGGTGCATACTGCCCGAACGTTTTGTTCCCATATGCTCGTGAAGTCATCAGCGACATCGTAACGCGTGGTAGCTTCCCGCAGTTATTGCTAGCCCCTGTCAACTTTGACCAAGCTTACGCGCAAAGCCAGCAACAAGCACAAGTTGATGCTGAAGGTAATGCATAAGTTTTAAGCAAAAATGTGTTAGCTTTATTCGCAGTATATTTTAATAAAAAAGCCGTTTACTCATCAGGAGTGAGCGGCTTTGTTGTGGATGCTATTTAAGCGCTTATTCAATAGAATCGTTGAGCAATGAGAGTTCTGCTTAGTAATATTGTAAGACAGACAGTTAAAAGCATCAGACATAAAAAAACCCTGTTAATAAACAGGGTCTTCAATCGCGTCATCAATTATTCAAAATCGATGATTAACCTTTTAACGCTGACAAGATTTGTTGCTTAACATCATCGATGCCTTGCGTGCCATCAAACTTATCATAATTAGGGGCATCGGCACCTTCTTTGGCCTTGTCTTGATAAAAACCAACAAGCGCTGATGTTTGCTCATGATAAGTCGCTAGACGATCACGAATGGTAGATTCTTTATCATCTTCACGCTGGATTAGCGCTTCACCTGTCACATCGTCGATACCCTCAACCTTGGGTGGATTGTGATCAACGTGATAAACGCGACCTGAACCAGGATGTTGGCGACGACCAGATAAGCGCTTGACAATCTCGTCATCCGGCACGCTGATTTCGATTACATGATCGATAGCAACGTCAGCATCTGCAAGTGCTTGAGCCTGTGGAATCGTACGCGGAAAACCATCCAAAATACAACCATTGGCACAATCAGGCTTAGCGATACGTTCTTTCACTAGGTTAATAATGAGGTCATCAGAAACCAAACCACCAGCATTCATGATGTCTTTGGCTTTTTTGCCAAGCTCGCTGCCTTCTTTGATTGCTGCACGCAGCATATCGCCAGTTGAGATCTGCGGGATATCATATTCTTTAGAAATAAACTGGGCTTGGGTACCTTTACCGGCGCCTGGTGGACCTAGCAAAATAATACGCATCATTACACGATTCTCCTTAATAGATAGGATTTTAGGACTAATAAAACTCAGGGATTGGTTGTTTGCCAAGCTACCTTACCTTGTGGCTTGGCAAAGCTCAAGTATTTTCATTATTTGCAGTGATAAGTTGTCATGACTTATCTGTTCATATAATGCTGTTGCGCGCTGCTGTATCGGACAACAGCGCTTACGTCAGAGGTGCTGACAACAACAGATATAAATACTATGGAATTTGTTGATTGATTTCAACATTGACCTGATTTTGTTCCGCACTAATCACCACAGGATTACCTGACAAATCCCCTGACTCTGCACTGGCAGTACCACTATGGCTGATACGAGCGATGACAGCCAACTGAACTTTATCCGCTCGCGCCGATTTCAGAGTACGTTCAGGCATCATGGCATCCAAATCGCTTAGGCTAATGCTGGCTTCACCTTGCTTGATGACACTGATAGGCAAACGTTTGGCAGCAAATGGTGGTCCACCATTGACATCACGTATGGCGACAAACAACACATCATCGGCTTTGACTAACGGCAGCAGGCTAGCATTAATCGTAACAGTCACTTCAACACCTTCAGAGGCTTGCTGTTGCTGAGCGGTGACATTAGCACTTAGCTCATCTAGACTCGCCAATGCTTTTGTATGATCACCAGGTTTAGCCGCAATACTGTCACGTAGACGCTTAATCCAGCCTTGTGCTTGATCAAAATTACTACTCCGTGCCTCACCCATTGCCATAAGCATTTGCGCGCCCTCATGCTCTGGATTTTTAGCCAACACGTCTTGTAGCACTCGGCGACTATTAGCGTCTAATTGGCCTTTATTGGCAAAGAAACTAATCTGGGCATAAGTGGTTGCAATCTCTTCATTGTCTGGTGACAAACGATAAGCACGCGACAAGGCTTCAATTGCGGAATCCGTTGCTTCTAATGATAAGAATAATTCTGATAAACGCATCCAGCGATCTGGATCATCAGCGTGACGATAGACATTGGTCTGCATGGCACTAATCAGCTGTTGACCATCTTCAATCGCCCAAGCAGGCGGCTGATCAATCTTACCCGTTAACAAGTCATCAGCCACTTGACCCACTTTGTCTTCAGCTGCCCAAAGCTCGAACACAGGCGTACGATCGCCGACCATCAAATACGCCATCGCTGCCAAGACAGGCACCCAGACAGTAATGATCAGGCGGCTTTTGATACCAGGTGCGACCATCGGTGTGACTTCACGCTGAGCATCCAATAACTGGCGTTCAAGCTCCAGTTTTTGGTTCTGGTAATGGCTGTCATCGATAGTGCCATTGTCTTTATCTGTTTTTAGTTCTGCTAAACGCTCACGGAACACAGCAACGTTGATATCCAACAGCTGATTGTCCATAGGCTTTTCTGGCGAGCGTGACGCTCGCAGCCAAGGCATGATGGTAATGACAGCGAGTATTAAGGCGATGAGTAAGCTTAGAGCAATAAATAAGCCCACAGTAGAGAATATGGTCATTTTTTGTCCTTGAGGCTTGTAATATCATGGTCGTTTTTGTCATCGCTCGAAGCACGTGATAACAGACGATCAATCTCGGCTTTTTCAGCAGCAGACAGAGCAGCAGCCGTACTATTGACCGTTACCCCGCTTTCACCACTAGCGACAAGCTGACGTCGTTTGCTTTGCCAGAACCAGCCTATGAGTAAACTGATGAGTAATAGTGGCGGAAAAAACCACAAAATCCACGTTGATGGACGGACAGGCGGCTTATAAGTGATGAAATCGCCATAACGTTCCTGCATATAAGCACGAATCTCGCCATCACTACGACCATCTTTTATCAAATCATACGTTTTTTGCTTTAAATCTTGAGCAATGGGCGCATCCGATCCTGCAAGATTTTGGTTTTGACATTTTGGGCAACGCAGCTCTTCGATGAGACCACGATATTGGGCTTCTTGCTGCACAGAATCAAAGTCATAGACCTCAATAGCAGCATAGCTTGCCATACTTATTAGACAAGCTATTAATAAGCTCGAGACTTTTAACGTAACGGCTGTTATTTTATTGGCTATCATTTACACGCCTCCGCAACCTGAGTCGGATCTGGACTGACGTTGTTATTATTGGCTTCATTGAGCACCATCAAGCAAGGCGTAATACGGCTTTGCCAGTTGCTTTCATTGATCTCACCAATGATGTGCTGACGAATAACACCATTACCATCGACTACGAAGGTCTCAGGCGCACCCGTCAAACCTAAGTCCAAAGCAAACTGACCAGATAAATCCTGAATGGACATCGAGAACGGATCGCCACCTCGGTTTAAGTAGCCTAGTGCATCGCCAATGTCATCTTTATAGTTGACCCCGACCAGATTGACACCGCGCTCCTCTAATTGCATAAGAAAAGGATGCTCAATAATACAAGTTGGGCACCAAGAGCCCCAGATATTCATCAAAAAGGGCTTATCAGGCAGATTCTCATTGGTCATGATACGACTGGTATCTGATAATAAAGGCAGCTCAAAAGCGGGCACTGGGCGCTCAAGTGCCGTATTGGTAACGATATCCGTCGGCTTACCCAAACGCAGATACAGCATGATGATTAAGCCAATGAAAACGATCAGTGGAATCAAAAACCATAGCTTAAGTTGCTTTTTATTCATGGTTTTCGTGCCACCTACCTTTTCTTGCTTTGCATTTTGTTCGGGGGATTGCTTTGATGTGCTCATATTAATTATCCCCTGTCTTTAATGCTGACGCATCCAAATCGGCGACGGTGGTAAAGGCTGCTTTATTCGCTGCAATTTGTGCAGGTGTCTTGGTTTTCTTAATACGATACCGATGATCAAGAATACTCAATACTGCACCAAACGCCATAATCAGAGCGCCTAGCCATATCCAGCGGATAAGCGGTTTCACATAAATACGTACTGCCCATTCGTTGCTATCTTCGGCGATAGGTTCGCCCAGTGCCACATAAACATCACGCATGAGGCTAGCATCAATCGCGGCTTCTGTGACTGGCATCATACTAATGATGTAATTACGTTTTTCAGGATACAGCGTAGTCACAGCACGGCCATCTTTGCTGATTTCAACCTCAGCTTGGGTGGCATCAAAATTACTGCCTTTGACTTCACGAAAGCCTTTAACGGTAAAGTCATAGCCTTGGACATGAACACTATCGTTTGGTCCAAGCGCAACATCACGTTCAATACTTAACGTACTGGTAAATGCAACGCCGATGACGGCAATAATGACACCAATATGAGCGGTCTGTTGACCCCAATAGCTCAGACGTAACTGGCGTAACCCTTTAACAAAATTGGGTGCGTTTTTGGTTTTGTCTTTAAAATCAACCACCATCCATAGCAGTACCCAAAAACTGACCGCCAAGGTAACGCCAATATTAAGCATCGCAGACGGGCTCACAAAATACGTGATAACTGCTGCAAGCACTAAACTACTGGCGGCAATGACCATACCAGCGCCCAATAGCGGACGGCTGTCTTTTTTCCAGCGAATGTTCGAGCCCATACCCATTGCCACTAAGATCAGCCACGTTAGCGGTACAAATAGCGCATTAAAGTAAGGAGGGCCGACAGAAACCTGACCTAAATTAAAGGAGTCAGCAATGATAGGATAGAGCGTGCCGAGTAGTACGACCAAAGTCGAAATCAAAATAATAACGTTGTTAATGACTAAAAATGACTCACGCGAAATCAGTTGATACTGACTTTCGACCGTTAAACGCCAACCACGTACCGCAAACATCAACAAGCCACCGCCGATGATCACACCGAGAATAACTAAAATGACCAGACCACGCGTTGGGTCAGCGGCAAACGAATGCACCGAGGTAATAACGCCAGAACGCACGAGAAAGGTGCCCAATAGACTGAGTGCAAAAGCAAAAATCGCCAGCATAATTGTCCATGCTTTAAAGACACCACGTTTTTCTGTGACGGCAAGCGAATGTAACAGTGCGGTACCAGCCAGCCATGGCATCAATGAAGCGTTCTCTACTGGATCCCAGAACCACCAACCACCCCAGCCAAGCTCATAATAGGCCCACCATGAGCCAAGCGCGATACCAACGGTCAAAAAGCCCCAAGCCGCCAATGCCCACGGACGCGACCAGCGTGTCCACACTGCATCTAAACGACCTTCCCACAATGCCGCCATACAAAAGGCAAACGGCACGACCAAACCCACATAGCCCATATACAGCATCGGTGGGTGAATAATCAAACCGAAATCTTGTAGCACAGGATTTAGATCCGCACCATCAACAGGTAAGTTTGGCAATGTACGATCAAATGGCGACGAGGTAAAAATCAGCATCGCTAGCATCATCATCTGCACGCCAGCCAAAATTACCAACACTCGCGCACGCATAGACAGTGGCAAGCCACGGCTAAAGTAAGAGACCAGCGCACACCAAGTAGCCATGATGGTCATCCAAAGCAGCAATGAACCCTCATGACCACCCCAAGTTGCCGACAGCTTATAATACCAAGGCAACAGCGTATTAGAATGCTGAGTGACATAAACGAGGCTGAAGTCATTGTAATAAAATCCTGCCATCAGCGCGGCAAATGATGTGATCATGGCAGCAAATTGTGCCCACGCCAGACTTGGTGCCAAACGCTGCGACGCAACGTGGTCACGCATAATACCGACGGTTGGTAATACCACCTGCAAAATCGCCAATATAAAGGCGGCTAGCAAGGCAAAATAACCCAATTCTGTGATTAACATACGGTCTAACCTTGTTTACCTTAATACGGTCATTGTTTATTTTAGGGATTGGTTTTTTAGGATATTCGAAAGCATCCAGTAATCGTTACTACGAGTATTTATACTGCTGATCTTTATTAGTATTATTTATTATAAAAGCGCCATTAGCCATTGCAGCTGAGGGCGCTTACAGCAAGGTACATTAGCGTCAACTTGTCACGTTTCTGTATCCACTCTGTATGCGATGTGTATAAAGGACATAAAAAATGCGTCATTACTGAATCGCAGGAAAAAACACTAAGACCAGATGCAACCAGCCTGCTAAAAACCCTGTCAAACCACCCAACACGATTAATGTCATTTCATCTTCACGAAAAGCGGGACGTAATAAGTTCTGAAACTCATCTGGCGTCAGCGCGCGAATACGGTCACGAAACAGCCCAAAAATTTTACTGGCACGGCTTTCATTGAGCTCAGGATCTCGCAATGGCACCATTGTCGCAACAATTGACTTATCAATGATGGTGTTTTTTAGCTGTCCATATTCGCGGCGACCCAAGCCTAGGCGCAGTGTCGTACTAATCACTGGCGACTCTAGCACTTTATATAAATGCGACTTCATCAACTCACGCGTTTGCGCAGCACGGTCGCCATACATCATCTCATTCATGATGTTCTCAAGCGTCACCAAATCTTTTACGACAATCTCAGCAAAAACCTCAGAAACCTCCTCTTGGCGTTTCATAAAACCGCCTTGCAAACGGTACTGGGCGATATGTGGTAATTGCGGTCTAATAAAGGGAAAGCGACTCTGGACGGCAAAAAACTTCACATAAGGAATAAATCGCGGCTCTACAGGGTTAAACACCATCCAAATAGCAATCCAATTGGTAAGAAAACCCCAAATAGCGGCAAAAAACGGCACTGTCCAATGCTGCGGCATCACCAAAAATATAAACATTTGGATAATACCGAAGACCAAACCAATCAAAGCACTGATATGCCAAATAAAATCGATCTCTTTTTGACCAACCTTCAAAAACATATTGACCATTAAACGACGATCACTTTCCATCGTGTTAACAATCATTTTGCGCATATCAACCAAGTCTTCGACGTTATGGGTCAAGTCAGTCACCAAAGACTGCATGATATTAGGCAGCTCTTGATGCGCTTGAGCGTAGACACGGCGCTTCAACGCATAAGGCAGATTACCCCACAGCGCTGGCGAATGGTCCAACATGATTTCATCAATCAATGCTTCAAGGTTTTTGTCCACGGTATCCGTGATAAATACCGCCATCTGCTCAGGCTCCATCGCCTGAAAAAACTCATCAAGCGAGCCAAGCTTTGACAGCGTTTGATCCACGATAACGCCTGATATCTTGCCAGCCTTTCGTGGGACGATACCTTGCCAGCCAATACCCGGCAACCCAAAAAACGGGAAGTTTGGAATACGAATACCCCGAAACTTAATCGGATAGAACAGCATTTTAAGCGCCATCCACACGTGTATCCATGTGACAAATGCGGTCACAGGCGGAATAGTCAGCATGGCAAAAAACTCTGGGTGTTCAGCTATTGTCTGCCACAATGAAGTTGCATCCATGACTTATCTTGCCCCTGACAGGTTAATTGTCGTCGCTAATTAAAAAGGATTAGCAAATTAGAACGCTTAACAAAAAGCCGCTCTGCCCATGATAATTATTATCAAATAAATCGCCTGATTTTAGCATACTTGCCATTCATTAGCACACGTCGAGCCTAGGTAAGTTGTGACTAGGGATGACACGTTTTACTATTACTTTCGATAGTAACAATATTAATATCATCTACAGGCGCTTTAGATAATAACGACCACAAAATAAATGGCGGTGTACTGCGGCGGCTCATTTGTTCTGTTATAATTTGTGATTGTATGACCGCACATCGCTGTATATAGATTGAGGGATTATTATTTCAACTCATATCAGTCCATGTAATTGAAATTCTTATTATTATCCTTTATGCTCGCCGCACTTTGGTGAACGACCCTGCCCTTTTACTCTCTTTTATTGACTCACTGACCGTTTGGGCTCTTACTTTCTATGAATAAACCGCTAACCCCCAATACTGAACAGGTCAATCGTGTTTTCACCAGTCGTATTATTATCCTTGGAATTCTGATATTTATTGGATTGAGCGGCTTGATCGTGCGTTATGGTTACCTGCAAGTCTATGCGCACGATAAGTATACGACCCAAGCAGACAATAACCGTATTAAACTGATCTCTGCACCGCCCAGCCGCGGCTATATTTATGATCGCAATGGGATCATATTGGCAGACAACCAGCCCGTATTTACGGCCATGTTAAGCCCTGATGAAGTCGAAAATCCAGAGCGTACGCTAAATTTGCTTGCGCCTATTTTTGAGCTAACAGATGAGAATATTACCGATATTTTAGCGCGACTGAGTAAAAGCAAAAACGATCCTGTGACCATCAAAATTGACTTAACCGATGCCCAATTGGCACAGTTTAGTGAGCGCAAACCCTTTTTTCGCGGTGTGACCATTCAAAGCAAGCTGACACGTTCATACCCTTATGACGAGCTATTCGCACACGTCATCGGCTATGTTGGGCGTATCAATGATAAAGAAACCAAACGCATTGACAAAGATCGCTACGCTGGCACTGACCTTATCGGTAAAATCGGTATCGAAGATTATTACGAGGACATATTGCTAGGGCAACCGGGTTATCAGTCGGTAGAAACCGATGCTCTTGGCAATATTTTGCGTCAATTAGACACTAAACCACCTGTAGCTGGTAATGACATTACGCTGAGCTTGGATTATGGCTTACAGCAAGTCGCCCAGCAGCAGCTAGACGGTCGTCGCGGCGCTATCGTGGCAATCGATCCAAAAAATGGCGACGTATTGGCGTTTGTCAGTAATCCAAGCTATGACCCCAACCCTTTTATCTCAGGCATCTCTTTTAAGGATTATGGCAATCTGCGTGAAGATCTGGATCAGCCGCTCTATAATCGTGCGCTACAAGGGACATACCCACCCGGCTCTACGATTAAACCTTTTGAAGGCTTAGGCGGCATTCATTATGGGCTGCGCAATTGGGAAACCACTATCTATGATCCCGGTTACTTTAGCTTACCAGGAGACTCACATCGATTCCGTGACTGGAAACGCGGTGGTCACGGTACGGTAGATCTCAAAAAATCTATCGTGATGTCAGTGGATACCTATTATTATAAGTTGGCCTATGAGATGGGTATTCAGCGCTTACATGATTGGATGGCACGTTTTGGATTTGGTGAACCAACAGGTATTGATTTGCCCAATGAAAAATCAGGAATTATGCCGTCACCAAAATGGAAAAAAGACACCTACGATAAAGGTTGGTTGCCGGGTGAAACCATCTCAGTCAGTATCGGGCAGGGTTATTTCTTAGCCACACCATTACAGATTGCCAATGCAACCGCCATGACAGCGAACAAAGGCTATCACATTACTCCGCATTTACTAAAAAGTAGCGATGGTGCAGCACAAGTTAACGTAATCACCAAACCCGATGGTAAAATCGAATATAACGGCAAACCGTCTGACTGGCTACGTATGCACGATGCGATGGAAGAAACCGTCAAGGCAGGTACCGGACGTGGGATTTATACGCCTCGCTATCGTATTGCGGGCAAAACGGGTACTGCGCAAGTCAAGTCCATTGCGCAAGGCAAACGCTATGATAAATCTGCCATAGACAAACGTCACTGGGATCACGCGTGGTTCAATGGTTTTGCACCCGTAGAAAATCCTGAGATTGCGCTTGCAGTACTGGTCGAAAACGGTGGCGGTGGTAGTGTGGTTGCAGCACCTATCGGTCGCGCACTATTTGACTACTGGATATTACAGCGCAAAAACGACCCTATCTTGCCACCAACGGCTGATCAACTAAAAGTCATCAAACGCCAAAAAGCTTTTGAAAAATTGATGCGTGATGCCCAGCGTGAAAAAGAAGAAAAAGCGCTAGAAGAAAAGGCAGAGGTGGAAGCAGCCACAGCCACCACAACCTCTGAGTAAAAGTACGCTAAACGAGATACGGTAAATATAAATATTATGAAAAAATCTATAAGCAGCCGCGAGCATAGGAACAATCATAAGAGCAAAAATATAGCTGCGGGCGACGTGCGGATCATTGGTGGTCAGTTTAAACGCCGTGTTGTACGTTTTATTGACGCAGAGGGTCTACGTCCGACCCCAGATCGCTTGCGAGAGACGCTGTTTAGCTGGCTACTTCCTGATATTCATGGCGCTTATGTGCTTGATAGCTGTGCTGGTAGCGGTGTCTTAGGTTTTGAAGCACTGTCTCGTGGTGCCGCGCACGCCACCTTTATCGAAATAAATCCTGCGCAAAGTAATATGCTGCGGCAAAGTGCTGAACAGTTGCATCTGAGCACTGATACCCATCAAATTATCCAAGGCACTGCAGAAAGAGTATTGATGCAAGAACAGATTGTTCCGCGCCCTTTCAATATTGTATTCATCGATCCACCGTATGCTCAAGATCTGTGGCAACCTATTTTAATAGCACTGATTACCCAGTCGTTAATTGATAGTGAAACACTGATTTATCTAGAAGCGGATAAAGATTTAGAAAGCCAATTGAAGCAACTGGAAGAGACGCTTAATAAAAATCCAGATAGCCAATCAGGTACTATTCAGCAAACAATCCGCTTTGAATGTGTGAAACAGACCAAGGTTGGACAAGTTGTTGCTGGACTTTATCGTTTATCATCGTCATAATTGTCGGGTTAATGCCTGCCATTAACAAATTTTACCAATGTTTAGAACCGCTAAAAACTGGCCAACGCTGCAGTTTAATGTATATAAGGCGAAAATAAACCCCAATGCAGCTTGCAAGCGTAGGCACTACTGCTTATAATGTGCAGTCTGTTTTTTGAGAGCCCCGTTCCCAGCTAAACTCTCAACGAATTCTAATTTTA
Source organism: Psychrobacter immobilis (assembly GCF_904846185.1). Lineage (GTDB taxonomy): Bacteria > Pseudomonadota > Gammaproteobacteria > Pseudomonadales > Moraxellaceae > Psychrobacter > Psychrobacter immobilis_B. The sequence goes on along the minus strand of NZ_CAJGZQ010000023.1, from coordinate 23,884 downwards.
AGGTTTTATCATGAAAACACTTAGTGCAAAACCAGCTGAAGTGACCCATGACTGGTATGTCGTAGATGCTGACGGCAAAACCCTTGGTCGCTTAGCCACTCAAATCGCTAGTCGCTTACGTGGCAAGCATAAGCCTTCTTTTACGCCGCACGTTGACACTGGTGACTTCATTGTTGTCATCAATGCTGATAAAATCACGGTAACGGGTAAAAAAGCGCAAGATAAAAAATACTATCGTCACAGTGGCTACCCAGGTGGTATCAAGGAAACCAACTTCAGTAAGTTGCTTGCACATAAGCCTGAAGATGTTCTACACAAAGCAGTTAAGGGTATGCTTCCAAAGGGCCCTCTTGGCTATGCGATGATCAAGAAGCTGAAGCTATATGCGGGTACTGAACATCCACATACTGCACAGCAACCTAAAGAACTAGACATCTAAGGATATACTTATGGAACGCAATTACGGAACTGGTCGCCGCAAGACGTCTACTGCTCGTGTCTTTTTAGCTAAAGGTACTGGTAGCATCGTTGTTAACGGTAAGCCACTTGATGAGTATTTTAGCCGTGAAACTTCACGTATGGTTGTTCGTCAGCCTCTAGAATTACTTGACTCACCTACTGCTTATGACCTTTACATCACTGTAAAAGGTGGCGGTATTAGTGGTCAAGCTGGCGCAATCCGTCACGGCATCACGCGTGCATTGATTGAGCTAAACGAAGCCAACAAACCTGCACTAAAAGCAGCTGGCTTTGTTACTCGTGACTCACGTCAAGTTGAACGTAAGAAATTGGGTCTACGTAAAGCACGTAAACGTCCACAATTCTCGAAACGTTAATCAAAGCTATCTCTTATCTTTTTGCGGCTGTTGTCTTTATCTCAGAGCGACAGTCACAATCTTAAAGAAAAGAGTAGATTTGCAAAACCTTATAAGCTGTCCGCAGCTTATAAGGTTTTTTTATGGCTGATGACTTTTGCATTTGCTCGTGATTTTGTGCGTAAACTACCTTGCAAAGCAATGCTGACTACCCCATCATGATGATAACTTTTCATTATTAGTAACAATTTTATGAAAGCGCCTGAACAATACGACCCCAGCAAACCACCTACCAAAAGCAGCCTGCCACCGCCAAGTACGCAGCAGCCTGCTAAGTCCCCAGCGATACCTGCTGGCATGCCAACGATTACCCAAAATCATAAGCGCACAGCACCCATAGAAAAAAAGCCTTTTCAATGGCAGTTTTTGTTGCCTAAATATTGGGGCATTTGGCTATTGGCAGCAATGATCTTACCCATCATATATTTGCCGCTACGTTGGCAGTTTTGGCTGGGACGTCAGCTGGGCATATTTATCTATAAAGTAGCAGGCTCACGTCGGCGTGATACGCTTATCAACTTAAAACTGGCTTTTCCAGAGAAGCCAGACGTTGAGCGCGAATTGATGGCAAAACAAGTCTTTGTCAATCAGGGCATTGGTGTGTTTGAAACTTTATGTGCTTGGTATCGTCCAAATGTTTTTACTCGTACCGTTTCAATTTCGGGATTACAGCACGTTGTCAATGCACAGAATGAGGGTCGTCCTGTCATTTTACTGGGCGCTCATTATACGATGCTTGATCTGGGCGGCATGCTCTGTACGCAATTTTTTCCGATGGATGGGATGTATCGACCGCAGAATAACGCGCTACTTGATTGGTTTGTTTATAATGGTCGTGCCAGTATTCTTAGCAAGCAAATAGCCAGTCGTGACATGCGTAGTTTTGTTGAGTCAATTAAAGCCGGTCATGTGATTTGGTACTCACCTGACCAAGATTATGGTCTAAAACAAGGTGTCATGGCACCATTCTTTGGTGTGCCAGCAGCGACTATTACAGCATCACGGCGCATGGCAAAATTGGGCGATAAGACACATCCACCCGCATTAATGGCGCTGCATACTTACCGGCAGACACCAGACAGTTTACCCAAAGGCAAACGCCCGCACTATCATCTAACGATTACCCCAGAAATTCAAAACTATCCAAGTAACGATGAATTGGCTGATGCGACGCGAGTCAATGAGTTGCTAGAGGGGTTGATTCGTATTGATCCCACTCAGTGGATGTGGTTCCATCGTCGTTTCAAAAATGGTCCTGATGGTCGTACTGATATCTATAAGTAAGCGTGTATTGCTACGAAAGATCGCCAGAAAATTTGCTATACTTTGCAGCTTATATTTTTTATATTACCTACATATAAATAACAATGAATTTATAATAAATTGAAAAACAAAACTTTTATAAATAAAACCTTGATGAACCAAATAATGGATTTACCATGAATAACACTCATATTTCTGATAACCAAAGTTCTGACAACCAAGCTCCTGATCACTCAACGCAAGCCAAGCGCATTTTGACGGGCATCAAACCGACGGGTACCTTGCATTTAGGAAATTACGTTGGCGCGATTCGTCCAGCCATTCAGTCTATCCAAAACAGTGATGACGAAGCATTCTTTTTTTTAGCAGATTACCATGGCATTATCGGCTGTTATGATCCTGCTATTATTCATGAATCGACTAAAGCCATTGCAGCGACTTGGCTTGCCTGTGGACTTGATCCTGAGCGCGTCACTTTTTACCGTCAATCAGATGTGCCGGAAATACCAGAGCTTGCTTGGATTTTGAACTGCTCATGTGCCAAAGGTTTAATGAATCGTGCTCATGCTTATAAAGCAGCTGTTGATATTAATATGAAAAAAGAAGACGTCGATCCTGATCAAGGTATTAATATGGGATTGTTTGGCTACCCTGTACTCATGGCAGCAGATATCTTGATGTTTAATGCCACACATGTACCTGTCGGTCGCGACCAAATTCAGCATGTCGAAATGGCACGTGATATTGCTGGTACCTTTAACCATCGCTATAAAACGCTCTTTACCTTACCATCTGCCGTTGTAGATGACGATATCCCATTACTAACGGGTTTGGATGGTCGCAAAATGAGCAAGAGCTATGGCAATACCATTCCGCTATTTGGTGATTCTAATCCACAAGTTAATGCAGAAAAACAGATGCATAAAGCCATCATGAAAATTGTGACCAACTCACAACTGCCTTCCGAGCCAAAAGACCCTGACGATTCGGCTATTTTTGAGATTTACAAAGCTTTTGCGACCCCTACAGAAATTGCTGATATGCGCGCGCAGTTCGCCGCTGGTATCGGCTGGGGCGATGCCAAGCAAGCGTTGTTTGAGAAAATAAATACGGAAATAGCACCCTTCCGCGCGCGTTATCAAGAACTGATGGCCAACCCAAAAGAGTTAGAAGAAATCTTACAAATGGGGGCAGAAAAAGCCCGTCGTCATAGCCGTAAGCAGTTAGATAAAGCGCGCCGTGCCATTGGTATCCGTCCACTTGCCAAACTTAAATAATCATTTGATTATGTTAACCAAGATGGATACTAAGCGTGCAGACTGAGCTAAAAAATGAACAAGCGGCTTTACCAAAAGCCGCTCTTCTTTTAACTGTGCCTCAAGCCTCTGATTCTTTAGATATTAAGCGCGCGCACGACGGCTCAGTTATCAATGCTATGTCTTTACGCATTTACCAGACATCCGTACAACATCTACCAGAAGATCTCTATGTGCCGCCGCAAGCCTTTGCCATTTGGCTTGAGCAGTTTGCCGGACCATTAGACTTTTTATTATATTTGGTCAAAAAAAATAACGTTGATCTGACCCAAATGCCGATACTACCCATAACGGAGCAGTATTTGGCTTACATCAGTGAATTAGATACCGAGCATTTTGAATTGGCAGGCGATTATCTGTTGATGGCGTCCACGTTGATTGCCATTAAAACTGAGCTGTTGCTGCCCAAGCCTGAAACTCCGAGCGATGAGCGTGATCCAAAAGCAGAACTGATTGAGCGCCTTGAAGAATATGCGCAAATCAAAGTAGCCAGTCAACGCTTAGATAATCTGGTGCGTCTTGAGCGTGATGTGTTTTTGGCAATGGTCAGTATGCCCAGTCAAGACGTCATGAATGCGGAACTACCTAGCTATTCGCCAAACCTTTTGATTGACAGCCTATTTAAAATGCAACTGCAGCCCGATTATCAAATGCATACCATTAAAGCCGATGCTGTTCCCCTTGCTGATCGTATTGCCAGTATTAGCCGACAGCTCAGTACGGATGGTGAGCACGCTTTTTATGAGCTACTAGATAAAACACAAGGTAAAATAGGTGTGGTTGTCAGCTTCGTCGCCATACTAGAGCTGATAAAACGACAGTTGGTTGGTATCGTAAATACTGATTTAGAAAGTCACCCTACCACTGACAATAATGATGCCGAAGACCGTCATATTAAACCCTTAACGTTACAGTGGTTGGCATAGTTATTATCCACCTGTTTATTCCTATAAATATCGATACACATTATCATTTAAAAAGAGTCGCTTTCTAATGACAGATACTGACAATACCAAGCAAGATCATGACAAACCATCCTCATTATCTACCGCTTTACTGTCATTGACCGATGAGCAGCGACAGCATCTAGAAGACTTAAGCAAGCATATCGAAGTGCTATTACATGCGTCAGAAGCGCCCCTCACCGCCACTGTCTTAAGAAAACACTTGTCTTTAACGGCTAAAGAGCTAACACAGGCTTTGGCGATACTAAGACAACGCTTAGATATGGGCGTGCTAAGCTTGCACGAAACTGCCAGCGGTTATCGACTGCAAATCGCGAATAACTATAGTGCTTTAATTCAACGCGTCTTCCCGCAGCGCCAAGAACGCCTGAGCCAAGCCTTACTTGAGACGCTTAGTGTGATTGCTTACAAGCAGCCAGTGACTCGTAGCGACATAGAGCACGTGCGCGGTGTAACGCTATCCAGCAATATATTGCGCCAGCTTTTTGATAAAGGATGGATTAAAGAGGATGGTTATAAAGATACTCTAGGTCGCCCAGCATTGCTACACACCACACCACAATTTTTAGATGTCTTTGGACTGAATGAGTTGAGCGAGTTACCACCGATGCCAGATATGAATGCCATCAAAGCGATGTCTTGAGCCTTTAAAACGTTAAATCTTTGAAACATAATATGGGAGAGATTGAGCATTATTCTTCAGATAATCTCACTTAAAAAAAAGACAGACCGCATAGGATCTGTCTTTTTTATTTAATCAAGAAAGTCTTTGATTGGCTCTCAAGAATTGGCTCTTGATAACTGCCTGTTATTGATTGATAACATCAACGCCTTTTGGTGGCGTAAACTTAAACTGACTACTGCTGACGCTTGGGTTTAGCTTAATACTGCTAAATTTGATGGACGTGGTCTGACCAAGGCTATCATTTAGCACCATCATCACTGGTTTACCACCGCTAAAACTCATTGATAAGCTCTTAAAACTGGCACTGTCTGATTTTGGATACAGCACGTAGTAGTTTTTATTATCATATGGCTGGGTAATTTTGAAATTCTTGTCTATTTGGCTTGGGTCGCCTGATAACAGCAGTGCTGGCGTATTACCGACTTGGCTGTCAACGTTTTGCTTGGTCGCTTGTTCTAAATCCTTGTCATAAACCCACATGGAGTTACCATTAGCGACGATCAGTTGCTGTGACGGCGACTTTGTTTCCCAGCGGAAATTATTTGGGCGTTGTACACTCATCGTACCCGTAAAAGTACCACTGTTGGCACCTTTGGTCGTTTGGCTAAAGTTAGCCGTCATGCTTTTGGTATTTGTCAACAGCTTGTTTAAACGTTTGGCAGCGGTCAAATTATCAGCTGGTGCAGCAGTAGCTGATTGTGTCAATACCATCATTGGGGCTGCGACACCAAGCGATGTCATTAATACACCAGCTAAAGCACCGCCCATCATTTTTTGTTTTAAAGTTGTTTTGTTGGTTAGTAAAGTCATTATAAATCCTCTCTAAAAATGCATAATCGCTTAAAAATTGTCGCTTAAAAATAAGACATCTTATTAAAATTTTTGTTTTCCATAAATGTTTATCTAGCAGCCATAAAATGGGTGCTCATAAACAATGACAACAGTGTGCCAGTTTTTTTATTACACGCCTAGTCATGATTTGCAATCTTTACTACCGCTGCCATACACGCTTGTAACTACTCTTTTGACCTTTTTTGTGATCATAAGCGGCTACATAATAATAAACCGCATGGATGGTGAGTTTTTTACCTATTCATTATTTCCTAACGTTATTTACTAATATTGTTTAGCAGCATAAAGCCAATTTAGTATCCATAACCACTACGAAAATAACTAAAAAAAGCCTCTACTACCAAACGGTAATAGAGGCTTTTTAGTCATCGGATTATTTTAGTCTTTGACTAAAACAACCTAGATGGGCAATTATGCGCTTTCAACCATTACATAACGACGGTTGAACTTACCTTTGGTCGCGAACTTTACCACACCGTCATTCAGTGCAAATAAAGTATGGTCACGACCCATGCCAACGCCTTCGCCTGCGTGGAATTCTGTACCACGTTGACGAACGATGATGTTACCAGCTGTGATAGCTTGGCCACCAAAGATTTTAACGCCTAGCATTTTTGGGTTTGAATCACGACCATTACGGCTTGAACCGGCAGCTTTCTTATGTGCCATGGGAAAATCTCCTTGTTAATTTGACTTATCGCTGATGCGATAACTCTTAAGCATTTAGTGCACTATTTAGCAGTAATTGCTAAGTGGATAATTAGGCATTAATAGCTTTGATTTTTAACAAGGTATACCATTGGCGGTGACCTTGCTCTTTGTGATAATGCTTACGACGGTTGTGCTTAACGATACGGATTTTTTCGCCGCGACCATGTTCAACCACTTCAACTTCAACGCTAGCACCTTCAACGATAGGCTGACCGATTTTGACAGTTTCGCCGTCAACAATCATCAATACATCTTCGAATTTAATTGTTGCGCCAGTTTCTGCTTTTAGTAGTTCAACTTTAAGCAACTCATCGACAACTACACGGTGCTGTTTACCACCAGTTTTGATTACTGCGTACATTGTATGACTCCGTTTAACCCGTGTGCCGTGGCTGATGTTATACCAACGCTTTTACGACGAACACGACAGGGAAAAATTAAAGGCAAGATTTTACGGCTTTTTGCTCATAAAAGCAAGCCGTCTATCTCACTTGTTTGACTGGTTTTTGTAAGGCAGTTACACGAATAACCACCTCACTTTTTATTATATCTACTGCTGATTAAGAGCGCATCCAAGATGCTACTCCAACAAAAAAACACTATATAATAATAGCGGCTATTATAACTTATATAATCAGCGACTTACAGCCTTTTATACATCTCTTAAATGAGCTTAAATGTCGCCGATAAATGACCATTAATTCTAGTGAAATTTCAGCCAATTTTTACAGTTTTTATGTCAATTTCTATATATAGTAAATCTTATTTAAAAGATAGGCGCGATGTTTTAGGCACGTTTTAACCCACAATCTAAAGGCATAGCTATGCTATTATAGAAAATAATGCCTGACCTATCTATAAAACTAAGGCTATAAAAAATTCTCTTTATTCTTATTAATATGACTATTTATTATGACCAGCATCCCTTCACATAAAACAGATTCAATGACTCAATCAACGCCTAATTATGCTGATATTCAAAGTATCGTGGCGGATGATTTTGAGATTATGGACAAGCAAGTATTCGGTAATCTTAATTCCAAAGTTCAGCTGGTAATGAGCGTCTCACAGCATGTAATTAATGCTGGTGGTAAGCGCATGCGCCCGCTGATTACTTTGTTATGTGCACGCATGTTTGAGGACAAGCCCTCAGAAAAAGCCATGCATCTAGCCGCTATTACTGAGATGCTGCATACAGCGACCTTGGTTCATGACGATGTGATTGATGAGTCAGGACAGCGCCGTGGTAAGCCGACTGCTAATGCCACTTGGGATAATGCCACCGCGGTACTAGTCGGTGACTATCTGATTGCTCGCGCCTTTAATTTATTAGTTGGCTTCCAAAGCTTACCACTGTTGCAAGTATTCTCAGATGGCACCTGCGATATCGCTGAAGGCGAAGTATTGCAGCTCCAGCATCAGCACAACCCTGCCGCGACAGAAGAGGATTACTTGCGCATTATTGATGGTAAAACCTCGCGGCTGTTTATGATGGCGACTCAAGGCGCTGCAATTTTACAAGACAGAATAGAGCATATGCAGGCTTTAGGCGATTTTGGTCAGCACTTTGGTAATGCTTTTCAAATTATCGATGATGTGCTCGACTATAGTGGTGATAGTGAGGTGATGGGCAAAAACCTAGGAGACGACCTTGCTGAAGGCAAGCCAACCCTACCGACCATCAAAGCGCTTGAGCTGCTAAGAGACAACGATGTCGAAGGCTATGAGCAGTTGCGTGTCGCTGTACAAACTGGAAAGACACCGAACGCTGAACAACTTATTGAGTTAGTGCGCCGCTCAGGATCATTAGATTACTGTAAGCAGCGGGCTTGGGAAGAAACCAAGCTGGCGCAACAAGCACTGAGTACGCTACCTGACAATCGTTATCGCACAGGCTTGTATCAATTGACTGAATTGGCTAGCGCACGCTTGCTGTAGTCAGTATCGTCATAACAGCTGTCAATACTTGCGGCTAGCAGCCATTAGCTGTTGGTAAAGACCATTAATGAGTAATTGTGTTAATGGTCACAGTTAATAGTTGCTAAAGTTTTTGTTTTGTTGGCAAACCTTATTTATCATTCATTAAAGACCTTACAATCTATATGGTTATGCTGTTTTCACAAAAGTTTACAATTATTTCTCATTGATCGTTGTATGACTGTACATTAGCTGTTAATGAAGATGGCGCTTGCCATGACAGCATTTAATGCATTCATAAAAGCTGATATTACGATTTCTAACCATAAATCCTGCGCTCAACTACTTGACTGTGGGGTTATCCCGATAGTTTATAATTACTCGTTAATTTTACTAATCAAGGTTGTGGTTTGGCTACAGCTTTGATGCTTAAGATTCTTACACCGATACTTGATACTTATATCGCTATTAGAGGTTCTAATAGTAATGTTTGGCTAAATTCATATTATTAAGAACAAATTTAGCCGAGAAAGTAAAGATCATTAGAATCAATACTCATTTTTATATTCAATACGCTTAGATTTATTGATAAACTTTTTATACTGTCATTACTTATTTTATACCTATTGCCGAGGACATTGATGAAGCACTCTACTCTTGCGCTTGTAATAGCATCTGTACTATCTGGAGCTGTACTGATTGGCTGTGACAAAAACGAGGACGCCGCTGGCGCTGAAGCCGCTCAGCAGCAGATGCCGCCTGCGGTCGTCAACGTCCAAACCGTCACATTTGATACCGTCCCTCAAGTACAGACATTCTCCGGACGTACCGCCGCGTATCAAACCGCTGACGTCCGCCCACAGGTCAATGGTGTCATCGACGAAGTACTATTCCGTGAAGGAAGTAACGTCAAAAAAGGCCAGCGCCTTTATCGTATCAATACTGACAACTATGCGTCTTCTGTCGCCAGTGGGCAAGCCGCGGTGCAGCAAGCACAAGCCAACTATCAGACAGCACTGGCTAACAACGCCAATGCCAAAGCTGAGCTAGCCAGCCGCCAAGCATCATTGGCGCAGGCGCAAAACGACTTACAACGTCTGCAAGGGCTGGTCGATATCGACGCCATCTCCAAGCAGCAATACGAACAAGCACAAACCGCGGTACGCACCGCACAAGCTGCTGTACAAAGCGCGGCGGCCGCTGTCGGACAGACCCAAGCGGGCATCGAGAGTGCCAAAGCAGGCATTCAAACGGCTAAGGCTGGGCTACAAGCCAGCACGCTAGACCTCAACCGTACCATCGTACGTGCGCCATTGACGGGTCGCACGGGCCGCTCAAGCGTGACGGCGGGTACACTAGTGAGCGCAGGTCAGCCCGATCCGTTGGTGACCATATCTCGCTTAGACCCTATCTATGTCGATATTAGTCAGTCATCATCTGAGCTACTAAAGCTACGCCAACAAATCTCTGAAGGCAAAGCACAGCCAGGAATGAACTCTGTTGAATTGGTGCTAGAGGATGGCTCGGTATATCCAGTGCGCGGCAAGCTTGCGCTATCTGAAGCTAAAGTTAATGAGTCAACGGGTGCTGTCACCTTGCGTGCTATTTTCCCGAACAGTAACAATATCTTGTTACCAGGGATGTATGTCACGGCACGTCTAACGCAAAGCGTCATCACCAATGCTGCATTAGTACCGCAAAGCGCCGTAATGCGTACACCGAAAAGTGAGACGCAAGTTTACATCGTTGATGAAAATAATAAAATCCAAGTACGTCCTGTCACTATTAATGGCACTTATAAAGGCCAGTGGGTTGTCACTGACGGCTTACAAGCAGGGGACAAGATAGTTGTTATCGGCGGCTCAAAAGTTAAGCCTGAACAAGAGGTGGTCGTTAAGCCATTAGAGAATCCAAACCCAGTACCAGCTAAAGAAGGTGCCTCTAATGCCCAGACGCCGCCGCCAGCTGCTAAAGCGATGGATAAGCCAGCTAGCAAAGATGCCACTGCTCAGAAACCAGCAGAGTCTACCGCTAACTAATTCCATTCAAAGATAGGAAGACTAGGAATATACTATGTCACGTTTTTTTATTAATCGCCCTATTTTTGCATGGGTTATGGCTATTTTAGTCATGCTCATCGGGGTGATATCGGTCATTAACTTACCGATTGAGCAGTATCCACGTATTGCACCACCGACGATTTCAGTCAGCGCAAGCTATCCTGGTGCTAATGCTCAAACGGTTGAAGATTCAGTCGTTCAGATTATTGAGCAACGCATGAAGGGTCTTGATGGGCTGATGTATATGTCGTCATCGAGCTCCTCGAATGGTGCTGCATCCATTACGCTCACTTTCGAAAATGGTACAGATTCTGATACTGCACAGGTACAGGTACAGAACAAACTCCAAGCCGCCATGAGCTCACTACCCGAGTCGGTACAGCGTCAAGGCGTCAACGTTAATAAATCCTCTAGCAGCTTTTTAATGGTGCAAGGTTTTATTTCTGAAGATGGCAGTATGGATCGTGCGGATATCGCCGATTATGTCAACTCAAACGTTGTTGACCAGTTAAGCCGTGTGGAAGGTGTTGGTGAAGTACAAGTTTTCGGTTCTGCTTATGCCATGCGCATTTGGTTAGATCCGGCGCGCTTACGTAGCTATAATATGGTGCCAGCGGATGTAGTTGAGGCAGTACGTGCACAAAACGCCCAAGTATCTGCCGGTCAGCTAGGTCAAGCACCTGCTGATACCAGTCAACAGGTTATCAATGCGACTGTCACGGTTCAAAGCTACCTACAAACGCCTGATGAATTTAAAAACATTCTATTAAAAACCGATACCGCTGGCGCAAAAGTGCGTTTAGGTGATGTGGCAGAGGTTGAGATTGGTAGTGCAGACTACGGCGTAGTGTCGCTATACAATGGTAAAGAAGCAGCTGGTCTTGGTATTTCATTGGCAGGTGGTGCAAACGCACTGGAAACTCGTGAAGCCGTTGGGGCTCGTATGGCAGAGCTGGAAGCAAACTTCCCAGCAGGTCTAACATCCGTTATCCCTTATGACACCACACCATTTGTGCGCTTGTCTATCGAACAAGTGGTTATGACACTGCTTGAGGCAATTGTTCTCGTATTTATCGTTATGTTCGTTTTCTTACAGAACTGGCGTGCGACTATCATTCCTACTCTTGCCGTACCTGTCGTACTACTTGGCACCTTCGCTGTACTTTACATCGCTGGTTTTAGTATTAACGTCTTGACCATGTTTGCAATGGTACTATCCATCGGTCTGTTGGTCGATGATGCGATCGTCGTCGTCGAAAACGTCGAGCGTATCTTGGAAGAAGATCCTGATATTTCTATTAAGGATGCTACCGTACAATCGATGGGCGAGATTAGTAAAATCGTTATTGGTATTGCGCTGATTCTATCTGCCGTATTCGTACCGATGGCATTCTTCGGTGGCTCAACAGGTGTGATTTATCGTCAGTTCTCTATCACCTTGATTACCAGTATGGTGCTGTCGGCCTTAGTGGCGCTTATCTTTACCCCTGCCCTCTGTGTAACCTTACTAAAACGTAGTAAGAGCCATGATAAGAGCAATACCGAAGAGCAAAAAGGCTTCTTTGGTTGGTTTAACCGCTCGTTTTATAAAGTCAGTCGTAGTTACGAGAATTTAGTTGGCAAAAGTTTCCGCTTGAAGTGGCTATACTTAATTCTTTATGCTGCCATTATCGGTATTATGGCAGTGGTATTCTTACGTATTCCCGGCTCGTTCTTACCAGAAGAAGATCAAGGTATTATGTTTACCTTGGTTCAGTTACCTGCTGGCGCGACGCTTGATGAAACGCAAGAAGTGCTCGATAAAGTCAGTGATTATTACAGTACCCAAGAAGGCGATAATATCGCTTCAGTCTTTACGATTGCAGGTTTTAGTTTTGCAGGACAAGGGCAGAATATGGGACTGGCCTTTGTACGTTTATCGGATTGGGCTGATCGTCCCGGTGAAGAAAACACTGCACAGGCTGTCGCTGATCGCGCCATGGGTTACTTCTTTACCCAATTAAATGAAGCCCAAGTATTTGCGATTGTACCGCCAGCCATTACCGAACTTGGTAACGCCAGTGGTTTTGACTTAATGATTCAAGACACGGGTAACCTTGGACATGAGGGTCTACTCGAAGCACGTAATATGCTGCTTGGCATGGCTGCGCAAAACGACAAAGTCGCAGGCGTTCGTCCAAATGGTCAAGAAGATGCACCGCAGTTAAAAGTGAATATTAATCAAGAGCAAGCTGCTGCTTATGGCTTGTCACTTGCTAGTATTAATAGCGTTATTTCTACCGCTTGGGGCTCAAGTTATATTAATGACTTCGTCGATCGTGGGCGTATTAAACGCGTCTTTATCCAAGGTGAACCGAGCAGTCGTACTAATCCTGAAGATATCGGCAAGTGGTATGTGCGTAACGATATAGGTGAAATGATTTCATTTGATGCTTTCTCTAGCAGCGAATGGCAATCTGGCTCACCGCGTCTGACCCGTTATAACAGCTTACCATCGATGAATATTCAAGGTAGTGCTGCACCCGGTCTAAGTACGGGTGAAGCGATGAGTTCAATGGAAGCAATGATGGAGAATCTGCCCGAAGGTGTGGGCTATGAGTGGACGGGTATGTCACTTGAAGAGCAAAAGTCAGGTGCTCAAGCGCCGATGCTATACGCGCTTTCAATCTTGGTGGTATTCTTATGTCTAGCAGCCTTGTATGAAAGCTGGTCTATCCCCTTCTCTGTGCTATTGGTCATTCCACTTGGGGTGTTAGGTGCAGTCATCTTTACTTGGCTACGTGGCTTTAATAACGATATTTATTTGCAGGTAGGTCTACTCACAGTCGTTGGTCTATCCGCTAAAAATGCTATCTTGATCATTGAGTTTGCAAAAGAGCACCAAGAGGAAGGCTATAGTCTGAGAGAAGCCGTCATGACAGCCGCGCGTCAACGTTTGCGCCCGATTATCATGACCTCGCTTGCCTTTGGACTGGGTGTTGTGCCATTATTTATCGCCACAGGTCCTGGTTCAGGCAGTCAAAATGCCATTGGTACCAGTGTACTAGGTGGCGTCGTGACCGCGACATTGTTAGGTATCTTCTTTATTCCCATGTTTTATATTTGGGTACGTAGTATGTTCCCGTACAAATACGAGAATAATAAACCAAATGATAAAGATGATGATAATAGTACGCCTGACCCGCAAAACCCAACGCCTTCTGAGAATTATCAGCCTGCAAGCTTTGGAGACAATACACAATGAGTGCTCAGAAAACATATAACACCAACTCAGCAGCGGTAGCAAATATTGCTATCACTGCGCAACCAGCGTGCTCACATATGCGCAGAAATGCTGGTCGCCTAATCGGCTTGACCGTTTTAGCGATGAGCATGGCTGCTTGTAACACGATTCCAAAAGCAGATATGCGCCCTGTGCTTGCTGAGCCAAATATCCCTATCGAACAAACCTATGGGGCATTCGATAAAGAAACGGTTAGTAGCGCTGATCAAGCAAGTATTGCGGGTCAACGCTGGCAGAATTTTTATAGTGACGAGCGCTTAAAGGGCTTGATTGCTTTAGGGCTAGAGAACAACAAAGATTTTGAGAGTGCTCGTTTAGCAATCGAGAAAGCACGCGCACAGTATCAAATTACCGATCTTAATGATCTACCAGCGATTAATGGTAGTGGTGGATACACTCGCTCAGCACAAAACGCAAAAAATAAAAACTCCAGTGGCTCTTATAACGTCAACCTAGGCTTGGCTAATTACGAGTTGGACTTTTGGGGTAAAATTGCTAGCTTAAAAGATCAAGCGCTACAGAATTTCTTAGCCACTACAGCGGCCAAAGATTCGACCCAAATCAGCTTGATTAGTAATATCGCTCAGAGCTATGCCAACTTGAGCTATAGCTTAGCGCAGTTAAAGCTGGCAGAAGCCACGGTTGAAAGTCGTGAAAAGTCCCTGTTTATTGCTGATAAACGCTTTGAAGCAGGCATTGATCCGAAGCTGCCATCTTTGCAAGCCAGTGCATCATTAGAAAATGCCAAACTTGCTGTCCTACGGGCACAAAGCAGCATTTTAAAATCACGTAACGCCTTGCAGTTCTTGGTGGGTGGACCGATTCCAACCAATCTAATTCCAACACCAGCAGTCAGCAACATCACTAGCCAGCAGATATTTAGTGCAGGCTTACCAAGTGAGTTGCTACGTTATCGCCCAGATGTACTGCAAGCAGAATACAACCTAAAAGCCGCTGGTGCCAATATCGAAGTGGCACGCGCGTCTTATTTCCCGTCTATCAGCTTAGCCAGTAGCATTGGGGTTAGTAGCGGCAGTTTAGATGACTTATTCAAAAGCGGCGCTGTCGGTTGGTCGTTTGGTCCAAGCATTAGCGTGCCTATCTTTGACGCTGGTCGCTTAGATGCCAATTACGATGTGGCTAAAATTGAGCGTGAACAAACGCTCGCAGGCTACGAGAAATCTATCCAAACCGCATTCCGTGAAGTGTCAGACGTACTCGCGACACGAGCCACATTGGGTGAGCAGCTCGAAGCACAATACCGTCTACAAGATAACTTTGAACAAACGTTCCAGATAGCAGATGCACGCTTTAAAGCAGGTATTGCCAACTATCTAGATGTACTAGATGCACAGCGTTCATTGTTCTCAACGCAGCAAGGTATTTTGGATTTAGAGCTACAAAAAATTGTGAGCCAAGTCGAGCTATACCAAGTGCTGGGTGGCGGTGCCAATCTGGATGTACCAACGGCGATTCCTGTACCGCATAAAAACTTAGTGCAACTAGTGAATCTACCTGCCAATAGCAATAAAGCAAAAGCGGCAAATGCTATCGATGCGGCTAGCTCAGCGCGAGTTGCTTCTGCACAAGAAGCAAATGCCATTAAACAAGCGCAACCATCGGAAACGGCCACTTTTGAGCCAACCGCTGTCGTTGATGTCAATAATGATGGCAAAAAAGATGCTGCCATAGGAGTCGTTACCAAACAGACGACGTATAACGAAACCAGCGTTGAGCAAGTACCGGTCACGCAGATCGTTGAGCCTTAAACACTCATAAATAGTGTGAGGTGAATTCCTTCACATTGATAGTCGATAAGTACAAAAAGCCCTACCGACTTGGTAGGGCTTTTTGCTTTTGTAAGGCGCTTTTAGTTATAGTAGACAAATTAGCTTACACATACTTTTATCCACTTATTAATGTCCGTGATATAAAAAAACATATGCTTCAAAACAGCTTATTTAATCAAGCTGATAAATAACAATGACTAAAATCTAATGAGGACAAATCATGACTTATACCTTTAACCGTCAATTCCCTGAAACTCGTCTACGCCGATTACGCTACAACGATAACGTACGCGCGATGATTCGTGAAGTTGAGCTGCATCCTAAGCACTTTATCGCCCCTGTCTTTGTACTAGAAGGCAAAAACAAGCGCGAAGCAATCGCTAGTATGCCAGGCGTTGAACGCTTATCGATTGACCTACTGATCAACTATGCCAAAGAATTATTAAGCGAAGGCGTCACTACCATCGACATCTTCCCTGTTATTGATAATTCCTTAAAAACACCCGACGGTAAATCAGCTTATGATGAAAATGCCCTTACTGCTCGTACCGTAAAAGCGATCAAAGATGCTGTGCCTGAAATGGTAGTAATGACCGATGTGGCGTTAGATCCTTATACTTCGCACGGTCAAGATGGACTGCTGGATGATTCAGGCTATGTGATTAATGATGAAACGGTTGAAGTATTGGTCAAACAAGCATTGGTACACGCTCGCGCTGGTGCTGATATCATCTCGCCTAGTGATATGATGGATGGCCGTATCAAAGCCATGCGTGACGCCTTTGAAGCCGAAGGCTTTGTGAATACCGCTATCATGGCTTACTCTGCCAAATATGCTTCTGCATACTATGGCCCGTTCCGTGATGCAGTCGGCAGTGCTGGCAACCTAAAAGGCGGACACAAGAAACAGTACCAGATGGATTTCGGTAATCGTGCTGAAGCGCTGCATGAAGTGGCTATGGACATAGCCGAGGGTGCAGACATGGTCATGATTAAGCCGGGTCAGCCGTATCTAGACCTTATTCGTGAAGTTAAAAATACCTTTGGCGTACCGACCTTTGCTTATCAAGTGTCTGGCGAATATGCGATGCATATGGCTGCGATTCAAAATGGTTGGCTAACCGACGCGGTGATTTTAGAATCGTTGATTGGTTTCCGCCGTGCAGGCGCTGATGGGATTTTGACGTATTTTGCGCTAGAAGCCGCTCGTCAGTTGAATAATGCGTAATATAAATTAAGCAGCTTTTTATTTATACCGTCAATCTATCGCGCCAACTGTGATCAAGCAGCTGGCGCGATTTTTATTGCCTTATATTAAAACTTCACTAAAAATTATAAACGTGTACGCTCGTGTGGCTCATTAAAATCAAGCACTGGACCAACAGGAATGATACGCGTGGGATTGATATTGGCATGGCTAGTATAATAATGCTGCTTGATATGATCGATGCTTACCGTCTCTGCAATACCTGGCACTTGATATAAATCACGCAGATAGCCCCAAAGATTGGGATAATCAACAATACGGCGAATATTACATTTAAAGTGTCCGACATATACCGCATCAAAACGCACCAGCGTAGTAAATAAGCGCCAATCCGCCTCAGTAATCGTATTGCCTAGCAAATAACGCTGGTCTGTCAAACGTGCCTCTAGCGTCTCTAATACATCGAATAGCTCCGTCACCGCTTCTTCATAAGCCTCTTGTGTGGTCGAAAATCCTGCTTTATAAACGCCATTATTAACCGCAGAATAAACGAGCTCATTAACTGCATTGATTTCTGCTAATAATTCGGTTGGTAAAAAATTACCTGCTAGTGCCCCAACCTCATCAAAAGCTGAGTTAAACATACGAATGATCTCAGAGGACTCATTACTGACGATGGTATTGGTTTTTTTGTCCCATAATACGGGCACCGTCACGCGTCCTGTATAGTCAGGCTTTGCCGCCGTATAAATCTCATATAAGTAATTAGCATTTACAATAGGATCAGCAATCACGCCCTCGCCCTCTGCAAACGTCCAGCCCTTATCGCCCATAAATGGATGCACCACTGACAACGAAATCAGGTCTTGCAAACCCTTGAGCTGACGGTAAATAATGGTACGATGTGCCCAAGGACATGCAAGCGAGATATATAAATGATAGCGATCAGCTTCGGCTTTAAAACCGCCAGCACCTGATGGGCCGGCGCTGCCATCGACCGTGACCCAATTTCTAAAACCGGCATCTTCTCGCTCAAAGCGTCCACCGCTCGCCTCTGTGTCATACCATTTGTCTTGCCATTGACCATCAACCAATAGACCCATTCCGCTCTCCTCAACATTCTATTTTGATATAATTTTTGTGAACTATGAGTACTGTGAAACTATTATCACAATCCTCACTTTATTTTGAGAATGATACCAGTTATATACTGCCTAGCTATTAGGGTTTGTAGTTCTACTGACAATAAAAAAATAAACCGATTTCAATCACTATTTAATATAACTACATAAAAAAAATATTAAAAGTCATTTAGTATAAAGTGTGATAATCATTATTATGCTAATAAAAAAATTTATTAGAAATAAAGCTTGCAAAGTCTCAAAAACTTGATAGAATACTCAACCTAAATAGGCGTATAGCTCAGTTGGTTAGAGCGCTACCTTGACATGGTAGAGGTCAGCAGTTCGAGTCTGCTTATGCCTACCAAATATTTAGAAAGCCCCAATCGTGAGATTGGGGCTTTTTTTGTCTGTAAAATATTGGCTCTCCACCCAATAAAAAGATCACCATGAATAGTATTAGATTTTGCAGTAGCGTCATGACGGAACTGCCCTTGACCCATGTAAGCAATCCAACGCCTCAACATTCCTCAGTTGCTCAGTTGCTCAGTTGCTCAGTGGAATATTAAATAAATACTTCCTGAGTAATGATCATAAGTCCATCACAGCGGTAGCACCAATACCGATTAATATTATAAAAACGACGTTATCCATGATGACTCTCTTACTAGTTTCAATATCAATGTGATGATTGCATACAATTTTAAGTCAAGTGGGCATTATAGATATTTCGCAGGGTGCTAAACAGTCTGGTGTTCCTGCTTCAACGTTACGATTTTATGAGAAAAAATACCTAATTCGCTCTGTTGGTCGGCACGGTATCCGCCGAGTTTTCAGCAAAGATATATTAGAGTGTATGTCCTTGATTGCTTTACGACGTGTTGCAGGGTTTTCATTGGATGAGATTACTGGGATATTAGGGTTTGGAAAAACCCTAGATGTTGATCGAGATTTGTTGCTGAACAAAGCCTCTGAACTGGATGAAACGATTCAAAAATTAAGCGCCATGCGTGTTGGACTGCAACATGCGGCAACTTGTACAGCGCCTAGCCACTTAGAGTGTCCGAGGTTTCGACGTCTAATGAATCTAGCAGCCACTGGCGCTATTAAAGGTAACACCTTGCATAAATAAGCAATAGAGCCGATTTTACTAGGTGACTAGACTACTCAAAGAATATTGAACTGCTTAACAAATACACTGCGATTATCCAAAAAATCTAGATTACTGATATTAATAGCCTACAGCCAGCTATTCAATTGCGCCAAACGTATAGAATAGCATTCGTAAATAAAGACAAACCTACTCTAAAGCCTGCCCCTTCATACGATGTTTGTTCTTCGCAACTGCCGTTAAAGCTAAACTAGCTATTTTTTATTCAAGTTATCACTCAAAGTTGATTTTAAACTTCCAAAACATAACATCTTCAGCCATATGAAATCCTAAACTCTGGTGCTGAATCCCTGCAAACTGTCATTAGACCAGACGATCTATTGTTGATTTATTGCCTACCGTTCTTACTTTTTATTTCTTGTTTCTTCAGAGACTGGCTTACAAAGTGCTCTATATTTCAGACGTATCAATTCATTGACCAGAGATCTATAAGGCTTTTTATGATTGATATTCTCCTGAACCATAGTTCTTAACACATTCATTTTTCTAACTTTTGACATACTCATTATTATGTCAGTACCAACACATTCATTGAATGACTGTCACATTTATCACTCACAAAGAAAGTCAAATATTGAAGTTACCTCGTGCAAGCATAGCTAATATGCACACCTTACTAAAATATAAAGTTTGTATATCTTTATGTTATATTATAACATAACGAAAATATTTACTCTTATCGTTATTTATCCCTATATAACTTCTTATTTTGGTAATCTCATGTCTCCAATTTTTCATATCAACAGATTAAGAGAACCTGATTATACTTCTGTGTCTTCAGTTAATTTTAGTATTCGCCGGGTAACGACTGTATTCTCAGTAACGACAGCTTTAGGTATGGCAAGTTTGTCAGTAAATGCGAAGGATACGATGGTAGATATCAAACCTATGACATCCTCATCTTTTCACCTAAACTCTCCTGATACGACCCACCCTTCGGTGACTCTAGACACCATAGTGGTGACGTCTAACCCTTTATTGCCACAAGCGAATGAAATGGCAACCGCAACCAGTATTGTTACTGGCGATGCGCTCACTACTCAGACAAGCAGTACGCTTGGTGATGCACTAGCAAATGAAGTTGGCGTGTCTACTGATAGTTTTGGGCAAGGTGCGAGCCAACCCATTATTCGAGGGCAAAGCGCACCGCGCGTCCAAGTCATGCAAAATGGTTTGAGCGTACAAGATGCGTCACAAATCTCACCAGACCATCAAGTGGCGGTACCTGTACTAGGTGCCAAACAAGTTGAAGTAATCAAAGGCACGTCAGCGTTGATGTATGGCGGCGGTGCTATAGGCGGTGTGGTCAATATCGTCAATGACACTATCCCTAAGGAGAGGCGACAAAAAAACATCAGCGGAAAATTGGCATTGATTGGTCAACAAGCCACAGACGGTTATTTGGGTTATGCAGAACTCAATGGCAGTATCGGTGAAAACTGGCTATGGAGTGGGTATTACCAAAAGACGGATAAAGGCAATATCCAAGTACCACATTTGGATACCGATGAGATTGCCAACAGTTGGTACACGCAAGACAATGGTAGCATTGTCTTGTCTTATGTGACTGATATGGGCTATATCGGTGCATCATATCAGCGCCTATCCTCAGAATATGGCTTGCCCTTTCATGTGCATAATGAATGCTCACCTGATAGCGTACTGACCAACCAACTGAGCTGTGAGGCGGATCACGAACATGACCACGATCATGGTGAAGCGCCCTATGTCGATATGATGTCAAACGTCTATCAGCTCCATGCAGAGCGAAAATTACCCATGATAGGCGTCGATAGCATCAATACGAAACTCAGCTATACCGATTATCGTCACGATGAAATAGATGAAGGCGCTGTGGGCACAACTTTTGAAAACAAAGCCATTAGTGCTCAAGCTCAAGCCACACATAGCACGTATAAAACAGGCAATCTAGGCTTTATGAAAGGTGTGGTCGGTCTAGATTACACAAACAGCCGGTTTTCTGCTGTTGGGCTAGAAGGTTATTTGCCGCAAACTGATCGTACACAGGTCGGTTTGTTCTTTATTGAACGACTCACGCCAGATTATTTTGGCGCAAAAATACAGAATTCTGATAAATTTGCAGGTCAATCATTATCTGCAAGTGATGCCCATGCTGGTCATAATCATGGTGAGACAACGGCTACCACCAGTGCTCCCCTCGATACGTCTAGTATTTTAAGAAAACAAGGCAAAAGTCCTTGGTATATTGAGTTTGGCGGTCGTCAAGATTTTCAAAATCTAATAGATAACGACAATAACATCGAAAAAACACATGCCGGAACATCTGTCAGTTTAGAAGGTAGCAAATATCTTACGCCTAATACGCAGTTGTCAGCCAGAATCAGTCATTCTGAAAGATTGCCTTCTCCACAAGAGTTATTTTCTAATGGCGCCCATCTTGCAACCAATACTTGGGAGCGTGGCAATGGGCAATTAGAGGAAGAATCTACTGATGGCGTAGAATTCACTTTGCGTTACGACAATGGCAATCGTTTTGATAGTAGTATTTCTGTCTTTTATAACGACAGTACAAATTATATTTATGCCAAAACTCAAGACATTGCCACTGAAGGAGAGTCTGCTGGTTTTCGTTTAGTGGATTATGTCCAAAGCGATGCCAAACATTATGGTGGTGAAATTCAATCACGCTATTATCTTAATGACAATATTAGTATTGGCAGCTTTGCCGACATTGCGCTCATCACGCTAGATGATACAAGCCTTACACGGAAATACGCACCAAGATTGGTAGCGCCCCGTATTGGTGGTGATATTACCTCTCAATTTGGTCAGTTTGACTTGGTGCTGTCTGGATACCATCGTTTTGAGCAAGATCACATTGCTGATTTTGAAACCAATACGCCTAGCTACAACATGGTTGATGCCAAGCTTGTCTATCACAGTTCGAGCGCTCATGATTACACCGCTTTTTTTCAAGTCGAAAATATTCTGAACGAGCTTGCTTATAATCATGCCTCTTATTTGGCTGAACAAGTGACAATGCCAGAACGCTCATTAAACGCAGGTATCACCTATAACTTCTAACAGCCTACTCTCTTTTCATTAGTCACTTGTAACTAGCAATCCTTAATCAATTGTCATAAGCCTCATAACTTATGACTGGAGTCCTTTATGAATCAAATAAATCCTTTGAGCCGTGCCATCGCGCTCGCCTTCTCTTCTTTAATCGCCGTTTCAGCACTTAGCGGCTGCGGATCATCAGATGATAGGAAAACACCAATCATAGATTCAGAACACGACCACGACCATGGAGACGATCATGACCATGATGATGAATCTGCTGTCAGCACTGAAATGGAACAAGGTCGTTTATTCATCACTGCAAAAGATGGCAGTCAAGCTTACATTTATAGCCTTGCTCAAGATAAAGTGATACAAACCCTACCTTTGACAGGTCAAGCCGATGCCGTACAAAGTAGTCCAGATGGTCATTACGCCGTCATCATGGATCGTACTAACAACGCGGTCAATTTTTATCATAGTGGGCTTGATATTGAAAACCATGGCGATCATGATCACCCATATGCTCGTGATGCGGCAAAAATGCCATTACAGCTCAACTATACCCGCCCAGTACATTTTCAAACTTTTGGAGAACAAGCAGGGCTGTTTTTTGACGGCTTAGGTGCGACAGGCAATCCCATAGAAAACCCTGTACAAGAAGCTGGATTTGTACTTGTAACAGATACCGGTATAGCTGACGGTACACTGCCTTATCAAAAGCTTAATACCAGCATGCACGGTACAGCGGAACCTAGAGGCAATTATGTGATTGCCTCACAGCGTTATCAGACAACCGGTAGCTCACTGGCTGATACGCTCTCTGTATTTGAACAGCATGGTGATGACTATCATATAAGCCAAACCTTTGAGACAAAATGCATGGGGTTGCATGGCAGTGGCAGCATGACCGATTACAGCATCTTTGCCTGTAGCGATGGCGTCTTAAGCGTCAAACAAACCGGAGACATTTTCAGCGCCGAAAAAATTACCTATCCCAGCAGCCTAACCAATATTCAATGTGATAGTACAAGCAGTAGTCCTGCTCGAATTGGCTCATTCATCACTAACCACCATCATGACTATGTCATTGGCACTGCTTGTGGACAGCCTTACCGTGTTGATCCTGTCAGTAAAAACATGACACCGATTGTCTGGACAACAGACAGCAGTCGCCGTATTGTCAGCTATGATTTTGATGCCCATGGAGAGCATTTAATGCTACTCGATGATACCGGCAAACTATATATACTCGATGTTGCACAAAATTATAAGCAAACCGCCGTATTAAATGTTTTCCCTAATGGCATCGAAGGCAAAGCGGTTCCCTCATTTATTGTTAACCCAAACACGCAAATGGTTTATATGATGGATGACTCAAACCAGCAAATTATCGAGATTGATCCTCATGATGGTAAAATCGAGTCAAAAATAACACTGAATTTCACACCCTCTCATGTGACTTGGTTTGGTGTGAAAGCTGGGCATGATGATGAACATATAGTCAGTTTAATATAAAATCGATACAGCCCATATCATGAAATAGTTTAGGCAGATTATTTTCCATCCATCCTTGGCGTAGAAATTTAGCCTGTGCCCACTTATTCTCGATAGGATTTAGATCAG
>NZ_CAJGZQ010000022.1 GCF_904846185.1 Psychrobacter immobilis | reverse complement strand
AGAGCATTTTCACCTCTATTTAAAGGAATGTGAGTGGCGTTTTAATCACAGTGACCCAAAGTCGCAATTACTACAATTAAAACAATGGGTTAAACAGGGTTTGAACTAGTTATCTAGGACAGCCCCTTCTCTTTTTATATATAGCGATAGGAATGTCGATAGATATTGGCATTCCACTACGAGATTCACTACTCTTCGTCAAGATAGCCCCAGCATTTATCCTAGCAGGTTTTTTTGGAGGTTTACTACCAGCGTTATTGGCAGGTTATATCGTCTCTAAATTCGAAATATATTTTCATTCGGTAGCGAAGGTTTTTCCTTTATTTATAATAGGTTTTATAAGCACGTTTTTATTCGTAGTTTGGTTCATGATAGGGGATGGCTCTGTAAATTCTTCTATGACAAGTGATATTTTATTTTGCTGTAATGGCGGTGTCAGCGCTATCATCACAGGTTTAATAGCACTACCTAAACATAAATAAAATTTATCTAGTAATTTCACTATTGACAGAAATAAAGTAAATTAAAATAGCCGAACCTAAACATAAATAAAATTTATCTAGTAATTTCACTATTGACAGAAATAAAGTAAATTAAAATAGCCGATTAAATTAAGTGGTCGCGCCAGCAAGATAGCTACTGCTTATCACTAAGTAAGGAGAACATCATGCGTCATCCTTCGTTAGCCAATATTGAATGGCAAGATTTGCGACAGCTTAGTCTTGGCGAGACTGTTTATAATATTTTCTTATCTTTACCTTTTTTATTATTGTCATGGTGGAGCGCGTGGCAAGGGTGGTGGTTACTTGCACTTGTGGCGACTTTTTTCTTTTTTACTGCCGCACTGAGACAAGCCCATGATTGTTATCATCGAACGTTGGGAGTAGGGAAGCTTGCCACTGAAGCCATGCTATTTTTTCTCAGTATCACGATGCTCTGTAGCACGCATGCTATTCGGCACACACATCTCAATCATCATAGAGATCCACTTGGAGACAGCGATGTCGAGGGTAATTGGGCTCGTCTGCCTTGGTATCAGGCGATATTGGGCGGCGGACTTTTCTCGATTGCGATTCAGTGGTTTGGCTTGACGCATGGTAGTCGTAGCAACCGTATTCTCGTTGCCTTTGATATGCTGCTTATTTTCGCAGTGATTGCCAGCGCTTTTATCACGATGCATCCAGTATTGATGTATCACGTATTGGTAATGATATTGGCCAATACGATGGTTGGGTTTTTTGCCGTATGGAGCGTCCATCATGGTTGTGATGATGTGGTATATGCCCGTAGTGAGCGCCATCCATTGATTAATCTGTTGACTTTTAACTTGCTGTATCACATCGAGCACCATCTGTTTCCAGCTGTCCCGACTAATCATTTACCAACACTGGCGAAGCGCTTAGATGTTGCCGCACCGCAATGGACGCAGCAGCCAGTCATTCCCTTTTTAGCCGCAGCCAATCAGCACCAAAAATCTAGCGTGACTCAAAAATCCAATGCCAGCCACCTTGATATTTAGTTATCACTCAGAAAGGAGTCGTAAGATGATTATTCAAAATCATATCAACAGCTATAGAGAGCAAGCAAATTTATCTATAACCATGTACTACGATGATGCGTGTGTGATATGCAGCACCGAGGCACACAATATGCAAATGCGTAAGCCCAAGAAGATACGCTTAGTTCCTGTGGAAAAGGGGCTTGATGATTTGGCCGCCGCAGGATTTAGCCGTAAGGATGCGATGACTTATATGTGTATGCAAGACAGCTACGGCAATTGGTATACGCACATGGATGCCGTGCGGCTGCTCTACAGAACGGGTGGCGTTAAATGGTCACCGTTGTTGTTTTTGCCAGTAGTCAAACAACTTGGCGACCTCGCTTATCCGTATGTCGCGCGCAATCGTTATAGAATCCCGAATTGGGTGACCAAGTTGGTCTATGGCAAAGCGATGATGCAAGCTTGTGACAATGGCATCTGTAAAATAGCACCAGATAAACGTTAAAGTACGTTTTGTGGCAACAGCACCTTGGGCGTAAAGCATATGAAGTTTTCGTGGAAAAAATGAGGCTATATCCAGAGCATCAAATTTTTCACGTAAGATAGCGTTATCTTTATCTAAGCAGACTTGATTATGTGGTTCTTCATCGTTTTCACTCAGTTGCTAGCTGTTATGACCAGCGTGCTTCTCTGCTGGTTTGTAAAGCCAAAAACGACTGCTGCAAAAGCTGTGCTGATAGCTGTTGTCTTTATTATTAATAATAGTGCTCTCATTTATGGCTTGACTGAGTTTTGGGGTGAGCGCTTTCACGTCTATCTGGTCATTAGTATTTTGCAAGGTTTTATGTTTTATGCCGGTTTGATAACTTCTGTAGTTGCGCTCATTGTCTATAAGTTCTTTAAGAGAAAACCTCGTCTAATACTCTTGCGAACCTTTGCCATTACAGTTTATATCGCCATTGTTAGCTTAGCGATATTTAATGCTTATTCACCCGTCGTACATCGTTTAACTGTTACGAGTGATAAACCGCTGGCTAAACCAATGGATATTGCGCTTGTCTCTGATACGCATCTGGGTAGATGGTTTGGCAATCGACAGATAAAGAAAATGGTGAGTCTCATCGATGCGCAACATCCCGATGTCGTGGTTATCGCTGGTGACATTATGAATGACAATACCATTGCTTACGATAATACGAATATGCATGAGCAGTTATCAAAGCTAAAGGCACCGCTTGGCGTCTATGCGACTTTAGGCAATCACGATTATTTCGGTTATGACAAGCAGATCACACAGGCGGTGGAAGAGGCGGGCATCAAAGCACTTGATAATGAAAGTGTGCTATTAAATGACTCAGTGTGGCTGGTGGGGCGCTCAGATGATATCGATCGTACCAGACTATCAGCCGAGGAATTATTGACACAAGTAGACACAGATAAACCAGTGATATTTTTGGAACATCGTCCTAGCGCGATGGATGAGGTCAGCGCCCTGCCAGTCGATTTGCATCTGTCTGGACATACCCATGGCGGGCAGATATTTCCACTAACGCTATTGGTGGATTGGTTGACACCGTTAAACTATGGCAGTAAAAAAATAGCCGATACGCAGTTTTTGGTGACCTCTGGTTATGGTATCGGTCCCGTACCGTTTAGACTGGGAACGCGTTCTGAGATTTGGATAATTACGTTGCAGTCTGGTGTATGAGTCATTTAAATAAATAATATTATCCTTATGATAAAGCCTCTACTATATCTAAATGGTAGAGGCTTTTATTTGCTGTTAGGCTGGCTAATAGCTACTTTGCTTGTCTTGTCAGCTGAAAATATACTGCATTGACGCCATCATACTCAAGGATTCTTCATGCGTTATATGTTTTTTATCACTATCTTTGTGCTATTGCAGCTGTTTAGTGTCGGTGCAGCTCTAAGCGTGCAATGGTGGTTACAGCCTTGGCAGACAGCATGTTTGCAAACTTCGGTATGGGTTATTGTATTCGTTATTACCAACGGTTTGCTTCTACTCAGTGTCAATAGAGCATTTAAAAATAGCTATCGCTGGATCAGTGGTTGGATGTTAGTTATGCATTTCATGCTATTGACGGCTTTAGTTACCAGCCTATTTTATGGTGGCTATTGGTTAATCACATCGCTAACTGGTGATGCGCTCGCTACACCGGCTACTGTCGATTTTGGGTTGCGCATATTGGCATTGGCAATATTTATCGGGTTGTTTTTCTATGCCCTATACAGTGCTTATGCGCCTGTGGTACGTGAGTTATCTGTTAATATTGATAAACCTTTGGCTAAGCCTTTACGTATTGTGGTCGCTAGCGATTTGCATATCGGGAGACTGTTTGGCAGTGGTGCAATAGATAGACTGCATCATCTTATGGTAAAAAATACAGCCGATATATTGCTAATGCCGGGCGATATCATGGATGATAATACGCAAGCATTTACTGATTATAATATGGCGAAAAACTTTGCGGAGTTATGCAAAAGCTTGCCGTATGGTGTTTATGCGACATTGGGCAATCATGATTTATACGGGCATGAGCAGCCGATTGTCCAAGCGTTGCGTGCTGCTGGCGTGCAGTTGTTAAATGATGAAGTAATCCGCATCGAGCATGAAGGTCAACCAGTCTGGCTGATAGGGCGTTTTGATAACCATAAAAGACAGCGGGTAGCCACAACCGATCTACTGGCTCAAGTTGATACTACACAGCCAGTGATACTGCTAGATCATAGACCAAGTGATATTGCTGAGCACAGCCAAATGCCGATTGATTTACAGCTCTCAGGGCATACCCATAACGGTCAAATATTCCCCGCCAACTTTATTGTCAGTGCCATCAACCGCTTGGGTTATGGCTATGAAGCCATTGGCAAAGGACACTTTGTGGTGTCATCTGGTTACGGCTTTTGGGGCATTCCATTTCGCTTGGGTTCGCGCTCAGAGATTTGGCTGATCACTTTGAATGGTCAGGTTGGAGATAACGTTTAAGCAAGTCATATTTAAGAAAACAATGCTTAAAAAAGTAACGTTTAAATAGTGGCAGTGCCATTCTATTTTATAAATGAACCAGCACTTTCTTATACAACTGTGTTGATAATTATGCCGCTAATTGTGACTGGGTATTGATAACGTCACGCACAAAGCTCGCAAACCCTTTAATAATATCGCCTGTTTTTTGTCCGATACCTTGATGAATACTCATAAAATGAATAAAACCATGCGGCGCACCAAGAATGGTATGAGTCTTGACTGCTATCCCATGCACCTTTAATTGCTTTGCATAAGCAAATGCTTCATCACGTAATACGTCTAATTCTGCAGCGACAATATAAGTCGGGCATACTTTACTATTATCACCAAGCATCGGACAGTTAAGGATATGCTGGCGTGGCAAGGGGCTGTTATCTAAACAAGCGGCATCAAATACAGCCACATCGGCATGATCCAATAATAATCCCTCGCCATATAATTCCCAACTTGGATAATCCGTTTCGATATCCGTCACAGGATATAAAGGCATTTGTGCAAGCGGCTTTGGTAAGCGCTCTAATAAATCGAACATTTTTTGACCTGCACTGCCCAGATCTGACCATGCGACTTGCGAGGGCGCAGTGAGTTGTTGAGCAATTAAGGTGGATAATCCGCCGCCAGCACTATCGCCTGCTAGTACGATTCGCGAGGGTAAAGCACCTAAGGTATGGCAATGCTCAGCCAGCCAAGCATAGGCAGTGATACAGTCTTTTAATGCGGCTGGTGCTGGATGCTCAGGTGCTAAGCGATAATCAACACTGACTATCGGCCAGCCAGTCTGTTCACAAACCGCGTGGCAAAATTCATGATGGGTATTGACATCACCAATACAAAACCCACCCCCATGAAAATATAACAACACTGTTTCATCAGAATTATGAGTATCCGCTTTTTTGAACCCTAAGCCATGAGAGCTCGCGTCTGATTGATAACAGCGAATGGTCATATCGCCATCATCAGCGTTGGCAATCACTTTGTCTTCCCAATGCACAAGCTTCTGATTTTTTTTCGTAAATCGCTTCATGTTGCCGATGATATTGTCACTTGCTTGCTGCCATACCTGCGGTGCTTGCATCGCCACGGCGTCAGCGGCGAACCTTTCGCGCAGCTCATGCATTGGTGTCAGCTCAAGAGGCGTTTTAAGCTTACTATTCACCGCGAGAATCAAACGTAGGTGAGCATCGGCGTGCAGATATTGTTTTGAGCTAGGTCCTTTCAAATAACCAACCAAGCTCTCTAATAGTGGCGTTGGCAGATAGCCGACTCCTTTCATGGCATAGTGCAAGGTATGCGGCTGGCAAGTCGTCAACGGGTTATAGCTAAGCACTTTTTGTTTGACGGTCAAACGATTCTCTTGAGTGCCATTTTCTTCTTTTATATCATTATCTATACGATCTGTTGATGCGAGCTTTATCGTCATCAGCGCTTTATTTAATAGCGCATTGATTGATAACACGGTTGATTTAGACATAACACTTCTCGTTGATGATTGTCAGTATGCGTTGTCATATATGAGTGTTCACTTTGACATGAGCCATACTATTTGTAGCAATAATAGAGTAATCAAAAATAAAGTTGAGTATTGTTTGGTAATGGCTTATGTAGCAATGGTAATTTTTGGAGAACAAATACTACTTTCTTGTAGCTTTTGTTAATGACTATTTATACCCATTGACAGCATATAAGACTCAGTTTTGAGCGCTTTAATGCAGGTTTAGGCAGCCTTTGTTGTAAATTAGAAAAATTCCTATGGCTTAGGCTTGAAATTTGCCGCCACCACCTTTATCAAGCAACTAGTAAAGCGTATTAATAAAAACAATGAGTAAGACTGATTAACTATTTAATATAATAAGAGCACAGTATCACTAGCAAATAGTGCGTTTGTTGCCTCTTATATCAATCGTCATTATTAAAATTCTAAGGAGCCATCCATCATGAGCGAGAAAAATACCAACCACGAATCCCCTGAGCAAAATGTGGCGCATGACAATATTGAACACAGTGACAGTATTTTAGAAGAAACCATGAAAGAGTTTGATCCACAACACAACTCAGGTGAAGAAATGACTATCGAAAATGAAATCGATCTCGACACCTTTAAAGCCCGCATCGCTGAGCTAGAAGGTGAGGTGAAGGAAGCTAAAGAAGGTACCGCTCGTGCCAATGCTGAAGCTTACAATGCACAAAAACGCATGGAGCAAGAGGCGGATAAGAGCAAAAAATTTGCGCTACAGAAATTTGCCAGAGAGTTGTTAGAGATCGTTGATAACTTAGAGCGTGCTATCGAAAACGCTGATGCCAATGATCCAGTCGCTGAAGGCGTGCAATTGACGCATAAAGCATTATTAGCAGTATTGCATAAAAACGGTATAGAAGTGGTCGACCCGCAAGGCGAGAAATTCAACGCCGATCTTCATGAAGCAGTGGGTATCGATGAAGAAGCCGAGGCTGATACTGTCGGTACTGTATTACAAAAAGGTTATAGCTTGAACGGTCGTTTATTACGCCCAGCCATGGTGCGTGTGGGACAGTAATATCAAAAACTGGATTTTTAGTGTACTAAACCCCAATATAACTAAGGGTTTTCACAAAAAGTCACATGAAAGACAGTTTTTGCATGATTATTGACTTGAAAAAATTCATAAGTAAACCGATATATATAGTAACAAGCGATCAACTACGGTCTGGATAGACAAATATTTAAAATAAATCAGGAGTAAATAATTATGGGTAAAGTAATTGGTATTGATTTAGGTACGACTAACTCGTGTGTCGCAGTAATGGAAGGTGACAAAGTCAAAGTCATCGAAAATGCTGAAGGTACTCGTACAACACCATCGATCGTCGCTTATAAAAATGACGAAATTCTGGTTGGTCAGTCAGCCAAGCGTCAAGCGGTCACCAATCCAAACAATACATTGTTTGCGATTAAGCGTTTGATTGGTCGTCGTTTTGATGACAAAGTCGTGCAAAAAGACATCGGTATGGTGCCTTACAAAATCGTCAAAGCAGATAACGGTGATGCATGGGTAGAAATTAACGGTAAAAAATTGGCGCCACCACAGGTTTCTGCTGAAATCTTGAAAAAAATGAAAAAAACAGCAGAAGACTATCTTGGTGAAACTGTTACTGAAGCGGTTGTAACCGTACCAGCTTATTTTAATGACTCACAACGTCAAGCAACAAAAGACGCGGGTAAAATTGCAGGTCTTGATGTAAAACGTATCATCAACGAACCAACAGCTGCGGCTCTTGCGTACGGTATGGACAAGAAGCAAGGCGATAGCACGGTTGCTGTTTATGACTTGGGTGGTGGTACTTTTGACGTATCAATCATCGAAATCGCTGACGTTGATGGCGAGCAGCAGTTTGAAGTTTTAGCAACCAATGGTGATACATTCCTTGGTGGTGAAGACTTTGACTCAGCATTGATTGATTATTTGGTTGATGAGTTCAAAAAAGACCAAGATGTCAATTTGAAAGGTGACTCATTGGCGATGCAGCGTCTAAAAGAAGCGGCAGAAAAAGCGAAAATTGAGTTATCAAGTGCCCAAAGTACTGAAGTGAACTTGCCTTATATTACTGCAGACAGCAATGGTCCTAAGCATTTGGTGGTCACTATCAGTCGCTCAAAACTTGAGAGCTTAACTGAAGAGTTGGTACAACGTACCATGGGTCCTTGTAAGATTGCGCTTGAAGATGCTGGCATAAAAATTGGTGACATCGATGATGTTATCTTAGTTGGTGGTCAGACTCGTATGCCACTGGTACAGCAAAAAGTACAAGAGTTCTTCGGTCAGGAGCCACGTAAAGATGTGAACCCTGATGAAGCAGTAGCGGCAGGGGCTGCGATTCAAGGCGCTGTATTGTCTGGTGAAAAAACAGACGTATTGCTACTTGATGTGACGCCACTAACGCTTGGTATCGAAACGATGGGTGGTGTCATGACACCAGTTATTGAGAAAAACACCATGATTCCTACTAAGAAATCACAGGTATTCTCAACGGCTGAAGACAACCAACCAGCTGTGACCATCCAGGTTTATCAAGGTGAGCGTAAAATCGCTAACCAAAATAAACAGCTTGGTCGTTTTGATTTGACGGATATTCCACCAGCACCACGTGGTCTACCGCAAATTGAAGTTACTTTTGACATCAATGCTGACGGTATCATGAATATCTCAGCAACTGACAAAGGTACGGGTAAAGCGCAAAGCATCCAGATCAAAGCAGATTCTGGCTTGACGGATGAAGAAATCGAGCAAATGGTTCGTGATGCAGAAGCCAATGCTGCAGAAGACGAAAAATTCGCTAACTTAGCGCAAGTGCGTAACGAAGCAGATGGTCGTATTCATGCGGTACAAAAAGCGTTGAAAGACGCTGAAGATAAGGTAACTGCTGAAGAAAAATCAACAGTAGAAACTGCTATCTCTGAGCTTGAAGCGGTAATGAAAGAAGATGATCATGATGACATCAAAGCCAAGCTTGAAGCATTAGACAATGCTTTCTTGCCAGTTAGTCAGAAGATTTATGCTGATGCAGGCGCAGGTAGCGAGGGCATGGATCCAAGCCAGTTCCAACAAGGCGCGGACAATGCAGCAGATAGCAACCAAGCTGATGATGACGTCGTTGATGCTGAGTTTACTGAAGTAGACGAAGACAAAAAATAATTGTGATTTAGTAACTAAATGCAGTTAAAACAAAAAACGCATCCTTCGGGGTGCGTTTTTTTATGGCTGTTATTTATAAGAAGTATCCTACCAGTCTATATCTTGTCTTCACGATTTAAAGGCACTCACTATCAGTACTTCATAAGTCAAATGAACGATAGGTTGACCGTCGTCATCTTGCGCCGAAAAATGTTGCCAATAATCAGACTCAAACTGTTGCAAGCGTGCCTTGGTCCACATAAAGGGCTGGGTGCTGTTGGCTTTTACTTGCGCCTGATTGGTCGATACGCCCGTCAATTTCATATGTTTTAAGATGGCGTAAGGACTGGCAAACGGTAACTCGAAACGCTGAGTGGACAGTTCAATTTTCTCAAAACCCGCACTAATCAGTGCCAGTCGCCACTCAATGATATCGGGATAGTGAAGACCCTGATCCGTTAGAGTCTTTATTTGCAAAAAGTTATTTGGCGTAAAAGTGTTAAACAGTAGTTGACCTCCAGCTCGTAAATGGCGTGCTGATTGCGCAACAAAGTTTAAGGGATCATCAAACCACTGCACTGCATTGGCACTGATTATCAAGCTATGCTCATCCTCAAAGTCCATCGTTTCAGCATCGCCAATTGCTATGTCAGCATTGGGCATTATGGACTGTAAAGTAGCCGCTTGTTCAGCGCATAATTCATTGATCAGCCAATATTGACTTTGAATGTGTGCTGCGAGTAGACGGGTCATTTGACCAGTTCCTGCACCGACTTCAAGCACACTGTCGTGTTCAGTGTGAGTGAGTTTGTCTATTAAATATTGACAGACTTGCTGCTGAATATTGGCATGCTGGTCATAGTCGCTGGCATTGGCAAAATGACGAGCGATGGTTTGTTTTCTGGTGCTAAAGTTATTAGGCGTGGCGAGTGTTTTCATACGGTTTATTATATCCAAGTGAGCCAATTATCAATCGATAGCAGGACTGATATCGCTGATGTATAACAACAGACTTATAATTGTTGTATCAATTGTTCGCAGTCTTCATCTGTCAGCTTGGCATTTATCACCAAACGGATACGAGCGGTGTTTGCAGGCACAGTGGGTGGCCTGATAGGCAGGGCGTAAAAACCTGCTGCTTGCAATTGTTGTGCTTTGGCAAGCGTGCTGGCATTGTCGCCCAAGATGTAAGGCACAATCGGTGAGTCATAGTGTGGATACTGGGTGTTCTGGGACACACGGTATCTTGGCTCGATGGCTTGACTAAGCTTGGTAGACAACCGCGCTAAATGCGCCCGTTGATTATTTAGCATTGGCATTTTTGCTAAAATAAATCGCGTCCATGCATGATTGATAGGGGGTAATGCAGTACTAAAAATTAGTGGACGCATGCGGTTAATTAGCCATTGCTTGACGACATCATCGCACATGATATAAGCACCCACCGAGGCAAACGCTTTACCGAAAGTACCGACCAAATAGTCAATATCAGCCAATGTCTGCGTTTCTTCCGCTAGCCCCAATCCTGTATGACCTAATACACCGATGGCATGAGCCTCATCGACATACAGTTCGATACGAGCATCGCTAGCTTTTAATTGTACCAGTTGACATAAATCCGCACGATCACCATCCATACTAAAGATGCTCTCAGTGACAATAATGATGCGCTCAATGTCTGGCGCTGCTTGCTCAATAAACATAGCCAAATGTTCATAATCATTGTGACGATA
Organism: Psychrobacter immobilis; assembly: GCF_904846185.1. Lineage (GTDB taxonomy): Bacteria > Pseudomonadota > Gammaproteobacteria > Pseudomonadales > Moraxellaceae > Psychrobacter > Psychrobacter immobilis_B. The sequence goes on along the minus strand of NZ_CAJGZQ010000022.1, from coordinate 49,244 downwards.
ACGACGATAGCTGACAAGTTTGCTTTGGCTCAAACGCAACCCATCGATAATGCTGGCATGTACCAGCTTGTCAGCTAAGATCAGTGTTTTGACTGGCAAGGCTGTGAGGGCTGGCAATATACCAAGATTGGCATGATAGCCGCTATTCAATACCAACACCGATTTTGAGGCAGAGATGTCACGTTTGCCGACAGCGGTTTGATACCATTCCTGCAACTCAGACTCTAGCGCTTGTAGTTGTGCATCATTTCCAGTGAGCAAGCGTGAGGACGTCGCACTCATTTTAGGCATTTGTGCGACTGATAGCGGTGTTAGTTGACTGAGAAATTCGTTTTGTAATTCGGTGTCGCCGCCTAAGCCCAGATAATCGTTACTGGCGATATTGAGTAAGGTTTGACCTTCGCTAATAACGTATCGCCCATGATGTTGGAGATTGGGTAATTGACGATATTGTTGGGTGGCTTTGAGTGCTGTAAGCGCTTCTTGTAGGCGGCTAGTTATACGTCCAGTCATTGTTTTTACCTTAAAATATTCGGTATCTCTTATTGTTTTATGCTTATTTCTGCTAGAAAGGCGATGAAATGAGTAGGGATTATTGCATAAACTCAGTGGTTGTAACAAAAGATTTCATATCTTTGCCTTTGTAACCCAAGCACTGATAAATACTTGCAAATCTTAACTCTCATACCATCAAACACTGACAGACGACTTGAAATAGTTTGTTACTATATACCCATCGTTAGCAAACAAGGCGATAGGGCTATAAAAGCCAATATAAGTAGATAACTTGTTTGTCCAAATTGATTTTAAGGAGCTAATAATGAAAACTCTACAAAAAACGCTACTTGCACTAGCAGCTGGTTCTTTGTTAACTGTTGGCGCACAGGCCGCTACTTCTTATAGCAACGGTTACACTGGTCAGCCGTATGTCGGCGTAAAAGTCGGTCAGTTTGATCTAGATGTCGACAATGCAGATGATCCAACCGCTTATGGTGTCTACGGTGGTTATAACTTCGATCAAAACTTTGGTGTCGAAGCAGAGTATGTAGGTTCAGATGATGCTGATTATAAAAACGGTGACCTTGATGCCAAAACTTATGGCGCATATGGTACGGCACGCTACCAGTTCCCAAATACTGGCTTATACGCTAAAGGTAAACTAGGGGTTGCTAAAACTGAAGTAGAAGGTGATTACACCGTGGGTCCAGTCAAAGTTTCGAAATCTAGCAGCGACACAGGTCTTGCTGGTGGTGTAGGTCTTGGTTATTCAGTGAATCCTAACTTCGGTGTCGAAGCTGAATACTCAATGATGGACAGTGATGTCGATGCCAAGCTACTTACTGTTGGCGCTCAGTTGAAGTTCTAAAGCCAAAACGATTTATCAGCTAAACGAGTGAGAGAAGATGGCAATAATAATCTTTTCTCATCCAGATACTTTACAGACAAATAATTAAAAATATAACCCTAGGGGAACACTATGAAAACTTTACAAAAAACGTTACTTGCATTAGCAGCTGGTTCTTTATTAAGCATGGGTGCACAAGCTGCCGTATCTTATGGCAACGGTTACACTGGTCAGCCATACGTTGGTGTAAAAGTCGGTCAATTTGACTTAGATGTAAACGGCGCTGACAAGCCAACCGCTTATGGTGTCTATGGTGGTTACAACTTTGATCCTAACTTTGGTATCGAAGCAGAATATGTAGGTTCAGGCGATGCCGATTATTATAACGGTGATATCGATGCCAAGAGCTATGGCGCGTATGGTACTTATCGTTATCAGTTCCCAAATACTGCGCTATATGCCAAAGGTAAGCTAGGTGTTGCTAAGACTGAAATCGAAGGTAACTATATCGTTGAAGACTCTAATAGAAAAACCATTTCTAACGATGATACCAGCCTTGCAGGTGGTGTAGGCCTTGGTTATTCGGTTAACCCAAACTTCAGTGTTGAAGCTGAATATGACATGTTAGGTAGTGACGCAGATCTAATGACTGTTGGTGCTCAGCTAAAATTCTAAGTTTTTGATTAGCAGTATGATAACTAAAAAACGCACCCTTCGAGGTGCGTTTTTTTGTACGATAAAAAGCACTGTAAGCGTCATTAAAAAAGAGTGCATTTAAAATAAGGTTCTGTCGAATCTCGGATTCGACAATAGTTCAGCTAACTTATATGCTCTGTTATTTTCATTCAGATGGTATTTTTAGTTTTATTTAACAGGAAGATATATGAATACTTTACAAAAAGCTTTAATCGCCCTATCAGTTGGCTCTTTATTGAGTGTCAGCGCGCAAGCGGCAGTTAACTATGCAGGTCAGCCGTATGTTGGTGTAAAAGCTGGTAAGTTCATGGTAGATGCTGATGATCTAGATGATCCTACTGCTTATGGTATTTATACTGTTTATAACTTTGATCCTAACTTTGGTGCTGAAGTTGAATATGTAGGCTCTAGTGACACTGATATTGATACAGGTACCAGACTTCTTAAGGGTGAATATGACCTTAAAACTTATGGTGCTTACGGTACTTACCGTTATCAATTCCCTAATACTGGTTTATATGCCAAAGGTAAATTAGGGTTTGCTAAAGCTGAGATTGATGCTTCTTTAAGTGACGTACTTGGAAACACTGTTAGTGAAAGCGATAGCGATAGTGGTGTTGCTGGTGGTATTGGTTTGGGTTATAACTTTAACCCTAGCATGAGCGTTGAAGCTGAATATGATTATGTCGCTGAGGATATTACTCTATTGACTTTAGGTGCTCACATTAAGTTTTAATAAGTTGATTAAAGAAAAAAGAAACGATCGCTTTGGCGATCGTTTTTTTATGCTCTAAGTTTTAGTATGTGTTTCTTACATTTTTCGAAGTATACACATCATATATTGATGATTTTTAAGAAATTACTAACACCAAAAATGTGCTACATTAAAAGTTAGAATGATAAAGATAGGGAATGTAGTGATGATGGAGATGCTGTGGATGATTGAACCTTGGCACTGGTTAGTCTTAGGTTTTATATTGCTGATCATTGAGATGTTTGTGCCGACATTCGCCAGCCTTTGGTTTGGTGCCGCTGCCATCATCGTTGCCGCGCTTTCGTGGCTATTGCCTATTTCTGTCTCTGTGCAAATTATTATTTGGTTGGTGCTTTCTGCCATATTCTTACTGGCATGGTTCAAGTTTATTAAACCCTTATCAGTAGATCGCACCAAAGCAGGCTTGGGTGGTAGTGTTATCGTTGGTGAAACTGGCATGATTATCGTCCAGCCGCAGCCAGATAGAGCGGGCACTGTCAGATTCAGTGTTCCTATTGTTGGGGCAGCGGAGTGGATGTGCCGCACTACGGGTGAGCCGGTGGCGGTCGGCGATCGAGTGGTGGTGACCGATATTGTCGGTAATGAGCTGATTGTGAGCAGTATGAAATCGCAGGCAGCGATTAATAAAGACATGCAATTATAATAATAAGGATGAATTATGGAAAGCTTTAGCATTGTCATGGTGGTTTTGGTTGCACTGGTTGTCTTTACGGTTTTCAAAGGCGTTCGAATCGTGCCGCAAGGCTATAAGTGGGTGGTGCAGCGATTGGGCAAATATAGCCAGACACTAGAGCCGGGTCTCAACCTTATTATTCCTTTCGTTGATGATGTCGCTTATAAAGTGACGACCAAAGACATTGTTCTTGATATTCCCTCACAAGAGGTCATTACGCGAGACAACGTTGTTATTATTGCCAACGCCGTGGCTTATATTAATATCGTGCGCCCAGATAAGGCCGTTTATGGCATTGAAGATTATGAATATGGTATTCGTAATTTGGTGCAGACGTCACTACGTTCAATTATCGGTGAGATGGATCTTGATAGTGCATTGTCTAGCCGTGATGAAATTAAAATGAAGCTAAAGCATGCGATATCAGAAGATATTGCGGACTGGGGTATCACCCTAAAGACAGTAGAAATTCAAGATATTAATCCATCGCAAACGATGCAAGCATCAATGGAAGAGCAGGCGGCGGCAGAGCGTCTACGCCGTGCGACAGTGACTCGTGCTGATGGTCAAAAGCAAGCGGCTATCTTGGAAGCAGATGGACGTCTAGAGGCGTCACGTCGTGATGCCGAAGCACAAGTGGTATTGGCGAGAGGTTCTGAAGAGTCTATTCGCCTGATTACTAATGCAATGGGCGAGGAAGAGATGCCTATTGTCTACTTACTTGGTGAACAATATATTAAGGCGATTCGTGAGCTGGCAGAGTCTGACAATGCAAAAATGGTGGTATTACCTGCTGATATTTTAAGTACCATCAAAGGTATGGTGGGTGACAAGCTTAAGGTTTAATAAGTAATGTGTAGCCATGTGTTATAGCATTAACTCTTAAAATGGTCAGTGAGCTTATTGGGCGCTGGCTATTTTTTCGACTGTCAATTGTACTGAATGCTACATCTAATAAATTACTCATATGGTTCGTTTAACAAGAATAAAATATATATCAGGGATAAAAAATGACGATACAAAATATTAATACAGAAATTATTCAAATAAAAGACTTTATCCAAGGCACGGCACTACCTTATACCGTGCTCGATGATACGCATATCAATGCTGCGTATCCTGAGAGGAAGCTTGAGATTAGAGGGGGTGGTTTTGGCTCAGATGCAGCGGCTCATCCAACCAATGCCAATCAATTTTATGTGCTAACCGATCGCGGTCCCAATGCGGAGTTCGAAGGTAGTGCAGGCAAAGGTAAACAGTTTTTAGTACCTGACTATACACCGCGCATCGGACTGTTTGAGCTACAAGCAACTGGGCAAATTATTAAGATCAAAGAGATACTGCTAAAAGACGCAAATGGCAATCCTATCTCTGGGCTACCGAATCCACAAGCACTCGGCGGAACTAATGAAGTCCCTTACGATGTCGACGGCCAGCCGATGACAATGAATCCCAATCTACCTTTTGATGCAGTGACCAATTCTATCAAAAACGATATCAATGGTTTAGATCCTGAAGGTCTTGCTGCGCTCACAGATGGCAGTTTTTGGATCAGTGATGAGTATGGTCCTCATTTGGTTCATTATAATGCGCAGGGGGTGGAGATTGAGCGTATCAATGCATTTGCGAGCGATCAGCGCAATAATGTAATGGTTAATGGTCAGCCGATTTTACTACCAGCAGAATTTACCAAACGTCGTGCAAATCGCGGTATGGAGGCATTAACGATTACTCCAGATCAGAGCACACTGGTGGGTATTATGGAGTCAGCTATGGACAACCCTGATCAGTCAGGTCGTGTCTCTAGTTTGACGCGCATCGTCACTATCAATCTATACTCTGGTCAAATAGCACAGTATTTGTATCGTCTCGATCATGCTCACCATGTGACTTCGGGTATCGTTGCGATTAACAATCACGAGTTTTATTTGATTGAACATGATCGCAAGTTTCCGCTGCAAGACAAGTCTGCGCAAAAGCTCATTTATAAAATTGATCTCTCGCAGGCGACTGATATTGAGAATATTTTAAATACAGATAATATCAAGCAAGATCATGTATTGGGTTTAACGATCAATGGACAAACGCTTGAGCAGCTTATTGCAGCCGATGAAAAAAATTGGCAATTGCTGAAGGCATTGGCAATCAAACCAGTCAAGAAAACCTTGGTAGTCGACGTTCTCGCAACTGTAGAATATCCACATGATAAGTTAGAAGGTTTGTGGTTGCGTCAAGATGGCTCATTGGGTCTACTAAACGACGATGACTTTGCGATGACGGATTCAATGATTGCCAACGCTAAAAACACAATTGAGCAAAAATATTTAGACAGTGAAAAAACAATAGAAGATGCAAATAGGCTATATATGGTGATGCCTTCTGAATGTGGTGATGGCTACTAAGTAGGCTAGGGCATGTCCTCAATTCAATTGATCATATCTAAACGGGCTAAAAATGGCTAAAAATGGCTAAATTTTGCCAAACATCGTTAAATAGCTGGTTAATATCCCGATATTATCTGCGCTATTTTCCTCGTTTGACGGCAATTTATCTCATTTTTATCACCATTTTTGAAATGAGGACACGCCCTAGAGGTATTTTTCGTCAATCATCAGCTTTATTAAACACCATAAAAAAGACCTCAAGTGAGGTCTTTTTTATGACTGCTTTTCATGTATGGAACAACTCAATCAAATAACTTTTGAGAAACGATTCTTATGTTTTTTCTCAAGATATTCATCAAATACCATGGCGACGTTACGACCTAATAAGCGACCTTTTGGTAGTACGCGAATACCAGCCGCGTCCATATCGATGAGCTTGTCTTCTTGCATGGCGCCAAGCTGTTGAATCTCATTGATAAAGTAAGTGATGGCATCGATACCAAATTTTTGATTGACGTCTTTAAAATCGATATAGTCGTGACAGAGTAGATTCATAATCACATATTCACGCAAGCGATCTTTGATGGATGTTTTGATGACTTTTACTGCAGGCATGACAGCCGAGTCACTTTGTGCAGCATCGATACTCGCTTGATAAACTGATAAATCTGTATCATTTTGCAAAATATAGCGGGTATTGGCATTGGCAATTTGACTGATAGAGGAGACGCCGAAGCCCAATAAATCACAATCGCCCATGATGGTATAACCTTGAAAGTTACGATGCAGTTTACCCTCACGCTGCGCCACGGCTAATTCATCATCAGGCTTGGCAAAGTGATCAATACCGATATATTGATAGCCAGCTTCGGTCAGGGTATTGATGGTATTGCCAAGCATCGTAAGCTTGGCCGCTGGGTCTGGCAAATCGGCTTCTTTAATCTGGCGCTGGGCCTTAAAACGTTCTGGCAAGTGTGCATAATTAAATACTGACAAGCGATCTGGCGACATCTCGATGATACGGCGCACCGTTTTATCCAAGGTTGCGGGTGTTTGATGCGGCAAACCATAAATTAGGTCGATATTGATAGAATGAAAACCTAGATCACGCGCCTCATTTAACACATTTTCAATGAGCTCTGCTGAATGTACACGGTTGACGGCGATTTGGACCGTTTCATCGAGGTCTTGTACGCCTAAACTGATACGGTTAAAGCCAAGGTTACGCAATACTTTCAATGTCTCGCCACTCAGCTCACGTGGGTCAATTTCAATAGAGTAATCGCCTTTGTCTTCAGGTAAGAATTCAAACTGAGTTTGTAAAAACTGCCACAGTTGAACCATTTCTTCATCACGCAAAAATGTTGGCGTACCCCCACCCAAATGCAGCTGTTTAACGAGGGGTTTGCTACTACCTTCTGGGACAGATAGCAGGCGGCGTTTGTGCTTAATCTCAGCGATTAAGTACTGCAAATAATCGCCTGAGTCGCTATTTTTCTTGGTGATAATTTTATTGCAAGCGCAGTAATAGCAGAGGTGACGACAAAAAGGAATATGAAAATATAAAGACAGTGGTGCACGAGCTTCACGGTTCTGAAGGATCTTTGCCTCAAGACCAACAGAGATGGGTGAGAACTCTAAAGCGGTCGGATAGGAGGTATAACGTGGTCCTGAACGATTGTATTTATTAATAATAGCTTCATCAAAGGCAGGTAGCTGCTTACTCATCATACTGCCACGCGTACTGGCATAAGGACTTTCTGATTGCATAACAGGGCGTGTCGTGGTCGGTTGCTCTCCTGCACGATTGTAAGGCTGCTGAGTATTTAATTCTGAATGTTCTGTCATGCGGTACTCCTCGTTTTGACCTTGAGTATTACTGTTCTTACATCTCTAACGACCAAATATCTGAAAGCCAGTAGGTGTTTGATAGATGATTAATAACCATAATAAGTTTGTTATCAATAATAATTTTCACAGCGCTATATGCTGCTAAATTGATAGCCATCAATAAGCACTAGTATAACAAATCCTTGTTTGCAGTGGGGTGGTCGGCGAGTTTTCTTACATACAAACTGTCTATGATAAGTCCATTTGATTTTGGCAATTATACTCATACCCCTCTTGCGGTTAGCTGGCTAAGTGCTGGCATCATGAGGAATCGACGATATTCAAACAGACTGCTTCCATAAAGTAAAAAAGACCTCAGCATATATCTGAGGTCTTTTTATCACTAATTTAAGCTATCACTAATTAAGTTACATCAAGCTTATTCTTTTAGCTGGATTTTATTGCCAACGGCTTGGTTGCTAACGTCACTAGCACTGAATGGTAGACGAATCCAGTTTTTATCGGAATAACGATGACTCTGGTCACGATGGAACGGTCGAGTAGTATCAGAAGCTTGCGAGTAACCTAGTAAGGCTTCTGCTACAGGGCCGCTTTTATCAAAGGTAACGGTTTGCATATATGTCGGACCAAAATTAATGAGGTAGTTTGCGCCATCATTAGCGCTGGTGCCTCTCGTTTCTGCAACATTGAATACACCTTCACGACCAAAACCACCATGCATAGCAATACGCTCATCGTTTTTACTAGCATCAACGATATACTGCAAATCAGATAAAGACGCATCAAGAGCGATGTTTTTATCTTGGAAGAACTTAATGGAATCTCCTAAAGCAGTACGTGTATCTGCACTAATAATTAAACCACGAGGCGTATTGACTGGGTCTTTTGCATCGAACTTAACACTGAATATCGTATCCGTCGTTTCATTAAAGTCCACATTACGCCAAAACTCTCTAAAGACATGAGCGCCTTTACTCTCTAAATTATTACGACGATCCCAATTACTCAAGATATTACAAGCATTAGTTGCATCAATAGTAGAGCCACCTGTCAAAGGCATGCTAGCATTCGCTCGACAATCTGCTAATACGTCGTCGAGTATCAACTCAGCGACATAACTGCGGTTACCATAGACGACCTCTTGCATATTGTTTAAATTGAACTTAGTACCGCCCAAGTTATCTTTATTACTGAATCGATCTTGTATTTGAACCAGTCCCATACGTGAGCGCATAAGTAAGGGAACACCCACTGCTGGAGTAGCACCTAAGAAGGGGGCTAAACGACGACGTAGGAGCGGTGAAAATCCAGTCAGTGGTTGCTCTAAATTGCTTAACCAATAGCTATCATTCGAGTTAGCAACATAATCATCGCGGATCAAGAAAGGTAAGTTTGAGCGCCCAAAAATACCTGCTTGCGGTGAGTCTGTATCAACTCCCCATTCACAGGCAGCGGTACTACCATTCAGTGCTGGCAAGTCAGCGGCAATTAAAGCACCAAGGAAGGGGCCAGATGCAGCACTACTACAAGCTTCAAGCTTAGCTTTGGTCACATTTGGTACGGTTGAGATGTCAGCATAGAGTGCCTTACCATTACGGTCGGTAGCAATAGTATTAACAAACCCAAGACCAAGGACGCTTTGCATTCTATCGACTAAGTCCTCAACGCTCGTAGCCTTATTCATACTACGCCACTGATTGAGTGCTCTTGGGTTTTCAGAGGCGGCATCACGGATAGTATAAGCTAGATTATTAGCGCCCCATGCTGGTAATTGACCATTGAGCAAATTGACCGCTAACATAGGTCCATATTGTGAGACATAAATATTGTGAACCTGCGTCTGATTATTTGGTAGCTGAATAGTGACAGGAACGGTTTCGATATCGCGCTGCTCAGTCACACCAGCGCTATTAGTATAATTGTATTTGAGAGGATCTCCATCAACTAAGCTAAGCTGATAAAGCGTAAAACGTTTGGCAGTGGATACGGTATGGCTCCAAGCCACGTCTTTATTAAAACCGATGTTAGGGAAAGGCTGGCCTTGTTGAGCCGCACCCATCACATCCAGCTCACCTGGCATCGTTAAGTGAAATTGATAGAAGCGTTGGACGCCATCCCATGGCTCATGCGGATTGGCATACATGACCCCGCTACTAGTACCAGTCACCTCCTTACCAAAGGCATAGGCATTACTACCGCCACTCATCGCATTAATCGTATCCATATTGAATGCAGGTGCTGACTCTACGACAGGGTTTGCGACTGGAACACTACGCATTCTTGAGCTACCCTGAATGCCAGCAATAGAAGGCGGTGCCGCTGCTACAATGGGACCGACGAAATTAGATAAGCCACCACGTAGATTGGCTTTACCGTAGACCGTCAATAAATCATCGAGAGTAATCTCGCGTACCCATTCAGCATTGGCACAAGCAGGATCGATATTGGCCACGCCTTTATCACGTAGATAACGGCTATAGCCTGCTGCATAACCTGTCACAGCATCAATGACTTCAGGGTCTTGAGCTGCTAAAAATTCAGCTTTTCGCTTGTCAGTGTTGTACCACGTATAAAAAGCATCGCTAGCCAAATTACCGTCAGCGCCTAGATACAGCATACTCTGACCGCTAGCGACTACAACTTCACGTGCTAGTGAGCAAATATTATCTTCTGCGAATGCATAACCGACGCCATAACCAAGGCCTTTGTAATCCTTTGCGGTGATGTGCGGTATACCGAACTCAGTGCGCTGAATATCGGCTTCATAATTAGTGGAAGGTAGTATGACATCATCGTCATTGAAACTATTGTCGCTGTCTTAGCAGCCGAATAGTCCTAAAGAGACTGCTACTGTCAGTAGCGTGAGTGTGGGCACACGCCGATTATGCATCTTTATGCTCATAAGCTTATCCGTCCATGGTAGTAGGTATTATATAAAGTAGGTATTATATAAAGTAGGTATTATATAAAGTAGGTGTTATATAAATCTGCAGCAAAAAGCCGCCAGCAAACTTTATATGATCAATAAAATCCTTTTATTGCCAATACTCTTGCTAATCTTTAATGCTTTGTAGCGCGATTAAAATTATCCAATACGTTAATAACATGGTTAACAGGCGTGAGAATTTTTGGGGCAGCATAGCCGAATAAGACTGAGCGAAAGAGCATCCGTTTATCATATAACAACTGTTGATAATTATGCTAGTAAATAAAATGAGACAAGGAAACATGACATTTGCGCACTGATACATAATACTCTATTATCATTTATTCCCTATATTAGGAAAATGCTGATGTCGTTTGCTCAAGTCTATACCCGTTCAGTCGTCGGATTACATGCGCCCAAGGTCATTATTGAAGTGCATCTGTCACAAGGGTTGCCAGCATTGACCATTGTCGGTTTGCCGGAGGCGGCGGTACGTGAGAGCAAAGACCGTGTACGCTCTGCGATTCTGAACTCTGGCTTTCAATTTCCTAATCGTCGTCTCACGATCAATTTAGCCCCCGCTGATTTGCCTAAAGATGGCGCGCGTCTTGATTTACCGATTGCCATCGGAATCTTGGCAGCCAGTGATCAATTGGATCCAGAAGTATTATCAGGGTTTGAGTTTATCGGTGAGTTAGCGCTCAATGGGAATTTACGGCAAGTGACAGGCAGCTTAGCGGTGGCACGAGCGATCAAAGCTGAGGCGCTGGCGTCCAAGGTATTGCAGCTGGCAAATATCACTGAACAAGAGCTGAGCGAACCGCAGCCAAAACCACAAACACCGCAGCTTATCGTACCGATTGATAATGGTGCTGAGGCTAGCCGTGTGGATGGCGTGACGATACTAGCCGCGCAAAGCTTAAAGACAGTTTGTGACCACTTACAGTCGTTAGCGAATCCAAGCGCAGCCTATGAATCTTTGGACGTTGTACAACCCAGTCCAGCACAGCAGCATGTTGGCTATCAAGTGGACTTGGCTGATGTCAAAGGACAGCATCATGCTCGGCGCGCGCTAGAGATTGCCGCCGCTGGTGGTCATTCGCTGTTGTTCACAGGGCCACCCGGCTCAGGCAAGACATTGATGGCCTCGCGGCTACCGACCATATTGCCGGATTTAAGTGATGAAGACGCATTAGAGGTTGCCAGCACTTATTCAGTGGCAGACAGCGATTACGATTATGGGACAAGACCATTTAGGCAAGTTCATCACACTATATCAGCCGTGGCTTTGGTGGGTGGTGGCTCACGACCAAAACCGGGTGAAATTACCCTTGCCAATAAAGGCGTATTATTCCTTGACGAATTGCCAGAGTTTGATCGGAGTGTGCTTGAGGTATTGCGTCAGCCATTAGAAGCCAAGCAAATCACTATTAGCCGTGCCAACTCGCAGATGACTTTTCCGGCAAATTTCCAATTGGTCGCTGCGATGAATCCATGTCCATGCGGCTATGATGGCGATACCTCAGGGCGTTGTCGCTGTCGACCTGAGCAGATTAAACGTTACCAAGATAAACTATCAGGTCCACTGCTTGATCGCATTGATTTGCATATCACTGTACCTGCGCTGCCAATTGCCGACTTGCAAAATGCTCAAGCTGGCGAAACCTCCGAACAAGTGCGCGTTCGAGTTATTGCCGCACATAAACATCAGATGCAGCGGCAACAAAAGGTCAATAATGAGCTTAGCCCTAGCGAGATTGATAAATATATCCAACTAGGAGAGGGCGAACAGCAACTATTACAGCTCGCTCAGCAGCGTCTAAACTTATCGGCACGCGGTTATCATCGAGTATTGCGAGTGGCGCGTACCATTGCTGATTTGGCTGACAGTATCGATATTACAAGCGCTCATGTGTCTGAGGCGCTCAGTTATCGGAGCAAATAATAATTTCAAAGAATGGCTTAAATGAATCATTCGAATGTTCAAATTTTAGCTGTCTATCTTATAGTTTTTGAAAATATATTCTACTAATGCCGCAAAGTCATCAAAGGCTTCGATAGGATTTAGCTCACGGATATCTTGTCCGTAGTTGTAGCCATAAGACAATCCAAGCGTATCCATATTGGCGTTTTGTCCAGCTAAGATATCGTTTCTGGAATCGCCAATCATCACAGCTTGTTCTGGAGTGACGTTCAACGCTTTACAGACATGCAATAGCGGTGCTGGATCAGGCTTTTTAGTTGAGAGACTATCACCGCCTAATACTTCACTGAATAAGTCCTGCCAGCCAAAGGATTGCAATATTTTCGGTACAAAACGAATCGGCTTATTGGTCACTAGCGCCAGCGTAAATCCTGCCGCTTTTAGCTTTTTTAGTCCGCTATCGACATCTGGGTAAGCAACGGTTTTGCTACCACTGAGATTTTTGTAAGACTCAAAAAACAGGTGCTCTGCGTGATTGGCTTCCTCGACCGTCAACTCGCCTTCTAACACTTCTACCTTACCTACTAGTGCGCGCTCTACCAGCAATCTTGAGCCGTTGCCTATCCAGTTTCGTATGGTCTCGATAGGGTAAGTCTTTTTGCCCAGCGTGGTTAACATCGCATTAGTCGCATCAGCCAAATCTGGCACACTATCAATGAGCGTGCCATCAAAATCAAAAATCAAAAGTTGCTTAATATCTACAGTCATTATTATTTGCCCACGCTATCAATTTTATACTTTTTTGGAGTATTAGCTCCAAGCCCTCATTACCTTAGCACAGCAAATCATGAATTCAATTATTTAACAGTCTGTCATTATAAGTATTTCTATCTTTTCAGGCTGAGGATAATTTTCATTGATATATTTTATGCTTATTCAACCTCTTTATAACGTTCGCGATGTTCCTTTTTCATTCTTAAATAATCTTCGTTCTCACGACACTCGTCCCATTTTTGTTTAAATATGCGTGCTGACTCTGCTTTGACTGGGTCTTCGATTTGTCGTGGCAACTCTTCACGACCATGTGCGCCGCTCTGACCTTTTTTATCATCGGGTACTGGTCCTTTATACTTTTTGCCGCCTTTGTGATTGGCATAACGACGGGCGCGGGTATAGCCCATTTGAATAAATTTGCGCGCCATATCTGCACCGACGAAGTCATCGACCGCCAGATAATCTAAAAACATCTGATAAATTGTCTCGCTGCTCTCAAGCGCAATATCAGGGGTCGCAAAGCGCCAGTGTGGCAGGATTTCAGATTTATACGGCTCTACCAATAATACGCCTTGCTCGCCGCGACCGACCCGATACAGCTCAGGCTGCGCGCGCAAATCTAGGTTTTTATAATCCAAATCGTAATCGAACGCTCTCATCGCTTTTCCCTATTAGTATTCGTCATCTGTCATATTTATCATTATCAATACTATCGAGTATACTGAGCGCCGCTGTCTAAAAAACAGCACAAAAATGTTATGCAACCGTGACAGTAAGCGTTTAGCATGAGAAGCATAGCAAAGAGAATCAATCATTGAGCAGGTCTGAGTAGGTTAAAGTTATGACAGTTAATAAAAACATCCTCAATAGCATCAGTCTAGCTAGCTCGACTTTTACGATGTCGTCAAAAAGTATATTTGTGATATCGGTGCTGCTGCTCATCAGCGTATTAAGCACCAATGCTGCCCATAGCGCATGGTTTGAGCGGTTGATTCCGCAAGGAGAAACTTATACGGTACGCGAGATAGATCGTGATTTGGCGTTCGTGATTGATGGTTTCATTTATGATGCGCGCACGTCTTGCTTTTTAGCAGTGGGCGATAGAGTGATATTTTTTGAAGGACGCCATGGTATCGATTACCGCGCGACGGTTTATGACTTAGACTCGCGTGAACGTTGCGAGGTGTTATTAAGAAGACGTTTGTCATAAGCTATTAGACTTATTTCAGAACGGAATACAGGCATAAAAAATCCCCGAACATCACTGTTCGGGGATTTTTAGAATTCTTAAACGAATGGTGGCTCGAGGCAGGTTCGAACTGCCGACACACGGATTTTCAATCCGTTGCTCTACCGACTGAGCTATCGAGCCGTCTTCGTTGAGGCGCTATTAAACTAAATATAGGCGTTGCTGTCAAGTAGTTTTTGCATAATAGAAGATAAAAGACGATAAATAATCAAATATTGGCAAAATTAACTGTTTCTGCTCTCGATTTAGTCTTTAACACGCAGTAAATCATACTCGCTCATAATACGATGGATATCCGCATCGGCAGGGACAAACTCACGCACACCTTTTTTGACCTCGGCATCATAGACCAGTTTGATAAACTTAGCATCGATCGCGCGACCGCGATTTTGCTGATGCACCGTTAAATATTGCAAACGCTTGGCATCGGTTTGCCCATCATCAAAACAGCCAACAGCGGCGATAGGTTTATCATTAAACATACCGACGTATAGATACTGACCACGCTTAAAACCTTGCTCAACGATATTTAATACCTCGATACCATCAGGCTGCGCGTCATCGCTATCGTATAATGCCTGCAAGCGCTCTGATAGCTCATTGTCGCGAGCAGGTTTTTTGATAAGTGGTACATCCAAGCTATTAATGGCGATCGCTTCTAAAGGCATGGCAGTTCCTATAAACAGAGGGTTTCTATCGTATAAAGTAGCAGTATGACACAGCACAAAGTTATAACACGGCAAAAGTCATAGAAAGTAGGCTGTAGAATATGATATCTAAAAGTCAGTGCAAATCATGATTAATAATACTGAACACACTATTTTAGCAGAATGAGGTAATTTTGTGCATGGTTTGCCGCTTGGTCGTGGCAGTAAATGTTAGGGTTTGCTATGATGAGGCTAGATGATATTTAGTACGTACAAACCCTAGGGCGTGTCCTCAATTCAATCGATAGTTATCTAAATGGGTTAAAAATGGCTAAATCTTGCCAAACGGCGTCAAATAGCTGACTAATATCTCGATATTATCTGCGCTATTTTCCTTGTTTGACTGCAATTTATCTCATTTTTATCGCCATTTTTAAAATGAGGACACGCCCTAATACCTTGATATCTTTTGTATATATCATTTTCTAATACATTTTTTGCTAGCGCTGACCCAGACACTAGTAAAATATTTAGACATGTTTTGCCTTATTTATTGACCGCTTTTCACTGATAAAAACTGATAGAGAGTAGCCATGACAGCCAATGCAATGACGACTGCTGATACACCTGAGCAAAATGTACCAAAAAACCTAAATCTACATGGTCGCCCTGAGCGTATCGCGACTGTCGAACGTAATACAGCTGAGACGCAAATCACTTGTACCGTAAACCTTGATGGCACAGGTAAAGGCACGGTGGATACTGGCGTGCCGTTTTTGGACCATATGATTGATCAAATCAAGCGTCACGGTTTGTTTGACTTAGAGATTAAATGCAACGGTGACACCTTTATCGATGACCATCATAGCGTTGAAGACACTGGTATTACCCTTGGACAAGCATTTAACAAGGCATTGGGCGACAAAAAAGGCATTCGTCGTTATGGGCATTTTTATGCGCCGCTCGATGAATCATTGACCCGCGCTGTCGTCGATCTATCAGGACGTCCGGGTTTACACATGGACATTCCTTTTACCCGTTCGCATGTGGGTAATTTCGATGTTGATTTGTTTAGTGAGTTTTTCTATGGTTTCGTCAACCATTCATGGATGACGGTGCATTTAGACAATTTAAAAGGCAAAAATAGCCATCACCAAATCGAGTCTACCTTTAAAGCGTTTGCTCGTGCGCTACGTATGGCTTGCGAATATGATGAGCGTGCACTCAATACGCTACCTTCGACCAAAGAGGCGTTTTAATGGCTAAAGTAACCAAAGTAGCGCTACTAGATTATGGCATGGGTAATTTGCATTCCGCCAGTAAAGCCTTGTCAGTGGTTGGGGCAGAAGTCTCTATCACTAACGACCCAAAAGTCGTCGCTGCGGCAGACAAGATCGTCTTCCCCGGTGTCGGTGCGATGCGTGACTGTATCGCTGGCATGCATGAAGCAGGGATTGATAACGTCATACGCCATGCGGTGTTTAATAAGCCTGTTATGGCTATTTGTGTGGGCATGCAGGCATTGTTTGAGCAGTCCGCTGAAAATGGTGGTACAGACTGCTTGGGTATCTTAAACGGCACTGTAGAAGCATTTGACCCGACGTGGAAGGATCAGCAGGGCGCTACCATCAAAGTACCGCATATGGGTTGGAATACCATTAGCGGTATGGATTTTGACCACCCATTGTGGCATGGTATTGAGGACAACGCGCATTTTTACTTTGTGCATAGTTACTACTGCGAGCCTACTAATAGCTCACAAGTGGCAGCGATATGTGACTATGGTCAACCGTTTTGTGCCAGTGTCATCCAAGACAATTTATTTGCGACTCAGTTCCACCCAGAAAAAAGTCATACTGCTGGCTTGCAGTTGTTGAAAAATTTCGTCGAGTGGAATGTGTAAGTAGACGATAAATGTGAAGTGAATATTTAATTTAGCAGAAGGTAGATTATCCATTATATAATCTGCCTTTTTTATGCTCAGCCATCATTTTGTAGCTGCCACTCTTTAGCTATTATAGTTTAGCCATCATGATTTAGTGATACTCTCAGTCGTTTTCTACTTGCTTATATTTGGAATACTCTAGTGGATTTTACCGCTTTTAAAATCAATGTTATTGAAGTATCTGGCCTTGCCAAAGATGCCTTACATATCTATGTCGGCGTCGGCATCTATCTTTTGTGTCTGCTTGTGCTGCGTCCTATTATTAAAAACCAAAGCATCAGATCATTCATGGCTCTAGTCGTCGTGACGGGCATTGCTTTATTGGGCGAGTATTTAGATAATCGAAATACGATTGAAGCGTCAGGCATGGCGGGTTTAAGCCACGAACAGCTGGTCGCAAGCCTCCGCGATTTGATCAATACGTGCCTGCTGCCTTACGTGCTCTATGCGCTGAATAAGTGGACGAAGATATTCAGTTCATTCAATCCGTCTACTAAACTTTTAAAGCAGCGCTAATATTCCGAAGTAATTTTATTTCAGATATCAAAAAAGTAAACTTAAGTAGGATTTTATGGTGTAAAATTTATAATATAAAATATATAGCAGACCATATTATGTCTTCATTTAAAATACCTACTTACATTTTTTCTTCTACCATTCTATTCCTAACGACGTTTAGCTATCATTCAGCAGTGGCAAGTCAAAATGTCATCATTGACCTAAATAAACCCATATCGGCAGCACTTTTGGCGCAGTACAATCGTGATGGTATCGAGATTGACTACGATGATACGACTGCATTGAAGCAAGTTTACGTGACGGAAAAAGATGGGGCAATCGCACGTCAGTTACCAAGCGGCGCTGCTCGAAAGGTGAAAAGCTATGCCTTTGCTGAGAAGTTAGACGTCATTGAAGATAGAAAGGACTGGTATGCGGTGCAAGACAGAATTCGTAGAGAGTATGACGAGGACAATGATGGCATTGTAGAGACAGACGTTGTTAAATGGGAAAAGGTCTTTGTGAGAAAAGAGCAAACGGGTTCTACTATACCTGCCTCGCTAACGTCCAAAGATTTAAACATACTAGCATATCTATCCATTGGCGAAGACTACGAGACTTTTGAAAATGGCAAAGCACTTAACGATTACCTAAAAATAGAGCTAATTGATAAGGCTTTGTTTGAGAAGAAACGTCCACTTGCCGTTGATTTTCTATCAAAAGATAAAAGTATTAAGAAGAGAAATGGTGTTCTATCAATTGCAACCGCTGGCAAGGTAGTAACGTTCACTGATAAGAATGTAGATAATGATGGGTATCAGATTTTTGAGTACGTAGGTCAGATTGCCTCGTTAAATCAGTATTTGGTCAGTGGAGGTTACTGGGAAAGCGGTGACTATAAGATGATTGATGAAAATTCGGGTGAGACGACGCAGACGTTTATAGATTATCCTCATATCTCGCCCAATAAAAAATATATCATCTCAGCCTATACCAACCCATATGAGCAATACACCGATCTAGAGCTGTATAGAATTAAGGGAACAGACATCATCCCGATTATGGGTGCAGGCTTTATGCATTGGATGCCTATGGAGGAGCCAAGAGACATATTTTGGGCAAGAGACGGCTATTTATATTTAGCGGTTACTCATAGCGCCGCCTTCTGGAAAGAAAACGGCAACTTTAATGATCTTAATGATACTTTTCAATATATTAGGATAAAGGTGGATCTATAATTGTTAGGCTAAATACTAGCGAGTAGCATCGTAAATGCGCTCAAAGTTGTTTTCAGTAAACTCAAAACAG
Organism: Psychrobacter immobilis; assembly: GCF_904846185.1. GTDB lineage: Bacteria > Pseudomonadota > Gammaproteobacteria > Pseudomonadales > Moraxellaceae > Psychrobacter > Psychrobacter immobilis_B. The sequence goes on along the minus strand of NZ_CAJGZQ010000022.1, from coordinate 30,249 downwards.
AAGTATCCACTATCTTCATCACGATAAGCAGAGATATCTCCCTCTATACAGAATTCGTTAGAATCTTTAGAAAAAATTAGTTTTTTATAATTAACTAAGTATCCAAAAGGATAAGCTATTTGAGTTTCTGGGTTTATAACAACTAAATAACCAAAGTTATCTTCCGGAAACACTAAAACTTTATCTTTATCAAAATTGACAGTCTTGTCAGTATTTTTATAGGATATTTGATTATATTCGTCGCAAAAGTCTTCTACACCATAGTCATAGTTGCATTCCTCATTGCCATGAATCAAAACTTTATAGTTGGCGTCATCGGAATGTACAGCGCTACAACCAGACATTAGAAGTAAGACTATAGCTGACATAAGTCTCATTTAGTTATTCCTAAAATAATGTGATGGCTGTAACTGGCGTAGAGACTTTCGAATACTTTTACACTAGATCTAATTGTAATTCTCAGCTCACTTTCAAAACCTACCGACCATCATACAACTCACGCACCACTTCACCAATCGCTGCAATACCATCAGTTAGCGTCTGCTCATCAGCGGCGATACTCATACGAATACATTCATGCGCATGCTGATAATCACTGACATCGACACCAGGGAAGAAGTATTCGCTTGGCACAATAAGCGTACCTTTTTCTTTGAGGCGCTCGTATAGCTCAAGGGTGCTAATCGGTAAGTCTTTAAACCACAACCATAGGAAAATCGCGCCTTCAGGCTTATGGATCATCAGTGGATAATCACCCAATGCTTCTTTTAATAGCTTCACAGCGAGGGTTGCTTGCTTTTGATAAAACGGCTTAATCTCATTATCAGCTAATTGCTTGATACGATCGTTTTCTACCAATGGCGTGGCAATCGCTGCACCAAAGCGTGTCGGCGCTAGATTCACCACCGCATTCATCGCGCTGACCGCTTCAATCACTTTGGCATCAGCCACGATAATACCAGTACGCATACCGGGCAGACCAATTTTAGACAGGCTAAAGCACAGAATCGTATTGTTATCCCACGTCAAATGCGCGTCTGAATAGATGATATTCGGGAAGGGCATACCGTAGGCATTATCGATGATAAGCGGTATGTCATAACGTTTGGCAATCTCGGTCAAATGCGCCATTTCGTCATCGGTCAGCACGTTGCCAGTCGGGTTGGTCGGGCGTGAGCAGCAAATCGCGCCAATACGACCTTCTTTTAGCGCTGGCAAGTTCTCCAATGCGTCAAAATCAACACGATATTTAAAGAAGCCTTCCGCGCCGTCATGAGTCACTTCATCGATATGTGGCAATACGGCTGCGAAATGCTGACCTTCGACATGCACGTCGCTATAGCCGATATACTCAGGGGTCAATGGTAGTAGAATAGATTTGTCGATAGATTCGTTCTTCTCATCTTTGAACGCACCGCCAAACAGATTAAACAGATAGAAAAACGCATTCTGTGAGCCATTGGTCAGGGCGATGTTTTCTGAGGTGAGGTTCCAATCATAATGACGGTTAAAGAAGCCAACCAACGCATCGATAAAGGCCGCATCACCTTGCGGGTTAGAGTAATTCGCCATGCTGATAATGGCGCTACTATTGGGTACGCCAGCATCATTATCGTTACCAAGCGCTTTATATGTCTCTAGAAATAGCTCATTGACGGCATCAATTTTGGCAGGGTTACCACCGCCCAGCATGTTGACTGGCTGATCGCTTTTTAGTGCATCGCCTAGATCATCCATCAATTGTGAGATGCCGGTGGGCTGGGTAAATTTTTGACCGAACTTTGAGAATTTCATAAGGCTACCATGCTGTTTGGGAGGGTGTTATAAGTGGGTATTTAACCGATAAAGTTGGGCTAGTATAGCAAATGAGTGCTAGGTAATCCCCCCCAATAAATAAGCAAACTGCATGGCTGATACTGGTTTATATGCTGATAAGTTGAACGAAGCAAAAACGGCCTCTGTATGGATAGAAGTTTTATCCTCATTCTATCCAGTTAAGTTATATACTATTCTTTAAGCTATATGAATATTGAGGTTAAGTACATGTCGTATATACAATTGAAGGTCGCTTTTGAAAATATCACTAAAGGCGTTTGGAACGTTTTAGATGATGCTTTTAAACACGACATAAGTTTCGGTGAAACAAGTATCTCAGATATGATTTTGCTTTACCTAATAAAGCTCGACAACCCTCAAATTTCTATTAAGCAAACTAAGCAAAACGAAGAGTCGAAGTTTGGTACTGATTGGGTATGGTGGATTGGCAGTGATAATAAGGGTTGGGTAGCTTTTGCTGTACAAGCGAAAAAATACAGTACTAAAAATGATAGGTATAATTCATTAGGACATAAGGTAAAAGGTGTCTCTCAGAGTGATATATTAGAAATCTATGCTGATTCTATTCAAGCCGTACCAATATATGCTTTATATAATTATGTTCTAAGAAAAAATTTTAGGCCTGGTATAACAGGATTGTTATTTAATTACTCAGAAAATATGTATGGAGTAACATTGACTTCTTTAAATGTGGTTAAGAAAGCTATGAATATGAGAGGGTGTCGAACTTTCAAATTCATAAATAATAAAGTTAGTACAATTACCTTACCAGACCTAATTCGTGAGACAGAGGCCTATTTAGCTAAATATGCGGATAGTAAGAATAAAAGCAAGCTATTTGAGGCATACCCTACAGTTCACACTGATATTCCCACTAACGAACCTATTAAGACAAAAATGTTTGTAGTTAATTCAAAGGAGGAAGAGGTTGAAGTTCAGGTATATGCTAAACGTCAGCTAATAATAAACATTGATAATGATGGCTGACCTATAGAGTAGTCTGTGAGATTCTGTTAATAAAGGAAATCGTAAAATGCTTTTAATTAAATGGGTTTTATAACAAAGCTAGACGTCAATTGAAGGCACGGTTTAGCTCTGATAACAGCAGTTACCCTAATGAAGTGGCTAGATTATAGCTATAGTCTTGTTCAGAATTGCAGATAATACAAAATTAAAAACCCCAATTAAGGGGTTTTTCCGTATCAAGCTAAAATCCAATACGCTTAAATCATCGCCCTTACCCTTGCCATAATCCCGCGCCCAATCACCAGTTTCACATAAATAATGGCAATAGCGAATAGTAAGACAACTAATGCTGCACCACCCATAGCTAGATTTGCCCACGGCATACTAAACTGTAAATTAAACCACTGAGTAACGGCAAGCCAAGCACCACCAGTGGCGATAATCACGGCAAAGGTCGCCGCGCTAATACCAAGCACACCCAGCTCTAAGATATTCAGCATATATAAGTCACGCTTTTGCATACCGAGCAATCTAAATGATGCGCTGTCTTTCATGCGATCTTGTGAGGTAGACAGTAGCGAGCTGATCAGCACCATGACGCCAGTGAGTAGGGCAAGTAAGGTAAACACATAGACCAAGCGGCTCATTTGTACCACCAGCTCTTGGATTTGCTGAGCAATGGCAGTGCCGTCAATCGTGGTGACAGCAGGGAACTCACGTACCAGTTTGCCTTGTAGCTCTGGAATTGCATCTTCTGGTACGTGGGCGGTAGCAAACTGAATCTGTGGGGCAGCGGACAGCACAGACGGCTCAAACAAGAAGTAAAAATACGGACTTGGGCCACGCTCATAGCGCGTGCGAATACTGGTAATCTGCCCGATGATTTCGATACCTTGAATGTTAAAGCGCACCTGATCGCCCATACCGACATTGAGCATACTGGCGGCAGTATCTAAAATAGACAAGGGTTTGACTTGTTCATCTGTCGCATCGATAGGGGTATATAGCGCGTCATCTGTGAGTGATTCAGTGATGTATTCGGTGTCCATGACCGTATCTGCGTAGCTCAAATTAAAGACACGCGTGGGATCATCGAAGCCATCCTCAGGCTCGATATCTTTTGCTAGGACATCATTGGCCGTCTCCACACGGGCACGAATGACCGGATAATAGGTGACAGGTGCTTCAATGATCGCATCAATATCGTCATGTTGATCGCTCTGAATATCGAGCAAAAATAGATTGGGCGCATCTTCAGGATAGGCATTAATAAACTGGGCATTGATACTGTGATTAAGTGTCGTGATGAGCGTCAGCACCGCCACCGATAGCGATAAGGTGACAAAGAACAACGCTGATTGGTTGCCTTTACGCGCAAGGTTATGAATGGCGATACGCTGCATCCAACTGACCTTGGTATTGCTCGCCAATTTGGCAAGCAGCCAGAGCCACCCACGCGCCAGTAGCCAAAATATCGCCACAAAGCCAATCAACCCGCCCAATAGCTGCGCCCCTAATGACAGCGAACCAACTTCATAAGCAAAGAAGGCATACAACCCTGCCAGCATCAAGCTATACCACAGTAGCGGCACGCGTCGATACCAAGGCAAGTTTTGCGACTGTGTGCTTGCCCCTTGATTGAGTAGGGTAGCGGGTTTGGTTGTGTTAAGCGCGCTTAAACCACGTTGAGCAATCAGCAACGTCAGGACTAGAGCAATTACAATGGTTTTGACCGCACTAATTGGATTGATGGCTAGCCCAACATCGGCAGGCAAGATAGCAACCAAATATGGCTGACCGATTTTAAGCAAACCTAGACTCAGTATAATCGCGGCGACACAAGCAATGGCAGTGGTGACGATAAGCAATTGATAGTAGCTGCGCTTGAGTGAGCCAAGCGGTTCACCTAATGCCAAACGAATGGCATTATTAGACTGCTGCTTGGTGACAAAGGCGCTAATGACGCCGTACATGGCGACCGCCGAAAGTAGCAACACTGCGATGACCAATAATTTTAAAAACATCAGTACATTGTCAGAGATACGCGAGACCGAAGTGTCTGCGGACTCTGCGTCAGAGAGCTCGATATCAGGATAGTTGGTCAGTATCTCTGTGAGCGCATCACGCTGCGTCGTTATCAACTCTGGATCGCCTGCCATCTCGATACGATAGTTTATTCGGCTACGTTGACCCAATAGGTTGGTCGCTGCGAGTGAGTCTTGATGCATTAAGACACGCCCACCAAACCCAAAGGTGGTCAGCGGGCGATCAGGTTCTTTGGTCAGTACATCACTTATTGTGAACTGCGCATCACCAATGGTAATGCGGTCGCCGACATTGGCCTGTAGACTACTGAGCACTTCTGGCGCGACGATGACACTGTCAGAGGTTAGCTGCTTCCACAGCGGCTGTCCTGAGGCAAGCTCCGCTGTACCGTATAAGGGATACGACGGCGAGACCGCTTTGATGCTGGCAAGCAAGGTTTGCTCATCATTGACCAGCATGGCGCTAAATTGATAGTCATACACCGTCTGCGTATCGGGGATGGTTTCTACCTGCGTCAATACTTCACTTGGCCAGTCTTGCTTGCTGTTTAGAATTAAATCGCCACCAACGAGCGCGCGCTGATTGTCATTGATATAGCGATCGACAGACTGCTGCACAGAGTCGAGGGTCAGGTAAGTTGCAAGTGACAAGGTCAACGTCAGTAGAAACAACATAGGATAAACCCAGCGTTGCCACCAGCTACGACTGAGTGCTTGAGAGCCGAGTGTTTGAAAACCTAGGGTACGGGTAAATAATTGATTGAGGATACCGCTAGGATAGCTTGACGCTTGACGCATACTGGTATCAGTCTTTTTTGTATCAGCTGGTAGTTTATTGTCTGTGGGCTTACTATTCATTAAGATACAATCCAGTTATTCATGTAGGTACAATGCGGCCGTCATGCATGGTAATCACGCGATCTGCCATCTCGGCAATTGCAGGGTCATGGGTCACGACCACCAGTGCTGAACCAACCTGTTGGCGTAAGTCCAATAGCAACTGCATGACTTGATCGGCATTTTGCTCATCTAAGTTGCCCGTTGGCTCATCCGCAAACACAATCTTTGGATGCGACACCAGCGCTCGTGCCACAGCCGTACGCTGCTGCTCACCGCCCGATAGTTGATTGGGTAAGCTATGACGGCGATGACCCAAATCAACGGCATCAATAAGCTCGTCTACTCGTGCTGGGTTTGGACGTCTGGCAATATTAAGTGGAAAGGCGATGTTCTCGGCTACTGTCAAGGTTGGAAGTAGATGGAATGACTGAAAGACAAAACCCATGTCGTGTTGACGAATGATCGCTAGCGCATCTTCGTCAAGACTACTGAGCATTTGACCTGCTAGCAACACCGTACCGCTGTTTGGATAATCTAGCGCCGCCAGTAATCCTAGTAAGGTGGATTTACCTGAGCCTGATTTGCCCATGATGACCACAAACTCGCCAGCGTTGATATGAATGTTCACATCTTTAATGATTGATAGGGTTTGCTCACCGACTTGCACAGTTTTATTGAGTTTATTAGCGGTGAGTAGGGCTTCTTTTTTAGAATCTGCTTGTGGTATTGACGTGGCAATCGAAGGTGATGATGTCATTACAGTGTCTCGTTAAGTAGTCTCATTTGTCGTATTTTTTGTCGTTTCATCTTGAGCATTTTCAGTTGTGTTGTCTGCATCGGCTATTTTTAGCGCTTCTAGTTTAGGCTCTAGAATAGGCAAGATATTGTCATTGACGATGATCGTGTAGCCTTCCTTCGTCGGATGAATGGCATCCGCTTGGTTGAGCTCACGGTCACCGCCCACGCCCTCTAAGAAGAACGGAATAAGGGTAACGTTCATGTCTTTCGCGACGCGAGGATAAATGTCTGAGAAGGCCGCAACGTAGTCACTGCCTAGGTTGTCATAGATCGACATACCGCCCAAGATGACGACACTACCATTGTCTTGCAAACGTTTGACAGCCGTGCGGATATTGGCTTCAATTGTCGCCACATCGATGCCGCGTATGGCATCGTTAGCACCAATGGTCAAAATCGTCACATCAGGTTTGGTCTGCAACACCCAGTCTAAGCGATTGACCAATCCCGTGCTGGTTTCACCGCTCAATCCTGAATTGATAACTTTGGCATTGTCGTAACCCATTGCTTGCAGACGATCTTCTAACTGAGCAGGATAGTTGTCATCTTTGTCTACCCCAAGACCTTCTGTCAGGGAGTCGCCCAATGCCAAGATCGTTAATGGCGCTTGCTGTGCAGTGGATGTTGCCGGTTGCTCAGATTTTGTCGTTTGAGGTTCGGCAGTTTGAGTACTGTTTTGCATGCCATTAGCGGTGCTAGGTTCAGATGGTTTTTGGCAACCACCGAGCGCCATTACGGCTGTTAAAATAGCCAATGTTGGTAAGTGTCGAGCGAAACGAATGGATAAATTCATCATGATTATTCTGTCCTATAAGCAATCAAACCAGTGTAGCAAAATAAGACAGACACCAATATTATCCTAAGGTTACTGTAGTTTTTGATATTAAAGCTTTTTGCCATCGACCATCACTGGACGACTCACTACCCAAGCAATGACGACGTTGAGAACCATCAAAATAAGCATGATGAATAGTGGCAAATCCCAACTGCCAGTCGCTTCATGTAGCCAACCTGTCCCTAAGGGACCAAAAAATGCAATCAAATAACCGACGAATTGCGCCATACCAGACAGCTCACTAGATTGGTTGGTCGTATAAGTACGTAAGGAGAACAGCATCATACTCAAGGTGAAAATAGCGGAGCAGCCAATGCCCATCAGACCTGACCACAACCAAGCGAGGTCGGTAGATAAATAATTGATTCCTAAAATACCAATAACATTCAGCACCGCTGCAAACACCGCCAGCGCCTGAATAGGGCGGCCGCGATTGATCAGCCACGTTAGGCTCAAGATAGAGACAGGTGCCATAAACTGAAACACTGAAGCCATTTGTCCTGCTTGCACTGCGGATAGCCCCTTGCTGACCCAAATAGAGGGTAAGAAACTGGCCACGGTGTAAAATAATAATGATTGCAGCCCCATAAATACCGCAATTTGCCAAGCAAAAGGCGTACGCCATATGGAGATGTCAGACGCTCCAGAGGTAGGTGGCACAATTGCTTGATGACTAGACGAACCCAGCCGCAATCGTAAAAATATCCAAATAACGATCGCAAAAATACCCAATAGCGACCACCCACCCAGTGCCCATTGCCAGCCCACTTGCTCAGATAATGGCAGTACAACTCCAGCGACGATGCCTGCCGTTACCGTCATCGTTAGACTAAATAGCCCTGTTATGAGTGGAATATGCTGGGGCGTACGCTGTTTAATAACAGGGGCAGCTAAGGTATTCGCAAAACCGATAGCCAAGGTCAGCAGTAACGTACCAATCAAAAACCCAGACCAAGTGGGAATAATGGTACGAATCATCATACCAATCGTTAATAACGCAATCATCGCAATGAGCGTATTCTCAAGCCCAAAACGCTTACCAATGGCTGGCGCGATCAGTGCGCCCACCGCAAAAGTCAGCATGGGCACTGCTCCTAGCCAACCAATCTGCGTCTCAGAGATATTGAGTGCATCTTGTACGACAGGGGCAATAGAGCCGAGAGCAACAATAGGCGCACGCATATTAGTGGCGAGCAAAATCATGGCACATAAAATGAGCCAAAAAGTGAAGCGTGAGGAGGGCAGCTCAAACGGTGACGGCGTATCTGAATGAGACTGTAATGGCACATCAGGTGGCAAATCAGTAGAGGTAGACATAGCAGCACGACTATTAGAATAAGAAAAAGGACACGTCATTAAACAGCGCCGAAGCATCGTCGCTTGTAAATAACACCAAAGAAAACGCACCTAGACGGTGACTAAAATCATTAATTAGAATCGTAAATTAGAACTAGAGATTACTTGCAGAATACAAGATATATGAGTAACCATTTTGAAAGCGCGCTTATCTTCAATCGCCTATCAACTGGATACGGTATTAGATTTATTTAGTCTACTATTATTAACAGGCCTTGCACGTGCCGTATTTATATCCAAAATATCTTGAAGCGATGCTAACTAGATACGTCGCGGCTGGCACAACTAAAAATAGCGCCAGTCCCTTGCAAAGGACTAGACGCTATTATAAGAACAGATGTTAGGTAAATACTACCAGCGTATGGTAACAAACGCGGTATTTATAAAATTTAGTTTATACAGGTTTGCCTAGCTGAGCGGCTTTAAGGGCATTTTCTTGCTGTTCTGCCACGATTGAATCACACTTATTGGGATCATTTCCACAAAACGAGCAATTTTCATCACCCATTAGTTTAGCAACGCCGCCACAAGATCCTCTAAGTGGCTTCTTTTTGACCATATAACCGATACCCATAAAGATAAAGAACAGGACGAATACGGTAAAGGTAATGGCAAGCATGGGAAGCAATTGACTAAGCATAGAGGAAACCTCGATTTTTAAAAATAGTGTGGCTATTTACTAGGGTAATACCTTAATAGTATAGCAAAACCAGTATAGCAAATTTTTGTATGGCTCGTTGATGGTTATCGAGCCGTTTACAGTATTGCGACTAAGTTCTATTACGACTAAGTTCTAAGGCTGTTTGTCAGCACGTAATGCTTGCATCGCTGGTGTTTGTACCACTTGCCACTGGTCAGTATTCTTATCAGAACCCGTCGCCTTTGCCTCATCAGCTAAGACAACAAACAAGGCGGCTATCTCTTGTGCTTTGGCTGTTGCAAGGGCTTTTTTATAAGGCATCGCAGTGAGGGCGGTTGCCCACGCATCTGCCAAGGCGACTGAGTCTGCTGCAACGGTTACCGATGGTGCGCCGCCCGCGATAGGCTTGCCAGTGGTTGGATCAATCGTATGACTGTAGCGCTGACCGTCGAATATGACGGAATTACGATAGTTGCCAGAAGTTGCCAAATACATCTGATTATCGGTATTGATTGGTTGACGAATCGCTGATATTGTCTGACGCTCGCTGACCGTACTGTCCTCAATAGGCGCATCAATCGCAATTTGCCACGGCTGCTGTTGGTTATTGACCCCAGAGGTTGCAATTTCACCCCCTATCTCTACCATGTAGTTGCGAATTTGATAGTCATCTCTGAGCACATCGGCAATCACATCGACGCCATAACCTTTAGCAACTGCTGAGAAATCAAGCCCGACGCCGTCTTTAGTTTTATAAATGCTCTGCTCTTTTTGTATGATGCTTTCAAAATCTACCAAGGCTTTTGCTTGAGCAATCTCAAGTGCTGTTGGCGGACTTTGCAAGCGCTCAACGGTCATGGTGCTACCAAAGCCCCAAGTCTCTACCAATGGCATGACGGTAGGATCAAAGGCGCCACCAGATTGCTGATAGACGATTCGTGACACATCAAGCACCTGAGCAAAATCTGCATCGATAGTGAGGGGGATGTCTTTACCTAACTGGTTGAACTTAGAGATAGTAGAGTCTGCCTGATAGGTAGACATACTGTCATTGATTTGCTGCAAGCGCTTATCAATCGACGCTTGGATGGCTGCTTCATCTGCATCCGCAGGTAGCTGATAACTGATATGGTAGCTCGTTCCCATGGTCTCACCGCTGAGATAATCATAATCTGGTGTTTGCTGGCAAGCACTAAGACTGAATACAGCACTGATAGCCATAACGGGCAATAAGGTGGTTTTCATCGATTTGTTAGACAATGAGAGTGGGGCTAATTTTTGCATTATTGGTTTTCTCATATTAATCATAATGGCTTTTATGGCAAAAGGGTGAGTGGCACGTTCTATTAGCGTGGCCCATTTTACACCCCTTGTCACCCATAACGCCAATCATCGACTTAAGACCTAGTGGCTTAAACGACTAGATTTATTTTACTTTTGATTCACGGATGAGCTTATATAGTTTTGGCGGCGATAGGCGATTGACCGTGGTCGCCAGCTTTTCTTTATTACCTGCCACGATGATATATTCTTCACCCTTAATCAGGGCTTTTATGACCTGTTTAGCAAAGGTAGCTGCGGTTAATCCTTTATTGGTCGCCTCGTCCATCGTTCCTTGCGCGCTACCGTCACCAGTCAAGGCATTAATAGAAATACTGGTTTGAATAAATCCAGGGAATACCGTTGCCACCTCTATGCCTTGCTCGTACAGTTCCGCACGCAGACTGTTTGCCCACATATGAAGTGCGGCTTTGGCTGCTCCATAAGCGCCGCGATATTGTGTGCCTAATAAACCTGCAACACTGGATACCATGACAATTTTGCCGCCACCTTGCGCGATCATATTGGGCAATACCAGTTTAGTAAGACGTGTCTGCGCAAAATAATCTATCTCCATAATTTGCCGTTCAACTTCTTCAGTAGTTTCCATAATAAGCGAGCGTTGACTGATGCCAGCATTATTAATAAGCCAATCAATTTTTCCAGCTTGAGCTTTAGCTGTCTGATACGCGTCTTTTGCTTGTTTGGCATCGGTGATATCAAAAGGGATGATGAAATGGTTTTTGCTGTTTTTACAGCGGTTTTTGACTGCTACTAATTTTGCCTCATCACGCCCACTTAAAATAATGGTGGCACCACGTTTGGCAAAGGCGATGGCTAATGCTGCACCGATACCACTAGAAGCACCAGTAATCCAAATGGTCAAATCTTTAATGTTGGTTTTCATAAAAATCCTTTCTTAAGGCAATAAACAATTAATCATATAGTAGAGGGCAGGCGGTCTGCTATTTAGATTTGTAGGCTTATTATGCAAGGGTTACATTTAGTCAAAGCCAAAAAAAGAGCCTCAATTGAGACTCTCTTTTATTTATTACTTTAAAATAATTTTTTACGTAGCCATTTGCTTAGATACTCACTTAACCACCGAAGTCATCAAGCATGATGTTTTCATCTTCCACGCCCAAGCTGTGCAGCATGTCGATGACCGCTGCATTCATCATCGGTGGCCCACACATGTAGTATTCACAGTCTTCTGGGTTTGGATGGTCTTTCAGATAATTTTCAAGTAATACATTATGGATAAAGCCGGTTGGACCTTCCCAATTGTCTTCTGGTAATGGATCAGACAAAGCCACATGCCACTCAAAGTTATCAAACTCTTCTGCGAGTTGATCATAATCTTCAACATAGAACATCTCGCGGATAGAGCGTGCACCATACCAAAAGCTGATTTTACGCTTAGTATGTAAGCGTTTAAGCTGATCGAAGATGTGCGAGCGCATCGGTGCCATACCAGCACCACCACCAACGAAAATCATTTCAGCGTCAGTCTCTTTGGCAAAGAATTCACCATAAGGACCCGAAACCGTTACTTTATCGCCAGGTACTAGGCTAAATACCCATGATGACATTTTGCCTGGTGGAATACCGTCAGGACCGCGTGGCGGTGGACTAGCGATACGAATATTAAACTTAATAAGGCCTTTTTCTTCAGGGTAGTTGGCCATCGAGTAAGCACGAATAACTGGCTCATCAACTTTTGAGACATAGTTGAAAATACCAAATTTTTCCCAATCTTCACGGTATTCTTCGTCAATGATAAAGTCTTTATAATGAACTTCATGCGGTGGCGCCTCTAACTGTACATAACCACCAGCACGGAAGTTCACTTCTTCGCCATCTGGAATTTTAAGGACCAGCTCTTTAATAAAGGTAGCAACGTTATCATTAGAGAGAACTTCACATTCCCACTTTTGTACATCAAAAAACTCAGGGTCAATCTCAATTTTCATGTCTTGCTTAACGGCTACCTGACAAGCCAGACGCATGTGATTGCGAATTTCGCCTTGAGTAAAATAGCCTTCTTCGGTGGGCAAGATAGAGCCGCCCCCTTCAATAACGCGGCAGCGACACTGCGCACAAGTACCACCGCCACCACAGGCTGAAGATAAGAAAATACCTTCGCTTGCAAGGGTTTGTAGTAATTTACCGCCTGCTGGGGTCACGACGTCATTATCGGGATTATCATTGATATGGATGGTAACATCGCCTGAACTGACCAGTCTTGAGCGCGCCGCCAAAATAATGGCAACGAGGCCCATGATGATCAAGGTAAACATAGCAACGCCACCAATCGCCGTAGCGTAATCCATGGTAGGTATCCTTAATCTATGGAGTAGGGGTGCGAAAAGACGTCATTGCGTGTTTCCTGAACCCCTACCGAATAAATGAATTAAATAGGTCAAATCGCTAAATAGGCTGTTAAGCTTAGCGGTCTAAATTGACATACCGCCGAAAGACATAAAGCCAAGTGACATTAGACCAACTGTGATGAAAGTAATACCAAGACCACGCAGCGGTGCTGGAATGTCTGAGTATTTTAACTTTTCACGGATACCGGCCAATGCGGTAATCGCCAATGCCCAACCGAAGCCTGCGCCCACGCCATACACGACAGATTCGCCGAAATTATAGTCACGCTCAACCATAAATAGTACACCACCTAAGATGGCGCAGTTTACAGTGATAAGTGGCAAGAACACCCCAAGGGCGTTATACAGACTAGGAACGAACTTATCGAGGAACATCTCTAGAATCTGTACGGTCGCAGCAATCAAGCCGATATAACTGAGCAAGCCCAAAAAGCTTAAGTCGATATCAGGGAAACCTGCCCATGCCAGCGCACCATCTTTGAGAATGAACTGAAAGAGTAAGTTGTTTAGCGGTACGGTAATCGCCATCACGACGACCACGGCAACACCCAGACCGATAGCGGTTGAAACCTTCTTTGATACGGCCAAGAAAGTACACATACCTAAGAAATAGGCCAGCGCCATATTCTCAATAAAGACTGAGGTTATAAATAAACTAACATAATGTCCCATTAGTGACCGCCTCCATGTGCCATGCCTTTAGACTGCGGCTTCATTACAAATTCAGCGTCTTCAACCTGCTCTGGTTTCCAGATACGGATAATGGCAATGAACAAACCAATAATAAAGAATGCTGACGGTGGTAACAGTAATAGACCGTTTGGAATATACCAACCGCCATCAGTGACAGGCTGTAGGATGGTGATACCAAACCACGTACCTGAGCCAAGTAGCTCACGGATAGTCGCGACAAACAGCAAAACCGCAGAATAGCCAAGACCATTACCAATACCATCTAAAAAGCTTGGCACTGGTGGATTGCTCATGGCAAATGCTTCGGCACGACCCATCACGATACAGTTGGTGATAATCAAACCAACGAAGACCGACAAGCCTTTACTCACATCATAAGCAACGGCTTTTAGCACCTGATCGACCAAGATAACCAATGAGGCAATAATAGTCATCTGTACGATAATACGAATACTTGATGGAATCTGTTTACGAATGATCGAGATAAAGAAGCTTGAAAACGCAGTTACCAGTGTCAGTGCTACACACATAACCATGGCATTCGCCATGCTCGTGGTGACTGCTAGTGCTGAACAGATACCAAGGATCTGTAGGGCAATGGGGTTATTATCAAAAATAGGCGAGGTTAAAATACTTTTAGTGTCAGCCATGTTATGCCTCCTTGCCGTTTGCTACTGGTCGTTTGGCTGCCAGTTCGGTTTCAGGTTGAGCGCTCAGCGTTGATTGCGTAGCTTGTGTATCTGCCGCATTATCAATTGCTTGACCACTCTCTTTACGTAGCGTATCTAAATAAGGCTTATAACCTTGCTCACCCAACCAAAACTGAATCATGTTACTGACACCGCGACCGGTCAAGGTTGCACCACTGATACCATCGACCCAGTTCTCTTTTGGTGTACCCGCTTTGGTCACACCAGTGGCAACATTACCGTTTTCGTCATATGAGTGGATACCGCTCCACTTCGCACGCCACTCTGGCTCTTCGATACGAGCACCCAGACCTGGGGTTTCTTTATGCTCATAAAAGCTGATGCCTTTGATGGTATTCATATCGCTTTCAAGGGTTAAGAAACCATAGATAGTGCCCCATAGTCCATAGCCTTGAATCGGCAAAACAACCATTTCAGGTTTGCCTGCGTCATCTTTTTTAACATAGACTTTGGCATATTTAGGCTTGCGACCAATACCAGCAGGATCGTCGTTGCCTAAATCTTCACTCAGTGCTTTATTCTTAGTCGCTTGGCTTGCGTCATAAGCATTACGATCAGGGATGCCAGCGGCTTTTAGCGCTTCATCATCAACGTAGCTGCCTTTACTTAAGTCAATAATTTCGACATCGAAATCTTTAAAACGTTCAGCAACATCATCTGCTGTATCAGACTCGGCATCGTACATGCCAGCGGCAACCAAGATGTTTTTGTTACGGTCTAAGCGTGCGTTTTCAATTTGAGCAGGTTTTAGACCAACCGCTACTGCTGAAACTAAGACGGAACACACCAAGCATAGCGTCAATGCCACACTGATGGTTTTCGCATTATTACTTTTGGGCTTGGACATAACGAACCCTCCGAGCTGTTTGGCGTTTGATGTTTGCTTGGGTCACAAAGTAATCAAACAATGGAGCAAATAAGTTGGCGAATAAAATGGCCAGCATGATGCCTTCTGGGAAAGCTGGGTTCACGACGCGAATCAATACCGTCATAAAACCAATCAAGATACCATAAGCCCAGCGGCCTTTATTGGTATGCGCAGCTGATACAGGATCGGTTGCCATAAACACGGCACCAAAGGCGAAGCCACCGATCACTAAATGCCAATAAAACGGCAGGTTCATCATCATATTGTCTTCAGAACCAATCATATTAAAGACAAGAGAAGTAGCAATCAGACCTACCACACAACCTGCCATAATACGCCATGAAGCAATACGCGTCCAAAGTAGAACGACGGCACCCATTAGGATAGCCAGTGTTGATACTTCACCGATACTGCCTTGCATATTACCTAAGAACGCATCACCCCAAGTGATCGCATTACCATAGACGTCGACGAAGTCTTGAGGGACTACGCCTAACGCGGCAAGACCAAGTGGCGTCGCACCAGAGAAACCATCGACCGCCGTCCATACTGAGTCACCAGACATATAAGCAGGGTAAGCAAAGTATAAGAATGCGCGACCCGATAGGGCAGGGTTCAGGAAGTTTTTACCCGTACCACCGAACACTTCTTTTGCGACTACCACACCAAAGGTGATACCTAAAGCAACTTGCCATAAAGGAATATCTGGTGGTAAACAAAGCGCAAACAGCACTGAGGTCACAAAGAAACCTTCGTTGACTTCATGACCACGTACCACGGCAAAGATAATCTCACAGAGAATACCGACCGCAAAAGTGACGATATAAATCGGTAAAAATTGCATCGCCCCGTAAACGAAGCTTGCCCAGATACTGTCTGGGTTATAGCCTGCCATACTGGTGATAACGGTACGCCAGCCTTCAGGCTGCAAACCAAGGGTTGCAATCGCCGTTAGTGCTTGATGACCAATGTTGTACATACCCCAAAACATGGCTGGGAAAGTACATAACCATACGGTAATCATAATACGCTTTAGGTCGATACCGTCGCGTACGTGTGATGCTGAGTATGTGGTTGAGCTTGGTTGACGCAAAAACGTATCAAACATCTCAAAGATAGCGTAGTATTTTTCGTGTTTGCCACCCTTGGTGAAAGACGGCTCCATACGATCGAACATATTGTGTAAAAATTTCATCGTGGTTAGCCCTCCAGCTCAATGCGCGTCAAGTTATCACGCAAAATATCACCGAATTCATATTTGCCAGGAGATACGAAGGTGCATAATGCTAAATCTTCTTCGTCCAATTCGAGCACGCCCAAATCTACGGCGCTAATCATGTCTTCGACAATTAATGCACGTAGTAACTGTGTAGGCAGATAATCTTGCGGCATGACCTCTTCATAAACCCCGATAGGTACCATCGCTCGCGGTGAACCATTACTCGTGGTCGTAAAGTTATATTTCTTATTACCAAAAAACTTAGAAATATAAATAGGCAACTTAGAGAAACGGTTGGTGCCGACACTTAGGAAATGGAACGCTGGACGTTCACGCCCTTCAGGCAGCACACTGATTTGATTATGAAAGCGACCAAGATAAGCCGTATTGCCAAACACTTTGCGACCTGACAACACCGAACCGGAAATAATACGGTTCTCGCCAGCCGCCAGCTGTCCTTTGGTCAGAGCAGCGATATCAGCACCGCGCTCAGTAGCCACCAAACGTGGCTTGGTGACCGCAGGACCTGCCAAACTAATGATACGGCGCGTATATAAGCGACCGCTGGTGAATAGCTTACCAATCGCAATCACGTCTTGATAGCCAATCGTCCATACGGTCACGCCGCGCATGATTGGGTGCAAAAAGTGAATGTGCGTGCCAGCCAGACCAGCAGGATGCTTACCAGCAAAGCTATGATACTCAGTGACATTATTAGCCGCCGTTTTGGCAACTGGCGTCAACTGGGCATCACCATGATGGCAAACAAAGGTCTTGGGGCTGAGTGTCGATAAGACAGCAAGTCCGTCATTGAACGCTTGCAACTGATCGCTAATCAGCAGCATTGGGTCAAATGCTAATGGATTGGTATCCATAGCGGTGACAAAAATAGCATGAGGACGGGCACCGATTTCTGGCGCACGGCTATAAGGGCGCGTGCGAAACGCGGTCCATTCGCCAGAGGCAAGCAGTTGGGTTTCAACAACTTCAGCGTCTAGGTCAGCAAGTTGCTGGGAGTCATAGCGCTCGAAGTCTACTTCTTCACCGTTTGGGTCGACCGCAATCACAAGGCTCTCAAACACACGTCGTTCACCGCGTTTAATCGCGACGACTTTACCAGCAGCAGGGGCAGTATAGATAACGCCAACTCGTTTTTTGTCTTCAAAAACGGGCTGACCCTTTGCTACGATATCACCTTCTTTGACATTCATCGTGGGCTTCATGCCCACATAATCATAGCCAATAACGGCGACATGTGTCGGTTGGTGCTCAGATATCTCGCGGGATGATTCACCGGTGATGGGCAAATCCAAACCTTTTTTGATGGTAATCATAAGCGAAAACTTAGTCCATAGTCTAAAACGATACCAGACGTCCTGTTTGGTATATCGGTAGCATGAACATCTGCGTCATTCAATAAAGCCCCCACGTCTCTCTTCCTATAGTAGGATAGTGATAAAGGGTCTCTAAAAATAACGCATGATCATAACTACTAGTAAGAGTATTAACGCTGACCTTAGACTCCTTAACAACACGTTAATGTCTTATTCGAATGACCAAAGTGGCGACTGGCTACCAAGGTGTATGTTAAAACCATCAAATCAAACGCAATCGTTCAAGCCTTTAGCGAAAATGATTGTGTAGACAATAGCTCTATCATACGTTTCATTGAAAATTAAAGCTTGTAACACCAGCGCAATTGACCAACCTTATTGGTTTGGTATCTTGTTAATAGATACGCAATTAGATAAGAATGCAGCCAAAAGATGATCTATCGAAATAGATGATAAACTGGTTGACAGACAAACTAGCGAAGCCATTATTAAGTAGATTTCACTCACATCAATAAGCGGCTATACAGCTAGTAATGACTGTTTTAAAATAGTTAGCTAGTGATAGAGATACGATAGAGACTATAAAAAAGAAAGAGGCGTCATTAGAGTTTAGTGCTGTAGAGTAGACTGTTTAGAGGCCACCAGTTGAAATTTCTAATATAACCCTTCTTAGCAATATGTCAGCCAACATCAAAAAGATGCACTTAGCTGCTGCTCGACTCATCCTGACCGCTATGCAGCACTAAGCCATAAATGACTCAATAAAAAGCGCAGCGCATGGTTACTATCACATAGAAACAAATAAAAATTTACCTAGGATTATACGCTAAATTGACCTAAAATTGCCAGTGAGTAATTGAATTTATCTAATGTTGCCAGTGATTCAATGTATTAAAACTTATGGTTATGATTGACCGTTTTTTTATTGTCATTTCTATCTATCGAAGTGGCTTTTGGGTCTATCATGGATAGCTTTTGATTCGTCTATATATTAAGTCACTTTTGACTGATGTTTTTATGCGTGTTTAGAGGGTGTTGAACGTTCAATACACCCTGATTTTTAAATTTACTTTTCTAAATATATTTATTGTTGTGCTTTATAAGGAATGCTATATGTGTGCTGTGCCTGTCATTATCCCGGCTATTGATTTAAAAGATGGTAAATGTGTCCGCTTAAAACAAGGCCGTATGGAGGATGATACGGTTTTTTCTAATGATCCAGTGGCCATGGCAGCACGCTGGGTAGAGGAAGGTGCACGTCGACTGCATTTGGTTGATTTGAATGGGGCATTTGACGGCGTACCCGTTCATAGACAAGTGGTGAATGATATTACTAAAGCTTACCCGAATCTGCCTATTCAGTTGGGCGGCGGTGTGCGCAACATGAACACTATTGAGCAATATATTACGGCTGGTTTGACTTATATCATCATTGGTACAAAAGCGGTCGAAGATCCGGATTTTGTCGCAGAAGCTTGCCGCGAATTTCCGGGTCATATCATTGTAGGTATCGATGCTAAAGACGGCATGGTCGCCACTCATGGTTGGGCAAATGTGACGGATACCAAGGCGACCGAGCTTGCAAAGCGCTTTGCAGATGTCGGCGTATCGTCGATTGTCTACACCGATATCAACCGTGATGGCATGATGCAAGGCGTCAACGTTGAACAAACTGTCAATTTAGCACGTGAAGGCGGCTTGCCTGTGATTGCCTCAGGCGGCGTGACCAATATGAAAGATATCGAACTGCTGAAACCTTATGGCGATTGTATTGAAGGTATCATTACTGGTCGCGCGATCTATGAAGGCACGTTAAACTTGGGCGAGGCACAAGTTTATTTGGACAGTTAATGATTATTGAACATTTAGTAAAGAAAGATGAGTACGAAAATCTATAAAAAGCAGAGGATGCTTATGAACACTCACTTTGACCGTTCAACGATGCGCGATTTTATAAAAGCGTGCGGTCAAATGCTGTTGTTACTAAGCATCTTTTTTACCTTTCCAGTGTATGCGGCTGGTGCAGAGGTGACTGGTATCACCTCTGCATTGGGGATAGAAACAGCAGAAAATCCGGCAGCTGATAAACCTTTACTTGATGGGCCATCAGAAGAGGAAGCTTCAGCATCTCCAGTGGTCATACCTGAGCCAGCGCCACCGCCCATAATAAGTGGTGAAAGCACCAATAATGCTCAGATTGAGACCACGCCCACCCCGCAAAAAGACAATGACATTCGTCAGCGTATCCAAGGTATTTTTTCTGAAATTGAAGGCTTACAGGCTGTCAATGTTGGCGTTACCCAAGGCGTTGTGACCTTAACTGGTGAAACACCCAACGAGAAAAAAGCCCAACAAGCCATTAATTTGACCAACCGTCTGACAGATGTGGTCACTGTCGAAGATCGGATTGATCGTACCCTTGATGTTCAAGACAATGTCACTACCGTTTATCAAGGTCTTAAAGCCCAAGCCAAAAATCTAGTCAAAGCCTTGCCACTCCTATTGGTCGGCATTGTCCTATTTGCATTGGTGACATGGTTTGGTAGTTGGCTGTCTAATCGCAAAAAAATGTGGCAACGGCTCACGCCCAATCCGTTTGTCGCCGAATTGCTGTCACAAACCGTTAAAGTTATTTTTATTATTTTCGGTTTGATTCTTGCGCTGAGTTTGATAGGCGCCGAAACCATTTTAGGCACTTTGCTTGGCGGTGCAGGCGTTATCGGTATTGCCGTTGGTTTTGCGGTCAAAGACACTATTGAGAATTACATTGCCTCGCTCATGCTCAGTATTCGCCAACCATTTCGCGCACGTGATCATATTTTAATTAATAATCAAGAGGGGATCGTAGTACGGCTAACCTCACGTGCGACTATTCTGATGACTTTAGATGGTAACCAGTTGCGTATTCCCAATGCTGAAGTATTTAAAGCAACGATTTTAAATTATACCAAAAATCCAGAACGTCGATTTACCTTTGAGTTAGGCGTTGATGCCAATGATGATCCATTAGCGGCTATCAAAGTCGGATTGGATGCGATACATACATTAGCATTCGTTTTAGATGAGCCAAAAGCAGTGGCTGTCATTACCAATGTTGGCGACTCTAATATCATTTTGGAATTTCAAATTTGGGTGGATCAATCAGACACGGACTTCTCAAAAGCACGCAGTATTGCCATTCGTGAGACCAAGCATGCGTTAGAAAATGAAGGCTTCAGCTTGCCTGAACCGATTTATCGTTTGCGTTTTAATAGTAACTTAGAAAAAGCGTTTGAGCATATGCAGGACAGTAACGCCAGCAGTGCTAATACTAATATGATGATTACGCCAATCACGCCCAAAGTGACTGATAAAAACCAGAATGAAGATAATAGCGTTGATGATAAGGACAAAAAACAAGCAAAGGCTCGTGCCAAATTGATTTTACAAGGTCGCAATGCTGATGAGGTGCTTAACGCTCGTCCTGACGACAAACTCATGGAAAAAGTTGAACAGGAAATTGCAGAAAGCTCTGACGAGACTGATTTACTGAATAATAATAGCCCGCAAGAATAATTTGCAAAAACCTGCCAAAAACTAGGCATAAAAAATGCAACGAAACGTATATCTGATTATCATTCAAATACGAGACATTTTTTATGCAAATGAAACACTTGATTATATTCGCCCTAGTGGGCATGGTTGCGTTACTAGGTTTTAACCTCATTAATGGCAATCAACGTGAGAAAGATAGAGAATTAGTCATAAGTGATGCAGGATCTGAGCAATCTCCCGATACAGCGTTACCAAATACGGATGATGTAGAAAGTGGCTCGGTAGATGTCGCGAGCCAGCCACTTGGCAAACAGCCTAAAGCCATTCTCGATAATGCTACCGCGAAAATAGATCAGGCACAGGAAGCAGACAAGGAACGTCTAGACCAGATGAGTAATGCGCAATAATGATTTAAATAGTCGTTATAAAATACCACGCACAAAAAAGGCCAACGATGACGTTGGCCTTTTTATTATTTAAAGTATTTACTAACACTAGCTTTTCTTACTTGCGCCTTTACTACGGCTGCCAGTCTTTTTAGTGGGGCCTCTTCTATCAGTACTTTTCTTATCAGTACTTTTTTTAGAAGGCGCGCTCTTCGTTTGATTCATTTCACTAGATTGCAATTTAGCTTTTAAATCAAAGTCAATTTGTAGCAGATCCATATTGACGCCAGCAACTTTCACTTTAACGCGATCGCCCAGTCCGAACAATGTCCCTTTGTCTTTACCGATCAGCTGTTGTTGCTGTTCATCGTAAACAAAGAAGTCATCACCGACATTAGAGATGTGAACCAAACCATCAATATATAAGTCAGTCAAGGTGACAAACAAACCGAAGCTTGTGACTGTAGTAACCACACCTTCGAACTCTTCACCAACATGATCTTTCATATAGTGACACTTGAGCCAAGACTCTACATAGCGTGAGGCTTTTTCGGCACGGCGCTCAGTATCTGAGGTTTGCGTGCCAGCCGCTTCAAGAGAAAAGTCCATCACTGGCTGCTGGGTATTGGTCACTTTTGCTTTGATGGCACGATGCAGCATCAAATCAGGGTAACGACGAATCGGCGAGGTGAAGTGGCTATATTCGTCATAAGCTAGCCCAAAGTGACCGATATTGTCAGGTGCATAATTTGCTTGCATCATTGAGCGCAACAGCATGCTGTGGATACTAATCGCATCGGGTCTGTCTTTGGTGGCTTCAATAATGCGCTGATAATCGGCTTGCGTTGGATTTTCTTCTGGGAAGCTTAAACCAAAATTCTTTGCGTATTCGTGAATACGCATTGATTTTTCGCCATCAGGTTTGTCATGGTTACGATATAAGACAGGAAGCTCATGCTTGAGTGCAAAGTTCGCTGCACAAGTATTGGCCAGCAGCATACATTCTTCAATGAGTTTTTGAGCATCACCGCGAGTACGCGGTAGGATTGCTTCGATACCACCTTTCTCATTGAACTTAATGTAGGTCTCAACTGTCTCAAATTCCATTGCATGGCGCTCTTCACGCTTTTTCAGCAGTAGCTCATACAATTGATGTAAGGTATCGACAGATTTTTTGACGTCTTTATTACCTGTTAGTGAGGTAGGTACGCTCTTATCTTCTGGATTCTCAAGATAAGCATTCACTTGATTATACGTTAAGCGTGCTTGTGAGTGCATGACAGCAGGATAGAACTCATAACCGGTCACTTTGCCTGCCCGCGATATTTTGATATCAGCTACCATACAAAGACGATCACGGTCAGGATTCAGTGAGCACAGACCATTAGAGAGCACTTCAGGCAACATTGGAATCACACGATGCGGGAAGTATACGGACGTACCGCGCTCGTAGGCATCTTTATCAAGTGGCGAGTTTGGTGTAACGTAATAACTGACATCCGCAATCGCAACTAAGACACGATAGTTGCCGCCTGAGCGTTTTTCGGCGAATACGGCATCATCAAAATCACGTGCATCTTCACCATCGATAGTCACCAGTGGCAAATCACGCAAATCTTTACGACCTTTTAGATCTTTTTCAGTCGGCTCTTGATAATCGTTGGCTTGCTTCAGTGCTGCTTCGCTAAAATCTGATGGGATGTCATAATTGAGTAAGGTGGTCTCAATAATCAGTTCGCGATCATTGTCATCAGACAGTACTTCAGTGATTTTACCCGTCGCAAATTCATGCTGATTTGGCCAATCAATAACATCAACCTTAACAGGAGAGCCTTGCTTGGCATTCATCGCTTGTACATTTTCTTCAGTAACGGTAATCGGCTGGTGATTATTTGGACTACCAAGCTCGACACAGTAGCCGTCTTCATCACGCGCTAATGTACCAATGAAGTTATTTTGACGACGTTCAACGACATCGACGATACGTCCTTCTGTGCGCCCGCGATTGTCTGTCGATGTACCGACTGCATCTACAGTGTCACCGTTGAAAACCCAGCGCATTTGCTTTTCATGTAAAAACAAATCTGGCATATCGCTTAATAATACAAAGCCAAAGCCTTTAGGATGTGCAGACACTGTACCTCTGACGACATCTTGCTTGGTCACCGTGCGATAGCGATAAGGACGACCGTCGCGGTTTACTTGTCCATCACGTGCCATCGCTTTTAGGCGATTGCCTAAAGCGTCAAACTGGTCTGGGTCATCAATATTAAAGGCTTTTGCCAATTGTTGATGCGTGACTTCACCATGCTCATTAATCGTACTGAGTATCAGTTCGCGACTAGGGATAGGATTGTCATATCTTTTTGCCTCACTTGAGGCGTTTGGATCGTTCCAACTCATAAATTACCGTATCTATTTTTAAAATTATTAATAATGGCTATCTTAACACGAACGACGTTGCAATATCTTGCGTCAATTGTCTTAAGTGTATTTGGTAGCAGGAAGTGGCCACCTTTAATAGGCAACAACTATTAAAACAAATCAAATGTCGATATCGACTGTACTTGATCTATTGGTTATCTTTTTACTGTCTATCTCTTTCGACACTTCTAATACTGTTGTTTGATTAGACTTATCCAAGTATTTCTGAGCCTTATCAACTTCAGTAGTCAAAGTATTGACCGTCTGTTTCATGTTCTCTAGCGCTTCAATTTTATAATTGCTAATCATATCCATCGTATCATAGACGTTATTGAAAGCGTTTTGCAATTTATCAAGCTCAATGCTGCTACTGGTCGCATGCTCATGGATTTCACCTGACTGACGTTTTAGCATCGCTGAGGTCGATTCAATTAAGCTACTGGTGGTTTTATTTAAAGCAGTAATTTGATCAAGCACCAGTTTTTGATTGGTCATCGCTTGTGCAACCACGACCGCTGTACGTAGTGCAGATACGGTGGTTGTGGTGGCTCGATCAACGCCTTTTATCAATTCTAAGTTATTGCGGCGAATGGTATCGAGCGCTAAATAGCCTTGCACGTTCACGGCTAACTGAGTTAAAAAGTCGGTGTTTTTTTGACGCACATAAAACAACATCTCTTCTTTAATAATGCGTGCTTTTTCGGGATCGGTCGCTTCTATCGCATAAACCTTCTGTTCTAACTGCTCATCAATCTTTTTGCCGACATAAACGTATTGGCGTATGGATTGCATCAGCTCCCACATATTGACTTTTTCTTGCTCAATCATCGCATTGTCTTTGAGCAGCTCATCCTTACCATTATATAGACTGGTTACTACGGCGTTGATATGTGATTGTGCCGATTCATATTGACGGAAGTAATCCTGTACTTTATTGCCAAATGGGATGAGACCGAATAACTTACGCGAGCTGGTCAGCTCTTTTTTACTGGGATCTAAATCTTCGACGATGCCGCGCAACTCAGTCAATGACTTGGCGATAGGGGAATTATCAAACAAGCTGTCATTGAGGCTTTTGGCGGGTAAATCAAGCATACGATTAGACACTTGGGCTGATTCACGAATCTCTTTGGTGCCGAGATTATGAATCGATTGCACATTTTGCTGAAACTCAGCACTGTGCACAGAATTATTAATCACATGATCAACAAAGGCATCGACCTTGGCATCAAGTTCTGGGATTTGGCTGTCATCCAATTTGACCATCTGATCTGCTTCGCTTTTTTGTATTTCTCTCACAGGTTCAGGCGCGGTTAGAGAAATACTTGGCGTCGTTGCGTTTTCTGGTGGGGTCAATTCTTGCATGAAATTTCCTTCAATATTGGATAAAAGTAGTGTTTTTGTCAACGACTCTGATGGTCGTGATATACGTTATTTTTATACACTTACTAGAAATTTTTAATAAATGCTGATTAGCAAATATAAAACAGACCTTTAGATTACCGCGTAATCAAATGGTTGAGAAGGTAGGTTTTGTAAAATAGAGTCAGCCAATTATATCTGACTAAACATATTTAAAAGAGATATGTATCTATGCACACAATAAAAAACCATCAATATCCCGCAGTATATTGATGGTTAAGGTTATACATATCTATATTGACTAACAGCCATCTAATAAACAGATTACTTTTTCTTAGTTGGCCCAAGCAGCATACCCATCTGACGACCTTCCATCTTAGGATATTGCTCAACGTTAGCAATCTCAGCAGTATCTTCGATAATACGATCTAGCTGCTTGCGACCAATCTCTTGGTGCGCCATTTCACGGCCACGAAAGCGAATACTGATTTTAACTTTGTCTTGGTCTTCCAAAAAGCTGACGATTTTTTTCAGTTTAACCTGATAATCAGCTTCTTCAGTACTAGGACGCAGCTTCATCTCTTTTAGCTGAGTTTGCTTTTGGTTCTTTTTAGCTTCTTTCGCTTTTTGCTTTTGATCATAGAGGAAATGCTTATAATCCATGATTTTGCATACTGGCGGTTTGGCTTCAGGAACCAATTCGACCAAATCTAGACTGTCCTCACGTGCCGCTTTCATCGCGGTTTCGATATCGACCACGCCCATCTGTTCGCCGTCTTCTTTAACGAGACGGACTTCTTTGGCTGTGATATCTTCGTTGATGTTCAAACGGTTTGACTGTTTAATAGGTATTACTCCTCATCTGTTTTTGGGGTCTGTCGGCCTTTGTCGCTGACAGCGGTCTGTACTAATGTAATAAATTCTGGAACACTCATCACGCCAAGGTTTTCACCTTCACGAGTACGGACATTGACACTGCCCGATTCGACTTCTTTATCCCCTAATACTAGCATATAGGGAACGCGTTCTAATGTTTTCTCTCGTATCTTAAATCCAATCTTTTCGTTACGCAAGTCACTAATAGCTCGCAAACCTGAATTTTTGAGTTCGCTGACCACATTTTCACAAGCATCGGCCTGTTTATCAGTGATATTCATCACCACCACTTGTTGCGGCGCTAGCCAAACGGGCATCCAACCAGCATAGTTTTCAATCAAAATACCAATGAAGCGCTCGAATGAACCTAAGATGGCACGGTGCAACATAATAGGTACTTCGCGCTCGTTTTGCTCATTGACGAATTCGGCATCAAGGCGCTCAGGCATGTTTGGGTCAACCTGAATCGTACCGCACTGCCAGACGCGACCTAAAGAATCTTTCAAACTAAATTCAATCTTCGGACCATAGAATGCACCTTCACCGGGCAGATAAGCCCAATCTAATCCTGAGCTATCTAATGCATCGGCCAAAGCTTTCTCTGCAAAATCCCAAGACTCATCACTACCAACCCGTTTTTCAGGGCGAGTCGAGAGTTTCATAATGATATTGTCAAAACCAAAGTCTTCATAGACGGCAAGGGTTAGTTTAATAAAGTCAGCGACTTCTTGCTGGATTTGCGACTGTGTACAGAAGATATGTGCATCATCTTGGGTAAAACCGCGTACACGCATCAAACCATGTAGCGAACCTGATGGCTCGTTTCGATGGCATGAGCCAAACTCTGCCATACGTAATGGTAAGTCACGGTAAGATTTTAGACCTTGGTTAAAGACTTGCACGTGGCACGGGCAGTTCATTGGTTTTACCGCATAATCACGATTTTCGCTGGCAGTCGTGAACATGTTAGTCGCATAGTTACCCCAATGACCAGAACGCTCCCATAAACTACGATCTACGATTTGCGGTGTTTTAATCTCTTCGTAGCCATTATCGTTTTGTACTTTACGCATATACTGCTCAAGTACTTGATATATCGTCCAACCATTCGCATGCCAAAACACCATACCGGGTGCTTGCTCTTGCATATGGAACAGATTTAACGCTTTACCAATTTTACGATGGTCACGTTTTTCGGCTTCTTCGATACGCTGAATATAAGCTTTTAAATCTTTTTTATCCGCCCATGCTGTACCATAGATACGTTGCAGTTGCTCGTTCTTGGCATCACCGCGCCAATATGCACCAGACATTTTGGTCAGTTTGAATACTTTTAAAAATCTGGTGTTCGGCACGTGTGGACCACGGCACATATCGACATATTCTTGATGATGATAGAGACCAAAGGCTTCTTCGCCTGGCATATCATTAATCAGCTTAAGCTTATAGTCTTCACCACGTTCTTCAAAAATTTTAATGACTTCATCGCGTGGCGTTATTTTTTTGATAACGTCATAATCTTGCTTGATGAGTTCCATCATGCGTTTTTCAATGGCTGCCATATGCTCAGGCGTAAATGGCGTTTCGCTATAGATGTCATAATAAAAACCATCATCGATAACGGGGCCAATCACCATTTTTACATCAGGATATAACTGCTTAACGGCATGACCTAATAGATGAGCACAAGAATGGCGAATGATATCGACACCGTCATCATCTTTTGGTGTCACGATTTCAACCTTAGCATCATGAGCGATAGGGTCGTGCGCATCAACTAGATGACCATCTACACGTCCGGCGACCGTCGCTTTAGCCAATCCTGCACCAATGCTTTGTGCCACTTCCATGACGGTGGTACTACCTTCGAAGTTTTTTACGCTACCATCGGGTAAAGTAATCGCTACCATAATCTATTCACCTTTTTGCGTCCGTTGGCAGTGATGATTGCAACCATCAATCATATAACCGCAAGACTGCGTCAATTATATCCAACTGCTATGATATGTTATAAGAGATAGATATCACTTAAAGGCAAAATTTCAAACAATCAACCGTTGAACAATCAAGGCTAATAAGAAATGCCATTAAGCAATATTATAAAGTCAGCTATTATAGCAAAAACTGTGTATCAACACTAGATAGTAAGGGATTAGGTCGGCCTCTATATATAGATGCTATCTATGCGAATATCAAGAAGTGTAAATCATAGTTAAAGGACACAGCGAAGGCAATTATCAATAAGCAGATAAATATGTCAAAAAGTCAGTATAGAGCTTCAAAGTTTTAGCTTAAAGTAAGTTCTTAATGGCAACTCTATAGATGACAATTAATGAATATCGATAGATACTGTTTAAAGCTGAGTCATTATTTACCGTCTAATTTAAAAGAATTAAATGAATGTCAATCTTAACCCATTGAAAACTATGCATTATTAAAAGTCTTATCAAATAAATCCAAAAACCTCTGATAAAGCGGTTGACACTCTCATCAGAATCTATATAATACGCCCCACAGCAAAGGAAGCTAAGCAGTAAGTTAACCAACTTATTACTTAGATTACCAAGCTAAGACAAAACATAAAAAAGCTTGACAATCGAAATCATTATGATAAGATAGTCGGCTCGCTAGATAGCTTAACCTGAAAGGGTTTGAGACTAAACAGCAAGAGAATTACCCTATATATCAGTTACTGGACGACAGTGATTGAGCACTATTTAAAAGCATAACTAAAGAACAACTTGTGTGGATTTTTGCTGATTCAGAATGCTAAAAAATAAAGTTGACTATCTTTTCTTTTCGGAAAGATTATTAACTATAAAAATTATCATTTAAGACAGCAAGAAAACTCAAAGTTAATTCATTATATGAAACATACGAGAGCGTAATTGCCAGATTAAATGAGCCAAGTTTCGAAGTCTCTTTAAAGGACTTCATGCAAGATTAAACTGAAGAGTTTGATCATGGCTCAGATTGAACGCTGGCGGCAGGCTTAACACATGCAAGTCGAGCGGTAACAGGAGAAGCTTGCTTCTCGCTGACGAGCGGCGGACGGGTGAGTAATACTTAGGAATCTACCTAGTAGTGGGGGATAGCTCGGGGAAACTCGAATTAATACCGCATACGACCTACGGGAGAAAGGGGGCAGTTTACTGCTCTCGCTATTAGATGAGCCTAAGTCGGATTAGCTAGATGGTGGGGTAAAGGCCTACCATGGCGACGATCTGTAGCTGGTCTGAGAGGATGATCAGCCACACCGGGACTGAGACACGGCCCGGACTCCTACGGGAGGCAGCAGTGGGGAATATTGGACAATGGGGGAAACCCTGATCCAGCCATGCCGCGTGTGTGAAGAAGGCCTTTTGGTTGTAAAGCACTTTAAGCAGTGAAGAAGACTCCATGGTTAATACCCATGGACGATGACATTAGCTGCAGAATAAGCACCGGCTAACTCTGTGCCAGCAGCCGCGGTAATACAGAGGGTGCAAGCGTTAATCGGAATTACTGGGCGTAAAGGGAGCGTAGGTGGCTCTATAAGTCAGATGTGAAATCCCCGGGCTTAACCTGGGAACTGCATCTGAAACTGTAGAGCTAGAGTATGTGAGAGGAAGGTAGAATTCCAGGTGTAGCGGTGAAATGCGTAGAGATCTGGAGGAATACCGATGGCGAAGGCAGCCTTCTGGCATAATACTGACACTGAGGCTCGAAAGCGTGGGTAGCAAACAGGATTAGATACCCTGGTAGTCCACGCCGTAAACGATGTCTACTAGTCGTTGGGTCCCTTGAGGACTTAGTGACGCAGCTAACGCAATAA
>NZ_CAJGZQ010000021.1 GCF_904846185.1 Psychrobacter immobilis | reverse complement strand
TAACAGTCAGACCATTATCGATGCTAGACAGCACTTGTTTACGATAGTCGATTGAATAAGTCATGGTTTATCTGAATAGTTGATTAGTTTTTATGTATTGTATCGGTTTTATCTGAACTCTACTATACTAAGTGCCACCACGAAATGTTACTGATTTTTATTAAAATTTAGCCATTTGTCTTATTTTTATCCCCATTTTCAAAATGAGTACACGCCCGAGTAAAATTTAATAGTGCGTTCTTTATGAGCACTTGCTAGAAAACTGCTAGAATACACCGCCTCAAATTCTTGCTTGGTTACTTTTATAAAGCCACAGACAAGAGCAGCCAATTTGATAAATATTTTCAGCAATGACTAAAAAGCCAACCGATAGATTAACAAGAGATGATGCATAGGAGCAGGTAATGAATTTTTTGCGTATGAGTGAGCTGAGCTTAACGGATAAAGTGGTGTTGATTCGTGAAGATCTCAATGTGCCTATTAAAAACGGTAAAGTCGCCAGTGATGCACGCCTGCAAGCCAGTTTGCCTACGATTAAGATGGCGTTAGAAAAAGGCGCGGCCGTTATAGTTTGTTCACACTTAGGTCGTCCGATTGAAGGCAGTCCTGAATCGATATATTCGCTAGCACCAGTTGCTGAGTATTTAAGCGATAAATTAGCCACACAACTTTCAAAGCCCGTTAGCTTAAACAATGACTACCTTACAGAGGGCGTGGCAATTCAAGCAGGCGAGGTCGTGCTATTAGAAAACGTGCGCTTTAATCAGGGCGAAAAGAAAAACGATGCGGATTTAGCACAGAAGTACGCTGACTTATGTGATGTATTCGTGATGGATGCATTTGGCACCGCACATCGTGCGCAGGCCTCAACAGAAGGTGTTACCCAAGCTATGCATCGAGCAGGAAAAACAGCTTGTGCAGGACCTTTATTGGCGGCTGAGCTTGATGCGTTAAGCTTGGCACTTGAGACCCCAGCACAGCCAATGTTGGCAATCGTTGGTGGTTCAAAAGTATCGACAAAGCTAGAAGTGCTGCACAGTTTGTCTGAATTATGCTCGCAGATTATCGTTGGTGGCGGTATTGCGAACACCTTCCTAGCCGCGCAAGGTCATAGCGTTGGTGCGTCACTGTATGAAGCGGACTTGGTTAAGACAGCTCGTGACATTATGACTAAGACTGAGATTTTATTACCTGAATATGTTGTCGTTGCTGATAAAAATGAGATTGATTTTTCTGACTTCACAGGCTCATTACAACAAGCCACTGCGACCATCAAATCTGTCGATGCGATTGGCGAAAATGACATGATATTGGACATCGCTCCAGAAAGTGCTAAGCAATTAGCGGATGCTATTATCAACGCAAAAACCATTTTATGGAATGGTCCAGTCGGTGTTTTTGAAGTCGATGCTTTTGGTCAGGGCACACAAATCATGGCAAATGCCGTTAAAAACAGCGAAGGATTTTCGATTGCTGGTGGTGGTGATACGCTTGCTGCAATTGATAAATATCAAGTGGCAGATGGCGTTAGCTACATGTCAACAGGTGGTGGCGCATTTTTAGAGTTTGTAGAAGGGAAGGTATTGCCTGCGGTTGCTGCTCTACAGATTGATGCGTAACGCTTTAACGATATTTAGCAGATGAGTAACATTAGCCGTACAATTTAGGCTCATCATCTCATGTACGCTGTATCAATAATATTTTGGCTACTATTCTTATCTTATTGTTTTAAGAGAAATAAGAATCAGTGGCCACTCATTATTATTAAGTAGTAATTATTTGTTTCTATACTGAAAATTATGATTGCATGTCTAATTTGCACTCTATAAAATAGCGCAAATCATGTATTTGACATGCTTTATTTATGAGGGATTTATTATGTTAAAACGCCATTTATTACTTGCTAGCGTACTTGCTGGTACTTTTGCAATCACTGCATGTAGCCAACAAACAGAAGAGAACGCCGAAGCTGCTGTTGAGTCTGCTGGTGATGATGTTGCTGCTAACGCTGATACTGCCGCTGCTGAAACAGAAGCCGCTGCTGCTGAAGCTGAAGTTGCTGCAAAAGATGCTGGTACTGAAGTTGCCGAAGGCGCTGAAACTGCCGGTGTTGCTGCTACAGATGCACTAAAAAACACTGGTGAAGCAGTTGTGGTAGGCGCAAATGAAGCCGTCGCCAAAACTGCTGAAGTGGTTGCCGATGGCGCCTCTGCTGTTGAGAATAAAGCCAGTGAAAACGCAGTAGAAGCAGAACAACAGTACTAATCATCAATACATAAGCAACTGAACCTAAGCCATTGATCTACTAATTTATCGATTAATGAATAGCTTATTAAGCTGTTGGTTGCAGGTATTGATTGCTGTATAAGCCCTCAAAATATTTAAAAAGCTTTGGTGATAGCCAAGGCTTTTTTGTATTTAAAATCATAATCTAGAGGTTAGGGTGTGTCCTCATTTTTAGCCCATTTAAATATCCATTGATTGAATTGAGGGCAGGACTTAGTCAGTCAAAAATATGGTGCACAAGGTTTATCCGTTTTTTCAATTAGCTGCGTATCATATGGAACTTATCAAATTGTTTTATGAAACTCGCTATCATTCTGTTTGATGAATCAAGCAAAGAAATAGTCGGTTAACCGCTACGAAGCGCTGGCAATTTTTGCTATAATCACGGCGTAATAATTACGATCAAAAAACACTGGTTTTTTGCTGGTCTGACTATTATCAGGCTAGGGTTTTAGGGCAATTGTTGCAACATCGTATTTTTAAGAATGATTTCTTAATATCATATTCAAAAATTAATCAGAGAGCGTCTTATGGCTTTAATATCGTTACGTCAACTTCTAGATCATGCCGCCGAAAATAACTACGGTGTCCCTGCTTACAATGTCAATAATTTAGAGCAGATGCGTGCAATCATGATGGCAGCCGACGCCTGTGATTCTCCTGTTATCGTACAGGCTAGTGCTGGTGCACGTAGTTATGCAGGCTCTGCATTTTTGCGTCATCTGATTATTGCTGCTATCGAAGAGTGGCCACATATTCCAGTCGTTATGCATCAAGATCATGGTATGTCACCAGCGATTTGCCAACGCTCAATTCAGCTTGGCTTTTCATCAGTGATGATGGACGGCTCGCTCGGTGAAGATGGTAAAACGCCAATGGATTATGATTACAATGCCAGCGTGACTCGCGAAGTTGTCAAGATGGCACACGCGTGCGGTGTTTCAGTAGAAGGTGAAATTGGTTGCTTAGGTAGCCTTGAGACCGGTATGGCTGGTGAAGAAGACGGCTCTGGCGCAGAAGGCGTATTGGATCACGAGCAGCTATTGACCAGTGCTGATGAAGCAGAACAGTTCGTTAAAGACACCAACGTCGATGCGTTAGCCATTGCTATCGGTACCAGTCATGGTGCGTATAAATTCACCCGTCCACCGACAGGCGACATCCTATCGATTGAGCGTGTCAAAGAGATTCATGCCCGTATTCCTAACACCCATCTGGTCATGCATGGCTCGTCATCAGTGCCGCAAGAGTGGCTAAAAGTTATCAATGAAAATGGTGGCAACATCGGTGAGACTTATGGTGTACCGGTTGAGCAAATCGTTGAAGCGATTAAGCATGGTGTGCGTAAAGTAAATATCGATACCGATTTACGTTTGGCATCAACGGGCGCTATTCGTAAATTCCTTGCAGAAAACCCGAGTGAATTTGACCCACGTAAATACTTCAAAGCCTCTATGGTTGCGATGTCAGATATCTGTACCAATCGTTTCGAAGCCTTTGGTTCTGCGGGTCAGGCACATAAAATTCGTCCGATCAGTCTTGAAGGTATGGTCGATTTTTATAAATAAGCGTGTCGGTGAGATATGCTTATTTAATAGCATTTATCATTAAATAGCAGCTCAGTTCATTTTTTATATCAGCTCTAATAAAGGTAGTGGATTATGATTGGATTGATTAGTGGTCAAGTGCAGTATTTGATGGCACCGACTGCCTGTGTCATGACTACCTCTGGTGTCGGCTACGACATAGAGCTGCCGCTACCGTCATTTTGCCAGTTGCGTCTCAATGAGCAGGCGAGTATTTGGACGCATTTTCATGTGCGTGAAGATGCGCAGCTGCTTTATGGCTTTATCGATCGCAAAGAGCGTGATGTCTTTCGGCAATTGATTAAAATCAATGGTGTTGGGGCAAAAATGGCATTAGCAATGCTATCTGCGATGTCAGCTGCTGAGCTAAAGATGCATGTCGAGCAAGAATCAGAGACGGCATTAACCCGTATTCCGGGTATCGGTAAAAAAACAGCGCAGCGCTTATTGATTGAGCTAAAAGATAAGCTGAAAAATATCGAAGTCGATAGCAGTCATTTAGAGTTTGCCATGCAACCTGCTGAGGTATCTCACGAGGGCAGCATCATCGCTGAGGTAGAAGGCGCGTTGATTAGCTTGGGCTATAAAGAAAGAGAGGCACAGCAAGCGATTAAAGCCGCTAAGAGTAATGGTAATACCTTTGCCGATACGCAAGGTTTACTAAAAGCCACATTGCAACAGTTGTCAGGATTTTGATTCATTCAGCTCACACTATTAATAAGTATCAATAAATCTTAAACAGATAAGCGACATTCATTGTCGCTTATTTTCGTTTTAGGCTGTGATTTATTTGGTAGCTGTTTTATGATGTTTTGCATGACTTATACGTAGCGTTTGGTTATGCTATTTATACCTATTCTTTAAAGATAATGATTTAATATAATGATAAAACCTATGATGCAAGATCGTTTGATTAATCCATTCGAAGGGGCAGGCGATGCGCCTGATTCTAATATTCGACCGGCATTATTGGCTGAATACATTGGTCAGCCAGTGGTACGTGAGCAGATGGAAGTGTTTATTGGCGCAGCGCGTGGTCGGGGTGAGGCATTAGATCATACTTTGATTTTTGGTCCGCCCGGTCTTGGAAAAACGACGCTTGCCAATATTATTGCTCGTGAAATGGGTGGTAACTTGCGTTCTACCTCAGGACCTGTGCTTGAACGCCCCGGTGATTTGGCAGCCATGCTAACCAATCTAGAAGAGGGTGATGTGCTATTTATCGACGAAATTCATAGATTGAGTTCCGTTATTGAAGAGATACTGTATCCCGCCATGGAAGACTTTCAGCTGGATATTATGATTGGTGAAGGGCCTGCGGCACGCTCTATCAAGCTTGATTTACCGCCGTTTACCTTAGTCGCGGCAACCACGCGAGCAGGATTATTGACCTCACCACTGCGTGATCGTTTCGGCATTGTGCAGCGGCTCGAATTTTATAATATTGCTGATTTGACCACGATTGTGAGTCGTGCCGCCCGTTTGATGCGTGTACCGATGAGTGAAGATGGCGCGGTGGAAATTGCTCGCCGTGCGCGTGGCACGCCAAGGATTGCCAATCGTTTATTACGCCGTGTACGTGATTATGCTGAAGTGAGAGGCGACGGTAGTATCAATGGCGCGATTGCGGGCAGTGCGCTCGATATGCTGGCAGTTGATAGACGTGGTCTTGATCATTTGGACAGACGTTATATTGAGATATTGCACGAACGTTTTGATGGTGGTCCAGCTGGCGTTGAAGCGGTAGCAGCAGCAATGGCTGAAGATCGCGGTACGCTTGAGGATGTGATTGAGCCATATCTTATTCAGCAAGGCTACGTATTACGTACCGCTCGTGGACGCGTACTGACCCAGATGGCGATTGACCAGATGTTATGAAATTAGCCTAAAAAACACCCCTACGTTTAATACTCTAGTTAAACGTAGGGGTGTTTTTTAGGCTTTGGTTTCTTATAAGCACCATTTGACAGTTAAACAGTGGGTAAAGGCTCAGGCCATATTTTACCTGGATTTAAGATGTTTTTAGGGTCAAGAGCTGATTTAATTGCTTGCATCAGCACTAAGGCGTTACCGTGCTCTTGCTGCATATATTTTTGTTTGCCTTGCCCGATGCCATGCTCACCTGTACAAGTGCCATCCATTTCAATAGCGCGGGTAGCTAAGCGGCTGATAATGCCGTCAGCAGTAGCGATTTCTTCAGGATTTTCGGTATCGACCAATAACAAAACATGAAAATTACCATCGCCAACATGACCGACGATAGGCCCAATCATACCCGACGCTTCGATGTCTTTTGCCGTGGCACTGACGCATTCAGCCAAGCGTGAAATGGGCACACAAGCATCCGTCGATAAGGCGCTGGCTTCAGGTCGTAGAGCAGAGCTGGCATGATAAGCGTTATGCCGTGCTTGCCACAGACGCTTGCGCTCTGCTTCATTGGTATCCCAAGCGAAGTCACGACCGCCGAATTCTTCGATAATATCCGTAAACATTTGAGCTTGTTCAGAGACGCTGGCATCTGTGCCGTGAAACTCTACAAATAGGGTAGGGGTCTCATCTAGATCAAGATTGGCATATTGATTACAGGCTTTAATTTGCATGGCATCAAGTAACTCAATGCGCGCAATCGGCAAGCACATTTGAATGGTCAGCATCACTGCCTGACAGGCATCTTCAATCGTTGGGAAATGGCAAATACCGCTACCAATGCATTCGCTAATACCGAACAGTTTAAGTGTGACTTCGGTGACGATACCGAGCGTACCCTCTGAGCCGATCATTAATCTCGTCAAGTCATAACCGGCTGCAGATTTTTTGGCACGGGTACCAGTGCGGACAATCTCTCCACTAGCGGTGACTATCTCAAGCGCGAGTACCACATCTTTCATCGTGCCATAATGTACCGCATTGGTGCCTGAAGCGCGAGTGGCGACCATACCGCCGATACTGGCATTGGCACCCGGATCTATTGGAAAAAACAGTCCTGTATCACGTAAGTAGTGATTGAGCTGCTCACGTGTGACGCCTGGTTGTACGGTCACCGTCAGATCTTCATTATGTACCTGCAATATTGCATCCATCGCATGCATATCGATGCATAATCCACCATAAGGCGCATTTAATTGACCTTCTAAGGATGAGCCAATACCAAATGCAATCACTGGCATTTGATACTGATTGCAAATCTCCATTGCAGCTGCTACCTCGTGCTTATCTTGTACTGTCAAGACGGCATCGGGTGGCTGATTGGCAAGCCACGTCATCGTATGCGCATGCTGCTCACGTACCGTTATATTGGTAGTAAGTTGTTTACCGAAACGAGTTTGTAAGGCAGCAATAGCCTCGCTGTGGTCTTTTTTAGCACTTGATATTTTAGAGGTAGACATGGGCGACTCCTATACAGGGCGTCTTTTTTAACGACACAATGAGAAATGAGGCAATGTAAAAACTAAGCTCTCACTCACTTTAAATGTCACTAAAAAGCAATGAAAGTGAGTGAGAGCTTATTGAATAAAAATTAGATAGTAATGGCTATTAACCAATACTTATTTTTATTAAAAATAACAGAGCGTTAGGCGAAAATACGCCAAACGACAACCAAAATAGCCAATATATAAAAGATAGGCGAGAGCCAGCCAACAACCTGTGTTGCAATGGCGATGAAAATGGCAAAACCTGACAGTGCTAGCCAATCTCGGCGGCGATCATTAAGCATATCCGCACGAATTTGTTGTATTTCTCGCAGTTGACTGTCTTGGCGTGACCCTTGTGAGGCAATGCTTTGTAAGCCTTGATCCAGTAGCTTTGGAATATCAGTCGTCGATAATAAAATCTCTGGCAACTGTTGGCGTAAGTGTTGCAAGTTACGCATCGGATCGAGCTGCTCTTTAATCCAGCTGCTTAAAATCGGCTTGGCAAGTGACCAGATATCAAGGTCAGGATACAAGTCGCGACCGAGTCCTTCGACATGAACCAAGGTCTTCAATAGCAGCATGAGTTGCGGCGGAATACTCATATGGTGACGACGTGCGATATCTAAAATTTGCATTAAGACACCAGCAAAGTCGATATCATTAATAGATTTTTGTAGCATAGGTCCAACCGTGCGTTTCATATCGCGCATCAGGGCATGCTTGTCTGTATTTGGTGGAATCCAACCGGCACGGCTGACGATATCAACCATCGCCGTAAAGTTGTTATTCATCACCGCCAACAGCATGCGCGCGACGATAAGCTGATCGTCTTTTGATAGTGTACCCATGATGGCGCAATCAAGTCCGATATAGCGTGGTTCATGCCCTAAGTCAACCGCTGCCATATCTGCGGTGAGTGTTTTAACCGGCGGCGTCTCTACAAACACATTACCCGGATGCATATCGGCATGGAAGAAGTTATCGCGGAATACTTGGGTAAAAAATATCGTTAAGCCTTTTTCTGCTAGTGCTGCTCGGTCATAACCTAGCTTATCAAACACTGCAACTTGCGAGATAGGAACGCCTTGGATACGCTCCATGACCATCACATTTTTGGCAGAATCATAGACTTCTGGTACATACATCAATGCGGAACCCAAGAAGTTGTTGCGCATCTGAGTGGTATTGTCTGCCTCTAAGGTCAAATCCAGCTCGTTTAACATCACTTGGCGATAGTCTTCGACAATATCGACGATATGGATGGCACGTGCCGCTTCAATACGCGCTGATACCCAATTGGCCAGCTCACGTAGTAGCTCAAAATCAGCAATGATGGTGGTACGGATATCAGGACGCACCACTTTTACCACCACTTCACGACCATCATGCAATGCAGCAGTATGTACTTGGGCAATAGAAGCCGCCGCTAGAGGTTTGACATCAAAGCGTGCGAACAAGGTGCCAATCGATTGACCAAGACCGTGTTTGGGGTCTTGGATTTGGGTAATGGCCACATCAGAATTGAAAGGTTTGACTTTGTCTTGTAGCTGAACCAATTGTTCGATAATCTCAGGCGGCACTAAATCGCGACGCGTTGACAGCAGTTGGCCAAGCTTTAAAAACAGCGTGCCCATGTCTTCAAGCGCATATTTAATCGCATTGGGTTGGTGTTTTTTACCCCACGCCGCTGGATGTAGGCGAATCAAACGCGCCAAAGGTTGCAGCTGTGGCGCGTCTTCGATAGAAAGATGAGTATCGATGCGATAAGTTGCGGCGATACGCCAAAGCTCAAGTAAACGGGCGCGATGAGATAATAGCATGAGGTATGGGTACTCTAAAGAAAGTCGAAAATAGGGTGGGCACTGCACTTATTTATAAACTGTGCTTATCTATAAATTGCACTTATCTATAAAAAGTGCTGTCGATAATAGGATTTAGCGATCATCGACGACAACAGTTATTGATGAAACAAGTTATTGAGAAAGCGTGCCTGTTCATCTTTGATAGCAGCAAGTTTGGCCTCTTCACGTTCGACATCAGCCCGCAGCTTTAACAGTTGCTGCTTAAGGTCGTTTACTTCTGCTGCCTCGGTAGGATCAGGAGCACTATTACCTGCCACCTCATTAGCCCAGTCGCTGACATCGTCAAAAGCGCGTTTAGCACTATGACGCCAGCTACCTTTTAGCTGTGATATAAGTAGATGTAACTGACTGGCCATCGGCTTACCAATAAATGGCTCAAGCTGTCCTGCGACATCTGGGTCAAAGCCTGCGACCAGTTGTTTGAGCTGCATTAGTACCTTGTAATCACCCGCGATAGGTAAATTGCCTTCGCTACCACGCATCAGATTCAGCAGTTGCGCTGGGTTATCTACAGTAATGGTACAGTCTGGACGACTATGACCAATCCGTGCGCGCTCCATAGTGGCTTGTTGGTGCTCGTTCATCGCGCCCCTTTGCTCAAACACACTCTCGGTTGTCACCGGCTCAAAACGCAAACGCTCATGAGTGAATAAAATATCCAAACGAATCTCAGGCATTGCCATATTGAGTCGCAACACTTTTCCAGCAAGCGGTGCCAATCCTGATTTGGTAATTTCATCACTAGCAATAGCAAGGTTAATCAGCTTTTCGGCACCCGCCAAAAGTAGAACAGTCAGCATAAAGCTCTCGCATAGTCAGTTGAGCGCCTTAAAAGAGCGCATCATTTGTAAAGGTCGGTTGCCACCACTTTACGTGATGGCATGTCTATTACGATAGTTTTTAACTTAATCTTACGCTTTAAAGCCGCGATGGACAGCGACAATACCAGCCGTCAAGTTATGA
Source organism: Psychrobacter immobilis (assembly GCF_904846185.1). Classification (GTDB taxonomy): domain Bacteria; phylum Pseudomonadota; class Gammaproteobacteria; order Pseudomonadales; family Moraxellaceae; genus Psychrobacter; species Psychrobacter immobilis_B. The sequence continues at coordinate 54,522 of NZ_CAJGZQ010000021.1, read as the reverse complement.
TAATCACAATTTTCAAAGCCCGCTTGCTGCATCATTTGTTTCAACGTCTGTTGATCAGGATGCATACGAATCGATTCGGCCAAATATTGATAACTCTCAGAATCATTGGCAATCAGCTTGCCCATAATAGGTAAGGCGGTAAATGAGTATAAATCATAGGCTTTAGACAATGGCTCAAATACAGGTTTTGAGAATTCTAAAATTAATAAACGTCCACCTGGCTTCAGCACGCGATACATCGATTTGAGCGCTGCGTCTTTATCCGTGACATTACGGAGACCAAAGCTGATAGTGACCAAATCAAAGCTATTGTCATCAAATGGCGCGAGTGTTTCTGCATTGGCAAGTACAAAATCGACGTTGTTGCAGCCAGCATTGATTAAGCGTTCACGACCGACTTCTAGCATGGCGGCATTTATATCTGATAACACTACATGGCCATTTCTACCGACTTCACGGCTAAATACTTTGGCTAAATCACCTGTACCGCCAGCGATATCAAGTACATGCTGACCCGCACGCACGCCTGATAAGCTAATGGCATAACGCTTCCATAGGCGATGAATACCAAATGACATTAAGTCGTTCATGATGTCGTATTTTTTGGCAACTGAGGTAAAAACATCGGCAACCCGTGCTTGCTTTTCAGCTTTATTGACAGTCTTATAGCCAAAATGTGTTTCTTCATTACCATCGGTATCAGGCGTATGTGGGTTATTGATGTCATCACGCTGATTAAAAAGTGTTTGTTTGGCGGTTTGTGTTTGTGCAGATGCATTGTCTACAGTGTTGCTGGTAGTATTATTTGGCATAGTGGTTTGTTGGCCTTGTGGCGTTCCCGTTGGTAGGTCTTGGACTTGTGTAAAGTCATTTCTCTTGCTGTTTTCGACGCCAGCATCAATACCTGTATTAAGCGTGGTATTAGTTTCATAGCTTCGACGTGCTTGTACTTGTGCCGTAATATTTTGATTGTGGGTGATGCTATCTCTGACCAATTTATCTTGTAAATGACCATTGATAGTAGGTTTTTGATTGAGATGCGCGTTGTTATTATGGGTGTTATCGGTCATAGCATTATCCTGTGATTCACTTTTATGATTATTTTTTGAGATATTTTTTTGACTATATATTGTGTCCGCTAACGAATTTTCATCAGTTAGCTGAGTCTCTGATCAACTCTATGATACACCAAACGCTAAGGGCTTACTGCCATTATCCATATCATGAACCTGATCAATAATCTCAAGCTCACGCTCACAAAACGGTTCAATAAAGCCGCTGACACTTTTTAGTGGTTTCATCGCTTTAAAGCCTGAATCGATAAATTCATACAAAGGCTGATAGTTGTAACGGTAGGCGGTGCCTTTTGCTAAGGCAAAGGCTTTTTGCAACATAAAAGAGTTTATATACTTATCAGTACGATAGCACACCTCTTTTAAGTGACCAATTTGGATACGTCTGGTGTCGGCTTCATTGACCGCACGATAGGCGTTCAGCATGTTGTCTTCGTTAACGGCTAAATCTTGAGCCAATAGCCATTCTGCTAAATGTAAATCCAGTTCTATCGCTAAGATAGCTGCTTGTATCGCCATGCTACCGGTTTCTAAAGCCGCTGCTGGCGCAAAACGCTCGACTTTTTGTGCCTTGGGTACAATGCGTTCTAACTGTCTGGCCAATAATTTAAACTCATCGCCGCCATACAATTGTGTCAAAAAATAATCTGCCATCAGCTGATTTTGAGGTTGCTCGAACAAGTCTTTATGAGTGTTTTGAATACGATCTCGTTGCCAAGCTTGCACCTCGCTGAGTTTATCGTTTAATGCCAAATTTTCATGATAAGGCAGTGCCCAAAAACGGTTCAAATGTTGTTGTAAATCGGCTAAAGAGGCCATGGTCAGTAAACCTGCATAAAAGTAAAGAGGGTTAAAAGGTTGCAAATAAAAAGCTCAGGATAAACCATGTTTTATACTTTTGGTTTTTGTATTTATAGAGCGTGATTACAGCATGTGTCTGAGATTGTGTTCACCTTAAAAGAAAATAAAGCAGAATACAAATGTCAAACTGTTACATAGCAGCGTTATTTACCGAATTGCTGCAATGCTATGATGACGCTAATATGCTTTCAATCATAGGATGATGACAGTTATGAGCAAAAATAATAAGACGACTGAATCCACCGCACCACAAGCGCTAAGTGCACGATTTAGTGAGCAAATTGTCGATGAGCGCCTAACCCCCAATCCCCTGAGCCAGTTTTCTATGGACAAAGATGCACTGAGATTGGCACTGGTCACGGCCCAATATGCTCTACGAGCAACGCGGCAACAGACGCCGCCAATCCTCAATAAACCAACAGGGCTATTGGTATTGGTCAATGGTATGGAGCAGGCAGGCAAGGGCACCGCTGTCAAGCAATTGCGCCAATGGGTAGATCCTCGACTACTTAAAGTTGAGGCAACCGTTGGTGATTGTCCCTTAGCGTATCAGCCGATTTGGCAGGCACATACCAAGGCGTTACCCCGTCATGGCGATGTGATGGTTTATTTTGGCAACTGGTATGCTGACTTGCTTTATAACGTCATGCGTATGGCAACGTCAGACAATGACAAGTCTGACAACGACAAAGCGTTACCGATTGCGCAATGGCAAGCATATTTACAGCAGCAGCTTATCAAGCTACAAGCATTCGAACAAGACCTAGCTGCCAATCAAACCCGACTGCTTAAATGCTGGTTCCATGTGGATATTGAAACGTTGCAAGCGCGACTGAATGACGATGAAGCCGATCCGCAGTTTTTATACCAAATTGACTGGAATAGTAAAAAAGTTATCGAAACCTTTAATCAAGTGGCTACTGTTCTGCTACGCCAGCAAGATGATTGGATCATCATTGATGGTGATGACAAGTCAGATGCGGCTGACCATTTTTGCCATGAAGTGCTACAAGCGATGCAAACCGCGCTAATGAGTAGTAAAATAGATACAGTAAAAACCTCTGATAAATCAAAGGCTAAGAAGCAAGTTCAGCAAGCACTCAAATCAGCAAAGTTTGAACCTGTAAAAATTCCTAAATATTTGAAAGATATCGATGATGCAGAGATTGATAAGTCGGACTACCGTGATGAGTTGTTAGAAAAACAAGTTCGCCTTGCCCAGTTGCTGCGTGCGCGCAAAGGGCGTCATATCGTTTTTGCCTTTGAAGGAATGGACGCTGCTGGCAAAGGTGGCGCGATTAAAAGATTGGTTGCGCCGCTCGACCCACGCGAGTATCAAATTTATAATATCAGTGCGCCAATGTTGTATGAGCTGCAACATCCTTATCTATGGCGTTTTTGGACCAAACTTCCGAACGAGCAAACCGACCGTATTAGCCGTATTGCCATTTTTGATCGGACTTGGTATGGGCGCGTTTTGGTTGAGCGCATTGAGGGTTTTGCCACTGATGAGGAATGGCAGCGTGCTTACGATGAAATCAATCGCTTTGAGGCGGATTTAGCCGCGGCGGGGACAATCGTTATCAAATACTGGTTGGCTATCGATAAAAAAGAACAGCTTAAACGTTTTGAGGCACGTAAGGAGACACCGCACAAGCAGTTTAAGCTGACGGATGATGACTGGCGTAACCGTGATAAATGGTCGGATTATGTGCAGTCTGCGGCGGATATGCTGGCACGTACCGATACAGAGCACGCACCGTGGTGCGTCATCGCGACCAATGAGAAGCGTCAAGCACGTTTGGATGTTTTAGATCATGCGATTAAGCAACTATCAGCGGTGTGTGGCAGCTGATATGCGATTGGTCATTCAATTAGGTAGCTGGTTACAAAGCGCCATAATTATATATTTAACGTTAAATAAATTCAGGGAAAGAGAGTATAATGCTGCGTTACAGCAGGATGTTTTCTAACACATATGCTGGCAGTTACAAATCTTGCAATATCATCATGCATTATGCGCTTATATTTAATATAATAGGCGCGTAATAGCTCCTGCTGTGCACGAAACTCACTGAGTGAGTAGAGTGTTTTTACCCTTTGACACAGACATTTTAATCACTCTGGTTAATAAATTTGGCAAAGGTTCTTACAATAGCAGTTATTAGAACCAAAATTATTACTACGACATCTCTAAGCCGCAAGCTGCTGTAATCAGACGATTTGGCAATATTCCTTGCGGCTTTGTGACATATTGAGTGATGTGTTTTACCTTATTTACTGCCTTTACGTAAAATAAAATACGAGTAAATAAAAGATAAGCGTTAGGGTAGAGCACCAAGATAGCAGTAAGAAAAACCGTTTTTTAGCAAGCATATTGCGCGTTTCATATACGTTATATTAATGTCAGAAGCTATCACGAGCATTATTAATAGCCGCGCAATGTCATCAACCGCCTATAATTTCAATCAGCTTACGCAGGACGTATCAACGTATGGGTATCAGCAACAGTTCTACAGAGCCAGTCAAATCAGTCGGTTCTATGAGAATAAATCTATTTTTTGCCATTTTACTGATTGCGATGACCGCCTACTTTTTGTGGTGGGGTCTAGATTACACGATGCGTCAACAGACGACGCTATTTATTGTGGCCACTGCTTTTGGTGTCTTTATGGCATTCAATATTGGTGGTAACGATGTCGCCAACTCCTTTGGTACCTCAGTAGGTGCAGGGACATTGACCATTCCACAAGCGTTGGGTATCGCAGCGATATTTGAAGTGTCCGGAGCCGTACTGGCAGGTGGTGAAGTCACCGATACCATTCGAAGCGGCATTGTCGATTTAGATGGTCTTTCAGTAACGCCCAACCAATTCATTTATGTCATGCTGTCAGCGCTCATCGCTGCCGCATTTTGGCTGTTATTTGCCACCAAAAAAGGTCTGCCCGTTTCAACTACGCACGCTATTATTGGCGGCGTTGTTGGTAGCTCTATTGTATTAGGTATCACGTTAGGTGGTACTGAAATGGCATTATCAACGGTGAATTGGAGTACGATTGGCACCATCGCGATTTCTTGGGTATTATCACCGCTATTGGGCGGCGTTTTGTCCTATGTATTATATGGACAGATTAAGAAAAATATCATCGAATATAATGATAGAACAGAGGCGCACATTGCGACTTTGAAAGGTGACAAAAAAACCTTAAAACAAAACCACAAAGAGTTTTTAGACGGTTTAACAGAATCAGAACAACTTGCCTATACGTCAGCGATGTTGCGTGATCAAGAAATCTACAAAGATGATGATTGCGATGTTGAAGATTTAGAGACTGACTACTATAAACAGCTTTATGAGATTGAAAATGAACGCAGCAACCTTGATACGCTAAAAGCGTTGAAGCAATGGGTTCCTATCATTGCGGCTGCAGGCGGCGCGGTCATGGCCTCTTTGGTCATCTTTAAGGGGCTAAAGAATGTCAATAATGGCATGACGACGCTGCAAGGCTTTTTAATCATGGGTATGATCGCGGCGCTGGTGTGGCTTGCGACCTTTATCTATACCAAGAGTATTCGCGGTAAACATAAAGAGGATTTGACTAAAGCGACGTTTATTATGTTTAGCTGGATGCAAGTCTTTACCGCCTCTGCTTTTGCCTTTAGCCATGGCTCAAACGATATTGCCAATGCAGTCGGCCCTTTTGCCGCGATTATGGATGTTATCCGTACCAATAGCATTGCGACTGAAGCCGCTGTACCGCCTGCGGTTATGCTGACCTTTGGTGTTGCGCTTATCGTTGGTCTTTGGTTCATTGGTAAAGAAGTCATTCAAACGGTTGGTACCAACTTGGCAAAAATGCATCCCGCTTCTGGTTTTTCAGCTGAATTGGCTGCGGCTGCAGTGGTAATGGGCGCGTCAACCATGGGTCTGCCCGTATCAAGCACGCATACCTTGGTCGGTGCAGTACTGGGTATCGGTATCGTCAATAGAGACACCAATTGGGCGTTGATGAAACCTATCGGTTTGGCATGGATCATTACGCTTCCTGCAGCAGCGGCAATGTCTGCAATCAGTTATATTATTTTGGTCAATATTTTTTAACACGTACGCTTATTAAGTCTTATTTAACGTTATTTATAAGCACGTTTCAAATAAAAAACGCTTATCAGCATCATGCCGATAAGCGTTTTTTTTATGTCAAGTTAAGGTTTATTCGGTACCAAATTGTTTGCGCTTTTTGGCAAAGAAGCGATCTAAGCGATCCATGGCATCTTCTAAATCATGTAGGTTTGGCAAAAACACCAAGCGGAAATGATCGGGCTTATCCCAGTTAAAGCCTGTTCCTTGCACCATTAAGACATTTTCTTCAACAAGCAAATCCATCATAAATGCCATATCATCTTCGATAGGGTAAACATTAGGGTCCATCTTTGGAAAGCAATAAAACGCGCCTTGTGGCATGGTACAAGAGATACCTTTGATCGCATTAAGCCGTGACACAGCCATTTCACGCTGCTTATATAAGCGCCCACGCTCTGACGTGAGCTCTTTCATGCTTTGATAGCCGCCCATTGCCGTTTGGATGGCATACTGACCTTGGACGTTGGAACACAAGCGCATAGACGCTAACATGTCCAAGCCTTCGATAAAGTCAGTGGCATGGTGCTTTTTGCCAGATACCATCATCCAACCTGCGCGGAATCCCGCGATACGATGAGATTTAGATAATCCATTGTATGAGAGCACCAGCACATCATCAGTCAAGGTGCTCATTGGGGTGTGTACCATATCATCATAAAGAATACGATCATAAATTTCATCGGCCATGATGATTAAATCATGTGCTTTAGCGACCTCAATAATTTGTTTGAGTAATTCATCACTATAAAGTGAACCCGTTGGATTATTAGGGTTAATCACCACGATACCTTTGGTTTTAGAGGTGATTTTAGATTTAATGTCTTCGATATCAGGATGCCAATTGTCGTCTTCATTACAGCGATAATGTACCGCTGTGCCACCAGCTAGGTTCGCCGCTGCCGTCCAAAGCGGGTAGTCTGGCATTGGGATAAGCACTTCGTCACCATCATTCATCAAAGCCTGCATGGTCATTACAATCAGCTCAGAAACTCCGTTGCCCAAATAGACGTCACGAACATCAACTGCCGATAGCAACCCCTTTGATTGATAGTACTGTAGGACAGCTTTACGCGCTGAAAAAATCCCTTGCGAGTCGGAATAGCCAGTCGCGTCTGGTAGGTTCATCGCCACATCGCGCAAAATCTCATGCGGGGCTTCTAAACCAAAGGGGGCTGGGTTACCGACGTTCAGCTTTAATATACGTTTGCCTTCTGCCTCCATCTTATTGGCTGTTTGTAATAGCGGGCCTCGAATGTCGTAGCAAACATTTTGTAATTTATCCGATTTTTTTATTGTGTTCATAGTGTGACCACTCATAGGGTTATTTGGTGAGTTTGTATCTATAATAGGAGTTGTAGTCGTTTGATTGGCTTGAGAGTCATGTATCTTATCAGCTTGAGCGGGTGCCGTACTTTGACTGTTTTTGTTATGAGAATGAGCGCTTTTACTCACTTCTTTATTATTATCACTGTCGTTTTTTAGTTCGCCGCGTAACAGATAGCCTTCGCTGCAGCCTAAAATGTGTGCTAGCGTTGGTAGCTTAGATGACACAATGCCATTGGTGCCACGCTCCCAATTCGAGATAGCACCGCGACTGACTTTTGCGCCTGCTGCGGTCATGGCTTGCGCTAATTGCTCAGCAGTCAGCCCTTTATCACGACGTAGCTGTACCAGTCTTTCGGCTTGTGAGCCTTTATTCTTGTCATCAGCCATAATCATTCAAGCCTTTATTGAGTAGTTGGTAGTCGAGAGAAGGAAAGCAGGCATTTGTTTTAATTAAGCCTTAATGCAAGATATTATTGCATTACAAGTATCAATGCAAGCTGTTTTTAAGGAAGATGTATTTATATATGCAAGAATAACTTGCATTGATAGTATTGTAGTTACCTCATTGCTGCTCTACTAGGCCGTGTCCTTATTTTAAAAATGGTAATAAAAATGAGATAAATTGTCGTTAAACAAGGAAAGTAGCGCAAATAATATCGAGATATTGCTAAGCTATTTGACGATGTTTGGCAAAATTTAGCCATTTTTAGCTCATTTAGAAGATAATCAATTGAATTGAGGACACGCCCTATATATCAAACTTCTTTCAGAGAGTTATTATCATGGCTACATCTGTATTCATTGATACGTTAAGAAAATTTGCTGTATTTTATTTATCATAGCTTTTTCAATACCTTACGCTATCACTTGTTTATGATGGTTTTCTTGTAATGTATGCCTTGAATATTGAGTGGATAAACAATAGATAAGGCCCATCGTTTTTATAAAAATATGGCGATAAAGTGTTAGTTAATAGCAGATAAAAGCTAATACTAATGGATGAGATAATACATACCCAAATTAAGGATACATTATGCAAGACAATCAACTTAGCCAAGAAGAAATTAGCCAATTAACAGAAGCTGATTGGAAAGAGCGTTTGAGTGCTGATGAATATCATGTGATGCGTGAAAAGGGTACAGAACGCCCATTTACGGGCGTATATAACGATGCGACTGATGACGGTATTTATCGCTGCAAAGGCTGCGGTGCGAGCTTATTTGACTCAAGCAATAAATTCGATGCCAGCTGTGGTTGGCCAAGTTTTGACCAAGGAGTTGATAACAGCGCTATCGAGGAGCATGTGGATAATTCGCTTGGCATGACGCGGACAGAAGTAACCTGTAGTAACTGCGGCGCACATTTAGGTCATGTCTTCCCTGACGGCCCAAGCGAGACGACGGGGATGCGCTATTGCATCAATTCTGTGTCTATTGATTTAGATAAATCTGAAAAGTAATTGTTAAAAAAATTGCTTAGAGTATTTTAGAGTCATGGCAGGGAAGCGCGAGATGCTGCCTTGCCAGTGATTAGTATTATTAACGTTTTCAATGTTATTGAAAAATGAGCACTGCTTAAAAGACTATCAAAATAATAACTAATCGATTTAAGGACAAATGATGAGCACGATTTACGATTTTACTGCTGAGCGTATGGACGGTACTGCAAAAGCCTTTGCTGATTATCAAGGTAAGGTGTTATTAATCGTCAATACCGCCAGCAAATGTGGATTTACGCCGCAATTTGAAGGCCTAGAAGCAATATATTAGCAATATAAAAATCAAGGATTGGTCGTTATTGGTTTCCCTTGTAATCAATTTGGCGGGCAAGATCCAGGCAGTAATGAGGAGATTGGCGCATTTTGTCAAAAGAACTATGGTGTCAGTTTCCCAATGATGGCAAAGGTTGATGTCAATGGCAAAGACGCTCATTCTATTTTTGATTGGCTTAAAGAGCAAAAGGGTGGCGTATTAACAGACGGTATCAAATGGAATTTTACTAAGTTTTTAATTGGTAAAGATGGACAGGTCATTGACCGCTATGCGCCCACCACCAAACCAGAAGCCATAAAAATGGATATCGAACAAGCATTAGCCAGTAAATAGGGTCATGCTTGAAAATTTATTGGTTTTTTATAAAAATATAAATCCAATGAAAACATAGGCTTGTCAGATTAATAAATAAAAACCTATAAAATAGGTTAAAAAACTGAAAATACTGTTTGACAGCCATGTGTAAATCTATATAATACACACCCACAGCAAGGGGACTTAATTAAGTTCAATGTTGTTAGAATTTTTACTGACTTAAAGCGTGACAACTTTAAAGATTAGACTTTCTATAAAATTCCTTTTAAGGAGTTTTAAATTGCGAAGTTAAAATTGCAGTGCAATTTTTTAACGCTTCTCAGGGTGATTAGCTCAGTTGGTAGAGCGTCTGCCTTACACGCAGAATGTCGGCGGTTCGAATCCGTCATCACCCACCACTCTTTTTAGCGAGTGTCTCTGTAATAAGAGAAGATGCTAAGACGACCTAAGCAGCGGTAGTTCAGTTGGTTAGAATACCGGCCTGTCACGCCGGGGGTCGCGGGTTCGAGTCCCGTCCGCTGCGCCATATTTAGTAAAAAGCTAAAACAAATTTAAACTCTCGAGTTTAAGCAAGTTTCGCCTCAAACATAATTTTGTTTGGGGTTTTTTTGTGTCTGTATTTCTCCTTAAAGCCTTTATGCATAAGGGCTATATATCCTACTTCTATTAGCCATTAAGAAAAGGTCTACTCTTTAGTGATGTATTAGCTATAAGTTTGTTTGCATACATTCTACCTTTTGAAAATCGCTGATCACCTCCTTGCTGACCACCTGCTCGGTGACCAAACGGTGACCATTTCTCGATTAAACACGCCCTATGATTCTTTTAATAACTGTACGTTAACTTGAAAGTAATACCCATCCTTAATGGTAATACTGACTTTGCCGTTATGGGCATTAACGATCGCTTGTACGATGGCCAATCCCAGCCCTGTGCCCGAATGCTGATGATTGGATTTGTGATGACGATAAAAGCGTTCAAACAGTCTATCTGCTTCCGCTTGAGTTAGAGGCGTCTGCAAGCGATTAGTGATGGTGATGTTTAGCGATGGCTGCTGAGCCGTTTCTCTAAGGGCGTGAGCGTTATGTTTTATGAGGCTAGCAGTCTTAGAAACGGCAGTAATAGTAATGATACTGTCGCTGGCGGCGTAGTAAATCGCATTGGATATCAAGTTGGCAAACAGCCTTTGTAATAAGCTCTCATCCCCTAATACCACATCAAACACACCCTTTTTCTCAAAAGAGATACCGCGCTCTTCGGCTATCAGCTCAAAATAATCGATGAGCTTAATTATCAGTGAGTTGGTATCGACAAGATGACGTTGTGAGTCGTAGAGACCTTTTTGAGTTTTTGCTAGCAATAGCATATTGTTAATTAGCAGGGATAGTTGCTTGAGCGTGTCGTGTTGATGATGTAGCTGCTCGACATATTCTTGATGGTCTCTAGGTTTACTGAGCATCACTTGAGTTTGAGTGCTTAACGTTGCCAGTGGTGTGCGCAGTTCGTGAGCAATGTCATCTGAAAACTGTGATAATGAAGCAAAGTTGTGTTCGAGTTTATCCATCATGGCATTATAAGCGTCAGCCAAGGGTCGCAGCTCGCTTGGCATTTCAGAGACGATGATTCTATCGTCTAACTGCTCGGCGTTGATACGTGCCATTTTTTGACTGATGGTCGCTAAGGGGGCGAATCCTAAATAGACGCTAAAAGCCGCCACTGATACCAAGATAAAAGTAATCGCAATAAGTATCAGAATAAGATGGTGATTAAACTGGGCAAGGTATTGATGATGCACATCAATCGGTAGCGCGATTAATGCCAAGCGATTAGAGTGCTCAATGACCAGCGCGCGATAATGACGATGATTAAGCTGCAAGTCAAAGGGTTGATCGCGGTGCTGCTGCCATAGTTTTTCGACCAATTGGGAGTCATTGAGTTTATCAATAAAATCCTTTGGCTGACTATTAATGACTTGTCCATTATGGTCAGTGATAATGGTTTTGACTTCATAATCTGGTCGAAAGATATCTACCACAGATGATGCTGTATTGGCGAGATGAGCAGGGTCGGAAAGGTTGTCAGAGCGCTGATCATCCGATGTCACCTCTGTCATGTACTGTCGTAAATTAAACGCAGCGTGAGTCAGGATCTCTGAGTCCATTTGTTCAAAATGATCATTAACCGAACGCTGTATCCATATGTACAAAAAAGCTTGAGATATCAGCACACATACCGTTAATACTAGGGTAGTGCGCCACAGTAATGACAAGCGTCGATGCTCCGATTTATATGCCATGCTATTTCACTTCAACGTGGTTGAGTTTAGAAACTGTATTAGCCTCATTACTCATATCAATGCTAGTTTCATTATTGCCTGTAACGGCGCTATTGTCCGCTTCTAGTTTATAGCCCATACCGCGTACAGTATGAATGAGCTTATTTTCAAAGCCATCGTCGATTTTACTTCGTAAGCGTCTTATCGCCACATCAATCACATTGGTATCGCTATCAAAATTCATATCCCATACTTGTGAAGCGATGACAGAACGGGGCAATACTTCGCCTTGATGCTCAAGTAAAAACTGCAATAGCGCAAATTCTTTGGCCGTCAATTTGATAGAACCCTTATCTCGATGCACGCTACGTTTGGCGATATCCAGTTTTAAATCAGCCATTTGAAGCACTGTGCTGGTGTAATCTGCTTGATTGGCACGGCGTAGTAAGCTTTTGATTCTGACCAACAGCTCAGCGAAGGCAAAAGGCTTGGTAAGATAATCGTCACCGCCAATCTCAAAGCCTTTTATACGGTCACTAAGGTCATCTTTTGCGGTCAAAAATAATACAGGGGTGGTGTTACCAGCAGCGCGATAGTTACTGACCAGCTCAAAACCACTGACATCAGGCAGCATCACATCCATCACCACGACAGTGAAGTCCTCAGTCATCAATGCATGATACCCATCTAAACCTGTGGTTTTATGCTCAACGATAAAACCTGCCTCGCTTAAACCTTTTTTAATGTAGTCGCCAAGCGATAACTCATCTTCGACTAACAATACTTTCATAGCATACTCGCGCCAATTATTTAGGATAAGATCAATATAAAATGTCTCTATTGTTATCAATCATAGAGGAATACTGGTAATAAACCTATGCTCAGTCTAGAAGATGACAAAATTGTCATCTTGGCGTCATCTGACTGTCAGAGTGGCTATGCTAGTTTGGCTTTAATACATCCTAATTTTAATATTCAACACCATGAAATATTCAACACTATGAGAAGCCTCTATGATTCCTTTTACCGTTAAGTTTGTTCGAGGGTCAGCGGTCTTATTAACCGCTGCCATATTATCAGCATGTGGGCAATCTGACAGCAATGCTTCTAATGCTAGCACCTCTACTGCCAATGCCGCTAACGCCAGCAGTGGTGAGGCAAACGCTATACAGAGTAAGCAAACAGTGACACCATCCAACAACCCAGACCTGCTCAAGAACGTGTCAGCCACTGTCTATAAAGATGCCAATTGTGGCTGTTGTAAAGAATGGATAGGGCACGCAGAAGATAATGGGTTAACGACAACTGCCCATGATGTTGCAGACTTGTCATTATTTAAAGAGCGTTACGGTGTGCCTGCTGAGATGCGTTCTTGCCATACCGCCGTTACCAGTGATGGTTATGTCATCGAAGGTCATGTTCCTGCCAAGTATGTGGCTGAGTTTTTGCAAAATCCACCAAAGCAAGCCATTGGTTTGGCGGTACCGGGTATGCCCGTCGGTAGTCCTGGTATGGAATATCAAGATAAGTTTATGCCATACCAAATTATGCAAATTAATAAAGATGGCACAAACCAAGTATACGCTGAGATTGAGTCCGCAGAGCAGCAGCTATAAACCAATACTTTAGATAGATTTTTTAAATTTCAGCTACTCATTGTAGTACTGATTGCAGCATTGATGGAGACTGACTGATGAATCATGCAGAGCAAAAACAGATGAACCCTTATGTAAAGTTCACCCTCATGATTCTGACGTCTACCGTGGTGATGTATATCATGATGTACTTCAATACTTATGAGTGGGATCATATTTATTTTAGTGAGACCAGAGCCTATATGGCGCTATATATGGGCGCAGGCATGGCAGTGATTATGCTCGCCTTTATGAGCAATATGTACAAGAAAACTAAGGTCAACTTAATGATTTATGGTCTTAGTGTGTTGATGTTTGCCGTGGGTATCTGGGGCGTCAGATCTCAAGCAACCGTCGATCAAGTGGATTGGATGCAGGCTATGATACCGCATCATTCAATTGCGATCTTAACCAGCTCAAGAGTCGATATAGAAGACCCTAGAGTACAGAAACTTGCTGATGACATCATCGAAGCACAAAAACGTGAAATTAAAGAGATGCAGGCACTGATCGAAGCATTAGAGTAAATAACCTTAAAACACACTGCTCTTAGTACATAAATTAAATGATTTTTCCAACTGGTGGATCTTAGCTGATTTGCCAGTTTTTATATGAACCATAACTACCAAATGATCGTAATTAAGGACCTACCATGAAAATGATAAGAAACTCACGTCTTGCCATGCTTGCAGTTAGTGTCAGTGCCATGATGATGCTTGGCGCTTGTCAGCCGACGAATGATGTAACAGAGGCTACTGTCAAAGACGAGGCGGCTCCCGTTAATAATGCTACAACAGACACTAGCGCGATGGATGCGCATGCAGGTCATGATATGTCAGGTGATGCGATGACGGGCATGCATGGAGAGTATAATGACTCTATGACTAAGATGCATGATGAGATGATGGCAGGCATGGCATACAATGATCCCGATGCTGCCTTTGCCCAAGGAATGCTTGGTCATCATATAGGTGCTGTTGATATGGCAGAGATTCAGCTAAAGTATGGTACGGATGCAGAAATGCGTCAGTTGGCACAAGAGATTATTGACGCTCAGAAAGCTGAAATCGAGCAAATGCAGAACTGGCTTGCCAACTATCCTGATGCTGCTGAGCCAACGTCTGATACTGAAGCCATGCAGACAGCTTATGCTAAAGGTATGGATACGATGCATAGTGAAATGATGGCAGGTATCGCTGACCCTAACCCAGATATGGCATTTGCTCGCGGTATGTTGCCGCATCATATTGGCGCAGTAGATATGGCAAAAATACAGCTAAAGTATGGCAAAAATGAAGAAATGCGTCAATTGGCACAACAAATAATTGACGCGCAGCAGCCTGAAATTGAGCAAATGCAAAACTGGATAGCCAAGCACAATAGTTAAATGATGAGTGCTTAAGAAAGGATGTATTTTAGATGAAAAGCAGTGTCTTAGATTTTTTAAGGTGCTGCCTCTTCTGCTTTACATTTCTTAACCTTCTCTAAAATTCCGCCATTGCCTGTATCAATATTCGCGTCGCCACCTTTGTCGACCATAAGCCTTAGAAGGTTGAGTCTCTTAGGTACGCCATTGATATGAGCAAGGCTTGCTAGGATAATATAACTGTGTTTAAACCACCCGAAGGTGGCTTATGTCATTATGAATCATTTCAAATTATCTAAATCAGGCAAAGTTGAAGTATCTTCAACACCAAATGCCATTTGTCCCAACTTCTTAAAGTCTATGTACTGAATTTCAATCAAGTCGGGTAAAAGATTGAGATGTACAAAGATATTCATCTTATCTATATTTTTGATAGAGGCATTGTCACTAATCGCAAGGGCAGGAACAAAGCCAAACATCTCATCATAGTCAAGTGCGCCAAACTTTTTAACGCAGCGGTCGAATAGGGGTTTGTCGTTGTTGTCTTCCATCTCAATATATTTAATTTGTTGGAAAGCAAAAAATAATTCTAACTTTCTATCCTCAAGCCCAGTGGCTATATCTTTTGCGTCACCTTGTTTTAGCCTTACCCACCCGAGAGTAGGGGTGATCTCAAAAGCAAACCCTGTCTTCTCTCCAGTTTAATGCCTATCGTCCTAACCAGCTCTGGGTGGCGGACTTCACTTATATCAAGACAATGAATGGTTGGGTGTATACTGCTTTTATTATTGATGTGTTTGCTCGCGCTATTGTGGGCTGGAAAGTCTCTAATCGCATGAACACCGATATGGGGATGGCGGCATTAAACCAAGCAATAGCAGACAGAAAAAATCCCAAAGATGTCATTCATCACAGTGATCGAGGCGTTCAGTATTTATCCATTCGCTACACTGAGAAGATGGCTGACTGCGGTGTGATTGCTTCGGTCGGCACCACAGGTGACTCATACGACAATGCACTAGCTGAAAAGGTCAATAGCCTATATAAGACTGAAGTAATCTAGTATTTAAAAGAGAACTGGAACGGTGTAAATGATGTTAAACTGTCAACCCTTGAATGGGTGGACTGGTTCAATAAAACACGATTGCATAGCACGATTGGTTATATGCCACCTTTTGAATTTGAAAAGCGGTATTATGATAATTTTATCCTGTCAGGCATCGCTGCCTAACTCAAGTAAATCACTCTCCGATATACTCGGGGCGGTTCACTTTAATAAAAACCTTTTAGTAGGTGTCTAAAATTAGTTGACCACTACAAAATCACCATAACCAACTATTTAGATAACTCATTCACATTGTGTTCGTAGTATACAGTCGTAGCTGGGCTGTTGTAGTTGATGAGAATAGTGTTCTTGATTAATCTCCAATTGAAGACAGTGGCAACTTTAAAAACCTTGAGTTGTGTTGAGTTTGTATTCCTTATAATATCAGTAGCTAAAAGTGCGCTTTCCTCTGAGTTGTAGGTAACTTGATAAGCACCAAGATAACCCTCTCTTAAATCTTTGATACTAATAACTGTTCCATCTATTGCGCAGGCATCTTTTAAGAAATCAGATCCAAACTCTGAAGTTAGGTTTTTCTCTATCCTTGATTTAGGTGTACTGCTTTTAGTAAAAGTTATATTAGCTTTACTAGTTAGTAAATTTGTTTCTTTAATACCTAATTTGACAAATTCTTCATACATTGATAATAAAGGTTCACCAGTACAATTATTTTCAATACTCGACTCAATAAAAGTGGTTTCGCTTTTTGCGATATCAGGCACGTCTTCAATAGCACTGCTTTCTATTGAGCATCCTAAAGGTACAAAAAATAGAAACAGAATAAACTTTTTCATATGGAACCTCTTGATTTTGTAATACACCATTATTTTTGTAACTAAGCATACTAAGGAAGGACTAATGTCCTTCCTCTGATTATGGGACGCACTGCCTTCAGGTATATTATTTTTGCATCAACATCTTTGTTTGATGTGACACCACCTAATTCGCGTAGGGCTTTATTAAAGCTAGAGAATCCATCATGCCCAAAGACTTCCAAACAACCCGCAGTGCCTATCATGCTATCAGCTCTATTTGGATCATTTGTATTAGGCCCATCATGAATAAGGAAGTTTCCATATACTATCCATGCACCATTTTCTGCTGAGTCTGTACTGTGAAGCATATATTCTGGATACCATGTCAAAGAATGTGTTTGGTGATCTGCTAGTCCAGCAACTGAGTAACCCTCACTTCTTACATATCTTGGACCGAACCTTATTACTTGAAACGCTCTAGTATGTTTACCATTAGATATTCTTAGAGTATAAAGCGGAGTTTTATAATGATTTTCAAAACTTCCATCTGGATAGTCCCAAGTATAAGCATGATTACCATTAGGAGTTCCGTCCAGAGTCAATGTCAATTTTCTTTTAACACGCGAAATTTGGGTATTCGAAGTTGCCGAGTTTCGAGTGGTCGTAGTACTAGAGGTTCTTTCAGGTCGTCTCAAAACTGCAAATGGATCATAATCTGGATCAGGCATAACGGCTCCCTTATTAAAATTATATTTTCAAGTGGACTTTGATTTCTTGTTCAATAGATGTATTCATAACCTCGGTATAACCATCAATATCAGTAGTACCTTCAAACACTTCCCCCGTTATTTCAGCCTGCGCAATATAATCAACGAAACTATAGGGAATATCATCATCGTCAGCAAACCTAAACTGAGCAGTATAGTTATCTAATTTCAAATGAACCTTAATTTCATCAGGATCAGAGCTAAAGAACGTTTCAGTGTTTCCTTCAGTATCTGTAACACCCTCAAACGTCTCTTTCGTATTCTCATTGATAGCAATATACGGCGTATTGGCATAAGCAACATCATCATCGTCAGCGAACTTAAATTGTGCTTTATACATTGCGCCAGCCACTAAACTCGGTAACCCCGCCAAACTCAGCCCATCCATCCCGCCGCCATCACGACTGTGCTTACCAGCTTTCTCCGTAAACTGCATCGCCATAATCGTAATATCACCGCCATCTAGCGTGATACTCGCACCGCCCGCCGTCAGCGTAATCTTATTCGTTGCCACTATCTCAACTTCTTTAGTTGAGGATGACATATTTACATCTTGCTTAGCCGTGGCTTCAAGCTTACCCATATGGGCGGAGAGGGTGATATTCTCTTTGGCATTGGTCATGCTAAATTGACCATCGGCTATGATATTTAGAGACTCGCTACTGACCTGGTTATGACTCTCTCCACTACTGATCACCATATCTTGCTGCGTGGTGGAGGCCATCTCACCCATGCTTCTGTGAATCAGTGTATCGTCACTGACATAGCTGCTGTCTGCTGCGCTATCGATTAACGCGAATGGCATTGTTTGATGGGTTTTGGTTTGCTGTTCCTCTGCGATAGTTTCAAGTTGCGTCTTAATCGCTTTATGGTCATTGACATGACGTCCAAGCCCTGTCGCCAATTGCGTTAAGCGTTCCGCTAAGTGCTGACCACCAAGACCAGTTTGGGTGAGAGTGGGAGTATGGTGCTGGTAGTTGTGCTGTCCAGATTGTGCGTGGGTTTGTGCTTGAGTGGAGAAGACGAGGGCTTCGCCTGATTTTATGTTGATTTGAGCGTTAGTAGCCGCATTGATGCCTTGACGCTTGGCGGTGTCTTTTGCTGGATTGATGATCCCCATCTTTAGGCTAGCAGCGATTTGTCCATCAACGACGTTAAGTTGCGAGTAGGCTTGTTCTATACGGTGATCAGTGACCCATTCTGCTAGGGTAGCGTCCCCTTTATGTCGATAGCCGCTTTCAATGGCTTGTGCGTTATCCGTGGCAAATAGGCTAGGGCGAGTCGATGACAATAAACTGCCAGTGTTAATTAGATGCTCGCTATCGCCGATAGATTGCATGAGGGTTTGGTCATCCGCTCTATGGGTGAAGTGTGTGCCGTAGTTCGCGCCAGCCTGAGCCTCAAGGCGACTGATAGGCTGGGCAGGGCTATCCAGTAAATAGCTGTGCGTGGGCGTCATATGGTTACGGCTATCCATCTCATTTTGCATTTCAGTGATCCCCGTCATCGGCGGTAGGGCATGTCTGCTATATAGATGACCGACCCATGGGGTATCAGAGGTAATGAGGCGCAGCTGAGTTAAATGAATGCCAGATGCTAATGTCGACGCATGACGCTGTTGGTGGCGTGAGCTTTGGGTCAGCCCTGTGACATGCGCTAGACTATTGCGAGCCAGATGCACGATATGGGTAGCACGGTAGTGCTGATTGAGCGTACTGTGATCGATAAGCATAAAAGTATCAGCAACACTCAAATCCGTAGCATGGGCTAGGGCATGATAGATGCTATATCGATTTTGATGACTGTTTGCCACGATGGTTGCTTCGTCTATGGTTTCAGTATCTGTTACTGGCGCAAAAGCAGCTGGCGTGTCTAATGTGAGAGTGTGGTTATTTGAATGGCTTACGTCATCAGGATTACGGCTCATCGCAACGTCGGCGGACTGCGTTGGGTGTGCAACACTGCTGCTATTAAAACGCTGCATCGTTACTGAGTTTGGTTGGGTGATGACCTGCTCACTCAATGCCAATACTGGTGCCTGCACACGGTCATGTAACACTTGCTGGTAACGCAGCGCGCCAATATTTAGGCTGATTCCATCGCTATCACTTGGACTATGCGATGTAATAACGAGCTTTGGTGGACTGTGCTCATTCGTTTGCTCATGGCGCAGATAGGCTGTGAGTCCTTGACGCGCAAGCCGCTCGCAAATATTTGTCCAGTCGCTTATTTGCCACTGGGTCATGCGTGCTGGTGACCAGTTAGCATCTTCACCATTGTCGCTGTCATCGATGATTTCTATATCCAGCGTAGCCGTGCGCTCTGCTACCATAGTTTGTACAGACAAATGAGTATTAATAAGACCGCGTATATGCTGATGCAGACGATAAGTGATGGGCTGGGCGAGCAGGCGATAATAGCCGTAGCTGCCATCATGATCTAGCTGATGCACAGCCGTTATATAAAGATGACGAAAGCTTAGGCCACTTGGAATATCAAAGCTCAAGGTCAGAGGGCTACCGATGAGATTGGTTAATGGCGTAAAAGGAGGGTGATGCCGCTCATGGATATAAACGTGTAGCACATAAGTGTCGATACCGTGCTGCTGGTATTGGCAATTACCATTGGGGTTTAGTTGAGCAATGATATCGGCTTCATCAGCGCTATGCATGAGCTTATCTTGCCACGCACGATGAGCATTGATGTCTTGGCGAGCGCTCGGATAGGGCGCTTGAGTGCTGCCTTCACTGGCATAAAGCCGATCAGGGTGCATAGGCAGCACGGTATTGGTCAAGCGTAGCATAGTTATGTCCCTATTTTTTTAGCAGTGGCTCTCTTTTAGCATTGGTGTTTTTTGTAGCATCGATATCTCTAGTAGCAATGACAGTATGTTTTTCAGCATTATCAAACCAGCTATCAGCACTTAACCGTCATTGCTTAGTGACCATTATCGTCATACGTTCTACATAGCGATGTTATTCATTGAGGGTAAATTCGATACGGCGGTTGCGAGTGCGACCTTCTTCGTTGTCGTTACTAGCGATAGGGTCTGAGTCTCCTTTACCAGTAGTACTGAGACGAGTCGCATTGATATTTCGACCGATCAAGTATTGTTTGACGGCTTCTGCACGCTTATTTGATAGGGCAAGATTGGCAGTAGAATTGCCGACATTATCGGTATGACCGGTGATAAGAACAGGCTTATCACCGACCCGCTGTAACACCCCTGCCATATCGTCTAAGATACCAAGACCCATAGGCGTTAGATTGGTGCTACCAGACTCGAACTCGACGATACGGTTGCCCAAAGTCTCGTCTATGAGGCGTTGTTCACCTTCTACCACGACCAGCTGATTTTCTAATTGATAGAGATCAGTTAGGCGCGAGTGAATACGGTTTTGAATGGCTTGCTTTTGTTCAAGGCTGCTTACCTTGCCATGTAAGCTAATGGTCGTTCCATGAATGTCGATACGCCCTTGACGAATGTTAGAAATGTCGCTATCAATGATAGTCGTGGCTATCTGTTGCCAGTTGGTTGGTATACTGATGTTCGAACGTACTTCGATTTCATCTCTGACAGGTTTATCAGGATACTGTGCTTTTAGCTTGTCGAGCAGTTGCTGTTTGTCTGAGCTGGTAGCGACCACACCCTTGATGACCACTGGCACATTTTGTGAATTATTTGTCACATGAGTGTCGTTATGTTCTGCAAATACAACGGCGCTCATAGGCAGGGTGATAGCGGCGGCTAATAGCAGGTTTTTCGTGTGATTTGTTCGCTTGGATTTTGTTATTCTAGAGAGGACTTTCATTCAAGTACCTTTTTAATCTGTCTATTATTGAGCAGTGACTAATTGCAGGGGTATGATGCATGGCGGCTACTATCAGCTGTTACGAATCAGCAGTTATCGTGAGCCATTATTTATTGTGCTAAAAAAGTTTTTTTAAACAATTGCCTAGTATCATACAGATATAAATTGTCTTGTAACAATACTTTATTAAACCGTGTCAATCCAATGTCTTCATCGATATAGCCTTGAGTCCAGTCGCTATGAGCGATGACCACCCAACCTTCAGGATAAGTTTTTTCACTTTCTGATATTTGCTTGAGTATACGTCCATCGGGTTTAGTAAAACTCATGAGCAGGCGATAGCAATTAGCGACACGATATAAGTAGGTATTCAAGTAGAGCTGGTGTGGCTGATAAAAACCATTGATGAGATCGTGCCAAAAAGTGGCCATGTGTATCGAGTTTTCTCTATCAGAGGTAAGTGACCAGCAGATGGCTTTATTTAAGCCATGGAAACCCTTAGTAAAAGTAGGTAAAAATAACAGGCCAGTGGCAATGATTTGCTGTATCAGCTGCGCTTTATCAATGTTCATTAAGATCGCTATATCATGCAACGTAGTGGTATTGATAAAATCATAGTAGTAAGTACTGGCATTGTTATCGATGCTGAGTTGGCTATGGTTGAGGTGCTCCATAAGATCGCTATTGTCAGTTTTGGATTTGGCCATACTCAAAACCTCATAAGTGTCATTCCAAAGCGCTGATGACTTGACGGGCAGATAGTTCATCCAGTTTTTCGGTTTATCGAGATGAAGCACGCCAAAACCTATCAATGGGTAATTTCTATAGCTACTATCGTGACTAGGGATCAAAACACCGGTGATAATCTCATTAGCTCTAGTATCGATATGACTGAAATTTAAAAAGGCAAAGTTATGATTACTGACATTGTCTATCGGAATTCCGCTAAATACACTTTCCGACACGGCTAGCGCTTCGCTGACCCATTCATCAATGGCATTGGTCTCAGAGATATGAGCGCGTGCCCGTACAAAGTCCCCGCGAGCAGGCAATTTTCCAAAATATACTAAAGGCAAGGAGTCTGGAGTCATGGCGTTTGCTCCTGCTGTTCAGTCACGGCTGAACGATCATCAGTAGCCGTCGTGGTATCAGTAGGCGGTTGTACTGGTGGACTGTTTTCACTATTGGTATTAGGGGCTACAGTAGATACGCGGGCTGGCGGCGTGACATTGCTTGTATTTTGCTCGCCAGTCGGTACTGGCTGATTGGTGCCAGAATCTGTGTTAGGAGTATCGCCATCAACAGCATTATCATTAGAAATTGGCCTTGCTGTACGTGTGACACCAAGGGCAATAATCTCCTCTGGTAGTTTCATGCCGGTAAAGGGATTGGTAGAGCGACCTTGACCGGTAGTGGTACTACTACCACTGCCGCTGATGATTCTAAAGCGTACAGAGATAGTGATACCGTCACCAGACCATGCCATCTCAAAGATATCATTGCCCAGTTCAGTACGGCGTGCACTATTAATCAGCTTTTCTACCCCAAAGCTACCTGCTTCTTCAAAGACAGTAAAGTCTCTGCCATCATAGTCTTTGGCTCGAATACTGGCACCAGGTTGGCTACTTGGGTTCGGCCATACAAACGTTGTCCACGCTTGGGTTCCCATGCGATAACGCAACTGCTGACCATCGACCACAATGGTATATTCAGTCAAACCGCTGACGGGTAATGGCATGATTTGAAAAGTGGTTTGATTGGCAGCGCTACCAGTATTATTCGCACCAACAGCACCTGGGCTATTACTACCCGTATAATTGGTAAAGTAACGCCCAAAATCAGCGACAAACTGCGGGTTAAGACCTAGACCTGCACCATTCCAGATTTTACTGGAAATTTGATCGCCGCGGCGAATGATAAAGGGCGATAACGTTTCATTGACGAATCGCGCCACATAGCCATCTTCGCCGAAGAATTGACCGATCTCTGCAGGCGTCGCTTCTAAGTTTGCATTGGCGGTAAAGGGATACTTACTGCCTAAATTATCGAGAAAAGGCTTATAGACCTGCGCTTTCCAAACTTTATTAATCTCAGCCTTAGTGGGCGTCAGCAGCATGTTAAATGAACGAGTTAGTGGCTCACTCAACAACGGACGAACCAGCTGTTTTATTTCAGAGTTGGCTTGACTTAGGATCTGCTCATCTAATATTTGTAGAGATTTGGTTAACTCTGAGCCTTCGGGGCTAAGGGTTTGTGAGGCAAACAACAAAGCATCAGGGCCGATGTCGTCACTACGAGTGATATTGTTAAAGCGGGTTCTGATATCGCCTAAACTGACTAAATAGCTGTCTAATAATGACAGATCCTGATTTTCTTCTCTTGGCGTTACTAGCGCATGTATAGAGGAGAATTCTTGCGCAATCACACCTGAGCTTGCTTGTGCTACAGGCGCAGCGTTACTAGAGCTACCACCATTATTCATCGCAGCTTCTGCTTGCCGCAGCTCAGCAGGGCTTTGACGCAGGATAGTTTGCTTAAACCAATTGACAAATGAGCGACGAGATTCGCCACCATTGCCAGCTGCTTGATTGGACGCTTTATTGTCCCATTGAGTTTGGCGATCTACTGTCTCAAACAGGGTTTTTAACGGTGACTCTGTGGCACTAGACAGCTGGTTTAATAAGACCGCATGATCATCGAAGCCTGTGCTATCCCGAACATATACTTGAGATAAAAAACGTTTCCATTCACTGATATATTCTTGCTTATAGCGATTGACCAGATATTGTCGTATCTGTTCAGGACTGCCCGTCAAGGTAAGGTCATCTTGGCTGCTGGTGGCCAACACCCAATCATCGGCGACCACTCTCGTAGTAGCAGCTTTATCAATCTCATCACTGACGAAAGCATCCCATGCCTCTTTAGTAAAAGTGCCTGAAATGACATAACTACCAAGCAGTGCTTCATTAGCATTGTTTTGCGTAATCTGCGCAACCGTGACCGATGGGAAGCGGGCAGATGCACGCATTTTAATCTCAGAGTAAACACGCTCACGAGCAGGTTGACCTTTGCTAACTTTGGATAAATTGCTACGGGTTTTGTCTATCAGCCCTAAGTCATTTTGGATCAATGGAAAGGCGGGGTCGTCGACATGAGCCAAGGTAAAACTCAAGATACGCTCAGCTTGGCGAATCATCTTGTCACGCGGCATGTCAGCGCGATTGGCTTCGAGCCAGTTGCGCCAAAAACGGGTCATCTGATCACTCAGATGACTGGCCTCTAAATTGTCATGATTGCCAAGCATGAGATAAGCTTTGAGCGCGTTATAAGCATCTTCAACGTCTGTGGGGTCCGACTGGATATAAGCATCATTAACGGCAGCATCAGAGGTGTCATCAGTGCTTGAGTCTTCTGTACGGACTTCTAATTGATCGGCATTGGTATTTACTTCGGTCAAAAACGTTTCGATATTTTGTTTGGTTGGCGCTAAGACGATGATGCTGATGCCGTAGTAATATTCTGCTAGCAATTTTTGCTTAAGCTTATCGCCTTGATAGAGGCCAAAACTCAAAGACAGCGGCTTGTCGTCTTCATAGCCTTCAAGCTGCTCGATTCGACTTTGTAGAATATTGAGCGATTCAAGCTGCGATTGTAGATCACCATTAGAATTCTTTTGTAGCGCTGCGACTTGCTGTAAGTCAGCCACGACACGCTCAGTGAGCTGTTTATTATTGGCATAAGACCATGTCCACAGACCGACAGCCGCACACAAAGTCACGACAGCAGCTAGCGTCGCAAGCGCACGATGACTGCGCTTGTGTCGGTTTTTATGCTGCTTGACCAAATGCTTGTCTTTTAAAATGACTTTAGAAAATAGATCTTGTAAAAAATAGGGCTTGTCTGCGGCTTCTTGCTGTGCATTGAGCGGTATCGCAGGTGGGTGCAAATCGTAATTTTGTACCATTTGCAACGTCATTTGGCTGCTAACTTGTCCGTCCTGCAAGGCGCTGGTAAAGTAAAAGCCACGCAATATGGGCTTAAATTGGAAAGGGTTGTCCTCAAACAAAGCATGCATCAGCGTCCGTATCATGGGACGTAATGACTGAAATTCCATTGGGAAAGTCATTAGACTGGGAGATACCGTGCGCTGATGACGTAAGGATAGCTTAGTGGTGCTCAAGTCTTTTAGACCATTGACCAAGACACCAAAATGCTCTTCGAATACGTCCGTGATATTGATATTTTCTGGGTCTTCAGGATAGGGGATGGTCGCGCCCCATACTTGGCTGCGCTCTTCTTGCTCATAGTCATTAAAGAAGTCACGGAAGCCTGAAATCAAATCCATTTTAGTAAAGATCACATAGACAGGCGCATAAACTTCTAACTGTTCCGTTAAGTCTTGCACACGGCTGCGCAGATTCTTGGCCAAATCCAACGCATAGTTTGGATCGTTTTTGGTGAGTTCGGCGATACTGACCGCGATGATGATGCCATTGATCGGTGCTTTAGGTCGATTCTTTTTGAGTAGGCTTAAAAACGACAACCATTCTGAGCGATCTTCTTCATAAACGGAGTAACGTCCTGCGGTGTCGAGCAAGATACCTTCAGTCGAAAAAAACCAATCGCAGTTACGTGTACCGCCGACGCCTTTAACGGATAGCTTGTTACCTTGCTCCATAAAGGGGAATTTTAAGCCAGAGTGTAGCACCGCAGAGCTTTTGCCTGCCGCGGGATTACCAATGACCATATACCACGGCAGCTCATATAACGCCGCTTTGCCTGTTTGATCGCCTATCTTTGATTTGCGAATGGTTTTAATGGCATCTTGCATTTGCTGACGTAGCGCTTGCACTTCTTGAGCGTTTTCATCTTTGGCCACATGAGGGCTATCGTCACCTTGGCTCTCGTTGCCATTATCCTCCACTAAGTTTGCCAGCTCATCTGAGGCAAGCTTACGTTTTTTCCACAGGTAATAGCCAAGCGCCCCCAGCACCGTACATGTGATTATGACGCCAATGATTATGACAAAGGTTTTAATAGTCACATAATCATAAAGTAAGACTAGAGCGACAATGAGCCCCAGCGCCAATAATACTCTTGGGTTATAGATAAGATGAAAAAACCTTGAAAACATGCGTGCTACCTAGTGTGAACTTAAGATAATAAAACGAGTATTTACTACGACAAAACACCATTAAAACTACGACTAAGATGTTGGAGAAGAGTCTAGCAACCAAAGCATATTGCAGTGCTTATGTTGAGTAATTAAAAACGATCTGTCTGACTCTTGTTGGTCTTCTTTGGCTAAGTCAATGAAGAGTGATAGGCTGATGAATGGCTTCAACCAATTATTCAATGGCATATAATGCCCTAAATGATGTTCGTTTACTAGAGCGCCTTGTGCTATAAATGCTTCAAGAAAGCTCATATACGTTGATAAGTCATAGGGCTGCTTTAATGGATTAATGTCAGACATGGCGGTAATGGTCATGTCTGCTATAGCAACATTAGTCTTGTATTTTTCTTTGCTATTGATGTCAGACGATTTTTTTGCGGGCTTTATTGTCTGTTTATCAGTGGTTTTTAGCATGGTCGTATCGGTCGGCGACAGTGAAAGCATATTGTCTATTAATAGGTTTTTGATAGTCGTTAAATGATTAAAATAGTGACGTTTATCACTCAAAAGCTCAGTGCGATGAGCTGTAGCTATCTCCGTTAATAAAATACGGGTACTAGCGTCAATATTGAGTAGCTCTTGAGCCGCTTGATTCGAGAATAGCAACAGCGCACCCGCCTCAGTTGGAATGACATTGGTCATTTTCTCAGAATACAAATGAGTGTCTAACCATTCTTCACTTATCTGTGAATCTGCAATGAGAATTAAGCACAGATCCGGCGCAGTTGATTTAGATAAAGGCAGCAGATGTCTATTGATAAATTCTGTAGGTGTGGCAATGGTGGTATTATTAGCGCTATTATCTGCTACGGTGTTTGCGACGTCAGTGCTGTCAGTTATGATGGTCGTAATAGCAAGCCGTGTATCAGGAATACCGTAAGTGGCTAACTGTTCTTTTATGGTCGCGATTAAAAATGCTGAATCGGCGCTGGAAGGTAAGCATAAATAAATAGGAAGATTGGTTAAATGACCAGCAGAGGCTGCTGTCATTTTGTCATCATCGTTATTTTTACTGCTGTTATTTTCACTACTTATTTCGTTGGCACTCACCAAATAATGTTGCTGCCATTCGGGATGAATATGAATGGCTGCGTTGGACTGAGTCGTATCTTGTTGGTGATGTTGGTAAAAGTGTTCGGCAAGGCTAGACAGCATCTCCTCGCTCAAGACTAGCTGCTCATAAATTAATGCCTGTAAACGCAAGGTAGTATCATTTAACGCAGCTTTACGTTCAGTAAATCTCTCATCATCGAGATGGCTGTCTAAACTACTGTCTAAATCACTGTTCGAATCTAAATAATGGTCTGAATAGCTGTCGTCAAACTCTGAATCTGCTGAATAGGCATCAGACAGACTAGGATATGGTAGGGCAGCTGCATCAGGGAGTCTTGCAATCGGTTTGACCAACATTGGCATACCATCAATATCTGTCAAATCCTCGCTCAATACGGTTAGGTCTGCATCATTGTCCACCACCTCAGACCAACAGTCTCCTTCTGGTAGGCAGACACGGCTATAGATAAATAACTGATAAGTATTGGGCGGCTTAATAGCGTCTGTTTTATCTGTTGTTCCATCAAGTATCTCTGGTGAATCGGTTGTTTGTTTATCCAGTTTTTTTTGCCACCATAAGAGCGCCATGATAGATCCAAGAGACAATAAAGGGATGGAAACAAACCATAGTAATAAGCCAGATGAGGTCAGCTGTCGCGCATTGTC
The DNA here is from genome assembly GCF_904846185.1 of Psychrobacter immobilis. GTDB lineage: Bacteria > Pseudomonadota > Gammaproteobacteria > Pseudomonadales > Moraxellaceae > Psychrobacter > Psychrobacter immobilis_B. Next base: position 26,425 of record NZ_CAJGZQ010000021.1, on the reverse strand, counting down.
TTTAAAGTACATCCAGACCAAAATGAGATACAACACCAAAATCATGACTAAAACAGATCGGCCGTATGACAGTATTTTTTTTGCGCCCACTTATTTAAACTCCCTATTTGTTGGGTTTTTATTATAATTATCACCATGTAGACAAGCTTTGCGATCCAAATTTTATGATGTTTATAATCTTGTTTTTACTATACTAGTTAACTTTATTTGTCTTTTTTATAATTCGGTTGTAATGATAGGAATCGCTTTGAAAATATTGTTAAACTATAAAATCGATAACTAGTGAGGGTTTTAGGCATTATTAAGTAAATTTTTATAATGAAATAGTATTTTTAAGTTGTCTGTAGATAAGCTAATGGATAGGAATAAATAAAAATTAGTGTAATTAAGTTAGCTTTATTTTAAAAGGAGATGATTTGTCTATATAATACTGACGAAATCGTAATTATCAACGCCTGTTTATTATTATTTTGTTTTTATCGTCTCAACTGTCGCTGACTCTTGCCTATGATTTACTTGACTGTATCGGTCTTTACATTGCTCTCTATCCTCATGATGGTCATGCTTTTTGATCGGCAGCTATGTGGGCGACTATTAGATAAGGTAATGGTGTTTTTTCATCGATTGCCTAGCCTAAAATTCAAGCGTCCATCAATAAAGACACCAAAGAAGGTATTTCATTATCGTATCAAGCAGTTTATTCGTTTTATTTCGGATATAGATGTTTCTCGTATTCCAGTGATATCGGCATTGTCTTTTTTGATTGTCATGGCAACGGTTGGATTGTGTTATGCCCTGATTACCAATCATTCTCTGGAGGTTTATCATGCCAACGATACCGTGGCTAGCACGACAAATCTGCAAATCAGTCAACTACTCATAGGAGAGCGTCTGCGTCCGCCGTCGCCTCCGCCAGAGGAGCTGTTTGCTGAACTAGAAGCCGAGGTTGCAAGCTACCAAGCTGACAAGACAGAGGAAGGCTATTGGCCGGATAATCAGACAAATATACCTCAGATTGATAGACCACTAATGCTCCCTGAGCCTGATTTGTCTGACTTAAACACGCAAGATCATAGCACTGGCTATTCAGGTGACATGTTGGCTACACATCTAAACAACGGTCATATCAATATCAAAAATGCTGACCGTAATTGGCAAAAAATGAACTCGGATTTTGTTCAACGGCTGTTGACTGTGTATAAAGTAATGAGTGACCAATATGGCTATGACATGGTGCTGCTAGAAGGCTATCGTAGCCCTGCAAGGCAAGCAAGACTATTGAAAAAAGGCACTCATGTAACGAAGGCAGGATCATACAAGAGCTATCATCAGTTTGGTTTGGCGGGCGATAGCGCCTTTATTAGAAATGGTAAAATTGTCATAAGCGAAAAGGATCCTTGGGCAATGCGAGGCTATAAATTATATGGTAAAGTAGCCAAGTCTGCCGGACTTGTGTGGGGTGGTGATTGGCGCATGATGGATCTTGGGCATGTCGAGCTGCGCAAAAAAGGCGTGCTCGGTCGCCCAGAAATGGCTGAGATTTTGACCAGTCAATAATGATAATAAAAAGCTAAGGTAAACTGAAAGTATGAATAAATGTATGACATTGCCAGTATCATTAATCGCCGCCACTTGCTTGCTAAGTGGTGCGATCGCCGGATGCAGCACTGATAGATTGAGCAAGTCAAATGACAAGGTATCGGCATTGGCAGGCGAGCCTCCTACTATAGATGCCATGAGCCATATCGTTGATGATGGCAAAAATAGTGCTGATCTGCAAAGTCTAAAAGCACAGCTAGAGCTGCAGCAACAGCAGCTGGCGACCATGAGTGCTGAGCAGCAAGCATTGCAAGAAAAACTGAAGCGTCAGCAGATTACTCTAAATATCAAACCCACCACTAATGCCAATGCAGGGCGTACCAAAGTAGGCACAGCAAGTACTGCCTATATCGCATTTTTGGAGGAGGAGAGTCAGTTTACGGATATTGAAGCGCTAGCTGCCAAAGAAATCAGTATTATCCCAAATCGTGAGAGCAGTCTGACCGTGAACATTCCGCAAGACGCGCGCTTTATCGCTATTAAAGTGGGGCTGAGATATACCAAAAAACGTTCACAGTTTCTTATCCCACTTGCCAGTCTCAATTTTGATACGCCACTGGCGATCAATATTGGTGGATGCGATGTCAGCATTACTGAAGGTGTTGACCCAGCACTGGCACCTACATTTACCACCAAACTTAAATATTATCAGCAGCCACTAGTCAGCTGTTCTTAGGAGATTGTCTTGAGTAAACACAGGGTATTATGGGGAGAAGGGTTGTTTTTGCGACCCCAACATTTTCAGATTCAAGACACTTATCATGACTCGCAACGAGCTTTGAGTATGATGCTGGTGCATCCTTATGCTTATGGCGTATCTGATGTTCAGATTGATAAGCAACTTTTGGAAAGCAATTTACTAAGCTTTCAAAGTATTTATGCGGTATTGCCCGATGGTACGATATATCATGCGCCTCGTACTGACACCTTACCCAAAGCCATTACCTTAGATACCCAAGACAATGGCGATGAAATTTTCGTATTTTTGAGTTTAGAGATTGTCCATAGTGGCGGCAGCAATATACAGACGGATCGTAGTGACAATCCAGCACGCTATGTAAGGGGTGCTATTGAGGCACAAGACCTATATAGCCAAGCGGCTGAAGCAGTCATTGACGTGATTAAACTGTCGCCAAGTTTGCAATTAAGTCATTCTGCGCAAGCGCCTAGCCAAGATACCGTGTCCTTATTGGTAGCCAAGCTCGTGCGTACCACTCAAGGCGTCTATCAAGTCGATGATGATTATATCGTCCCAAGTGTGCATATTACGAGTAACCCTGCGCTTATTGGTCACGTATATCGTTTGATGACGATGATTAATACCAAGTCTACGTCGCTGTATGACCATCATCGTCAGTCAAACAATGACTTACTGGAGTTTCGCTCCTCGGATATTGCCTCTTTTTGGCTATTGCATACGCTAAATACCGCATACTCTCAGCTCAGTCATTTATATAATAATGCCAAACTACATCCAGAACGCCTTTATGAAGCATTATTAAATGTCGCCAGCCAATTGGCTACTTTTAGCTCATTATATAAGGTGGGCGACTTACCTTCTTATCATCACGATAATGCCAATGACTCATTTGTCAGTATCATTTTAATCATTCGTGAGCTACTCAATACTGTCATTGCCAGTAACTTTATCTCGATTCCATTACGTCAAAATAAGCCATCTTATTATACAGGCGAGCTAAGTAGTGACAAGATCACACGTGGCTCACAGCTGTATCTGTCTGTTAGCTCATCATTGCCGATGCACGAGCTCATCGATATCGTACCACGCCGATTTAAAATTGCGACGCCTGACTCAGTAGAGAAACGTGTGTTGTCAGCGCTGCCAGGCTCTTCTATTTCACATGTCAGCCAAGTACCCAGTGCGATACCAGTGAGACCAGGCTTTAGCTATTTCACCATCGAACCAGTAGGCGAGCTATATGACGAAATGCTCAAATCTGAATCTATCTGTATTTATGTGCCAAATGGCTTTGATGATTTAAAAATAGAGCTGATGGCTATCGTACAGTAGTTCTTTTTGTCTATAGAGGTGCTGAGGTTGCAAGATGAGTATGCACTAGGGCGCGCCCTCATTTTGAGGACACGCCCTCAATAGTATTTGAAATAATAAGCATTAGGAATAATCATGTCAGGGAATAATTCAATGGGTTCTGCACCTTCGTTGTTAGATTCAGGCGAGGTGGCTTCAAAGGTCTCAGCAACTGGTCTAGATAAGCGTATCAGTAGTCAGTCGCTGGTAGATATCATGTATGACGGCTTTTATTTGGTATTTTTATTGCGTAATCATTATTTCAGCACTGAGCCGCGACAGTTTCGTCAAAAAATATATGATTTTTTAGACAAGTTCGAGATGAATGCGCGCAAAAAAGGATTTCTTTCAGAAGATATCCATGAAGCTAAGTATGCGTATTGTGCGTTGATTGATGAGACCATCATGACCTCGCAAGAGCCCGAGTTTCAAACTCTCAAAGATGCTTGGGAGCTAAATCCTTTGCAGTTGGATTTATTTGGCTCACAAATTGCTGGTAATGAGTTCTTTGAGCGTTTAGATGGGCTACGCGAGCAAGGAGAGAGGCGTCTGCCTGCTCTGGAGGTCTATCACTATGCGATGCTACTTGGCTTTCAAGGGAAGTATCGTTTAGAAGCACCCGAGAAAATTCGTTATCTTATCTCACGCTTAGGGGATGAAATTGAGCATCTACGGGGTAATAAGAACGAGTTTTCGCCTTTTTGGGCGATACCCGACCAAATCAAACACACGCTCACGAGCGAAACGCCACTATGGGTCATACTTACGGTCATGGCAGTGTTGTTGACCGCGATATTTGCGACCATGTGGCAGTTTACCAATAGTTTCTCTAATGAGCAGCTGTCAGCATACGACAATGTGATTCAAGAAAACAAAGAGCAAGCTCATATCTCAATTTTCCTACCTTAATTATTTTCCTTACTTTAAATGCTAACTTCTTTAACAGTTTTTATTTCAGCTGCATACGTTGTGCTGAAATAAAAACTGTTAGGACAGCAAGGTAATGGTTGTTATATCGTTGGCTACTTATTTTTCTACTGAGCTTTATATAAGTTTCTTCATGCCAATAAAAATAGTAGCCATAAAAAAACCCTCATCAAAGAGATGAGGGTTTTGGCAAATGCCATAATTGAATCAAAAATAATTCAAGAAATTTACAACTAAAATGTGGCTCTCCAACCTGGGCTCGAACCAGGGACACACGGATTAACAGTCCGTTGCTCTACCAACTGAGCTATTGGAGAATAAGCTGCAAGTGTTTAAAACCTTACAACGAGCCTTAGAAGTCTCTAACGAGTTCTTGCTAAGTGGGGCGTATTCTAGCAAAAATAAAAAATACGTCAAGCCTTTTTTGCATAATTATCAAAGATAATTGTTTTAATAAGGGGATAAGGCATTTTTTGAGGTTTTTTGCCAAAAAAACTCCCAATCATGAGATAAATAAAAAAGACGCCACATAGATGATAGGTGGCGTCTTCGTTTATAAGCGCATGTTTAAGCACATACTTAAGCGTAGTAATTTTAAGACAGTGGCTGTTTATTTATCATTCAGCAATGTCTAGATCAGCAACCGCTTTTTCGATACGTGATAAGGCATCTTTTAGCGTTGCTTCATCAGTCGCGTAAGAGATGCGCATATAGCCACCAAGACCAAAGGCGTCACCAGGCACCACTGCGACGCCAACCTTCTCTAACAACCATGCTGAAAATTCAGTACATGACGACAGACCAGCGGCTTTGATGAGTGGTTTGATGTCAGGATATACGTAGAAAGCGCCATCAGGACGCAGGCAGGTAATACCTTTAATCGCGTTCAAACCATCAACGACTAGATCACAACGCTTTTCAAAGGCTTCTACCATCGGCGTGAGCACGCTTTGATCGCCACTGATAGCGGCTTCGGCAGCAACTTGGCTGATCGATGTTGGGCATGAGGTTGACTGTGATTGTACTTTTTTCATCGCCCCAATCAGCTTGGCAGGGCCACCAGCGTAACCAATACGCCAGCCAGTCATCGCATATGCTTTTGACACGCCATTTAAAATAATTGCCCGATCTTTTAGCTCAGGTGCGGCATTCAGAATATTGTAGAACTTATCGCCCGTCCAGCGGATGTGCTCATACATGTCATCTGAAACAACATAAACTTGTGGGTGCTTTTTCAGCACTTCAGCGATGGCTTTTAGCTCATCCAACGTATAAATCATACCGGTTGGGTTAGAGGGGCTGTTCAATACCAGCATTTTAGTTTTGTCAGTGATGGCGTCTTCTAATTGCTCAGCGGTGATTTTGAAATCTTGCTCAGCAGGGCATTTGACGATGACTGGCACACCTTCTGCAATGATGACCATGTCAGGATAGCTGACCCAGTAAGGTGCTGGAATGATGACTTCATCACCTGGATTGATAAAGGCTTGCGCAAGGTTAAAAAATGACTGTTTACCACCGACTGATACCAGGATTTCATTGGGCTCATAGCTGATGTTGTTATCACGTTTGAACTTCTCAATGATGGCTTTTTTGAGCTCTGGCGTACCATCGACAGCGGTGTATTTGGTAAAACCGTCATTAATGGCATCGATGGCTGCTTTTTTGATGTGCTCTGGCGTATCAAAATCAGGTTCACCCGCACCCAGACCGATAATGTCTTTACCAGCTGCTTTTAGCTCTTTGGCTTTATTGGTAATCGCTAGCGTAGGCGATGGCTTGATGTTGTTGACGCGGTCAGAGAGTTGCAATTCGCTCATGAGAGATCCTTTTTATAGTGGAGTGGGATTGGTGAAGCACTATCATTAATTGTATAACGTTTGAGATGTCATTAGGACACGATATCAGGCAGTTTCAAAAACTGTCGCAAGGGAAGTTGATTTTTGAAAATAAATAACCGTTAATAAAGACGAGCGCTTTTAACAGGTTGGATATTTTCATGATAAATACGCTGATTAATCAGCCCTTTAATGTAAAGCTATTTTTGATTTTTAGTATTGTAGCATGCCGTAATTAGGCTGTCTTATAAGGCTAGTAACATAAAACGACAGACCTAAGAGCAATCTTTCCAGTGCGCGAGGGTAGACAGGTTCAGTCAATTAAGAGACGCATTGATTGCGAAACCACAACAATAAATCGATAGCCGTGCGCTATGATTGTTTAGATTTAATAAATAAAATGGATGATACCTTAATAAAAAAAGGTTAATGCCATCAGCTGACTAAAGATGATAAGCAAGTATTTAGCACCTAAATGCATGGTGAATTTTGTACTATCAGCACACATAAAAGGACGTTTACGATGACTGACTCTACTAAGAAATTACATATACTTATTACTGGCGCGACGTCTGGTATTGGCAATCAATTGGCAAAAGACTATCTACTAGACGGTCATCATGTCTATGCCGTTGGTCGAGACGATAGGGCATTGGCTGAGCTTGAGTCACTAGGCGCAGAAACAGTTGACTTAGATCTCATGGATCGGGATAAAGTTATCGACGCTTTTGGAAAAATTGAAGAGGTTGATTTGGCGATTTGTGGCGCTGGCATGTGCGAATATTTGGACATGCCAAACTTCGATAGCGCCTTGTTTATGAAAGTGATGTCGGTAAATATGGGTACGTTGTCACATGCTATCGAAGGGATATTGCCAAAGCTAATCGCCTCAAAAGGTCGCTTGGTTGGCATTGGTTCAGCATCTGCTTATGTGCCATTTGCTCGTGCCGAAGCTTATGGCAGCTCAAAGGCTGCCATCCATTACCTAATGAAAACTTTGCAAATTAGCCTTGCACCGCATGATGTGTCAGTAAGCTTGGTCGTGCCTGGTTTTGTCGAGACACCAATGACTAAGCAAAACGATTTTCCCATGCCCTTTATCCAAACAACAGCGGAGGCAAGCAAAGCGATTCGTGATGGTATCGCGAGTGGTCACGATGTGATTGAATTTCCCAAAAAGCTCACTTTACCGCTAAAAGTATTGGGTACGTTACCAGATTTGGTGTGGCAGCAAGTCAGTGAAAAAATTAATAAAAAATAGCTTATATTGAAAAACGGCTAAAAACAAATTACTAAAAATATGGAAAGGAACGCATCAATGCTGTTTAACCGTCGTAAACGTAAGAATATAGAGACAGTCTCTCATGAAGCTAGCAGTCTCTCAAAACAGACGACTGACGCTCAAGCTAAAAAACGTATTGCTATCATTGGCTCAGGTGTATCAGGATTGACTTGCGCTCATTATCTGGTGGCGCAACATGAAGTGACAGTGTTCGAGGCTAATGATTATATCGGTGGGCATGTAAACACGATTGATGTGACCTTACAAAACGGCAAAAAAGCCAAGAGTGGCAAGACAGAAAGCAGTGCGATAGATACAGGGTTTATTGTTTTTAACGAACGTACTTACCCCAATTTTTTCCGGTTGCTACATGAGTTGCAAGTGCCGTTTCAAGCAACAGATATGAGCTTTTCTGTGAAAAACACGGCTCGTAAGTTTGAATACAACGGTCATACGCTCAATACTTTATTATCGCAGCGTAAGAATGTCTTTAATCCAAAGTTTTGGCAATTTATCAAAGATATTTTACAGTTCAATAAGCATATCAAGCAGCTACGCCAAGACTACGAAATGGCACGTGCTAACGGGCAAGATGTTAGCATTTTTACTGAGCAAACACTGGGCAGCTATCTCACAGAAAAAAGCTATGGCAAGCTGTTTATAGACAATTATTTTCTGCCAATGGTTTCTGCCATTTGGTCAACCAGTCTGCATGAAGTACAAGACTTCCCACTGGTGTTTTTTGCACAGTTCTTTGACAATCACGGCTTGCTCGATGTAGTTAATCGTCCGCAGTGGTTTACGATCAAAGGTGGCTCAAAACAGTACGTCAATAAGTTGATTCCACGCTTCATCAAAGCGGGCGGTAAGGTGAGAGTAAACAGTCCCGTACAGTCTGTGGTTCGCGATGGTGAGCAAGTATTATTGACGGTTAAAAATAAAAGTATTACTGATAGCAATATCGAAAGCTTAAACGAAAAATTGGTATTTGACGAAGTTATCTTTGCTTGTCATGCAGACACCGCACTCAAAATTTTAACAGACGCCAGTAAGGATGAACATGAGGTACTCAGTCATTTTCGCTTTACCAAAAATACCGCCGTACTGCATACCGATGTCAGTGTCCTACCGAACAAGCCATTGGCATGGGCCAGCTGGAATTATCTGATTGATGAGAATCTCGCAAATAAAACTGCGCGACAATCAGGACAATCAGCTACTGAAAACCATACTAAAAAAGCGCAAACATCAGCAAAACCAGTGCTGACTTATCACATGAATATTTTGCAACGCCTGACCAAAAAGCACAATTATTTGGTTACGCTGAATCCAGAAACCGTTCGTGAAAATGTTGATGATAAGCACGTCATTAAGCGCATCGATTATAGCCATCCTGTGTTTGATAAAGCGATGATTGAGGCGCAAAGCAGATGGTCGAGTATCTCTGGTAACGACATGCACACACATTTTTGCGGTGCCTATTGGTTTAATGGTTTTCATGAAGATGGCGTACGTAGTGGTCTACGTGTCTGTCAGGCGCTCGGTCATGATATTGCGATAAAGGACGAGGTTGATCCGACTCATCTGCCTGATGCCGAGAGCGCACATACGCCGTTTCGTTATAAAGACCTGCCGGTAAAGGCAGATAGCAAATTGCGCACACTTAATAAGCGTGAGGTGGTCACGGCGCTTACCAATCAGGAGCTGATTGAGTACATTGAACGTTTACAACCGACTGTTAAAAGTGATGAATCAAAGCGAAAGCGTCGCTTATTTGGCCGTCATAAAATGCAGTGATTTTGGCAGTGAGATTAACGAACACTATTGAAGAGAATGCTATGTCTATTGAAACCGGCACGCCTAATAAGCTGTTACCCCATCAGTTGTTCAATGGGACGACTTGGCACAGTCGGTTACTGCCAAGTGTGCATAAATTTGCGTACCCATACCGTTATTGGGGCATCAATATCAGCGCATTGGCTAAAGGGCTGGAGCTTCCTGAAGTAAGTACAGGTATTAGTAGCAAAAATAAGCTTTTAAAAAAGTTGCTTTCAAAAGGGCGACTGGTCAAAGGATTGTCATTATTTTCAGCAAATAAAAAAGCCTTGCAGCAGTTTTGTCCTGAGGATTATTTACAAGCTATTCCTTTACAAGAGTCAAATAGCCTAAGTAATTTATCAATTCATGATAATGATCGTTCAAATCCTATTCAAGCGCTCAATCATCGTTTAAACCAAGCGTTTATTGAGCAAGCGGGTAGTGCGCCAACAGGCGATATTATTGGGATGCTCATTTGCCGCAATGCGGGCATATATTTTAGTCCAGTCAATTTTTACTTAGGTTTCGATGAGCAGCAGATACCATCCCATTTATTGGCTGAAGTCTCTAATACACCGTGGGATAAGCGCCATTATTATGGGTTTACACTCAATGGCGGGAATACTGAATTTTGTCATAATAAAGATTTTCATGTCTCACCTTTTAACCCGATCGACCAGCTATATCGTTGGCAGGTTAAGGTAAAAAAGCAGCCGGATAATTGCTTGCAAGTTCGTATTGCTATCGATATCAGCGATGAGCGCGGTGAGGTATTAAAAACGGGTATAAAAATGGTTGGCGTTCTAATGACCGCCACAACGATTCGCAACAGCTTGCGAAAAAACCCGCTAATGAACATGACCTCTGTAACCCGTATTTATTGGCATGCTTTCAAGATTTATGCGATTAAAAAAGTGCCTTATATTCATTATGATGAAAAACTGGCCGATAGCCAACAGAACAAAGCACCGACTCAAAAAGATATTCTTTGATAGTTAAAGGGCTAACGATCAGCCAAAGAAATTTATCAGCTTAACGCTTAAGCATAGAGCATTTAAACAAGGATGAATATACGATGTCAGCACGACCAACCGACCGAGCACCCGTTTCGACATTAGGAAAATTGACCGCACAGATGAGTAAAGTCGTCAATGAGAGCGTCATTTTTCAGCCCGTCAGTACGGGAATGAATCAATTGGCAAGAAAACTCATCTTCCGCGCATTAGCGCATATCCAGTTTGGTAGTCTGACTATAGTCGAAGCATTCGATGAGCAAGCACCTAATACCGTTAGCTTTGGTAAAGTATCCGATAGTGTCGCGAGCAGTTCGGCAGTGGGCCGCCATTCACTACACGTTACCTTGATGATTCATGATCCTACTGTATATCGGCAGCTGTTGCTTGGCGGCTCTATTGCGCTAGCAGACAGCTATATCAATGGTGAGTGGGATACGGACGATTTGACCGGGCTGATTCGGTTGGCAGCGCGTAACTTGGCGGTGTTGAATAAATTAGAAAATCGCTTTGCAGGTGTGAGTAAGGCGTTTGAAAAAGCGAAGCATCGGCTACGTAGCAATGATCAGTCTGGTGCCAAGTCTAATATTTTAGCGCATTATGATTTGGGCAATGATATGTATCAGCGGTTTTTGGACGATACGATGATGTATTCAGCAGCAGTATATCGTACGCCTGATGTATCACTGAGCGCAGCACAGCAGCATAAACTGGCGCTCATTTGCCAGCGATTACAATTGACGCCTGATGATCATGTGATAGAAATTGGCACAGGGTGGGGCGGTTTTGCTATTTATGCCGCCACACATTATGGCTGTCACATAACGACGACGACCATCTCTGATGCCCAGTATGATGAGGCGCAGCGCCGAGTCGATGCGGCAGGACTGTCTGATAAAATTACCCTGCTGAAGCAAGACTATCGTGAGCTGACAGGGCAGTACGACAAGCTAGTCAGTATCGAGATGATTGAAGCCGTTGGGCACGAGTACTTACCGACGTTTTTTGCCAAATGTAATAGCTTGCTCAAACCCACAGGGCTGATGGTGCTGCAAGCGATCACCTTTAATGATCAAAACTACCAAGATTATGTTAATTCAGTCGATTTTATCCAAACGCACATTTTCCCTGGTGGTTGTTTGCTCTCCAATCAAGAGCTAAATACACAGTTTACGGAACAAACCGACATGGTCATCAAGCAGTTGCATGACTACGGTTTTGACTATGCTTATACACTGCGTGATTGGCGCACCGCTTTTATGCAGCAGCGCAATGAAATCAAAGCGCTTGGCTACGATGAGGCCTTTATACGCTTGTGGGATTTTTACTTTTGCTACTGTGAAGGTGGGTTTTTAGAGCGCACCATCGGCGTGGTACAGTTGACCGCAGTGAAGCCTGACAATATTGATGTGATGCATTTCTCTGATTTGTCTTCTCATGACACTCTCACCGATGAGCAAAGCAGCCGCCTGATTCACGATATTATGAATTCTAATGAAAGCGGTAATGTTAACAGTGATGGCCAAGACGCCTCCAAACGAAATATAGCGTCTTAACAAGTTGAGTTTCAACAGGTAGTGTCTTAACAAGCGATGATGGAAACAAGCAGTTATGGAAACAAGCTGGGATTAAAAAACGCTAATTAAAAGGATGTGGTTATGGGTTATGTATTTATATATCTGGCTGCTGTGCTTATATTTTTGGGTATTGACGCAGTTTGGCTCAAGACTATGACTGGCTTATTTTACGAAAAGCGTATCGGGCATCTGCTTTCCGATGAGCCAAACATGATTGCTGCTGGCGTGTTCTATATGTTTTATCTACTGGCTCTCTGTGTCTTGATTTTATATCCACAAATCAAAGCAGGCGCTTCGATTGGTCATATATTCTTGCTTGGTAGCTTAATAGGGCTGATGGCTTACGGTACTTATGACTTTACCAGTTTAGCGTTGTACAAAGGCTTTACACTGGATACAGCGTTGGTTGATTTTGCTTGGGGCGGTATCTTGACAGGTTCAGTGAGCGCCATTGTTGCTTGGCTTGCTTATCGTTTTCATTGGTTGAGCTAAAGTTAAATAGCTTAAGGTTTACATAACCTAGACCATTCAATGACAGAGTGCTGTTTGTGCTCTCTTGTGAGCTGCTGTATAAATGATACTTACTATCAACACGCCCTAAATCATTCAAGGATTTTTATGCCGCAATACAATACCAGCTCGACTGCCAAAAAAGCCCCGTTAAATCATGAGCTATATATGTCGATACTTATGACGCCTGATATGGCGAATTTTATTGGCAATGTGCATGGTGGTGATTTGCTTAAAATGCTTGATCAAGTCGCTTACGCTTGCGCCAGTCGCTATAGCGGCAATTATGTGGTGACGCTGTCTGTCGACCAAGTGATGTTTCGTGAGCCTATATATGTTGGCGAATTGGTCACCTTTGCGGCAAGTGTTAATTATGTGGGGAATACTTCGATGGAGGTCGGCATTCGCGTCGAAGCAGAAGACGTTCGAGCCCGTACTGTACGCCATACCAATAGCTGCTATTTTACGATGGTCGCTATCGATGATAATGGCAAGCCCACACCTGCGCCGCCACTTGATATCAAAAATCCCATGCAGCAATGCCGCGCTGATGCCGCACTAGAGCGTAAAAACCTGCGTCTGGAAAGCTCACATCGACCCAGTTGTGATATCGGGGATATGGTTGGTGAGCTGGCTAATTCTCATGATCGTTAAGACAAATAGACCCTGCATAGTCAGTTAAACGGCTCTCAATATATGGTCTATTGATCTGGTTAAATATGTAAATATCTGCGTTCAAAAAGCCTATATCGAGATTATTATGAGCTTAAAACCATCGGAAGCCGAGTCACACACTCCTATTTCTCATCAGTCAGCGCCGCGTAGTAGCCGTGCTAGGGGTGCTGGCACGCTCATTACAGACGCCACTTCTGATGGTAATTCTCACTCTGTATTAGACGGTTCTGCTAAGTCGACAACCAATAAAGACCAGCAGCATTCCGCTTCATTGGTAACGGTATTAATTGCCGTTGGAGCCAACATTATCATTGCGATTGCCAAAACGGTTGCAGCATTTATGACGGGCTCTGCTTCTATGATCGCAGAGTCAGCGCATTCGTGGGCAGATGCAGGTAACGGTACTTTATTAATTGTCGCTGAGAAAAAGGCGATCAAACCTGCTGATGAAAGCCATCCCCTTGGCTATGGCAAAGAAGCTTATGTCTGGTCGATGATAGCCGCTTTTGGTGTCTTTATGGCAGGTTCGATTGTCTCCATTTATACCGGTATCACCGAGTGGAATGCTGCGGAAAGCGAGACCAACTATACCATCGGTTTTATTGTATTGGCGATTGCGTTTGTGCTCGAAGGGTTTTCGTTAGGGCAAGCTTACTTACAAAGCAAAAAGCATGGTGAAGCGATAAATGTCAGCGCCATTGGCTATGTGGTCGATACGTCAAACCCAACTTTACGTGGTGTATTCTTTGAAGACTTGGCAGCTGTCATTGGCTTGGTTGTCGCTGCTGCTGCCATGGGTATGCATGCTTATACGGGACAGCCGTTTTGGGATGCGCTCGGCTCTATCATTGTCGGAATATTATTAGGTGCGGTAGCCATTTTTTTAATTAGCCGTAACCGTGACTTTTTGGTCGGTTATAAAGTATCAGAGAGGATACATGGCTATGCATTGACCGAGTTACTCAATCATCCAGATATCGATAGTGTGTCGTACTTACATTTGGAGTGGGTGGGACCCAAAAAGATATTTATGGTGGCAGCAGTCGATATCGCTGGCAATCAAAAAGAAAAAGAGATTGCCCAAAAATTCGAAATTATTGAAAGTCAGTTCCGTGCCAATCCTTTATTTCAGGAAGCTATCCTGACATTATCTGTACCCAATGCTAAAACTTTGAACTTACCCAATAGTTATAATCAAGATGCCTGATAAAGAGAAACTAACATGAAACTAAGTCTTCAGTCTGCTATAGAGAGCCCTGTTGGGCGTTTAATCATGGTTCGCTCATTAAGTATGGTCGTTGTCACTATTAGCGCAGTAGCCAGTCTGACTCAAGCACAGGCTGAGCTGGTAATTCATAATGAGCCTGCTCAACAGCAAAGCGTAAGTATCAATAGAATAAGTGCGAATAGCGCTTCTATTAACAATACCGCTTTTATGAATAATAATATCTCCCCAACAGATACGTCTATCGTTAAGCTGATGGAAGTGATGCACATTGATGAGCAAATAGAATCTATCGTTAACGGGCAACAAGCGGCTATTAATGCCATCAACGTACAAACGCAAAATCGTACTGAGTCAGTAGGTGATGGTAAACTAAATAAACGTCAACAGGCGCTACAAGAGCAGATTCAAAAAGTGCTGGGTCAATATGCCAAGATAATGACCAATGGTATAGGCAATGCTATTGACAAGCAGACGTTGACGCAAGCATATATTAACGCGGCAAAAACTTACTATACGCAAGCGGAAGTTGATGCTCAAATTGATTTTTATGATACGATGATGGGTCAAAGTATCTTGTCGAAACAGCCACAGATTACAGCGGCATTTCTAAAGCAATCTTTGCCTGACGATACCAGTGAGACAGAGGCGCAGCTGGATGAGCTTTTACCGCAGATGCAACAAATAATCCAAGGTGTTTTTTAACTGACAGCTAATAACTGATAATTTAGCTATTTTAAAGCCCGTTTCTGAGCGCGAATCTTAAAGTTATTACACATAAATTAGTATACACAAAAAAGGTCACTATAAAAGTGACCTTTTTTGCTGATATGGACTATCTTATGGATATACCTGTTTTATTGGTATAACAGGTTTAGGTACAAAGATATTATTTCTTTGGCGCGTTGGCACCGATGAACCATGCATCTTTATCGACAGTACGGCTTATTTCCGTTAATAGGTCAGCGGTGTCTTCGTCACCCGCGTCACCAGCAGTATTAATCCCTTCACGCAATGATGCCGCAATGGTCTTATAACGATTGGTAAGCTCACGAACATGCTGGTCGACTTCAGTGATATCAGTAGGGTAAGTCTCGAGGATAGAGTCCTCAACGACGCGTTTAGAGATACCATTGGCTTTACCGCCAAGGATAACAATACGCTCAGCAACCGTATCATAAGCTTCAGTTAAGCGACCGTAAGTATCATCTAATAACTGATGAACACCGATAAAGCCAGTACCTTGCAAATTCCAATGACATTGCTTACTGTCCATACTCAAATCAATGAGATTCGCTAGATTAGCGTTCAATAAGTCGATCATTTTCTTTGCGGTTGCGTCATCTATTCCACTTGCGTAACGTTCTCTCATGTTCTACTCCGTTATGTGTATTATTTTAATGAAAATCTCATTTGTTGTTATTGGTATCTTACTAATGAACTACTTGTTGATTGATTCGTTATAAATAATAGCAGCTTAAATGAAGATTGAAAGCCTCAAGCGTTAGGCTTTATTAGGTGGTCGTGTAATGAGTTTGTTAATCATGAAAAGCTTTGTAAATTTAGCGGATGCTGTGTGCGTTTTTTATAACGAAGGTACTATTTATTCGTTATAAATAGGGCGTGTGAGGTCATATCTAGATGCTAATATTGTAAGAGAAGATGACAAGATAAAACCCTTGATTACCTTTAAAAACCCTAGCTTAGACCCCACATTGTTATAAACCTTCAGAAGAAGAAAGCCATTATGCGAATGCCTGAACCGCGCTCGTCGCGTCAGTTAAACCAATTGGCCACTCAGCTCCAAGGCGAAGCTGAAATTAGTGGTGTCAATGCGTCTGGGACGCAAATATCAAGTCGTGCTTTTGAGATGGTTACTGAATTTGAGCCAGCAGGCGATCAACCGCAAGCGATTGAAAAGCTCGTCAACGGTATCAATTCTGGTATGGATGAGCAGTTACTACTCGGTGTAACGGGCTCGGGTAAGACATATACCATGGCAAAGGTCATCTCTGAGACGCAGCGTCCAACCATTATTATGGCGCATAACAAAACGCTTGCCGCGCAGTTATATGGTGAGTTTAAGTCATTTTTTCCAAACAATGCTGTTGAGTATTTCGTCAGTTATTATGACTACTATCAGCCGGAAGCCTATGTCGCGGCGAGTGATACCTTTATCGAAAAAGACAGCGCTATTAATGACCATATTGATCAGATGCGTCTGTCAGCGACGCGAGCACTCCTAGAGCGCCGTGATGCAATTATCGTCGCCTCGGTATCGTGCATTTATGGTTTGGGTGATCCAGAAAGCTATCTAAAAATGCTCTTGCATGTGGTCGTTGGCGACAAAATTGATCGCACTGCTACCATCAAACGTCTTGTTGAAATGCAATATACGCGTAATGAGCTAGACTTTGGGCGCGGTACGTATCGGTTGCGTGGCGAGCTGCTAGATATTTATCCTGCTGAGTCTGAGCAGCTGGCGGTACGTGTGCATTTATTTGATAATGAAGTAGAGAAAATTACTTGGTTTGATCCATTGACAGGTAAGACGGTACGTAGCGTGCCGCGTATTACTATTTATCCAAAATCGCACTATGTGACGCCGCGTAATAAACTAGAAGCTGCCAGTCATACCATCCGTGCTGAGCTTGAGCCACGTTTAGAGTATTTCCGTGACAATAATAAACTGATTGAAGCACAGCGTCTTGAAGAGCGTACTCAGTATGATCTTGAGATGATTCAGCAGCTCGGCTACTGTAACGGCATCGAAAACTATTCACAGCATCTGTCTGGTCGTCCATCAGGAGAAGCGCCGCCGACGTTGTTTGACTATATTCCAGAAGATGCGCTACTGTTCCTTGATGAGTCGCATGTGACGGTTTCGCAGATTGGCGCGATGTATAAAGGCGATAGATCGCGTAAAGAGAACTTGGTTAATTATGGTTTTAGATTGCCAAGTGCGATGAATAACCGCCCGATGAAGTTTGAAGAGTGGGAGCGTATCAAGCCTAAGACTATTTATGTGAGTGCTACGCCTGCATTGTATGAGCTTGAGCACAGCGAGCAAGTCGTTGAGCAAGTCGTGCGTCCAACGGGTTTGATTGACCCTGAGATTGAAATTCGTCCTGTATTGACGCAGGTTGATGACGTACTATCAGAGATTACCAAACGCCGCGAAAAAGACGAGCGTGTACTGATTACCACTTTGACTAAGCGTATGTCAGAGGACTTGACCAGTTATCTAAAAGAATACGATGTCAAAGTCGCTTATCTGCATTCAGATATTGATACTGTCGAGCGTATGCAAATCATTCATGAGCTACGGACTGGCGTGCATGACGTACTGGTCGGTATTAACCTATTGCGTGAGGGTTTGGATATGCCAGAGGTATCGCTAGTAGCGATATTCGATGCTGATAAAGAAGGCTTTTTGCGTTCTGAGCGTGCCTTGATTCAGACCATTGGACGAGCCGCGCGTCACATCAATGGTAAGGCTATCCTTTATGCTGATCGTATTACCAACAGTATGCAAAAGGCGATAGACGAGACCGATCGTCGCCGTGAAAAACAAGTCGCTTTTAACCTTGAGCACAACATCACACCAAAAGGGGCACGTCGCAGTATTACTGATAAAATCGATACGGGTGACGATCAGAATGCCAATGACAATCAAGTGATTCCTATCAAGAGTAATTTGCCTGATGTAGATATCAGCATTTTACGCAGTCCTGATTTACTGGCGAAAGAAATCAACCGTCTTGAGAAACTGATGAAGCAGATGTCGCGTGATTTGAAGTTTGAAGATGCTGCAAAAACGCGTGATAAAGTGCTAGAGTTAAAAGCGCATTTGATCTAATAGGTTATTTGAACTGCCGTTAATATCAGTTTGTATTTAATAAAAGGGTGAGTTGCTAACGGTGCAGCTTACCTTTTTTATGGTCTTCTTATCAGCAAAACAACCTCGCCTTTGTTCGATATTATTAATAACTAATAATTGGTTATATCAAAACTTGTGTTTATACTAAATGCCCCTTAATATGATATCAATGAGCAATATGAACTTATAACAACGGACGTTGAGGCATATAATCCATCATGCAAAATAATAAATTCTTAGAATTAAATGCGAATGAAAACTCACTAGGCATGGCAGATTCTGCCAAACAAGCCATTATAGAGTCTTTAGGTGAGGGCTTTCGTTATCCAGATAATCCACGCGCGGCGCTCATTAGCAAAATTTCCACCATCCATGGTGTGGCAGAAAACCAAATCTCCTTAGGCAATGGCTCGACTGAAAATATTCGAGCTACCTTACAAATGTTGCAAAACAAAGCATTAAAAGAGGGCAAGCAGTTTCAAATGGTGATTCCTGTGCCAACGTTTGATTGTGCAGAGATGTATGCAAATTCCATTGGCGTGCCTGTGGTCAAGATACCACTAACCGCTGAAAACTATGATTATGATTTTGATGAATTACAAAAAGCAGCTGACGATTTTGATGGCATCAGCCTACTTTATATTTGCAATCCGAACAATCCAACGGGCATCATTACATCAACGTCAAAGCTTAAGACTTGGGTAAGTAATGCACCAGATAACCATTACTTCTTGCTAGATCAAGCTTACTTGGAGTATGTGTCAGATCCAAGCTTTGAGAGCGGTATTGAGTGGGTGAAACAAGGGTTATCCGACAATCTTATTGTTATCCATACTTTCTCAAAGCTATGTGCCTTAGCAGGTATGCGAGTGGGCTACGCAGTTTCTAACCCGCAAGCTATTGAGAGTGTCGAAGCTTTTATGTCTATGGACAACACCAACTTGTCAGGTGCGGTTGCTGCTATTGCGACGTTAAATGATGCCAAGTTTTTAGCGCTCAGCTTACGCAATACCAATCAGTCGCGCCAGATGATTGAGACAGTGTTAGATGACCTTAGATTGCGTTATTTACCTTCACAGACCAACTTTATTTTTCATGAAATAAAAGGTGATTTAAAGACTTATATCGATAGAATGCGTGACCATGGCATCAAGGTTGGTCGCGAGTTTCCACCTATTACAGGCTTCAATCGCTTGACGCTTGGCACGCCTGATGAGATGGCAGAATTTATTAAAGTATTAAAGCTGTTCCGTGAAAAAGGCTGGGTCTAAGTAGTACATTAGAAAACTGCTAATTTGAAATATCGATAAACTAACAAGACTAGGGCGTGTCCTCAATCCAATCGATTACTTGCTAAATGGGCTAAAAATGGCTAAAAATGGCTAAATTTTGCCAAACATCGTCAAATAGCTTCTTAATATCTTGATATTATTTGCGCTACTTTCCTTGTTTAACGGCAATTTATCTCATGTTTATCACCATTTTTAAAATGAGGACACGCCCTAGTATTAGCAAAGTGATTTGCCTATAGGGTGGCTCTTTTTTATTTAACGGATACTATCAATAAGTGAGCATCTCACTCATAACAGCTGCTAACGAGTTTCATCGCTCAGAGTGCTTGTAATCAGGGTAAATGCCACTTACCATAACCATTATTATCCGAATGCATCTCACCATCCATATATAAACCTTACTAAATAATCAGAGTAGCAAAAAGACGAGCACAAGTGCTACGTCCGCTGGCTGAGCGAGTTTGACATTGTTCATCGCATATTTGGTATGGGTATCAATTAGGCGTATTACTATTGTGCTTACCAATCCATTAATAGAATTAAACTCTAACGAAAACTCATTGGGCATGGCAAACTCTGCCAAAAAAGCGGTTATCGATGCTTTAGATATCGGCTTTCGTTATCCAGATGGCCAGCGTGCAGCCTTAATCACTAAAGTTGCGAAAATTAATGACGTGACTGAAAGTCAAATATCTCTAGGCAGCGGCTCCAGTGAGAATATCCGCACCGTCGTACAAATGCTGCAAAACAAAGCGTTAAGAGAAGGCAGAAATTTTCAAGTAATTGTGCCGCACCCAACCTTTGCTTATGCGGAACTATATGCAACCTCTATCAATGTGCCCGTGGTAAAAGTAGCACTGATGCCTGAAAGCTATTCTTTTGATTTACAAAATATGCAAAAAGTGGCTGATAATTTTGATGGTATAAGCTTGTTTTATCTCTGCAATCCCAACAATCCAACAGCGACGATTACTGACACAGATGAGTTAAAATCGTGGGTAGGAACGGCACCAGACCATCATTATTTCTTGCTAGATGAAGCCTACTCAGAATATGTCATTGACCCAAGTTTTGAGAGTGGGATTGCGTGGATAAGAGAGCAGCGCTCAGACAATATTATCGTGGTTCGGACTTTCTCCAAACTGTGTGCGCTAGCAGGTATGCGTGTCGGCTATGCAGTTGCCAGTCCGCAAATGATCACTGAGCTAGAGGCGTTTATCTCAGTGGATAATACCAATCTGTCTGGTGCTGTCGCCGCGATAGCAACCTTGGATGATGAGGCGTTTTTGGCGTTGAGTTTGCATACTGCCAATCAATCGCGTCAGCTGGTTGAGCAGACGTTGGATGAGCTTGGACTACGCTACTTACCATCACAAGCCAGCTTTATATTCCACGAAATCAAGGGCGATGTACAAACCTATATCGATAGAATGTGCGACCATGGCATCGCTGTTGGTCGCGAGTTTGCGCCTATCATTGGCTTTAATCGTTTGACGCTTGGCAGACCTGATGAGATGGCAGTGTTTGTTGAGGTGTTGAAATCGTTTCGTGAGAAAGGCTGGGTGTGATTAAGCCAGATAGAGTAGTTCCATCATTAAAAAAGGGGACACGCCCTAGTGCACAGCTTCCCTTTTTTATTGCAATAGGATAAAGGAGCTACAGCTAACATTTTATTTTTACCAACATCAAACGCAGTTTTACATATCCTGTCTTAAAAAATATCACGTCATCTTATAGTATTGATTCATAAAGCACGAACAAACAAGCAGCAGATTACATGCTGGACAGTGGCTGTAAAATCAGGCGTGCTAACGTATATTATAATTTTAAGGTCAGGGATATATCCATGTTTGATATCAAATCATTTTTTAAGAGAGAAGTAGAAAAAAAACTCATCAATGTAGATGATTATATTTTTATGCCTGAGCGAGTAGAGATGGAGCTGGAGGGCGGAGTATTAAATTGTGTACTCAACAGTGATGGTCGAGTCGATATTTTTTATAGTAAGCAAGGCGTGACAGAGGTCGGCTCGGCATCACGTAAGCATCCCTTTACGGCATTCGAAACTGAACTATATCATGGCGTTTATGATGACGTTATTAATGATTTGATCAAAGAAGTAGATAAGATTATTGATAGCTCTTCTAAGTATTTTAGCCGCAGTAAAATACTGCCTTTCACAGCAGCTTTGTCACAGAATCCAGTTGACAAAAACAAGTTCTAAGCCAAGTTAATAAGATAAGTAGATGGTACGAAGACTTAGCAATAAAAAGGGTGCGTTATTTATAACGCACCCTTTTTATGGTCTTATTTTATTGTCTTAAAACTTAAATGTTGTGCAACCATATCTACTATAAATCAGTAGATATATCATATTTTATTTCATAAAACTGGTATAGCAACTTTGTAGAGATTTTGCGACGACTTTCGTGACCAGCTGTGTGCGATATTGTGAATCGATAGCAGCATTGCCCAATTCAACGAGTGTCACTTGCTGCGGCGCTTGCTCACTGACGCAGCCACAAACATTACTTTTTACAGCTTCTTGTTGTGTGTCGGTCATAGCCACGCTAGCCACACGCCAAGCAGTTTGCTTTTCAATCTGACTGCGGCATTGGTTATCAATCGCTGATTTAAAGACATTCATACCAATCTCATTGGCAGTACCGATAGCAGTACCTGCGTTATTATTCATGCCACCAGTCGTTGTGCATCCAGATAGAGCGAGGGTAGCGAGCATAGCCGTTGATATTAAGATTTTTTTCATGGGTCTGATCCTTTAAGATTTTTATTGGTTTTAAGGTTTATGCTTAATAGAAACGGGCATTTTGTACGAGTTGATGTTTGCTAATTGACATGTATTTTCTCCAAGCAGGTCGTATATTATCAGCAAAACTTATCAATAACACCACCAACTATTATTAGTATTGAATAAAGCTTTTTTTATCAAAGCTTGACGTTATCAATCCAGCCACGCATAAGGGTGATAATATGCATAGGCTTTATAACCAATATAGCCGATAATCATCAATAAACCACCGACGATAAATAACCAAGTGGTGAGGTGTTTGCATGAAAAAGCATCAAAATTGTCATTGAACGCCGCAGAAATACTGGCGATGAAAAAAATTATGCAACCTAGTAGCAGTAGCAGTGTTGACGTGAGCTCATAACTATCTACGCTAAAGTGCAGCATACAAGAATCCATGAATAAAATTTATCTTACTTTAACGAGTTCATTAACTGAGAGAGGTGAAATATTCATGAAGTATTGCTATATTTGGGTAGCGTATTTATTATTTTCTATTGTAAATACTATTTAGCTTAATAGCATTCTGCGCAAAGCAGCCGATTCAAACCCATATATACGTAACTCAGCACAAAAAAACCAGCTAAGGTAATGGCTCTTAGCTGGTTTTATTTTATAAAGTTAATGACAGTTTTTTAACTGTTTTAGACATTTTTACCGTGTTGCTTTTGCTGAATGTCTTTTGCGAGTTTGTAGCACTCATTGATGTGGTCATTGGCGATTTTTTTGAAAATCATATAGCCCATTGTAGCAGCAACCATTTGACCTCCTAGTGGAATGAATTTCGTTACTTGCTTGGCAGCGATACGACCACCAAAGCCTTGTACGGTCTTTTTAACAATACCACGTGTCGCCATCAACCCTGCAAAATCGACAGTACGATCTTTTAATGCGCCCCAATGAATGGCTCGTGATTCTAAATCAACTGCCGCCTTACGGTCTTCAAGTAAGCCAAATCGTTCGCTAATGTCAGGTAATAGTTGAGTAAGCATACCTGCGTCTACTGCGACATCAAAAAATGGTACAGGAACGATGGCAACACCAGCAGAATATTTGGCGCGTTTTTTGACCAACTTTTGACATTCCTTTTTTACTTGTTCAAGATCCAAGCTAGGGTCAATGGTATTTGGTAGTTTTTCAGCCAGTGGTGTGGTTTTCATAAAGCATCCTTATAAATAGTTAAAATAAAAAATCAAATCTCAATAGATAGCAAGTATCTCAGTTGCTTACCATTTTATGGATTTCTGAGCGGCATACAATCATTGCTTTGTAGCAAAATGCAGAAAAATGCAGTCGCTATACACCGTTTTTGTAAATGAAATATTATGCATATTATATGCATAGAGTATGAATTATTTGCTCTATGCTAGTATTAAAATATGGCTTATCACAATGTACTGCAACAAAAAACGGTAAACCAAGCCGCCAAAAATTGTCATTGTGACCCTCTGCCAAAGCCAGTAGAATATGCACATGCTAAATTTAACCCCCCGTTATACCAGCACTCGCATCGACGAGTTGCCCGCCGCGCTGCAACCACTTGCCGCCCAATCATTGACGCTTGCCCGCTTATACGCAGGTCGCGGCATTACTCGACCTGATGAGCTAGAGACGCAACTCTCTGCGCTATTGCCAGCCGAAATGCTACATGGTGTCACCGAAGCAGTGCGTCTATTAGACGTCGCCATCGATGACGATCAGCGCATCCTTATCGTGGGTGATTTTGACTGTGATGGTGCGACCAGCACCGCATTAATGATGCGCGCGCTTACAAAAATGGGCGCAGTCGTTGACTTTTTAGTGCCCGACCGTTTTAAGTACGGCTATGGTTTGACACCAGAAATTGTCGAATTGGGTATTGAGAAGTATCATCCTGAGGTGATAGTGACCGTCGATAACGGTATCTCAAGCCATGAAGGCGTGGCTCGTGCGCAAGCCGATGGCATCACCGTGATTATTACTGATCATCATTTGACGACTAAAGAAACACCGCCTGCGGAGGCTGTGGTTAATCCCAATCAGCTCGATTGTCACTTTAGCAGTAAAGCGCTCGTAGGAGTGGGCGTGGCATTTTATGTGCTTGGACGCTTAGCCAAGCTGCGCCGCGAAGCTGGTAAATCTACCGTGCAAGTGAGTCAATATTTGGATTTGGTGGCATTAGGGACGATTGCCGACGTTGGAGTGCTTGATAAAAACAATCGCATTTTAGTGCATCATGGACTGGCGGCTATCCGCCAAGGGCGCTGCTCGCTCGGTATCTTGGCACTCCTTGAACAAGCAGGGCGAGATCCTAAGCAGTTGCAGGCGCAGGATTTTGGGTTTGTCTTAGGACCTCGTATCAACGCCGCTGGTCGTATGGACAATATGCGCATCGGTATTGAGTGTTTGTTGACCGAGGACTGGAGTACGGCGCAGCGTTTGGCGCAAGAGCTTGAGCAGTTAAACCGGACACGTCGGCAGGTAGAAGGTGAGATGCGCGCGCAAGCGGATAGCATCGTACAGACATTAGCCGCTTCGGATACAGACATGGACGATGAGGCTACGGCGGATAACCATGAAAGCGGCGATATTATTGTTCAAAATAGATCTGAGAAAAAGACGAATAATAACCATAAACGCAGTATCGTTTTATACCAAGATGATTGGCATCAAGGCGTCATTGGTATCGTCGCTGGACGGTTAAAAGAAAGTCATTATTTGCCAAGTATCGTTTTTGCACCCGCGAATACAGAGCGTACCGGTGACGATGACCCTATCAAAGGCTCGGCGCGTTCTATCGCTGGCGTGCACATTCGTGATGCGATTGAGCAGGTTGCCGAGCGCTATCCTGATTTAATCAGTCATTTTGGTGGTCATGCGATGGCAGCAGGCTTAACGATCAAACGCCGTAACTTTGATGGGTTTGTTATGGCTTTTAATGACGTCATGGCACAGATGGATAATGAGGTGTTTGCAGAGCAAAAATTTACTGATGGCGCGTTGCAGGCGAGTGACTTTAGCTTGTGGTTTGCTGACCACTTAGCTGATGCTAATATTTGGGGTCATGGCTTTGCACCGCCAATATTTGATGGGGTCTTTGAAGTTTTAAGCTTTAAGATATTAAAAGACAAGCACCTTAAACTGTCGCTGCGTTACCCTGATGTGCAATATCCGATTGAAGCAATTTATTTTAATTTTGATAGCGAGATATGGGATTATCGTGCAGAAAAAGTGCATGTATTATTTCAGCTAGACATCAACGAGTGGAACGGCAAACAAAGTCTACAGTTGATGGTAAGGGATTTAGCAGTGGTACAGGAATGATGGCATTATCTTATTATAAGATACTTAATAAGTAGCAAATATAGCGTCGACTTTGTTTAAGGTTGACGCTTTTTTAGTATTTCCATTCGATGATTGGAAATTGCCAGCCATAACGAATGGCGAGCATGCGTAAGGTAAAAATCGTACTCATAGTAGCGATGTCAGCAATCCAAGCTGTCACACCCAGATTGTGTAGTGCGAAATAGAGGATGCCGCCAGCCAAGGCTGCCGAAATATAAATCTCTTGCTGCAACACCAGCGGAATCTCATTGCAGATCATATCGCGGATGATACCGCCGACAATGATGGTAATCACCCCAAGTAATAATGCCACGGGCACATTTGCACCCATACTATCGGCAACCTTGATACCGATTAAGGTAAAAACTGACAGTCCAATAGTATCTGAGAGTTTGAGGAACTTATTAACGCGTTTAGAGTTGGGATGAAAGAATATTTGCATCACTAATGAAGAGATGGTGATAACAGTCAGGTAGCTCATATAGTCAGTCTTTTATAAATAAGATACAATACTTTTAAAATAAGCGACACGGCAGAAGAATACATGACCTATTCAGCAGACTTTCGAGCGCAAGTGATCAAAAGTGTCCAAAACAAAGACATGAG
>NZ_CAJGZQ010000020.1 GCF_904846185.1 Psychrobacter immobilis | reverse complement strand
CATGTCTTTGTTTTGGACACTTTTGATCACTTGCGCTCGAAAGTCTGCTGAATAGGTCATGTATTCTTCTGCCGTGTCGCTTATTTTAAAAGTATTGTATCTTATTTATAAAAGACTGACTATATAAGGCAGCTTCTGATTCTTAAGAGTTAAAAGTGTTACTTAAAGATATGTTTAATACGGAATTTTCTTGATATCGTATGACCTAAAAAAAGGCTGCTATTAGGCAGCCTTTTTGATGATAGCGCAAAATAGAGTGTGATCAGGTTATTATTTACCTTGATAAACTGGCTTACGTTTTTCCATAAAGGCGGTAATACCTTCTTTAAAATCATCCGTTTTAGCAAGCATGGTCTGTTGATCCACTTCCATATCGAGCGCTTCATTGAGACCCATATAAGCGTGCGTATTAATCATATGCTTCATTGATGCCAATGCTTTTCCGGGCAGATTGCTCAGGCGCGTTGCCAATGCCAATACGCTAGCATCAAGCTCGTCGCTACTGACCACATCATTAACCAAGTTTAAGCGTGCCATATCTTCCGCTTTGAGTTTATCGCCAAGCATGACCATCTCCGTGGTTTTTGCCACACCGATCAATTGATTCAGTAAATAAATGCCACCAGCATCTGGTATTAGACCGATATTGACAAAGGCTTGCACAAATTTGGCATTGTCAGCGGCTATGCGAAAATCACAAGTCAGTGCCAAGTTCATGCCAGCACCTGCCACTGCGCCTTCTAATTTGGCGATAATAGGCTTATGGATATTACGCAACTTTAAGCTAATCTCAGCGACTTCGCCAACCATGAAATTTAGCTTATTCGACAGCGCCTCGCTTTCCATGCCGTTTTCTAACATCTCACCGATATGACCGCCACTTGAAAAGTTATTGCCTGCGCCTTGCAGGATGATGACTCTGACGTCTTTGTCTTCGTCTGCATTCGTTAGTGCGTTCATCATGGCATCTTTTAGCACTGTGCTAAAGGCATTCAGTGTTTTGGGATCGTTCATCGTGATGATTGCGATATGGTTTTCTACTTGATATTCGACGAGAGGGTGTGACATGGTTGATATCCTTGATTGAGTTTTCTGTAAAACGTTTTTGGTAACACTAGCTATTGGCAGTAAATGTGACAAATAATGCAATGCCAAATACTATAGCAGTTTGAGCTTATTATAAAAGCAGGATGTGTGCGCGCTTAAGACATGATTCAGGTATGGTGTTTTTTGCTGCTATCATATTGCTAAAATTATGAAACCTACCATTCAAAAATAAGGCTACTATCTGTAGAAAGGTTGAATTATGCTAAGGTATGTCCTCAATTCAATCGAGCATTCTCTACATGGGCTAAAAATGGCTAAATTTTGCCAAACTGCGTCAACTAGCTGATGAATATCTCGATATTATTTGTGCTATTTTCCTTGTTTGGCGGCAATTTATCTTATTTTTTTCACCATTTTTAAAATGAAGACACGCTCTAGAAGGCAGGTTTTAAAGACTGATTTTTTATTTATTAAACCAACAAGGAAGTGGTTATGCCAATTATTCATGTCAATAATGTTGAACTTTATTATGAAGACAGCGCGCCAAACGATAAGCAAAAACCCATCATGGTATTTGCCCACGGTCTGCTGTGGAATACGCACCTATTTGACAAGCAAGTTGAGTATTTTAAAGCCGGTTATCGCTGTATTACGTTTGATTTTCGAGGACAAGGTCAGTCTGAAATAACCAAGTCTGGCTATGATATGGAAACCTTAACCGAGGATACATTGGCATTATTAGAGGCACTAAATATTCATAAGTGCCATTTGTTAGGGTTGTCGATGGGCGGGTTTGTCGCCCAGCGTGTCGCAATCAAACGCCCTGAGCTATTGCTGTCGCTTACCCTGTTAGAGACTTCTGCTGATCCTGAAGATCCCAAAAACGTGCCGCAGTATCGTAAGCTGGTCAAAGCCATTCGTTGGTTGGGTCTCAAACGCGTGAGTAACAAGGTCATGCCTATTATGTTTGGCAATACTTTTTTGACAGATAAGTTGCGTAAGTCTGATCGTAAGCAGTGGTTAACGATGCTACAAGGCAATCGCAAAGGCGGAGTCATTAAGGCAACCATGGGTGTCATTGAGCGGTCAGGCACCTACGATCAGCTAGGAAGTATTACGGTGCCGACATTAATTGTGGTCGGTGATGAGGACACAGCAACCCCTTATTCAAAGGCTGAACGTATGCATTTTGCGATAGCAGGGTCTAAATTGGCAGTGATCAAGGGCGCTGGTCATACCGCCACCGTAGAAG
The DNA here is from genome assembly GCF_904846185.1 of Psychrobacter immobilis. GTDB lineage: Bacteria > Pseudomonadota > Gammaproteobacteria > Pseudomonadales > Moraxellaceae > Psychrobacter > Psychrobacter immobilis_B. The sequence continues at coordinate 73,082 of NZ_CAJGZQ010000020.1, read as the reverse complement.
AGCCTGAGCAGGTCAATCGAGTGATTAACACCTTTTTAGCAGACTGTGTCTAGTTTTGAGTTGGTCTTGAAATAGCCCTAAATAAGGCATCGTTTTAATAGTAATAGAGTGATGGAACCTTTGTGCTAAAAAAGCCGTTATCTTTAATGTGATAACGGCTTTTCTATTAAACGCATGTAAGAGAGTGCATTTGAAATATTGATTTGAAACTTAGGCGCTTTCGTTCAGGTTGAGGACATGCCTTATTAACCTTAAGATTTTTATTTATAACCGTGCCGTATAGTCATTATTGCCGTCATCAAGAGTGCCACATGCCTCGGCACGATTGACGATTTCTGTTGCCCACGCGCGATGGGTAGCAGGCTCTAGCATAGTATTATTATATTTAAACACCGCTTTTGCCTCGCTATGCAAGATTGCTTGCGCCTCATCTAAAATGCTCAATGGTACGCAATAGGCTTGTTGCACCAGCGCAATTTGGCTTGGATGAATGACTGTTTTGCCGACCAATCCTAAGCTAACATCGCGGGTTAGCTCTTGCATAAATAGCGTTGGCTGATCCAAATATTCAAAGACAGGCGCTGTTAAATAAAAGCCATGCGGCACAAAGCAGCCGAGCAGCTGATAGGCAAGGGTGCCGATAGGGGTATCATAAACGATGCTGTTTTTGGGACGTCGCAAACGCAATGCTGCAAACAAATCATTGCCGCCGATACGTAAGGCAAATACAGGCTGGCTAAAAGCTTCTTTAAAACCAATGGCCAATTCCTGATTATGATGCGGATTAAATAACGCTGCGGTTTCAAGCGTCGGCATCAATAGTTGCTCAGTACTCAGATTTTGACAGGCCATACGCCAATTGGATAGGCTATACATATCGACTTTTGGCATGACAAAGCCATCAATCAAATCGATATGGGCAAAACCTGATAGCTGCTCTAACATCGCTGGATGACGCGGGCGTATAAATACCAGCGGGCGTGTTGGTTGCTCAATCTGAATATCGGCATGTTTTGATGGGTCATTGATACTATCGACATGCGGCGCCCATGTATGCAGCAACGTTTGCAAGCGCTCAAGTGCCAGCTCAACATCATTATGGCTAACCGCATCTTCTAAACAGATGATAATGCTATTAATCGTTGGTAATTTATCACGCTTAATGACTTGCCAAATATCTTGGCGAGTTGCTGGCATGTATAGGCTAGCCCCCAACTGATACGGGTGATGCGCATGTGGTTTGAGCATCGCATGACGCTCAGTAATAAGGTGAGCGTAAGACTGGGTGTTTTGATAAAGAGTAGACTCGTTGTTTTGCATATCTGACATAATTGGCATCATCAATAGTGATAAGTGAATGGGTATGAAATCTAAGAGGTGTCATCAAGTGGCATGGCTCAGCAGCAATGACCGCAAACCCAAAAATACGTTTGGTAATGTCAAATTCGTTTAGCCGACAAGAAGGAGTAGTTTTACTTTTTTCTTTCGCTACTTTGAGTTTGAGACGGGTCTGGTTTATAAAAACCGCGAGTGTAGCAATGATTAATGGTCTTCGCTACGTTGCTTGATAAGCGTGATGGCTTGATAGGGATGTATTTTATCACCTAATACACTAACAATGATATTTCGCTGGGCACATAAATGTCTTAGCAGTATGGTATCAGGATGATCAGCGCTGGCTAATAGTATGCGTTCAGGGTCACGGCGCAATATCGCCCGTGTTGCCTCTGCAATCGTTGGCTTAATGCGGTTACGATTGGTGATATCGTAGTCTGCTGCCAGCTTGTCGATTAAAGCAGCTGTCTGATAGCGCGGCTGCTGAAACGTCGGCAAGCATTGCAAAGATGGGGCTAATGCACGCCGCGTGCTATCAATATGATCAACAAAGGCTAGGCTATGGTCTACCGCAACCAAGTTATCATAAAAGACGCTACGATGTAGCCCCGATTGCGGCTCGGTATATAAGCTGCGTGATATCAGCCCAGATACCGTGCTGTTTAATAACCCTGATGGAATCAGCCAATCTTCCTCACTTGCCGCCAACCAAGCAACGCCTGCGGGGTCAGCAAGGGTCAGTAGCGGAATAACATTCTCACCTTGATGGAAAATATTGGCAAAATTTGGATGATTAGGGTCACTAAAGGCGTCTAAGCTGCGAGCCAGCTCTTGATAAATTGCCCCTTTGCCCGTCCAGCCGTCGACAAATATGATGGTGCTGTCTGGATGAGCAGCCAATATCATCTGCAGCGCGACTGGATCAAGTCCGCGATCGCGAATGATACTGATACCATAATGCACACTTGGCAACGCATAGCTGCTATCAGCATCTGCTAATGCCCGCTGCAACAATACGCCAATGGGTAAACCTGCGCGTACCAAGCTGACTAATATTAATGGACGTTCAGTACTTACCGTTTGCTGAAAAATATGATGTAGCGTATAAGCCAAGTTAGCGATATCAGTTGCGGTTCTGGTTGTACCTTGCGCTAATGCCTGCTGATACAATTGCTCATGCATGGCAGTTGGCGCATTCTCTAAGGTTAACATATCTGAATAATGGCGCTGACCGCTTTGGATCAGCGCTTCTTTTTGGCTGACGGGTACATCAGCAACCGCGTCTTTATCAACGATATCAAGCAGTACGGTCACATCGCTGGCAAGGTAGCTGCCCGAGCCGTATTCCTGTGTTTTTTGAATATTTGGGTTCGTTAGAGGATGGGTCATAAGATGGTTTCTACTTACAAAAATGAGTTCTACTACTATTGTTGTTATTTAAAAACTATTGCGAGCTAAAGCGCTCATGTAGCTGACCATGATTGGGCATGCCGTACCAGTCAAGCAATTGCAAAAATGGTAAATCGGCCAAGCTATCACCAAAACCAAAGCTTGGACGCTGATGGTCTAAATGCTGGTCTAATAAGAACTGTACTGCATGGCATTTATGAACCGCGTGCGGCAATATCGCCAGATTATTGGCATTCACATGCACATAAAAATCTTGCTCAAAATCACGTATTAACGTTGGTAACTTTTTAGCGAGCTCTACTAGCGCTTGATGGTCTTTTTGTCCATGCTTAATAGCCAGGTAAATAGTCAATTTTTCATTAGCAGAACCATTATTAAAGTGATCGATATGCGGTGTAAATACCAGCTGGCTATTGTCATTTTTACTGTGATTGGCAAATAATTGGCTAAGCTGCTGCAACTTATCCTGTAGTGGTGCAAGCTGACTATGCATACGCTGTTGCCACTGGGCTTGTAGCGCACCGTCTCTATCAAGAATAATGGCACCGTGTGTTAAGACCTGCCAACTATCAAAAGGCAGCTTAACGCGTTTTATTTCACTGCGATCGCGTGCTGTCACTACGATTAGATCAGTGCTAGCTAGTAACCAATTAAAGAATGCGGCTTGACGCTGACTCATAAAACTTAACGGCTCACCTTGTTTGTTGATCGTGGCACAAACTAAGTTTTTGGCTTCAGCAGTAGGTAAATCCCACGTATCGATTTTACGTTGGGTTTGAAAAAGTGTATCGTCCAAATCTATCAACGCATAAGGTTTAATAATATCGGGATTGGCTTGAAAAAATGGGCTAGTCATAGTATTTGCCATAAAAGCGTGCGTAAGGGTTAGATATAAGAAACAAAGTAGGATTTAAAGGATAGTTTTAATAGGACAGCTTTTATAAGATAGCCTTGGTAAGCTAACTTTTATAAAGCAGCTTAAAGCGTCGGACTCACCACCAACACATTATCCAAATCTTTCCACATCTCATCGACGCTATCCGCCGATGTTTCCACGCACAAGACAATCAAGTCCCAATCGCTAGGCTCAATATTATAAGCAAAGTTGGTCATACCAAGCCCATAGTTATCGCTAAAACTGAGCATCGTAGTAATCGCCCCACCAAGCGCAATCGGCGAGCGCGTTAACGCACTAAACTTAACGGTAGAGTTTTGAGTTTGCGTCTCAAGCCATTCCGCTAATAAAAACGGCAACCAAACAAACTCATTACTGCCCAGTACTAATATCCGCTTGGGCAACTGCTTTTTATCAAACTGTTCTTTCTCAAATTGAGCTCGCTGATTAAAAACGTTAAAGGCAGCTTGAAACTTCAAAAGGTAATTCTCAAAGCCATCGGTGCTGTCAAGGGTTGGTAGGCGCCCCCAATTGCCAGTATCACCTAGCGTATGGCTGCCAGCCTCAGTGGTATCGACCGATGGCATGGTAATCGGCTCAGGATTAGGCGCATCCGTCCATTGCCACGCGCCAGATAGTAGGTGATGACGATGAAATTCGATATTTGATAAGCGCGTCGCGATAGAGTCATCGGCGTTTGCGTGACTCTGGTTCTGATTTAATGACCAATCGACCAAAGTGGTCAGATGGACTTGCTGTAACTGGTCAAGACCTGCGTTACGGAGGGCGGTGACTACATTGACGCAAGTATTGCCCGTTGACGCTTCATCATCCACCATAATCAAGGTTTTGCTCGCTAGTAGCTGCGCTTGGGTTACTGTATCTGCACTTTGATAAATTAAGTGCTGGCTGGCATGACTGTGATCTTCGCTAAACGTAGTCAATAAAGAGTGGCTGTTTTTGTCATGATTGCCATCATGTTGCGCATGACGGGTAGAGTTAAGCAATAAAGCGTTTGGATAGCGAGTTTGTAGCGCTTGGTGTACGCCAGCAGATAAGCCAACGGCAGTTTCGGCCATACCAATAACCAAAATGGGTTTAGGCAAATCATCTGGTACTAGGTTTGCCAAATCCGTAAAAGCATGACGCATGGTGCTAGGCGTGACTGGAATATGGCGACCTAAGACTTTTGAGACAAACAAAAAGGCACGTTTTGGGTTAATGCGTTGTGCAAATCCAAGTAAGTCTTCTAATTGATAATCGTTACTTGGTTCTGCCCCATTTTTCGTAGTGGCTGAATTGGTTTGATAGGTTAAATCAAGATTGCCGCGTGGTAGGGTAATGGTGCAGACATAGCTTTTTTTCATGGAAATACTGTTTGTAGTCATATAAAGGTTTCAACGTTATTGAGTGCTAAAATCGTAGTGTTTCTTTTGCAAGGTTTAGTTCTTGAGCTTTTTCTTGAAGTACCAGTTTCACAGATTCAGGTAAGTGAGTGTATTTGTCAGGATGAAAGTCTTTGATCTTTAACCTATAAGCTCTACGCATTTCTTCGATAGTAGCTCCTTCTAACAAACCAAGAACTTTTAATGCTTTTAGATTATCAGAAGCTTCTGTAGGTTCGTCTTGGTTTTTAAGGGCTTCAAAACCAGAGTAAACATCCTCTAATATTTCATTGCTAATGCCCATTAATTTGCTCAGATTTTTAATCTCTGCTAGACCTTTTTCTATATGCAACCATTTTCCTGACTCTAAGTTATTGATTATTATTCGAGCTGATGCATAGAAAATAGTATTCTTGTCGTTAGTAGTATTTGCTCTATTATTGAAATCCTTAACACATTCTCTCAAATCTATTGAAGTACCTGATAAAATTTTCATTTGATTTTTTAAAAAATCTCGTTCTTCTGGATTGTTTTCTATGTGATTTGAAAAAACATTTTTGATAACTTTAATATTGTCTTTGGACCAAGATTTTGAATCATTAGAATCACCTTTTTTTATGGAGTAGTAAGCCAAAATTTTTATTGTAGGAATGAACCATTCCATAAGTAAAAAAGAGCTAGAGCTTATACGAATTTCCTCTTGAGATTTGAGTTTATCGAGAATAACGCCATCTTTTAAAAGCGTAATATTAAACTCTAAGGTGATGTCTTTATTTCTAGGCAAAATTAAAGCATTGATAGGTACACTTATTGAGTAAGGACCATTATTATCGTTATTGCGAGCACCAGTTATAAAGTTGCCTTCTTCATCATTAAAAATATCATAATAACTTTTTACATTTTGTCCTTGATAAGCAAGTTCAAGAATAACAACTTCTGTTCCATAAGGAATAGTATCCATACTTAAGTGTAGATACTTGCCCTCTAGCTTCGTAGTGTAGGAATAGTTTCTAGTGGCAGTATTATCTGAAACACTTTCATCATCATTTGACAAAGCACCTATTATGAAAAAAACAGCAACTAAAATTATTATATAAATCATATCTATTGGCTTACTTTAGTTATTAATTTTTATTAGATTTTTTTTACATTTGTACTAAAATTTTTGCTTTGTATATATATATATTGAAATCAAAAAAGTGCAAGTATTATCACATGCTACTAGAATTAATGCTCTGTGCTTGCTGGACCTACGCAGATAAAGATTGCTAAAAACTCATTTGGGTAGCAGTGTATGCTTTTAAAAATTGGGTAACTATAACTTTCTAATTATTTAAGTTGGATTTTATCAGGGTTAAAATCTTAAAAATATGGTGTAGCTCAACACTTGTTATTTCTAAGCCGGGTTATTATGATAGCGCGTATCGAAATAATCAACTACTAAATAAATCAAGTGTTTAGATGTATTTATTCAAGGTTTGTCGACACTATAGTGAATCATTAACCCTGACAACCTACCAACCACAAAGCACCGCGACTTTGTTTGCTTAATTGCGGCGTAGTCAGCGGCGCAGCTGTCGTGCGTGACATGCCATATGAGCCAGATGAATTATCTAAACTGATTCCGGCGCTCGCGAGTAGGGCGGATAATAACTGAAATTTCACCGCATAGTTCATATTTTGTGCATGCTCATGGACGAGGCTGGACGTTACCATGCCGATAACTTCGCCAGTCGGCAGTAATAAAGGGCTGCCACTAGAGCCTGGCTGAATAGGCGCAGTAAATTGCAGATAGCGAATATCATCGCCAAACCCTGTCAGTCCTGAGATGCAGCCTTGCGTTACTTGTAATTGGCTACTCAATCCTGATAACGGAAATCCCAAGGTGGTGATGGTTTCACCTAAATTATCAGTACAACGCTGTGCTAAGGGTAAATAACTTGGCAGCGGCTCGCTTACTCTAATAATGGCTGAATCACTACCGATATCGCTGAGTACCACTTGCGCTTCACGATCGGGCTGCCCTTGCTGACGCACACCAATCATCACCGCCGATTCAATGACATGATAACAAGTCAGTAAATGATAGGGATCGATAGCAAACGCTGTCCCTGTCCAAGTTTCACCAGACTGAACTTGTCTGGGCGGACGTGCGTCACTGTTAGGATAACCTTGCTGCTGTGCGCGCTGGGCATCTTGGATAAGGGCATGCGTATCTGGCGGACGCATATCAAGGCTCACTTGTACATGATGCTCAAGACTTGCCAGTCCTTGGGTGGAGCTTTCACCAAGGGCACGGCATTTAAATTGTCCATTGCGTCGGTATATCTCTAATATGATCGCCGCCTTGACATGGTGCTCGCTTGCGGTAAATTCATAACAAATATCGCCCTCATTGAGGGTTAAGTTTACCTTGCTCAATTCAACGGCAGGTAAGTTTAGGCTTGGCTCATGATAAACATAAGCAATCAGTTGTAAAAAGCTTGCACCTTGTTTATCAAACAATGCAGGCAAATCCAATTGCCATGCATTTGGATCATCTTTGCTATTGAGCTGCGCCCATTCCTTCGGTTCATGAAGATAAGCAGGACTACAAGCGGCTTTGCGATGCTCATCCAAAGGTAGCCATAATAGCCCAAGCTGCTCGCCAAACTTTGACTGATCTGTCGTTGCAAAGGCGACCGAACAATTCGCTGTCGCGATGACCGTATTTGCCCCTAACACTAACGTGGTTTGTGCTGTCATCGTTTGCCTCTTCTTGAATATATTCGGTTGCCATGGATGTATTATTGTCGATTCATTGCCATCAGCTTTTTATATTATTATTTTGACTTATTCAGTGATGTCTTCTTCAACTTTTACACCGACCATAATAGAGCGTACTTGGCAGGGGGTTATTTGTTGCGCGATATCAGCCAGTATCGGTTTATCGGTTAAGCCCAGCCAATAGGCAAATCCAACTTGGGTTAAATCCACACCGCTATGGGTGGTGTAATCAATGCCACCAGAAGGGCGACTATTAATCTCAAGCACACGGTGCTGACCGTCATCATCGGCTTTGGTTTGGACACTGACGATGCCATCGCAGCCAAAGGCTTTTATGAGTGGAATGACGACATCCATGACCGCTTGCTCGTAGCCGATATGCTGAATTTTCCCCGTTTTATAACGGGTGACAGCAGCCAGCACTTCGCCATATTCACAGACGACATCGATAGAGTACTCTTGCCCTGACAAGTAAGGCATTAGCAGCATGGGAATTGGGCGTTCCTGCACCATTAGGCTGTTTGCATAGGCATTGATAAATTGCGTGGTATTTATTTTTTTCTCTTCGGTAAAGTATAAATGCTCAAAGCTATCGTATTGCTCACCTACTTCTTTGCCCAGTCGCCAAAACCCTTGTGCAAAGATACCCGTGACCGGTTTGACACATAAGGGTTGATCACCATATATGTCAAGTAACGCCTCAAGCTCTGCGACGTTATCAAAGCGCCATGCCTCGGCAACGGGAATATCATGCTCATGACACTGTTGCATAAAGGCAAACTTATCATCTATCACTTCTAACGCTGCCACACTCGTTGCACCCGTCAATAAACGAATGCCAGCCGCGTTAAACGCCTCACGCTTGTCTTCGTAATCAATACCATTGCGTCCAGTGAGCAACACTTTTACATTGTTTTTCTGCGCTTGTTCTAACACAAACTGCCACCGCGGCATCAATGGCTCAACAGATTCCAGCACTGTTTGTTCATCGTTATCTGCGGTGCTAGTAGAAGGCTCGCGGTAAACGCTATCAGCAAATTCAAAAATTTCAGGTCTATTGTGGCGGTGTGAAGCGATAATGTTGAATTGAGTATCAGCATGATTTTTTAGGGTTTGCAGGCTGGCTAACATATCACGCTGGCTTGACTGACCTTCAGCTAACCAAACGGCAGGTGACGCGGCAGTTGATGTTGTATGATCGTTATCGTTAGCAGGGATTTTCATAATTCTCTCAGCATTATCGTAGGTTTTAGATATAATTGAATAATTCACTATCGTCATCGCAACACCATCAGGAATATAAGCAAGCCTCAAACAGCAATCAAAAAAACAAGCCGTAATATTGCTAATAGTAGGGGCTATTATATACAAATGCTAAGCGTTATAAATGCTGCTGACAAAATAGCATGAAGGATTTGTAAAAATATTTTTTAGGGTCATTGGCACGTTATTGAACGGTCGTACGCTTTAAAAATCAGCGGCCATCCATGCTACTATATGACAATTATTAGCATAACAAACACACGCACATAATAAATAATTCAAAGGATGTATGATGAGCCAAATCCAACCTCAACAACTGATTGCGGGTGCCAATGCGCCACTGCCAACAGATCATATTAGCATTCGTATTTTAAGCCAAAGTGCAGTCGATTGCGCGGCATATCGCCTGACAACTGACGGTAAAGTACGCGGCGATGGCGACATGATATTTTATGGGCAGACACGTAGCGATGATGGCAGTGTGAGTTTCCGTGGTCATGATAGCGATGGGTTTTTTGATATTAATTTACCTGCGCAGCCTGCAAATATCGAGAAGATAGCATTAGCGTTTTCTAGTGCGCAGACGCTTGCTCAAGTTGGCGATGTCGATATCCAGGTATTGCAAGGCAGCCAAGTGCTGATGACTTGCCAATTAAGTGCAGCTGGACGTAATGAAAAAGCGATTATTTTAGCGGAATGTTATCGCCGCCAAGGTAGCTGGAAGTTTCGTTTTATTGCTCAAGGTTTTGAAGGAGGGCTGAAGCCTTTGTCTGAGCATTTTGGTGTTGAAATTGCTGATGAAGCGCCCGCTCAAAGCCCTGTACAAGACCAGTCACAAGCTCAGCCCATCAATACGCAGCGCCCAATTAGTACGCAGAAAGCAGGTAGTGCACCTCAAATAAGCACGCCGCCGCCAATTCCTACAGCTTCTCCAAATCCGTCAATTAACCTAAGCAAAATCACTTTAACCAAAAATCAGTCTAGCATCAACCTAAAGAAACGTGATGACTTTGGTAAAATCTCTGTCAACTTAAACTGGAACCAAAATTCGACTGCCAATCAGCAAGCACCCAAAAAAGGCTTGTTAGGCGATCTTTTCAAACAACATAAAGCTGGCGGTATTGACCTTGATGTTGGGGCGATGATTCATCTAAAAAATGGTGAAAAAACACTGATTCAAGCCTTGGGCAATCGTTTTGGTAGTTTACAGTCAGCGCCTTACGTGTGTTTGCGTGCTGATGATAGAACGGGACAAGTCAGCGGCGGTGAGTGGCTAGATATTAACGGTCAGCAGTGGTCGCAGATAGAAGAGGTGTTTATCTTTGCTTTCATCTATGAAGGTGCACCAAATTGGGCGCAAACCGATGGAGTGGTGACCATTCATGTGCCCGATCAGCCACCGATTGAGACACGTCTTACAGAAGGGACAGGTAATTTGCCAATGTGTGCGATTGCGCGTCTGGTCAATCAGCAAGGTAGTATCAACGTTGAACGTATTAACCAGTATTTTAAAGGACATCAAGAGATGGATAAAGCCTTTAACTGGGGCTTTAGCTGGAAGCGAGGGACTAAGTAACAGCTTTAAAAATATTCTTTTGCACATGTAAAAAAAAGCCCATCTAATCGTAGATGGGCTTTTTTTTCTCAATAACGTTGCTTCAAGAGCTCATTTTAACGGATGAACGCTAATCCAACTAAAGCTTTGAATCCTTTACGCATGCGGCGTGATGGCAGGCATCAAGTCATGGAAAGTACGACCAGAAGCCGTTTCACCAATTGCATGCATTTTCCACTCATTATTATGACGATATACTTTTGCCATAATCATCGCGGTATGCCCACCTTGCGCTGATAAATTGTAGCGCGCGACTTCCTGATTGTTATTGGCATTGACGATACGACAAAATGCATTTTCTACCGTTTCAAAGGTTTGACCAGTGAAACTATTGACCGTAAATACTAGAGAGACGACATTGGCAGGGATTCTTGAAAGATCGACATTGATAACTTCGTCGTCACCATCGCCGTCGCCAGTGCGGTTATCACCAGTATGGACGATACTGCCATCTTTTGATTTCAGCTGACTGAACCAAATCGCATCGATGGCTTGTTTATTGGTATCAAACATGATGCACGAGGCATCTAAGTCAATCGAGTCACCGCCGCTACCACCACCGAATAACTTGCCCAAGAACCCGCCTTTTTTATCTTGAGGGTTTTGAGCAACGTCCCAGCCTAGACCCAGTTTTACTTGGGTAAGCTCGCCGCCCGCTTCTTTGCTTAGGGAGATTTTCTGACCTTTTTGTAAACTAACTGCCATGTGATATTCCTTATACTACAGTGTTATAGTAATTGTGAGTAGAGGGTTAAATAAAGTCTATAATGACGAGGAGTCGTTGTAACATACAGCTTTAAAAACATAATAATAGCTATAAGATATTGCCAAGCAAACTGTTACTGCCGCCGCGACCGCCGGAGCTAGTCCCTAAGACGCTTTGTAGCCAGCCTTGGTAACTATCACGATTACGAGAGCAGATAATGACTTTTCCTGAGCCTGAGAAGTTTAAAACCATACCTTCGCCACTGGTGACTGAATTGATGATGTTGCCCATGAAGCCTTTTTTCTTACTGGTGGCGACTGAGAGTTTGTATTCCAAACGCGAGTCCCAACAGACCACATGGCCGTTATCAATGATGACGTCTTTACCAGGTTCAACATCAATCTCAAATAGTGAACCGAAACCTGATACCACTACCTGACCTTGACCTTGCGTCTGCATCACCATAAAGCCGCCAGTATCACCAAAGACGGCGCCACCTAGATTACGTTGAATCTTAGCCTTCACATCGACACCCGTTTGCGCCGCGACAAATGCGCCATCGCTTAAAGTATATTGCTGCGCACCGCAATCAATGATTTGCATATCACCGTCGAGCGTTGGCGCAAGTAAACAATCGCCTTCACCATTGACTGCTTCGATTTGCTGTTGAAATAGTGACTCGTCGTTGGCAAAACGGCGCATAAGTGATTGCATCAGACCTCCTTGCAGCTTGCCTTTTAGCTCAAGGTTTGATTCCATCATCACCATTGCATTGGCTTCACAATAGATGGAGTCGCCTTTTTTGAGATTACAATGGAGAAATGGTTCAATGGTACCGATTAAGCTAAACGTGGCGGTCATAGGGTGCGAATCCTTATATCAGTATTCTATATGTTTGTAAGTCATGTCTGTAAGTCGGCTTAACCATAGATTTTCGCTAGCCTATTACTTTTAAAGCCATCAAATGCGATAGTAGGGCACACTTGATGGCTTTTCGGGCTTATATTATTAGCGTTAGATGTTAGTTAGCTGTTAAACATTAACGCCATAAGAAGCCGCTAATGGTCCAAGACCACCGCTGAAGCCTTGACCGACGGCACGGAATTTCCAGTCACCACTATGGCGATACAATTCACCAAAAATCATTGCGGTTTCGGTACTACCGTCTTCTGATAAGTCATAACGTGCGATTTCAGCATCACCATTGTCATTAACAACACGGATGTAAGCGTCACCCACTTGACCAAAGTTTTGATTGCGGCTTTGACCTTCATAAATAATCGCACAGATAGCGACTTTGCTTACGTCAGCTGGAATGCTAGCAAGATTGATTTTGATTTTTTCATCATCGCCGTCGCCTTCACCAGTACGGTTATCACCTGTATGCTCAACCGCGCCATTGTCTGACTTTAAGTTGTTAAAAAAGATGAAATCTTGGTCATTACGTACTTTGCCTGCTTCATTGACCAAAAAGCCAATTGCATCTAAGTCAAACTCTTGACCGTCAGTAGCACGTGGATCCCAGCCAAGACCGACTGTAATATTGGTTAAACCCGGCGCTTCTTTTGATAAGTTTACGTTGCCGCCTTTTGTTAAGCTAATAGCCATATAAATATCCTTTTGATTAATAATTGAGTGGATTGAATGATAAAAAAAATAAACTAAAATAGTGCAGTGGTCGATATATAAATGCAAACAATGAATAAATTTACTCGTATGCCACGCCCTGCATATCATTACGATTTACTATACTAAGCGATTGCTTACTAAGCAAGGCGTATTTTGTGTGATTACGATATGATTACTAAGGGACATATCAATGCTGCAAGTCTGATACTTTTTAACCGTCCGAGCAACAGTCGTTAAGGTGTTGTTATCAAAAAGTAAATTAGATCGTCAGGCAGTGCAACATAAAAAAGCACTTATTCAACGGGTGTCAAATAAGTGCTTTAGAGCAAAAACGGGTCATACCAACTGCTTTGGTACAACCCGTCTATTTTTAAACTAACTTTATCTATCCACTTTATACTGTTTGATATTAAAAATTTTTGCTTGGTTTTTTAACATCGAACGAGCATCAAGTAATTGATTTGGCTTCTCGCTTACGATAATTGAGTGAAGCGACAAACGCCCAACCAATAAAGGTAATACCAATCAGACCAGTGATAAGCTCTGGTACATGGAATTTCACTGATAGCAGCATGATGATAGCTAAAGCACCGATAGCATAATGCGCGCCGTGCTCCAGATAGACATATTCATCAAGGGTGCCTTTATCGACTAAGAAGATAGTCATCGAACGTACGAACATCGCACCAATAGCTAGACCTAGCATAATAACGATTACGTCATTAGTAATCGCAAATGCGCCGATCACGCCATCGAAACTGAATGAGGCATCAAGGACTTCTAAGTATAAGAAACCGATAATACCACCTTTCATAATCGCGCTAGTTGCAGCACCAGTACTATTACCTTGAGCGTCTAGTTCTTCTTCAAGATCACCCTCTAACATACCAGAAACCACTTGTACGCCAAGATAAACTAAGATGCCCCATACGCCAGCGATTAGGACCGCAGCTGATTGCTCAGGCTTGGCAAATGATACGGCAATCATCAAGACGATAAGCGCGACAAACACGCTCATGGCATCGACTTTACCTAATTTTGCCAGACGACTCTCAAGCCAATCGAACCAGTGCACTTCTTTTTCATCAAAGATGAAGTTTAAGAAGACGAGCAATAAGAAAATACCACCAAATGCTGAGATTTCGGCATGATGCGCCAATAGTCTGGCTGAGTATTCTTTAGGATCGTTCAATGCCAAATCGATTACTTGCATCATACCAAGATCAGCGGTAACCGCGACGATGACAATAGGGAATACCAAACGCATACCAAAGACGGCGATTAAAATACCCACCGTTAAAAATATCTTTTTCCAAAACTCGTCCCAGCCTTTAAGGACTGAGGCGTTGACCACCGCATTATCAAACGATAATGAAATCTCCATGACGGCCAAAATAGCGGTAATAGATAAGGTGGTTATCATACCGCCCATACCGCCATGTGAATATCCCCACCATGCCGCGACCGCTAGGGCGATGGCTGTGAAAATAAAGTCTAAATAAAAATGTCTCATGACACATCCTGTCTGGTTGCATAAAGCTAAGGTCGGCCTACTATAGGCGCAAACCACAAAAAAAGCGGTTATCGCTAACCACTTTTTTTGCATAATTCTAAACGAAACATAAAGCATTACTAGTCATTTAGCTATGAATAATTGTGACTATTTTGCAACCATATTTTACAGCCATTATCATTGTTAATGGTGAGTACAAATAGAGGGCTAATACTTGCTTTATATTTTGAGTTTAATTGTCATATAGTAGTCTAAGCATGAATAAGTTATCACATTAGATAACAACGCCATACTGTTGACACATGGCTTGCAAGCCGCCTGAATAGCCTTGACCAACGGCGCGGAATTTCCACTCACCGTTGTGACGATAGACTTCGCCAAATACCATTGCTGTTTCCACAGAGTAATCTTCTGCCAAATCAAAACGTACCACTTCAGTGCCTGTATCTTCATTCACGACACGAATAAAGGCATTGGCAACTTGACCAAAGTTTTGACTACGAGCCGCCGCATCATGAATAGTCACCGTGACGACAATTTTATCCACATCAGCAGGTACTTGAGTCAGGTTTACTTTGACGACTTCATCATCGCCATCACCTTCGCCAGTGCGGTTATCACCAGTATGCTCAACCGCGCCATTATCAGACTTAAGCTGGTTATAGAAAATGAAGTCATGGTCGCCGCGTACTTTACCTGCTGTATTCAGTAAAAACACACTGGCATCAAGATCAAACTCAGCACCAGAAGTTGCGCGTTCATCCCAACCAAGACCGATAAGTAACTTCGTTAAATTTGGGTCAGTCTTGGTGAGCGATAAGTTACCGCCTTTATTAAGTGATAAAGCCATGGTGTTATCCTTGTTATTAGAGTGATTAAGGGTTTGATAGTTAAGTTATATAAATAAAAACAATCGCAATAGTGGGATTAAAGCGCTCGTAAATATACGCTTCACGGTTGCTTAGCTATTACTTAGCTAGTATTTAGTGACGCTCTATCATAGCAACAAAAAATGACCCAATCAAAGCTGATTGGGTCATTGTTATGTGTACGACCAGACTGACTATAAAAGTTGGCGTCTAAATGCGGTGGTCAACCTTTATATCGATCCATAAACCTAAATTATCAGCCCTGACGATGACGAATCTCAAAACTTTGATGAATAGGCTTTTTAATATCAAAATCAAAACCAATGGTTTTTTGCGTGATATCAATAATTTCATAACGCTCAGTTAACTGCTCATCGAGCTCAAAGCGGGTAAAGTTATTTGAAAAATACAAAATCCCGTCAGAGGTCAAGCGGTTCATCGCACGATTAATGAGGGCAGAGTGGTCGCGCTGCACATCAAAGGTACCTTGGAACTTTTTCGAATTTGAAAAAGTCGGTGGATCGATAAAGATGACATCAAATTGTTCAGTATTGTCTTTAATCCATTCAAAGATATCGGCTGCGACGAATTGATATTTATTGCGGCTAACGTCCAGACCATTTAATACAAAGTTTTGCTTACCCCAGTCTAGATAGTTCTGTGACAAGTCAACGCTGGTGACTTTTTTCGCGCCAGCCAATGCCGCATGGACACTTGCCGTACAGGTATAAGCAAATAAGTTCAGTACGGATTTATTACGACTGTTGTCTTTGATACGGGCACGCATATTACGGTGATCAATGAACAAACCCGTGTCTAAATAGTCTGTAAAATTGACGTAAAAATAAGCACCATCTTCACGTGCAACATGAAATTTACCACGCTTTTCTGTGGTGTTCTGTTTGCTATATTGGTCATTACCAGACTGGCGTGCACGAGTCTTGATGAATATTTGTTCACGGTTAATACCAAAAACTTCACGAATACCCATTAATGCCAAGTTGAAGCGTTTTTTAGCCGTCTCAGGTGGAATGGTTTTTGGTGGCGCATATTCTTGCACGTGCACATAGTCGCCATATAAATCGACGGCGACTTTGAAGTCGGGCAAGTCAGCATTGTAAACGCGCAAATTACTAACCTTGTCTTTTTTAGCCAACTTCTTCAGCTTGGACAGGTTTTTTTGCAAGCGGTTGATAAAGTCTTGTCCCTCTTCCACTTCAATTTCACGTTTTTCGAAGCGACTAACGAGATTGCCCGTTTGTCCCGCAATCAACGTGCCATAGCGGAAATAAACGGTGATAGCACCATTATGACAGCGTAAGGTTTTTGGTTCTTTGATAGGTAAGATATCAACTTGCTCAACATTAGATGCCAATATGCCAAGCATCGGATCAATGCCGCTACCAGCAAAGCTGTCTTGCAAAATAAGTCCAATCGCCTGATATAAGGGCTTAATCATCTCTTCGTCACCCAAACGCTCACCATAAGGTGGGTTGGTGATGATTAGAGGATTGCTCAATCGACCGTCATCGACTAGTGGCTTCAGAATAGTGCTCAGCTGGTCAAGCGCACGCGTCTCAAGATCAAGTAGTGGTAGTAAATCTTGCAAACCTGCGGCAATCAAGTTTTTCTCTGTTGCTAAAATCGCGACGCTATCAGCATCAAACCCCAAAATCAGCGGTAATGTATCTGGTTGCTCATTAGCAATTGCTAATGCTTCGCGGAAACGTGTCTGGGCATCATCGATCATCTGTTGCCATAAGGCATCGTCATGATGCTGCCATTGGTAAAAACCAAATTGATTGGCGGCTTTATCGATACCCACAGCATAATCGCAATGCATGAGTAGTGCTTCAATAATAAAGGTGCCAGACCCACACATTGGATCAATTAGCGCATTATAAAAAGGTGCATTGCCTGCTTCGTTTTTCTTGTGCCAGCCTGCGCTATACAGTAGAGCAGCTGCCAAGTTTTCTTTGAGTGGCGCTTCAGTCATCGCCACACGATAACCACGGCGATGCAAACTGGTGCCTGATAAATCTAAATACAGCTCAGCTTGCTTATCATTCACGGTTGCAAATATCGAAAAGTCTGGGTTTTTACTATCGACGTTAGGACGGCTGTCATAAACTTCATTGAACGTATCTGCAATCGCATCTTTGATACGTAGCATCGCAAACTGTTGACTGACGGCGACACGCTTGTCGACCGACAGACGAATGGCAAAGGTTTGCTCTAAACTAAACTGCTCAATCCAATTGACCGATTTTGCCAAGCCATAAAGTTGCTCAGCCACATCGTATTCGGCATTGATGTTTTTGCGTTTAATGAGCATTAATACCCGCGAGGCGACACGTGACCACAAACAAATACTATATAAGTCACGCAAAGTACCAGTAACTGCCAGACGGCCTGTACTTTTGATTTCACTTGCAATACCAAAACTTGTCAGCTCAGTTTGGAGTGGTGCCTCAAGCCCATCGGCACAGGTGATAATAAGGTCAAGCGACAATTCTGGTGAAGCTGCTGTTAGAGGTGCGGGCGCGGTTGTTTCGGTCATACGGATACCTGTGGGCTAAATTGATAAGTAATGCACATCATAAAATAAGATGTTTAACCGCCAATTTTACCATAATTCAGGGCAGGATGGTTTAAAGTGGTGGTGTTTATCAAAGAGAGATTCAGCAACGCTACCTTTCACAAAATCATGCTTATCATACTAAAGATGAAAACCTTGAGCCTAAAAATTGTGGGATAAATTGTCCAAGGGATAAATAATATAATGAGCTTATTTATCCGCTTTGCTCAGTGGTGGCGTTTCTGACACGACCTGCGTTGTAGTTGCAAAAGGTTTAGTGGCAATAGGATAATCCACATCCTTTGGCATAAGCAGACGCATATGAGGGTAAGGAGTAGAAATATTAGCGGCATCAAAGGCACGCTTGATATCTTCTTTTAGACCTTCTTTAATTTTGGGCATGCGCGCGACAGCAGCAGGCTTGACCCAAAAACGCACGATAAAGAACACTCCATACTCACCAATTTCATCCACGGTGGCCGAGGTTTCAGGACGGCTGAGTACTACATCGGTATCAGTAAGCACCTGCAAAATTTCCTTGCGAGCAGTATCGACATCATCTTCAAAGGCGATACGCACACGAATATCGAAACGTATGAAGTTCTTGGAGGTTAAATTGGTCACCTCAGAGGAGGCAACGTTAGAGTTGGGAATAATGACGGTGATGTTGTCTCGAGTCAAAATATGGGTGGTACGTAACGCGATAAGGACGACGCGCCCCTCATTGTCATTGATATGAATCCAGTCACCAACCTGAAAAGATTGTTCGAGTAAAATGGTAATACCTGCAATGAAATTAGCAAGTGTTGACTGGGCAGCAAAACCGACTGCCAAGCCCACAATCCCTAAACCCGCGACCAATGAGACGATATCGAAACCAAATTGCGCCATGACGCTGGCAAGTCCGAGTACCAATAGCAGCACTGACAAGATATTTTGAAGCAGCTGCTCTATAGAAGCATTGAGACCATAATGCTGTAACACCCTATGGATAATCTGTCCAGATGACGCCCAAAGTACATAATAAATACCCGCCCATGTACTGGCTTTTGCAGTGGCTTTGATAGTCTCTGGCTCAAAGTAAATCTGGCTCATAATGGCAATCAGGCTGGCAACTATCCAGATATAACGCAAGACTGAACGAACAATCTTAGTACGGCGCTCATTCAGGCGGATTTTTGTCCTACTTTGCTTAAGGATATAAATGGCAAGCCAATAAAAAAATCCCAACACTGCCAGCAGTATTAGGATTTTGATGGTAGTACTAGCGAGCTCTACCGCTTGAGACGACCAATCAAGTGACTCTTCATCGACAGAGCCGCCAAGCGCAAGGTAGAGGCTAGTATGTAGGTCACGAACAATCTCTTTAAAAAAATCAGTAATACTAGCGATTGCCATTTTTTGGTCCATGCAGAGTTTTTTAAAGTATCTCAAGTCGTCAGTGCTACCAAACACAACATGAGTGATGATTAATACGACACATCCTTGTTTTGAAAGTGTAGCTGAGCTGATGCTTAAAAGCTATCTTCCTGTGTGTCTTGGTACTGATAAGGTATTGCCATTTTGTGTTGAACATCGCGTAACGCGGTACGTAAGCCTTCTAATATCGTAGGATGATAAAAAGGCGTATCGAGCATGGCCTTAACACTTAAATCATTGGTAATCGCTGCCGCTAAAATATGTCCAATATACTCGGCATCAGGACCCACCATACTAGCGCCTAAGATTCTATCAGTTTTTTTACAGCCATAGATATGTAGTAGACCACAGTTGACACCCATTACGCGACTACGGCCTTGATTGTCGAAGCTGACGCTACCGATAACATATTCTAAGCTTGTATCCTGCTGAATGTCTGGTAGAGACATGCCGACGTTAACGATTTGCGGTGAGCAAAACACAATCGAGAAGGGCGTGGCGGGCGGGCGAATATGAGCGGCGTCTTCATTCTCGCAGACCATACTTCCAGCGCTATAGCCTTCATCACTGGCCACATGCAATAGTGGGAGATTGGCGTTGGCATCACCAACGATATAGACATCTAAATCACCAATCTGACCTGTTTTTTTATTCAAGTGCTTTGGACGGTCTTTGTCGTCAAGTTCAACGCCTAAGTGTTCAACTCCCAGCTGCTTGATATTATTGCGGCGACCAGTCGCAACCAGTACATACTCACCTTGCCATTGTCGCGACTCTCCAGCACTGTCTTCATAATCAATGAACGCGGCTGAATGGTCATTATCTGTGGCTGTTTGCACGCCGACATCGTTGATTTTGCTGCCCAAATGCATGGTCAATTCGCGGCTTAAGCAATCGATAGCTTTGTTATTGATATCATCGTCTTTGAGACCTGCAACACGTTTGACACGATTAAACAAAGTTACTTCTACACCTAAGCGTTTAAAGGCTTGCGCTAGCTCTAATCCGATAGCACCTGTACCGACGACGGCCATTATTTTTGGTAAATTTGTGAGCTCAAAGATCGTATCAGAGGTGAGCATGGTGTCACCAAGCTTATCTGCCCAGCCATCTGGAATAAATGGAGAGCTGCCCGTGGCGATAATGATTTTGTCAGCGGCAATCAGCGCATCATTGATTTCAATGAATCCTTGGTTATTGATATGAGCGCGTCCTGAGATTTTTTTGTGATCAGGCCAGCTATCTACTTGAGCTTTGATGTAGCTAGCAAAATGAGCACGCTCGTCCCGAACGCGCTGCATGACTTGCTTGCCATCTATCTGGACGGTGGCATGGACGCCAAATTCAGCAGAGTGATTGGCTTCATACGCACGATCAGCGGCGGCAATCAATAGTTTGCTTGGCATACAGCCGACCGCAATACAGGTGGTCGTCCAGAATCCGTCGTTAATAATAACAACATCATCATGGGTTTTACTGGCTTGACGAAAAGCATTTTGCCCAGCAGTACCTGCACCGATAACGGCAACAGATACTTGGCGAGTAGCTTTGGATGCTGTGTTATCCGCTGCAGTATCGGATTGTTTATTCATATGATTCTCAAGTTATAAGATGTTTAGTATTCAGGGCTGTTTTTTAGATAAGTTTTTTAAGAGATTGCTCTAAAAAATTATTAAAAAACTACTTTTAGCCTCTGATATCCAGCGTTTATTGTAATGATTATTAGCGTCTATTTTAAAATGCTTTTTTATGACTCTTGGTTTTATTGGTTAAGGTGCTAAAGTTTCAAGCAAACGTTCAGTGTAGCCTTTGGCACGTAAATTTCGCTGAGCATGGGTCAGCGTGCCATCTTTATCAAAGACAAAGGCTGAACGGACCAGCCCTAACGTTATTTTGCCGTACATATTTTTTTCTTTAATAACGTCAAAGTATTGGCATAGTTTTTCATCAGTATCGCTGATAAGGGCAATGTTTAAATCATATTTGGTGATGAATTTCTCGTGAGATTCAACACTATCACGTGAGACGCCGATAATGTCATAGCCTAAATCATCAAACTCATGGAGATGAGCAGTAAATTCGGTTGCTTGAGTGGTGCAGCCTGGCGTACTGTCTTTTGGATAAAAGTACAGAATAAGCCCTTTATCAGTATTGGCAATCATCTCTTTGAGATTGATTTCATCATGGATAAAGTTGCCGGCAAGCTTTCGTACTATCGTCACTGGAAAGTCAGGTAAGGTTAGGTTTTCTGTGGTTGGTTTTGCCATTGTAAAATCCTTATTCATTTTTGTTTATGTCAGTACTTATATTCGTGCTTATGTCGATTGGTAATCTATGCTGTGTTCTTATTATAAGCAGATTAGTAGCAATTCATCATCAGTTTTACACTTTGCGCCTGTATTGACAACAAAAAAGACTGGCAATAGCCAGTCTTTTGTATATCAAACGAGATGTGTATTACGCTGGTTTTTGTGGCTGTTTTAAATCTAAGCCAACAGTGCATTGCTGCAAATCTTTTTGCATTTTTTTGACATAAGGCAGTCCAGACGGATCTTTTTTGTCTTGGGCATAGCTCTCAATTTCCCACATCTGACCGATGGTCA
Source organism: Psychrobacter immobilis (assembly GCF_904846185.1). GTDB lineage: Bacteria > Pseudomonadota > Gammaproteobacteria > Pseudomonadales > Moraxellaceae > Psychrobacter > Psychrobacter immobilis_B. The sequence continues at coordinate 51,096 of NZ_CAJGZQ010000020.1, read as the reverse complement.
TGTTGCTACGCACGCCAATAGTGCAATTGCATAGTTTGGTCGCATCGCCTTTGTCAGCGACTTTATACTTGACCGCACCATTAACGCAGGTATTGATGTTATTTTGCTTAATATCGGCAGCGTTTGCTTGTGGCATCACAAAAATGGCAGCTAAAGCTAGGGGTAATAATGGCAACAACTTCATAAATATCCTCTTACGGGTAACATCAATTTTCTAAATTTTGTACTCAAAGTAAAGCAAAAGTACTCATAGTTCGTTGACTAATGTGGTTACTTATATCTTGTGATAAATGCAATCGCTCATACCATAACAAGTATGTGAGTTAAAATACAACGGCGGCGTGCTGTGTTAATGCAAGCGAATGTTTCGCTAATGTTGATTGCTATCACGCTTTCATGCAAGTGCAATTCTATGATTTGTTAGGATTGATAATGAGTTGGGTCAGTGATGCCTGCCTGAGCAAAGCCTTGACGGCGTAGGGCACAGCTGTCACATACACCGCAAGCAAGACCTTGTGCATCGGCTTGGTAGCAAGATATGGTTTGCCCATAATCGACGCCCAATGACAATCCAAGCTCAATGGTTTTTGCTTTTGACAGTTGCTGTAATGGCGTTTGAATGGATAAGTGATGACCGGTAACGCCCGCTTTGGTGGCAAGATTGGCCATATGCTCGAAGGCGGCAATATACTCTGGACGACAGTCGGGGTAGCCTGAGTAATCGACTGAGCTGACGCCAATGACGATATGATTGGCATCGGTCACTTCAGCAACGGCTAGCGCATAAGACAAAAATATCGTATTACGCGCAGGCACATAAGTGTTGGGAATAGCGTCGTTATCAATCTCATCACGCTTTTTATTAGGGAATTTATCCGTATCGCCATCAGGAACAATCATACTGTGATCTGTCAGCGAAGAGCCACCAAGCTGAGCGATATCAATATCAATGATTCTGTGATTGACCCCTGCAGTCTCAGCGATGGATTTTGCCGCGACCAGTTCACTATTGTGGCGCTGACCATAATTAAAACTGACCGCAGTCACCGACGCATAACGTGCCTTGGCCCAATACAAACAAGTCACCGAATCAAGCCCGCCTGACAGTAGCACAACGGCATTTTGGCTTTTATGCAGAGCATTTAAGTCAGTATCGAAGGCTTGATTATTAGAGGCGCTTTGCGAAGTAACATTAGTCATAGTGGTATCTATTATTGGTTTGCGAAATGGGTTTGTGAAAAACGCCTATTTTAGCAAAAATACGCTCATTACAGAACCACGAAGCCATTATAAATACGATATGAAACCTTAATCAGCTCAAAAGAGAAATTTGTTTATAAAAGTGTGGAGCTATTAGCAGTGCTATGGTCGAATGTTCAGCATGCCTTAAGCTAAGCCATAAAAAAGACTGAATATTTAATCTGATAGTTTACTCTCATCTTTTCAATCTGTTAGCAAATTTTGTTATAATCGCTGCTTTTAGAGCCACTGTGCTATTACTTTCTTGCTAAAGGCTTTATTCTTCTATTTTTTAGCAAAATTCCCTTGTAAAGATATTGAGTAACTTATGACCGCAGCAACCTTGTTTACGCCACAAATTACGCCTGAAATCGATGATATGTCAGCTGATACAGGTTTGGATAATCATGCTTGGGACACTGATGGTGATAGTATGGAATATGAGGATGTTGCTGACTATCATACAAATGAAGACAGTATCGCCGCTGCACCGTCAACGTCTACTGAATCAGCAGAGTTCCGTAAATTACAAAAGAAGCTGCGTAGACAAGTATCATGGGCGATTCGTGATTTTAATATGATCGAAGACGGCGATGTAGTCATGGTCTGTGTTTCAGGTGGTAAAGACAGCTATACCTTGCTGGATATTTTACTATTACTCAAGCGTATCGCCCCGATTAACTTTGATATCGTCGCGGTCAATCTCGATCAAAAGCAACCCGGTTACCCTGAGGACATTTTGCCAGCGTATTTGAACGAGCAGGGCATTGCTCACTATATCTTAGAAAAAGACACTTATAGTATCGTTAAGAGCGTGGTGCCAGAAGGCAAAACTTATTGCTCGGCATGTTCACGTCTGCGCCGCGGCTCGTTATACGGTTTTGCTAAGCAGATTGGCGCAACCAAAATTGCGCTGGGTCATCATCGCGATGATATGTTGGCGACTTTCTTTTTGAATTTATTTCATGGCGGCACTCTTAAATCGATGCCACCGAAATTGCTCAGTGATGACAAGCAAAACCTACTTATTCGTCCATTGGCTTATGTCGAAGAAAAAGACATCATTGAATATGCTCGCTTAAAAGAATTTCCAATTATTCCATGCAACTTATGTGGCAGCCAAACCAACTTACAAAGAGCCATTATCAACGATATGTTGCGGGAATGGGATGATGCTCATCCGCAGCGTTTGGCCTCTATTTTTAAAGCCATGCAAAACGTCGCACCGTCGCAACTAGCAGACCGTGAATTGTTTGATTTTGAGCAGTTAAGTCTTGATCGTGATGATAATGAACGTTTGTTTGAAGGAGATAACATCCAAGCTGGCCAGACCGAGAGCTTGGCTGAAATTGGCTTACCTGTATCGCCAAAAACCCAAGCGTTCAATCCGAAGTTTGATCATAAGCTGCTTTCGATAGAGTCTGATAATTCAGCAGAAAACAAGCATACGAATCAGAAGATTCCAACAATAAATCCTGTTATTTAACGATTTGCTTATTCGATATTGTTAAATGACATTTATAAAAAATAGCATAAACCGTTAGTGTAAAAAACCAGCTCATTATTGATAAATGGCTGGTTTTTTTTATGTGTTAATAAATTGAATATTAACAATGTCTATAAAAGTAGTTTCTATAAAATCAACTTTCTGCAAAAACAGGTAATGGGTCAAAGCTAACTTTTGAACGTGGTAATTTCGCCACATCTTGCATACGCCAGTCATCTTTACCATCACTACTTACTTGTAGATAATATTTTGCTTTTAGAGGATCTATATCTACCTGCGCACTGTATTTATTGCCCTCGACATGTTGAAGTACGACATCGTGATCTTTTTTGATGTCGGTTGCATGTGAGATAGACAGATCTAGTTTTTCAGGATAAGCCAGAGGATTGCCATTCAGCAGTTTACCTGATTGCAGACTCTGTTCAGGATAATTTAGATAGAATACGACATCACCATTATCTGCAAACTGCATTTCGCCGTGTAAATCTAAGTCATAAGTCAGCTTGTCACGTGACACATCATGATAAAGCGTCTTACCATCCATATACCAGTCGTCACGTACCACGCTATCCCGAATTTGATAAGAGTAATAAACAAAAAAGATACAGGCCACTACGACAAATGCTGGCATGCCAATAACAAAAATAACCACCATGTAATTCTTATACCATGGCTGAGTATCTTGATGCTTAAAATTTGATGCTGGAGTAGACATAAAATACCTATTAATCAGATATCTGTTTATCAGATATCTATAAACTGTATCAATGGATAAGCTGACAGCGAAACAGCTGCCAGTTTAATGATAAATCGTCCACCTGCTAGCCACTGACTCACAGGTGAAATATAGAATTATATACTAGGGCGCATCCTCAGTCTGAATGAAAGCACCTAAATGGATTAAAAATGGTTAAATTTTGCCAAACAGCTGGTTAATATGCCGATATTATCTGCACTATTTTCCTAGTTTGGCTGCCATTTATCGTATCTCTATTATCACTTTTAAAATGAGGACGCGCCCTCGCTAAGCTATCAATCGCTTATAAAAACCTACTGCCCTTGAGTAGTAAATACGTTTTGTTTACTGACTTTATACTGACCATCTTCACTGGTCACATTTAGGGTCACTGATGTTTGTTCAAAATCGATGACCTTAGGATCGCCATAAATACTCACAGGCATATCAAAGCTTTCACCTGCTTCTAATGGTACATCATTGAATCGCAGCTCCAAGCTCAAACCTTCTTGTGGAGCAAGGGTTATCGTATAGGTATGCGGCTCTTGTGTCTTATTAGTCAGCTTGACGATATAGCTGTTTTCAATCATGCCTTGATTATTCACTGAAGACAACTGATTACGGTCACGGCGAATATCAATCTCTAACGGTACACGGTCCGTCAATGCATAAATAACGCCACCACATAAAATAGTAATAACGGCTAAATAAGCAAATAGACGTGGACTGATGACGCGGGTATTTTCTTTTTCTGACAACTGTCGTTCTGTCGTATAACGAATGAGTCCACGTGGATACCCGACTTTATCCATAATTTCATTACAAGCGTCAATACAAGCCGCGCACTGTATACAAGCGACTTGCAAGCCATCTCGAATATCAATGCCAGTCGGACATACCTGCACGCACATGGTGCATTCAATACAGTCACCTAAATGTTCAGGATGCGTGCCTTTTTTGCGTGCCCCGCGAGGCTCACCGCGCTCATAATCATAAGATACGACCAAGGTATCTTTATCAAACATGACACTTTGAAAACGACCGTATGGGCAGATTTGGATACACATCTGCTCACGCATATAACCTGCATTGACGTAGGTAGCAAAGGTGAAAATAAACATCGACACCCATACCCATGTTGGCCAATCAGGAATAGGAATAAAACCAATGGTTTGCCAGCTTTGATATAAATAATCTGTTCCAGCGACATAACTGACAAAGGTTGCCGCGGTAATCACTGAAAATACCAACCAAATAAAATATACCAAAGAACGTTTAAAGGCTTTTTTTGCGCTCATCGGTTCTTTGTCAAACTTGATACGCTTGTTGCGATCGCCAATCACCCATTTTTCAACATATTGATAAAGATGTGTCCAAATCGTCTGAGGGCAGGCATAGCCACACCAAACACGCCCCGCATACACAGTCACCATGAATAAAGTGAATGCGGCAATAATCGCAAAGGCGGCAATGAAGTAAAAATCTTGGGTCAAAAAAGTCATGCCAAAAATATAGTAATGCTGCGACGGAACATCAAGCCATATTGCTTGCCTACCATTATAACGTAACCATGGCAACAGCAGAAAAGCGGCTAAAAGCGCATACATCGTGACGACACGAATGTTTTGATAAAAACCGGTGACAAACCTAGGGTGAACTCGATGCTTGGTCGCATCAAGGTCAATTTGCTGTACAGGGATTTTATTGGGTTGTGGTGCTGACATAAACGTGCCTCTTTTAAAAAAGAATCAGTTTGCTGGCATGATGAACAAACATCTTTAATCATCAGATGTATGAGTGTGTGATGTTATCAATGTCAGTAAGTAGCGGATAAAATATTGAACAGAAAAATATTTTAACCCATCTACCAAATGATCGATTGCAAATAGCTTAATGAGAATGGATGACTATCTTCTAAATTCGCCACTAATAAGTGGTTTTTAGGTATTATCATTTTAGCATTCTCCCTATTATAAATGGGGTAATAATCTTAAAAACCAATCAATATATCAGCATAATGATCGATATATTGATCGTGCTATATGCAGTATTAAACCGTATTTCATTTACCACTCAAATTTTGATAATGCGGCAGCAGTTTATAAACTCTCATCAAAGAATTTATAAAAAAAGGAGAACTGCAATAACAGTTCTCCCTTTGTCAAATCTTATCCACTGATGCTATGACAACCATCTTTAAATATTAGTTAGCCGTCGTTTCTACAGTGGTTGCTACTTGAGTAGCGGTTGGTGCTTTAGCAGCAGGTTGAGGGGTTTTATCTGATAATGAGTAAACATAAGCTGCAAGCAGCATAATACGCTCATTACCCAGTTTGGTTTCCCACTCAGGCATCACACCAGCACGACCATAACGTAAGGTTTCGCGGATGGTCTCACGATCACCACCATATAACCAAATGTTATCTGTCAAGTTTGGCGCGCCAGTAGAAGTCATACCTTTGGCATCTGCACCATGACAAAGTACACAGTTAGTCGGCTCATTAAAGATTGCCTCACCTTGAGCGACTTGAGCTTTATCAAGCTCGTAACCAGGTTGGTTGCCAGATATTGATAGCACGTATTCAGATACCGCACGTACCCCATCTTCACCGATTTGATCACGCCATGCAGCCATACCACCAACTCGACCTTTATGTAGCGTGGTCAAAATGTTTGACGCTTCTCCGCCATATAACCAGTCATTGTCAGTTAGATTTGGATAGCCTACCGCACCTTTGGCGTTAGAGCCATGACAGACCGCACAGTTCTGTAAGAACAACCGACTACCAACCTTTAAAGCATTCGGATTTTCTGAAAGCTTTTCTACATAAGGTGATAGTTCTGCAGTTTTCTCATCAATTTGAGCTTGCAGATCTGCTGGTGGTGTTTCGCTGCGGCGCATCGTTGCTTGTAACTCAGCAAGTGCCGCTAAGGTCTCTGTCGCACCACTAGCATCCGCTTTTGCTAAAATATTTTTCTCAAAGTTATCCGTAAATACTTTGTTATTACTCTCAAGCTCGCTATATAGCTCGTTCTTAGAGGTCCACGGTACCGTTTCGCCATCGACTTCTACAGTGGCAATACCTTCCCATTTTGATGGGAAAATACCTGGGAAAAATACCCAATAGGCAACACCCCAAGCGATAGAGCCAAAAAATATTACGAGCCACCATTTAGGTAATGGCTTGTCGTACTCTTTGATACCATCATAAGCGTGGCCTGTTGTACCGTCATCTTCTAGTTCTGGCTTGTACTTCAATACCATTAGTAAGACACCGAGGATAGCAGCCCAACACATGATACTTAGTATGGTAATCCAAGAACTCCAAAAAAATGTCATCGTTTATCCTTATTGCGCTGCTTTTCAGACAGAGATTTTATATCCTCGTCATCAAGCGCAAGTTGTGCATCTTCTTCGAAGCGTTTTTTGTTTTTTGGCGAATACGCCCACCATGCAACACCTACGAAGGCAACAAAGGCAGAAACGGTCGCAATTGTTTGTAATTCACCAATACCCATTAGCGCTGTCCTTCCATCGCGGTGCCCAGTTGCTGTAGATAAGCAACCAAAGCATCAAGTTCAGTGGCACCAAGTACAGCATCTGGTGCTCCTTCGATATCTTCTTCAGTGTAAGGTACACCAAAGCGATCACGGAATAGACGCATTTTAGTTTGAACGTTTTCACCATTCACTTCGTTGGTAGCAAGCCAAGGGAAACCAGGCATTACTGATTCAGGTACTAGTGAACGTGGCGCAATTAAATGCTGCTTTTGCCAGTCTTCAGAATAACGACCGCCAACACGTGCTAGATCAGGTCCAGTACGTTTTGAACCCCATAAGAACGGGTGATCCCACGTAGACTCAGCAGCACGTGAGTAAGGTCCATAACGTTCAACTTCAGCACGTAGTGGACGAATCATCTGAGTATGACATACGTGACAACCTTCACGAATATAGATGTCACGACCCTCAAATTCTAGTGCAGTCCATGGCTCCATAGAGGGCAGGGGAGCATTCACCCCACCTTCTTCAGGACCCTTGTTGTCATATATCAATGGTACGATTTCAACTAGCGTTGCAAAGCTAATAGCAATAACGATACCGATAACCAACAAGCCTGTATTTTTTTCAATAATTTCATGCGGTGTACCAGACATGATCGCTCCTTATACGTTAGCTGCTGAAGGTTTATCAACACTAGGTTCATGATCAGTAGGATCTGCGATATCGACAGGCTTACCTTCTGGCATTTTAAGTGTTTTATAAACGTTATATGCCATCACAAACATACCCGATACATACAAGAAGCCACCAAAAGCACGACCAATATATGGGAAATGTGAAAACTCAACTGTATCAACGAAGCTATATACCAATGTACCGTCTGGATTAGTAGCCAACCACATCATGCCTTGGCCAATACCTGAAATCCACATAGATACGATATAGAAAATAGTACCCGCTGTCGCCAACCAAAAATGCGTGGTGATTAAGCTGATAGAATACATCTTAGGTTTGTTATAGATACGTGGTAACAGTACATATAGCGAACCAATGGTAATCATACCTACCCAACCAAGTGCACCTGAGTGTACGTGACCGACTGTCCAATCCGTGTTATGCGATAACGCATTCACTGTCTTAATTGACATCATTGGGCCTTCGAACGTCGACATCGCATAGAACGACAATGCCACAATCATAAAGCGAATGATCGGATCGGTACGTAACTTATCCCAACTACCTGATAGTGTTAGCACACCGTTAATCATACCACCCCAAGATGGCGCAAACAGGATGATTGAGAATACCATTGCTAGAGACTGCGTCCAATCTGGAAGCGCTGAATAATGCAAATGGTGACCACCAGCCCACATATATGACGCAATAAGTGCCCAAAAGTGAACGATAGACAAACGGTAAGAATAAATAGGACGACCAATCTGTACTGGAACGAAGTAATACATCATTCCTAAGAAAGCTGCCGTTAGATAAAAACCTACCGCGTTATGTCCGTACCACCACTGCACCATCGCATCAGTCGCACCGCCAAATAACGAGTAAGACTTAAATGCGCTAACAGGAATCGCCATGCTGTTTACGATATGCAGTAATGCAATCGTAATAATAAAGGCTGCAAAGAACCAGTTAGCCACATAAATATGTGAGGTTTTACGTTTGATGAGCGTACCGAAGAAAACAATGGCATAAGAGATCCATACCAAGGCAATTAAAATATCGATTGGCCACTCAAGCTCAGCGTATTCCTTGGTCGATGTTAAACCTAAAGGTAGGGTAATAACCGCTGATACGATAACGGCTTGCCAACCCCAAAAGGTAAACCAAGCTAAATAAGGCGCAAATAACCTTGTCTTACAGGTACGCTGAACAATATAGTAAGACGTTGCGAACAGGGCAGAGCCACCGAACGCAAAAATGACCGCATTGGTATGTAGCGGTCTTAAACGACTAAATGTCAGCCATGGAATGTCAAAGTTAAGTGATGGCCATGCTAACTGTGAAGCAATGAACACACCAATACTCATGCCGACGATGCCCCATACCACGGCCATTATCGTAAAGAATCTTACGATAGTAATTTCGTACTCACGGTCAACTGGGGCGACTGCTGTGTTTTGTAAACTCATTGGATGATTCCTTTACAGCCCGAATTATCAACAGAATTAACTAACTCTCCGCGCTATCTGCATCATAAAAGTAATAGTCAGATAAAAATAGAATCGCGGCACATGCTGTTTTTTGTCTCGCTTATCACCATAATATTATTAACTATCAATCTAAGCTTTCGCTTTGTATCAGCTGGTATTGAGGCATAAAGGCGTTTTAAACGCACGACACTCACAGCTGGTCGATAGTAGGATTGTTAATAAATCATTAAGGTGAATAAGAAGATGCGCCGTTTTTGAGCATCAAACATCTAAAGAGGTGAAGTATTTATCTTAATTATTACCAAAAATGCTGTACTAATGAAGATAGATACCAATATCCATAGGGCCATAAAAATGTACTGACCATAGACGTATGCTAGCGGCGGCTGACAAAAAAACATGTTTGCGTAATGTTTAGTTAAAACTCCCGACTCTGTTTAAGGGTATTGTAACGCAATCCTAATCAAATATCATCAGAACTATGCGGCAAAATACAAACTCTTTGGTAAAAATCTTAGCAAGCAACTTATTATAGCTGTGCAATCTGTCTATTTTATACCCAATTTTATCACGATTCTAGAAATACATTTTGGTGATAGAGGGACAGTAATTACTACGCTTAGATATCATGACCAGCAGCATTTTTGTAACAATGGCCGCATAAGCACTCTAAATAAGTTTTACTTATCATCAAGTCGACCCTTATAATGAGGCTAAATATAAGTGATGATAGCAGTTTTTGTACTGCTATTATGAGCAACTATTTTATCACTTGATATCCAGTCAGGCGAGTGAGCCAAACAACGGTAGCCTGAAATAACACCAATTAAGGACAATAATATGGCAGTTTTTTTGACAGATGAGTGGTTTGAGCAAGTTGAGCAAATGGGTAATGAGGCAGGCGAGCTAAATTTGCCGCCAGCACTGGCGAATATGATCGTCAATCTAAAAGTATCTGACACTGAGCAAGACATTGAAGCAAACTTTGCAAACGGTTTATTGCATCGCGGCTTGAACGATGCAGCGACAACCACATTGTTGCTTGACCGCAGTATCTTGCAATCAATCATCACTGATTTCGATACCAATGAAATTATGGGTGCATTTATGGGTGGTAAAATTCGCGTTGAAGGCGATATGTCACAACTGATGGCAGTACAAACGGCACGCCCAAGTGCTGAACAAAAAGAGCTATATACTCGTATCAAATCAATGACGACCATGGCTTAATTTTATATTTTCAGGGTTTTATCCTGACGATTGTAAGAAGACAAAAAGCCCCTAATGCTTATTAGGGGCTTTTTATTTGATGATACATTTAATGGTCATTCTTAAAAGTAGCGGATGACTCGTAAAGTAGTTAACTGGCTTTTGATTGCTGCGCTGCACTTTGCTGGTTTTCTTTATAGATGGCAGCTTGTAGCCAGACGTTCGCTTGTACGTAGTCATGCACTTTAATAGAAGCCGTCTCTGGCGTGTTGAGCGCACCGATACGAATCACGAAAGGATCGGCATCTTGTTCGCGTAGTATCACGACATCAAACAGGATAATGGATTTATCATTAAATGTTGTTTCTTGCTTGCCGAGCACCTGACCTTGGCACCATGCTTCATCTTCTTGTCCCAAAGTATCACCAAATAGATAGGCACACATGTGACCTAAGTTGATCTCAACTGGCGCCATTTGTGCTTTGGTCTCTGGTTTCCATTCTTTGATTTGCTCTTGCAGATCATCGGGTATTTTTCCATCATTAGCGGCAACGATGTCGTTAAATGCACGGTGGTAGCGGATCGCTTCTTGATCTTCAATCATGATGACTTCGTTTTGCTCACTTAGCTTAATCTCATGTGCCCAAGCGCTAAAGTTCACAAAGTAAGATGTGTCTCGCTGATATAAATGGCGATTGGTGGTGTAGAGCTGGTCAAAGGCGTAAATAATACTGCCATCAGCGGTACGCAAGCGTAATACAGCATCGTGTGAATTGTCATTGGCAATGATGCGCTCAATCTTACAATTGAGTCCATACGGGCTATCGACACAAGGATAAGCATTGATAAAGCATTCAGGCTTGCCATTTTTCATGGCCAATACTTGATTGATATGACAAGGCTGGTTTTCAGACAGCAATAGGCAGCTGTCTTGAGCGCTGACATTGCTATTGAGACCTTTAGGCATGGCCGCCTTTTCGATCATTTTTTGTAGCCATTCTGGCACGTCATGACTCATGTCATCGGTCAGAATACTCCAATGATCGGCGTGACCTGCAGATTGTTCATCAGTCATGGTGATTTTGGTGGGAGATTGGACGTTTTTATATTGATAATTAATGGTCATGAAGATACTCAAAATTAGTCAGCGTGAGGTTTGGACCTGAAACGGCTATTGCTGGCTATCATAAGGCTCTATTTAACACGATAGATTTATGATAGTTGGCAACGTTGTCATCAGTAAAGGGTCAACAAACCACAATGAATGGTTAATGACAATTGTCCTTAGCATACAATATATAGGTATTGACGCAAGTAATAGCAAGCCCCTCATAAAAAATAGTAACAAAAGCCAGTTTTTTATTAAAAAATACGCCCAGTTTTTGCTAATGACTGGCACATATCAGCCAAATTGTGTCAAACTAGCTCCCTTTTGACGGCTGTCTTTGGCTCGTCTGAAACCCTGTTTTTGTGTTCGATTTATATGTGACTATGACAAGTGCAGGTGTGAGATGCATTTGCTGTTGCTCGTTTTATAGTATATATAAAGTCGCACGTAGATAAGATAAAGAGTTTGAATATGTTTCGTCCTTTAGCGTTGTTTATCGGCTTACGATACACCCGAGCAGAGCGTAGTAATGGTTTTATCTCCTTTATCTCGCTTATCTCGATGATTGGTTTGACTCTTGGGGTTGCCGTATTGATCACGGTGCTATCAGTCATGAATGGTTTTGATCGGGAGTTAAAAACCCGTATTTTGGGTATGGTTCCGCAAGCAACGGTCGTTTCCACCGAGATTATCAGTGATTGGAAGCAATTGGCTGATAAAATTAAAGAAGATCCTGAAGTGGCAGCTGTAGCGCCTTTTATTCAACTGCAAGGGATGTTGACGTCAAACGGTCAGGTTGCAGGGATTATGGTCACTGGTGTCGATCCTGAATACGAAAAAGATGTCTCTATTATCAATGAACATATGGTTCAAGGCAGTATTGATACTTTACAAAGTGGTGAGTTCAATATTGTACTAGGTGAAGAGATGGTACAGTCTCTAGGGCTGCAACTGGGTGATAAAGTGACGCTAGTGCTGCCAGAGGCATCGCCTTCACCAGCTGGCGTGATACCACGATTCAAGCGCTTTACCTTGACAGGTATTTTTACCATCAGTCCAGAAGTGGATAGCCTCATGGCATTTATCCCGATGGGTGATGCGGCAAAACTGTTGCGTCTGCCAGATGGCGCGCAGGGTGTGCGTATGAAGCTCAATGACATCTTTACCGCTCCGATGGCAGCAGAAAAAGCCGCCGCTATTGCCCCTCAGCAATTGTATCCTAATGATTGGACACAAACGCATGGCAACCTATTTGGTGCGATTCAAATGGAAAAAGCCATGGTCGGCTTGCTGCTATTTTTAATTATCTTAGTAGCAGCTTTTAATATTGTCTCCAGCCTAGTGATGCTCGTAACTGATAAAAAAGCGGATATTGCGATTCTAAAAACTTTTGGTGCATCTCCTCGTTTGATTACCCAAGTGTTTATGGTGCAAGGCGTGGTCATCGGTGTGATTGGTACGATTGCTGGTACGATACTGGGCGTGATATTTGCGCTTACAGTGAGTGATATTTTAGGCTTTATTAATCAAGTCTTTAATTTGAACTTGTTTGATGCGTATTTTGTTAATTATTTGCCATCAGAGTTGCGTGTACTAGATGTAGTATTGATTACAGGTGCGTCTTTCGTACTGAGCTTTTTGGCAACTATTTATCCAGCACGCCGAGCGGCTAAGATTCAGCCAGCACAGACGTTGCGTTATGAATAAATGATTTTATATGCCGCTTAAGTTTTTATATACAGTTTAAGTTATCACCAATGCTTGTTAGTTAAAATTAATTTTAATGCAAGTTTAGGCTGATAAATTGTTTGTAGCGCTGAATACAGCATCAATACCAGTATAAATAGAATAAAGGAAAAGCCATGTCTGCCATTTTAGAGGCGAAAAATATCAACAAGATATATGATGAAGGGGCGGTTAGTACGCAAGTATTGACTGGCTTGGATTTGACCGTCCATGCTGGCGAGCGCATCGCCATCGTTGGCACCAGTGGTTCAGGCAAGAGCACTTTGCTACACTTGCTTGGTGGTCTTGATACGCCAACCAGCGGCGAGGTCTGGCTACATGGTCAATTGTTAAATAGCATGAATGAAACTGAGCGCGGTGCCATGCGTAACAAGCATCTGGGATTTATTTATCAGTTTCATCACTTATTAGCCGAATTTACTGCCATTGAAAACGTTGCGATGCCGTTATTGATGCGACCAGAGGTCTCAACGACTTCAGCAAGAGAGCAAGCAATTGCGATACTAGAAAGTGTCGGACTTGAGCACCGTCTGGCGCATAGACCTGGTGAGCTATCGGGCGGCGAGCGTCAGCGTGTGGCTATTGCCCGTGCTTTGGTTACGAAGCCATCGCTCATTTTGGCAGATGAGCCAACTGGTAATTTGGACTATGACAATGCGCAAAGCGTGTTTGGATTATTATCAGAGCTGCAAAATACCATGCAGACCGCACTATTAATGGTGACACATGATCGCAATCTCGCGGCGTTGGCAGATCGTCAGTTATTGCTACGTAATGGTCATTGGGAGCAGTATTAACTGTTTTTTAACACTGCATTTTTTAACGCTTTATTTTTAATAGCGTAAATGGTTATGGTTATGGTTATTAAGTAGTAGGGTGTGTCCTGATTTAAGTCAATTGTTATCTACATGGGCTAAACTTTATCAAACGTCGTTGAACTGAACTGCTGATTAATATTTACTATGATCTGTGTTGTTTCTCTTGTTTAACGGCAATTTGTCTTGCTTTTATCATCATTATTAAATGAGGATATACCCTAGAACGACAAGATTTATGTTCAACAGACCCTAAGTTTTAATAAAAATAAACGCAAAATGGGGCTGCAAAATGCCGCCAATTTATTGAAGAAGGACTATTATGATGGATAGAGATGACGACCCAATCGCTGCTTTTGGCAGTGCCGAAGAAGGCAATGAACCGTTAAAACCCTATATGGATGTGACGTTATTCGAGACAATTGATAAACAGGCACAAATAGACCTATTAACACCCGTTTTTGATGCCATTACTTTGGCTGGCGTTGATTATGATCTAAAAGCTCAAGACAGTGCAACGGGCAAACGCTATACATTACTTAAAGATGAAAAAGTAGTTGAAGTTTTCGTGATGGACACTAGCCTTACGGACAACATCCTCGCAGCCATAGAAAAGAATAAAGAAGCAGAGTGACTGGTATCAACAAAGAAAATGACTTTTGTTTTTAAGTCATAGCCAGCTTAAGGTGATATCGAGACATAGCATAGAATAATCGAGGATAGATGGTGACCTAGATTGCTATCGTTAGTGAATGGTTGATAGTAAAGGGTGGTTCGCTACGTTATGGTTACCATGACTTGGTAACAGCAGTATATATTAGATTTTAGGCGATTTATCAGAAGGTTCTTGCTGACGCTTTTGCCAGCTCACGACGGTTTTGTAGCGCCAAACCGCCTTAAATGCCAGTCCACAAACGATGCTGGTCACAATCGCTAAGATCGTCAAGCCTATGCAAAAAGCAGCAATCGATACCGTGCCGCGATAAGTAATAAATGGATTTGCACCATCTGACAGTGCCCATAAGCTAAAATCAGCAATCATCCTGCCGATAAGCCGCAGACTAATCATCGGTACGTCAAGGATTTTGGCACCGATATAATAGCCTGCATAAAAGATCGGCAAGCTCGTGAGTGGATTGGTAATCCAAGTCAAACCGAGTGCCATGGGAACATTGGCACGAAAAATTAATGAGCCAACTAGAGCCAGTAGCATCTGCCCTGGCAATGGGAAAAACGCACTAAGCACCCCAATATAGACCGCTTTATTTAAGCTATGTCGATTAAAGTGCCATAATCGTGGATCAGCCAAATGCGGTGCGAACAGTTTTAAGGTGCGACTTTCTAAGATTTTCTCTGGCGTAGGAAGCAGGTCTTTCAGACGTTTTTGGGGCACAGGATCGCCTTTTGTAATCGTTAGCTACAGTCCGCTCAATCGCATTGATGGTCTGCTATAAAGTAATATTATTCATAAAGTGTACAGCTGAGGATATAGAGGATAATGATGTCAGATTATCATCATCGCAATATGTCAGTCAGTATAGGGTAATAGTTATATAAATGCTATTGCATGACGTATCAGTTGTTGTTTCTGGTTTTAGTATCAATCTGTGTTTTGGTGTTTCGGTACATTTTCGTCATATTAAGTGGCTATTTATCATAACAAATGGCTTTATTTAGGCAAAAACTAATATTCACCTCATCAAGCAAGGAGCGCTGGTGTACTGGTTGATTGGTAGCTTGATTATTATCGCCATGATGGGCGTTTTGGCAGTCGCAGATAGTATGGCGATACCCACTAGTTCATCGTTAATGGATATATTAAATACTCCCACCTTATCTTTGTTGCTCATTATTTTTGCTATTATCCTGATGGTTATTGCCCAGTTTAATGTACCTTCTGCAAAACCCAGCCATTTATCGCAACATACTGCTGGTCTCTCTTCACGTAATCCTTCACATAATACTTCATATAAATCTAAACTCTTCTTTCGTATTTTGACTCATGTTTTAGTTGCTGTATTGGCAATTGGATTAATCATTGGCAGTGCGCTGCAAGCCCTGATTAGCTATCAACAAGCAGAATTAACAGAAATCACTGAGCCAATGCGTGTGCAAGCATTAGTCACCATCGAAGGAATAAGTGACAGCGTTTATGACGTCGCCACGGACAGTGGCTATCGACAAGTTGCTGTCATTAGCGATATATCACCCTTAGTGTCGGCGTTGGCGGTTGAAGATTTAGATGCCATGACCAATAACTTTCTAATAGATGAAAATAATAG
The DNA here is from genome assembly GCF_904846185.1 of Psychrobacter immobilis. Classification (GTDB taxonomy): domain Bacteria; phylum Pseudomonadota; class Gammaproteobacteria; order Pseudomonadales; family Moraxellaceae; genus Psychrobacter; species Psychrobacter immobilis_B. The sequence continues at coordinate 34,785 of NZ_CAJGZQ010000020.1, read as the reverse complement.
CCTAAGTAATAAAAAATTGTATGAAAATAACTCGAATAACAATAACGGCAAAAATGTCACGTACCGTGTATTGCTCAATGGTTATCCAAAAAAACCATCAAAACAATCGTCCAAGAAAAATTTGGACAGCAATCCGTTTGACCGCTTAAATTATTTACAACCTGGCGATCAGCTGTTTATGAGTTTAGCGCTTGCACCACTGGCGACTTCTGAGCAAGCGTTGAGCAATCCATCTGGTTTTGACAGTTATCGCTGGCTGCGAGGTCGTCATATTGATGGAGTCGCTAATATATTGACCGTTGGCACATCAAATGTCACCAATACTGAGGTATCAAAGCCAGCGTTTGCCTCTTCTTCATATCTGCAGCGTTTTCAGACTTATATTAATCAAGGACGTTGGCAATTACGCCAGCATTTTTATCAAGATTGGTCAACACAGACCACAGCAACGCAACAGGCAGAAGCGGTCACTTTAAGTTTGCTCACAGGTGATCGCAGTTTAATCAATCGTGAGACCAAAGATCTATATCAACTGGCTGGTATTTCACATTTGCTGGCTATCTCTGGCACTCATGTATTGTTTTTAGCGATTATGCTGGCGGGTGCGGCGGTGTTGCTTTTTGATCGGCTATGGCCAAGGGTTTATCGTTATGTACCGCGTTGGCAAGTGCGCTGGTGGGTGATGATCGCTGCTGCTTTTATTTATGCGCTATTTACTGGTTTTGATGTACCCGCTGCTCGTACCGCATGGATGTTATTCGCGATAGGTTTGGTCCGTTTAACATTATTGCCGGTTAGTACGATGCGGGTGTTGTTTGCCTTGGCAGTGTTGATGGCATGGCTTGATCCCTACGTATTATGGCAGGCAGGGTACTGGCTATCTTTTATCGCAGTGGCATTACTCCTTAAATATGATGATACATCATATACGCAATCAGCCGTCGTATCAAAAACGGCATCTGCTCATAATGCCAGTGTAGTAAATACTGTATTCAAGCGTATTTGGATAATAGGCAAACGTGTATTCAAATTACAATTTTGGCTATTTATTACTTTATTACCTATTACATTGTTATTATTTGGCAAGGCGTCGCTGTGGGGTCTTGTCATCAATCTGTTTGCTATCGGTTTATTTGGTTGGGTGATTGTGCCGCTTAATCTGTTAGCAGGGCTTTGCTATCTTTTATCACCTGCTATTGCTGATAGTATTTGGCTGCTTGTTAGCGCCATTGTCGCGAAATTGCATGAACTGATAACGTGGTTAACTTCATTACCTGCATTGTCAGAAGCGTGGCTTTATACTCCTGTGAATGTCGCCATATTGCTGATGGTACTATTAAGTATGTTGCCATGGCTACTACCACGAGGATTTATCAGTCGTTTGCTGGCACTGCCGCCACTAACCTTATTAATGATGACGGTCTATGCCAATCAGCAATCACTAACGACAATACCGACCTTGTATATCTTACCAACGGGTGACCCCTATATAAGCGCTGCTTTGTTGCAGTATCCTGTTACCAATAATAAGCAGTCATCCACAACAGATACGCATAAGAAAAACATCAGCTGGCTATTTTTATCTGACCACAGACCCAATGCCGCACGAACGATGCCAAGTAATCTAACGGCGAATAAGCTGTCGATGACATTGGCGCAGCAGCTGGGTAGCTTGTCAGTTGATACACTAGAGGGTATGGTTGTGCAGAGTAGTAGTGCTGGATTGACGGATACGCTTGCTACTGATAAGAAGTATTTAGCTTCTAATGCTAATGCTTCTGAGCTGTTACCTTTGACGGTTTTTCAGCTTAATCAGCGTTTACCTATTAGTCAGTATTGGCAAGCAGGACGCTCTGATCGTTGGTCTGCATTTGAGCAAGCCTATAAAGTCACTAGCCAATCCAAGGACATGACGAATATCAGTGTGCAACGTTGTGAACAAGGCAAAACGTGGCAGTTGGGCAATGGTGATTTGTCCATACAAGCATTGACAGGGTGGAGCAAAATAGACAGTCCCAGTATTTGGGATTGTACGGTGGCTATAGATGCCAGCTTGCCCATAAGGGTATTAAAATATAATGCGGCTGATCCACTCAAATCAACACCTGCCACTGCGCAAACACTCACATCAAGTAGCCAGCCACCGACTCATCAAGCCAATATGCCTCAGGCACGTCTGATATTAAATGCAGATACTCATCAGCGCATTTGGCAAATGTGGACATTATTATGTCCAGTTGAACCACCTGAGCAACCACGTACTTTTCGTAATGTGACATGGCTAGGACATAGCACATCACAGATAACTACCGATGTGATAAATCGTCAAACAATCACTGAAATGATCACTTATGATGACAAAATGCCAGAAGCAACGTTGTTTCTCAATGCGGCAGTAGATACGACCAATATGACGCCATAAAAATATCGCTTATCTAATCAATGTTACAATATAGTGATATTTCCCAGTTATACTATTGAACCATGATTGAAATACCACCATACTTAGCAGCCTATGAATATAGATGACTGTGATCGTATTTGGAGTGACAAGCAGCTCCTTATTACTGACTGTATTTCTATCTTCTCTTTTTATTGCTTTAGACTGTTTCTGACTTAGGAAGTTATATGCCCAACTGGCCACCAGACCCTAACAAACGTCCTGACAATTCGGCAAATCAGCCAGTACCGATGTCGCCGCCAAGCCAGCCGAGTGGACAAGAATGGCGATTGCTTGAAAACACTTTATTGGCTAGTGTGGTCGAGCAACGCCGCGCCCGTCGCTGGAGTATCTTTTTTAAACTATTGACCTTTGGTTATATTTTACTGATATTTCTGACGCTTGGTCGTAGTTGCAGCAGCAGCGCGCCAACGGGTTTAGATGGTGTTGACACGAGCAAGCCGCATTTAGCTGTGGTTGAGCTACAAGGTGTCATTAGTAGTGGCGATGTGGCCAACGCTTATGATGTCAATGAGGCATTGACCCGTGCTTTTGAAAATAGCAATTCAAAGGCGGTAGCATTGGATATCAATTCACCTGGTGGCTCACCAGTACAGTCTGATGAAATTTGGCAGACTATGATGGATTTGCGTAAAGAATATCCAGACAAAAAACTCTATGCGGTGATTGGTGATATGGGTGCTTCTGGCGCGTATTATATTGCTTCTGCGGCGGATGAGATTTATGTGAACCCATCAAGTTTGGTTGGCTCTATCGGCGTGATTATGCCAAGCTATAACATCAAAGGTTTGATGGATAAAGTCGGCGTAGAAGATCGTACGATTACTGCTGGTGAATACAAAGACATCTTAAGTTTGTCACGTCCGTTAACGGACTATGAAGAAAAACATGTCGAAAAAGTATTGGACAACACCCACAAGCATTTCATTAATGCAGTGAAAGAAGGGCGCGGTGATCGTCTCAAAAATCCTGAACAAAATAAGCTGTTCTCAGGATTATTCTGGACAGGCGAGCAGTCGATTGAGCTTGGCTTAGCCGATAAGAAAGGCAGCATCGCTAGCTTAGAAAAGCAGTTAGAGCTGGATAATGTCATCAATTATAGCCCAACAGATCCGTTCCAATTATTCATGGACCGCTTTGCTGTTAAATTGGGTGCGGGCATTGGCTCTAGTGTCAGCCTTGACGTTTTACCGCAAGAAGAAGGTAATGCGCAGATGCGTTAAGCGTTTTATGTTTGAGATTTACTGTGTATGATTGTTGAGGCTGAGCGTATGATTATGCTCAGCCTTAATTGTATATGAGATTCAATGATTATAAAAAATATCCTAAATAGCGACTTAAATCGAAGAGAGCTTGTCATGAGTGATGAAATTAATTTGCCAACTTTTACTGCTTTACCTGTCTCTACAATAACCAACAAACCTGTCCTGCATTTTGCTCATGCTAATGGGATGCCAAGTGCGGTTTATCAGCCATTTTTTGAGAAGTTAGCAGAATTTTTTACCATTGAATATATTGCCATGCTGGGTGCAACGCCTGATTATCCAGTCGATGATCATTGGCGTAGTCTTACACAGCAGATTATTGATAGTGTCAAAAATACCTGTGAGAAGCATGGTGTGTCGCAAGTAGTGGCAGTGGGCCATTCGCTGGGTGCGATGTGTACCTTGCAGGCATTGTATCGTGCGCCGCAGTACTTTGCCCAAGCGGTACTCATGGATCCACCTTGGATTTATGGCAAAGTGAGCTTGCTATGGCATTTGGCAAAGACGGCGGATAGATTGCCGATGATGAATAACCGCCTGATGGATAAATTGTCACCAGCTGGCGTGTCTAAGCATCGCCGTGATGTCTGGGATAGCCGCGCAGATGCGTATGATAAGATGCGGCACAAAGGCTTTTTCAAAAACTTTGATGAACGCAGTTTTCAAGGCTATATCGAGCATGGGCTACAAGAACGTGCGGATGGCAAAGTGACATTGGCGATTCCGAAAGCCAGTGAGGTCGCTGTCTTTCGCACCAATCCATCTTGGTATTGGCTGGCACCAAATCATGGACCAAAGCCGCCTGTTACTTTGATTATCGGTCAAGACAGTATCTTTTTAAAACGCCGATTTCCGCAACAAATAAAGTCGCGTTTGAATATTCCTTATGAGACCCATGCCGGTGGTCATATGTTTCCACTTGAGTATCCAGAGTCGGTCTCTCAGCAAGTATTATCATTGATTGAGCAACAACTACCAACATAATCGCTGATGACTATTTATGCTCATTATTGCTTATGTTAATGCGAGCTGACAAAATATCCGTTTGAGTAATGACTTTATGCTAAAAAATGCTACTGGTTCGCACAATCTTAATACGCCGCCTAAGCGCACGCCGCTATTTTCACGATTGGGTGTCTTTCTACTGACTGTTGGTATGCTGATGGCATTTTTTATGAGTCAGCTGCTAGGCGTGTATATTGCTGGCAAGTTAGTATTACCGGCTTCTAAAAATTCAACCATGGCTGATATCTTCTTTTTTGGTAGTAACGATGGCACCGTGGTCAGCCTCTCTATTATCATAGGCTGCGTGCTATTGATCGCTATTAGCCTTTTGGTGATCCGTGTAAGAGGCGGCGATAGCCGGCAGTATTTAGCGTTAAAGCCGTTCTCATTTGCGGTGGGTATGGGATTGCTTGGGCTGCTATTGATATTTATGATTGGCAGTCAGGCATTAACTTATTTGCTTGATAAATCGCCACTGCTCTTCGTCGACCCTTTATATCAGTCTGTCAGCTCAGTATGGCTGTTGATATTTGCAATGGTCATTGTCGCGCCAATCTATGAAGAGTTGATATTTCGTGGTCTATTATGGTCAGCGATCGAAGAGCAATTTACCTCGTCAACTTATTCAAAGCATCGAGGGGCGATCGTAGCAAGTGTCGTGACCAGCTTGATATTTGCGGTGATCCATGTGCAGTATGGTATTTATGAAATCAGTACCATCGTGGTACTGGCATTGATATTTTGCTACGCGCGTATCAAGTCAGGCTCGCTGTTACTGCCGATATTATTGCATATCGTGAATAATGGGGCGGCGATGTGGCAATATATTGCGCAAATCGCCTAGATAAACAATGGCTATTTCGGCGTTATTATTACACTTTTATGCTATCGTCATAATAATGAATTTTCTTAAGCATCAGGATTTAGTAGTAACACCTCATCCGCTGCCCGTTTGATATCGTCGATTGTTAGCTGAGGTTTACCACTTAATGCCTGTCGCCATTTGCGCGCACCCGTCAGTCCTTGAAACAACCCTAAATAATGTCTTGTCATCGTTGGCAGTGCTTCACCTTTAGCAATCTGCGCCTGCATATACGGATACAGCTGCGCTAGAATATCTGAGCGCTTAGGTGCTGGTTCGTTCCATAAGCTATTGGTTTCTGCTAATAGGTAAGGGTTGTGATAAAACGCGCGACCAATCATCACGCCATCCACATGCTGCAAATGTGCTTCGATGTCTTTAACAGTATCGATGCCGCCATTAATCTCGATATCAAGCTGTGGAAAATCTTGTTTGAGACGATAGACATCCTCATAACGTAGCGGTGGTATCTCGCGATTTTGCTTGGGGCTAAGCCCTTGTAGCCATGCAGTACGTGCATGGACAATAAAGCGTGTACAACCCGCTGCTGCCACTTTTTCTACAAAATCCACCATAAACTCATAACTGTCAAAATCATCGATACCAATACGATGCTTCACGGTTACTGGGATATCGACCTCCGCTTGCATGTGTTTGACCAAATCAGCGACCGTATTAGGCTCCGCCATCAAACACGCACCTATTTTATTATGCTGTACGCGATCAGAGGGACAACCAACATTGATATTGACCTCATCATAACCATGCTGCTGCGCAAATTCAGCACATTGCGTCATCTCGCTAATATCTGCGCCGCCCAGCTGTAGTACCAGCGGATGCTCAAGCGTATCAAAGCGCAGATGCCGTGCTCGATTGCCATGTATCAGCGCGCCTGTACTGATCATCTCGGTGTACAAATAAACATGCGGATTAAAAAGCCGAGCGAAATAACGATAATCCGTCGTTGTCCAGTCGATCATGGGTGCAACGGAAAGACGTTTGTTGGTCATATCAACCATGGTTTTGAGCCTTAATATTTTATAATATTGGTGTCTTAAATAAATGAACAAGGTGCAATGTATGAGACATACGATTGCACCTTAATTTTTTAATTTCAATCGTTATGCAGACAATAGGCAGCTATTAACTAGCTAAATAATGTGGTCGATTTTTTTGAATTCAGGCAAATTATAAAAATAAATACCCATTATTATGCCGATAAAACCGATAAATGCAATGTAGAGCGCTGGTGAGAAACTCACATACAGAGTGGCATAACCCAGTCCAAAAGGCACAAGCACTCCAACAATACCGTAGGCGATATTATAACAAAAAGCCATTCCTGTTAGTCGTACATTGGTCGGAAATAACTGTACAAGGATGGCAGGTATCATCCCAACGATGCCAGCACAAAAGCCTAAAAGCGCATACATAATAAGGATGTAGTCACCGCTGGCTTGCAGATGGTAAAAAAAGGCAAACATCTGAGCGATTAAAAGAATAGAGCCAACCGTCAGAATCTTACCGAAGTTTTGGTGGTTGGATATTATCCCATAAAAAATACAACCAAAAACCATGAACACAATACCCAGACTGTGTGAGAATCCAAATAAATCGCTGTCTAAGGTAAAACGTAATTCAATCAAATCGGGTAGCAATAGCACAACAACGGTCGTGATGCTAGAAACAATAAGCGTGAGAACCATACCGATAAATAGCGAATGTTTGCAATGCTTAAAGAGTAAATTAAAGGGTTTGGCAACATAATCGCTTGGTTTTGAATTTTTCATTTCCAGAAAAAAGGGTGACTCATCTATCCATCGCCACGCCAGTAATGGCAATAAACTCAGAATAGCCGCGATGAAAAATGGCAAGCGCCAGCCGTAATTAGCCAATTGCTCAGTCGTCATAGAATTGGTTAACCAAAGAAAAAAGGCATTAGAAAACAGCACGCCTACATAAAAACTGGCGGTGACATAGCTACAAGATACTGACGAATATTGGCGCGGTACATGCTCTGCCACAAAAACCCAAGCGAGTGGCACATAAAGACCAAATGCCATGCCTTGTATCAGCCTCAAGACTATAAATAAGGTTGGTGCAATCAGCCCCCATTGCCCATAGGTCGGTAAGCATGCCATCGTCAACAAGCTGGCCGCCGTCACTAATATACTGATCAACAGTATAGGTTTTCGACCTTTAATATCACCATAACGACCAAAGATGATGCCGCCAAGTGGGCGTGCCAAATAGCCAATTGCAAATAGACCGAGCCCTTGCACCTTTGTAATAGCTGGGTCAATATTGGCAGGGAAAAAAGCGGTCGCCATGATATCTGCTAGATATAAATAAATCAAAAAATCAAAAAACGCGACTGCGCTGCTAAAGCAGATAAACAGTACGGTGTTTCTGTCTTTAGAGGACATCATTGCATATTGAGAACGAGAAGGCATAATAGGTCGCGCATCCACATATAATAGTATTCGTTAAGCCGATTATTATCTGGATAACCGGCTATAATAAAAAACGACAAATCAATATGAAAAATAATGATTTGCCGAAAAAATAAAGACGTTTGAGCTAACAGTTATTGAGCAATAAGCATCGGAGTTAAAAGCACTTGAATGAAAAGCACCCAAATTAAAAAGTGCTCAAACTAAAAAAATTGGGCAAAAGAATCACTCAATAACGCTGTTATTATTTAAATATGACTAGGTTTTAGAGTACTTTTGATGGTGGCAGCTATAGCAACCAATCAATAGGTAACCATGACATGATAGTCAGCCAGACATGATCGCTGATATCGACGCGTGGCTCTGAATCGTAAACCACTTTTTTATCGTCTTCCATAGTATGCCACTGTAGCTTACCATTATCTGATAGTTTGACTTCATAAGCTTGGTTTAGCAGGTCATCGCTCAGCGCACCATGCAATTGTTTTGCCAGCTCATCATCATTGATGATCACACCCATTTCTGTATTAATATTGGCAGAGCGAGGGTCGACATTATAGGAGCCAATGAATACTTGATAGTCATCAACGGCAAACGTTTTTGCATGTAAACTGGTTGAGGATTGACTACGAGCTTTCCAAAGCTTGTTTTCGCGTTTTTCTTCAGAGGCGGTGGATTTTAGCTCGTAGATTTTGACACCAGCGCGCAGCAAGTTAGGTCGCCATTGACTATAGCCAGAATGCACAGCAGTCACGTCGGTCGCATCAAATGAGTTGGTCAAAATCTTAATCTCGATACCAGCTTCAGCCAATTGCACTAAAGTATTGACACCATCTTTGGTGGGTACAAAGTAAGAGGAAATGATGGTTAGCTTTTTGGTCGGACTGCCTAATAAGGTACGCAATTGATGCACTAAATTGGTATCCGCTGGTACCGTTTTGGTCAGCTTGCCCACATCATCACTTAAAAACTGCATATCTGTCCAGCGAAAAGGCACGCGTTTATTGACCAAGTCACTGTCTATCGTTGACTCTTCTAGCGCTTCTTTATACACCGTCAAATGATTGTCGCTACCTTTTTCGTCCTGACCGAGCTTGTCCAGTGCCGCTAGGAAATCAGGTGCTGTATTGTTGTCAGGCTTCACTAAAGTTTCGATGTCGAATGACAAAGGCGACGACCAATAGCTTGAAAAACTGTTGTCAATATCTGCGACGACTTTACCGATGAGTAAAACATCCAAATCCGCAAATTGACTATTTTGGTCATTGCTTAAATATTCATTGCCAATATTACGTCCCCCAATGATGGTAATCTGCTTATCAAAAGTCATGCTTTTATTGTGCATGCGGCGATTGATACGTGGCAGACCTGTGACGTAGTTTAATGTTTGAAACTTACGGTGCATCAGCGGATTGATGATTCGTACTGCAATATTTGGGTGACTGGAAAAACGTAATAAATGCTGATCGAAGGTGGCATCATTATTAAAATCATCTAATAATAAGCGTACAATGATGCCGCGTTCAGCCGCTTCCCACAGATCTTTCAATAGTAGCTGACCAGCTTGGTCATTATGCCAAATATAATACTGCGCATCGATATTACGTGTGGACATGTCCGTTAATATACTGCGAGAAGCAAAAGCATTGGCACCAGTTACAATGGGGTGATAGCCAGATAAATCTGGGTGAATATCATTCTGCTCGCTAATCGATGCTACCAAATCAACGTCATTGGTTGCTACTGTGTCACTTTGTCCAGTTTCTTGATTGTCTTCTTGTTGATATAAGTCATGTACTCGTGCTGATAATGCTTGGCTCTCAGGTAAGTGCGGCTGTTTTGGCAAAACCTGACATCCACTAAGACCTAAGGTTAGTCCGAGTGTTAGACTCAACGATAAGTTGCTTGGTTCTATACTGAACATCGACATAAATGAATTACCTTAATGAGCCTTACATAAAGAAGTATTTGTTAGAAAGTAAGCGTGAGGGCATGTCCTCAGTTTTAGCCCATTAAAAAGACTATCAATTGAATGAAGGACATGCGCTAGTGCATCGTTTATTTTACCGATGATAGCACTGATTACGAAGCGTATAACAATATCGCCCAAGGCAAAAATTAAATCGCCGCTAAGCTTATCAGCTGTCGTCATCTATGCCTATTATAAATACGTTATTTTTGTTAGATTCAGCGACTTATTCAGTCATTATTTACTTATCGTTTAGATATGCTCTCTCTTTCATCTGTTGTCTAGAAAAAGATATAGTTAATCCTATATAAACCAGATACGGTGTCAGGCTCGCTTACCCTACTATTTGTAGTACTTTCGCTTGCCTTCCTCGTATCTAAATTATATTGAACCGACTATAGATGTGTATTCAAAAATAATGTTTAGCCATCGCTTGAAACCAGCTGTGTGGAATAAGTTGACATGATATGATAACGCTGATGCATTCGGTCGATAATCAGAAGAATAAGCAGTCATTTTATACCAATCAAAATACCAATCAAAGCAACGGAATATTTATGAGTCAGTCGCAAGCCCATGATGATAAAAATGTAGATAAATTAGATCCAAACTGGCGCAGTGACGCGCTCAATTTAGCTCTCGATTATGGTATGCAAACCATTGCTGTACGGGCAGGGCAACATCGTACCGATGAGGGTGAGCACTCAGAGGCTATTTTTACCACCAGCTCATACGTTTATACCTCAGCGGCAGATGCCGCGGCACATTTTAATGGAGACAAGACGGGCAACGTGTACTCACGCCATACCAATCCGAGTGTGCGTACCTTTGAGCGGCGTTTGGCAGCGCTTGAAAACGGTGAGCGCGCAGTGGCGACAGCCTCTGGCATGGGCGCGATTTTGACCATGTGCTTGGCATATCTGAAAGCGGGCGATCATTTGCTTGCTGCCAATCAATTATTTGGCTCATCGATTGGTCTATTTAATAATTATATGGCAAAGTTCGGTGTGGAAGTCAGTTATGTCGATTGCTTCGATAATGAGGCGTGGGCAAACGCCGTTCAACCAAACACCAAAGTCATTTATTGCGAAAGCCCTAGTAATCCATTGGCACAGATTTGTGATATCGGCTTTTTAAGCCAGCTGTGTAAAGCCAATGATATCTTATTGGTCGTTGATAATTGCTTTGCGACACCAGCTTTGCAGCGTCCGCTTGATTTGGGTGCAGATGTGGTGATTCATTCTGCAACCAAGTATTTAGATGGTCAGGGTCGAGTACTCGGCGGCGCATTGGTGGGCAGTGATAAGCTCATGCAAGAGGCGTTTACTGTGGTACGTTCAGGCGGTATCAGTATGAGTCCGTTTAACGCATGGGTATTTACCAAAGGGTTAGAGACGCTGAAACTGCGTATGCAAGCGCATTGTCAAAATGCCAATCAAGTGGCAGAGTTTTTGGTCAATCATCCCAATGTTAGTGCCGTACATTTCTCAGGTTTGAGTGATCATCCTGCTCATGAGCTGGCGACGCGCCAACATCATATGACAGGTGGCTATGGTGCTATCATGGGTTTTGAGGTAAAGGCTTCTGATAGCACTGATTTAAATAGTCGTGATTCGAAATCTGCCGCTTGGCATGTCATTGACTCGACCCAAATGGTTTCTATCACCAATAATTTAGGTGATGCTAAAACCACCATTACCCATCCTGCGACCACCACTCATTTTCGTTTGAGTGCAAAAGAGCGCGTAGAAGCGGGCGTAAAAGATGGTCTTATTCGTTTGTCAGTAGGCTTAGAAGATGTAGAAGATATCATCAAAGATTTGGCGCGTGGTTTAGACAGTTTGTAAAGATAACGGTATAATCGCGGTTAGCACTTTATATTAGGGCGTGTCCTTATTTCAAAAATGGTGATAAAAATGAGATAAATTGCCGTCAAACGAGGAAAATAGCGCAGATAATATCGGGATATTGACCAGCTATTTGACGATGTTTGGCAAGATTTAGCCATTTTTAGCCCGTTTAGATATGATCAATTGAATTGAGGACACGCCCTAGTAAAATATCAATCATTTATGATTAAAAAACAAAAGAGGCAACTATGAATATTCAAGCATTAATGCAACAAGCACAAACGATGCAAAAGAAAGTCGAAGCAAACGTTGAAAATGCTAAAAAAGAGCTTGCGAATAAAGAAGTACAAGCTGAAGCGGGCAGTGGTCTGGTAAAAGTCACCATGACGGGTCGCCATGTGGTTAAGCGTTTAACCATCGATCCAAGCTTGCTAGAAGATGAGCCAGATATGATCGAAGATCTTATCGCTGCTGCTATCAATGATGCCGTTCGTCAAGCAGATGCGCTATACGAAGAAACCATGGCTGGCGCGACCTCAGGTATGGGTCTACCACCTGGTATGCAAGGTATGTTCTAAGTCGTTATTTTTTGAGCCAAACACGACATATTAAAGACAAAATGGGGTTGTTATCGACATGATACGACCCCATTTTCATAGCTACGATTTATAAATTAAGTTAAATAAAGGAAGATGCTTTGCTGACAGCCAAATTTGATCAGCTGGTTAAACAGCTGCGTATTTTGCCGGGTGTGGGTCAAAAAAGTGCCCAACGTATGGCACTGCATTTGCTCACCAAAAAACGTCCACAAGGCATGGCACTTGCCCAAGCGCTTGATGAAGCGATGCGCGATATCGTCGAATGCCAGCGCTGCCACAGCTTCAGTGATGATCACATCTGTCCGCTGTGCCAAGACCCAAGGCGTGATGATGCCTTGCTATGTGTGGTTGAAACAGCAGCAGATGTGATGGCTATCGAACAAACCGCAGGCTACCGTGGCCGCTACTTTGTATTAGGTGGTCATTTATCACCGATTGATGGTATTAGCGCTGATGATTTGAATATTGAACAACTGGTCTGGCGGGTCAAGCAAGAGCCTGTTGAAGAGTTGATATTGGCGACTGGTACGACTGTCGAAGGGCAGACCACCGCGCACTTTATCAGTGCAGCGGTTAGTCGTCATGTTAATAAGGTCACACGTTTGGCACAAGGTGTACCAATGGGCGGTGAGCTTGAATATCTTGATAGCATGACCCTTGGACAAGCGATGCAAAATCGTTCATTTTTATAGCATACTGGCATTTTTTCTATAACTTCTTTATAAAAACCAAGTCTTGTCCATTTTATTTCAGGAAATTGTTATAATTGATTCACTAGGGCGTGTCCTCAATTCAATCGATAGTTATCTAAATGGGTTAAAAATGGCTAAATCTTGCCAAACGGCGTCAAATAGCTGACTAATATCTCGATATTATCTGCGCTATTTTCCTTGTTTAACTGCAATTTATCTCATTTTTATCACCATTTTTATCACCATTTTTAAAATGAGGACACGCCCTAGTATTTTATTATTTACTTTTATTGAGACGCCCTTTAGCGTTTTATTTTCTCCTATTTATGCAGGTATCTGCCCGTGTCCAACCATGCTCCAACAGCTTCAACTGCTGCCATCCAATCAAACCTTGTAGACAACATTAACGTTGCTGCTTCTGATGATTTATTAGCACCATCAATCAATTCTAAAATAGAGTCAGCAGATATACCTTCAGAGCCAGATATTGATGCGCTGCTAGATAGTGCCGACGAAGCTGCTGTCACGTGGGTGCGTGAGCAAAATGGTTTGGCTGAAGTTATCGATGCATTGGCAACTTGTGGTCGGGTGGCGTTAGATACCGAATTTATCAAACGTGATACTTACTATCCGCGCTTGGCATTGGTGCAACTAAATACTGGCAATCATATTTATTTATTAGATGCCCCGCAGTTGCAACTGACCGAACTGTGGCAGGCACTGGCCAAAGTTGATGTAGCGATTTGGCATGCCTGTGGTGAGGATTTAGGAATTTTTTATCTACTCTCTGGTTGTCCGCCATTGACTAATATATTTGATACGCAAATTGCGTTGTCTTACTTAACGGGTCAATTGCAAATGGGCTATCAGCAAGCGCTTGACGACCAGCTAGACATGCACATTGATAAAGAACAAAGCCAGTCGGACTGGCTGCAACGTCCATTATCAGACGAGCAAGAGCAGTATGCGATTGATGACGTACGCTTTTTGCCAGCACTTTATTTAAGTCTTGAATATGCGTTAAAAAAGCAAGGTTTGTACGATTATGTATGGGCAGATTGCCAGCTTTATGCCAGTGATTTGTATGATGCTCAGCATGTTGAAGACAGCGCAATGTACCTAACAATGGCAGATTATCGTTATACTTCAAAGCAGATGGCGATACTGCAAGCGGTTGCGACGTGGCGCGAGGAGCTGGCGCGTTCGACCAATCAGCCACGTACGTTTGTGATTAAAAAACAAGCAGTACGTGAGATCATCAATGAAAAACCAAGCAATATGCGAGAGCTTGCGCATAAAACCACGATGCATCGCAGTATGTTGCGCTTATACGGCGAAGAGCTGCTAAAAGTGATAAATCAAGCAAAAAACCTGCACCCTGCTGAATTTCCTGACTGCCTATTACCGCCGTATCGCTCAAAAAATAAAGTACTGTCAAAAGCAGTGCAGCAAGCGATCGATGATCACGCACGAGCTATCGGCGTACCTGACAATGTATTGATGCGTAAGAAGTGGCTCGGACAATTGTATGAAGTAATTGCTTTTGATAAAGATTTAAGCGAGTTGCCAGAAGGCTTAAAAGGTTGGCGGAATGACTGGGTCATGAACACCCTGATTCCAGTCATCAAAAAACATAAAACTGAGTTGCAGCAGGGTATGGGTATCAATGTTAGATAAGCCATAAGATTCTATCATTGATAAAAGATGATGCTTTTCTCAAGACGTAAGTTTGTTATGCTCGAACTGTCCATGTTGTAAAAAGTACTTGGTTTGCGCGGCTACTGTTTTATCGACCAGCATCCCAGTGTGCGACACTGGTAATACGATATGGTCAGTAGCTGCCTCTATTTTGGTTTCTGCTACATATACGGTGCCATCGTGTAGTAGATGTTCTACTGATGGTATATTATTTGTCTTACGCAGTTTGCGATTATGGTATTGCAAAAACAACTGCCCTAAGCCATAAGGACGATTACCCGCAATCACGCCTAAGGTGATATGCTCGGGTAGGGGTGCGACCGTTCCATCTAGCGCATCGACGTACGAGCACCCCACCACAGCTGGGGTCAAGCGCCAAATATAATCTGCACAAACACTACCTAAATGCGGTGTCCCAAGTGTGACGCAGCGTCCGATTTGCCACTGCGGATATGCAGTGACAAAATCACGAATAATCAGACCGCCCAAACTATGACCGACCAAATCTATCGGTTGGTCAGGGTGATGATGGTTTTCTAGCCAGTTATTTAGGCGGGCACTATTGGTTTGAATACCGTCACGCATACTACGATAACCGAATTGATGAGTATCAAATCCTGTTGCTTGCAAGCGTTTGGCGAGTGGTCGCATGATCCAAGCGGTTTGGTGCAGACCATGGATGAGAATGACGCAGTTTTTTTGTGGCATGGCATTT
The DNA here is from genome assembly GCF_904846185.1 of Psychrobacter immobilis. Lineage (GTDB taxonomy): Bacteria > Pseudomonadota > Gammaproteobacteria > Pseudomonadales > Moraxellaceae > Psychrobacter > Psychrobacter immobilis_B. The sequence continues at coordinate 19,216 of NZ_CAJGZQ010000020.1, read as the reverse complement.
TCCAACAAGGTAAAAATAGTTTTGGTAACATATGAAAAAGAATGCTAAAAACATGAAGAACCAGTCTTTATAATTCATATAATCTATGTATATTAAATCTAGCTCAAGTTTGACTCATTTTACGGAGTTCTATTCCCAACCTTATATGGCAATATATAATAAGGATAATTGAGCAAACCACTGCCCAACCTAGAAAGCTTAGTAAGTACTTATCCCAATGTTTATAGATAACAAGTTGGTAGTTGTGATTCAGCTTTCTGTTTTCTGCAATTTCTTGATTTTCTAAGTAATCTATAAAAGCGCCACTATCATCATATCCAAAGCAGTTTTGTTTCCACCATTCATTAGAATGCTGAGTTTTCCAAATTACTTCTCCATAACTACCATATAATTGAGCTTTGCACAGCTTTTTTTGGAAGTTGTTACTAACTGCGCTAGGACTTCTGTTAAAAACTAATACTCCTAATATATTAGCAGTAGTAATAGGTTGGTCATCAAATAATACAGTCTTCTGATCAAGTAGGTTTACTTTAACAATTTGGCAGATTGCTATTTCATCAGGTCGTTTTTTTTCACAGCTGATGTTTAACTTATAGTCATTAAAATAGATACTGATAACTGTGGCTAGAGCAGCAAAAAACATGATGCCTGCTATGAGTATGACACCTTCAAGCTGAATGGGCTCGTGATTAGACACTGTCGTATTTTTATTTGCACGAGTCATTTTAGCTATTCCACATAAGATTAAATAAGAAGATCATTATAAAGCGTTTGCTTATAGACACAATTATGATTTTAACTAACTATAGTCGATTAAATTTAAAAAGAATTAAGTGCTGCTGAGATAAGTTTTACGTAGCATCTACAGTGACGAAGTCGCACAGCAAGCAAGGAAAATATGTATTAGTAGCAGGCTATTCTGATCATCTTTTGTTTTATTTAGAGTTAACCATGCTAAGAGCATAACAAGTCAGATAAAGTACATACAAAATAAAAACCTCCAAATCAGCTGCTGACTTGGAGGTTTATTTTTATATCAACTGTTCATGCTTATTTGAAAACTACATATAGTTTTCGATACTTGGGCAAGAACACATGAGGTTCTTATCACCATAAGCGTCATCGACACGTGCTACGCTTGGCCAGAACTTATGGGCGCGGATATAAGGCAGTGGGAATGCTGCTGTATCACGGCTGTATGGGTGCGTCCATTCGCTGTTGGTGACCATCGCCGCGGTATGCGGCGCGTTGACCAGTGGGTTGTCTTCTAACGTCCAACCCTCTTCGCCAGCTTTGGCTTTCATTGCTTCGGCTTTGATAGATTTTAGCGCACTGATGAAACGATCTAATTCTTCTTTAGATTCAGACTCAGTTGGTTCAATCATCAAGGTACCCGCAACTGGGAAGCTCATCGTTGGTGAGTGGAAACCGTAATCCATCAAGCGCTTAGCAATATCGCTTTCACTGATGCCCGTCTCTTCTTTCAACGGACGAATATCGATGATACATTCGTGAGCAACGCGACCGTTTTTGCCCGTATAAAGGACAGGGTAGTGGTCTTTTAATTGAGCAGCGACATAGTTAGCATTTAATAGCGCAAGCTCAGTCGCTTTTAGCAGACCATCACGACCCATCATGGCAATGTACATCCATGAAATTGGTAAAATGCTTGCTGAACCATAAGGGGCTGCCGATACGGCCGAGCAGTCTTTTTGCGCATTATGCACAGGGCTCAATGTATGATTGGCCATAAAGGGTGCTAAATGCGATTTCATGCCGATAGGGCCCATGCCTGGACCACCGCCGCCATGCGGGATGCAGAAGGTTTTATGCAAGTTCATGTGCAATACATCAGCGCCAACGTCAGCCGGTTGCATCATGCCAACCTGTGCATTCATATTGGCACCATCCATATAAACCTGACCGCCATGTTTATGAATGAGGTCACAGATTCTACGGATGCCTTCTTCAAACACGCCATGCGTTGATGGATAAGTAATCATCAACGCACCTAGATTGGCACTGTTTTCTTCACACTTAGCAGTTAGATCATCGATATCAACGTTACCATTGTCATCAGTTTTAACCACGATTACTTTCATGCCCATCATCATAGCCGTCGCAGGGTTGGTACCGTGCGCTGACTGAGGGATTAAACAAACATCACGGTCAGTTTCACCCAATGATTCGTGATAACGGCGAATCGCTAACAGACCAGCATACTCACCTGAAGCGCCAGAGTTTGGCTGCATAGACACATCATCAAAACCAGTAATGGCTTTCAGCTGGTCTTGCAAGCTATCAATCATGGCAACGTAGCCTGTGACTTGGTCACGTGGTGCAAAAGGATGCACGTTAGCAAATTCAGGCCACGTAATCGGTAGCATCTCACTGGTGGCATTCAATTTCATGGTACAACTACCCAATGAAATCATGCTGCGGTTCATTGCCAAATCTTTGTCTTCAAGCGATTTTAAATAACGCAGCATTTCGTGTTCAGTATGATGCGAGTTAAATACTGGATGCGATAAAATAGCATCGGTACGCAAGTGTGCACTATCAAGAGAAACGCGAGCGTCTTCTGGTAGGTCATGTGCTTTACTAACAAACAGTTGAGTTAATACACTAAAATCATGCTGATCGCTGGTTTCACTAAACGCAACGCTTAATTTGGTTTCACCAAGACGCCATAAGTTATAGCCTACATTGTCAGCATTTTCGAAAATTTGAGTGGCCAGTTTTTCTGAGCCACAATCAATCACAACGCTGTCAAAGAATTGGTCATGTACGACATTTAAGTTGCTGTCGTTAGCATTTTTGATGACATCAGCAAAGGCAGTGGCAAATGCATGAATACGAGTAGCAATACGCTTTACGCCACCTGGACCATGATAAACGGCATACATACCGGCTAGGTTGGCGAGCAATACTTGTGAGGTACAGATGTTTGAGTTGGCTTTTTCGCGGCGGATATGCTGCTCACGAGTTTGTAGTGCCATACGTAGGGCAGTATTGCCTTGTGAATCTTTAGAGACGCCGATGATACGACCAGGCGCTGAGCGCTTGGCTTTGTCAGAGAAGGCAAAGTAAGCAGCATGTGGACCACCAAAGCCCATTGGAATACCAAAACGCTGCGTGCTACCTAAAGCGACGTCTGCGCCCATATCTGCTGGTGATTTTAATAATACCAAACTCATGATGTCACTGACGACACTCACATAAGTTTTGTTTTTCTTCACAGCAGTGATGACGTCGGTTAAGTCTTTAACATCGCCTTCAACACCGACGTATTGGAAGAGAGCACCAAAATAATCGCCTGATTTAGCCAGTTCAAAATCACCAACCACCACTTCCCAGCCAAAGTACTTGGCACGGGTATTAATAACATCTAATGTTTGCGGGTAGATACGGTCATCAACAAAAAACTGCGTTGATTTGCTTTTGCTGACACGCTTTGACATTGCCATGGCTTCTGCGGCTGCGGTTGCTTCATCAAGCAATGACGCGCCAGCGAGCTCAAGACCAGTCAGATCAATACATACTTGTTGGAAGTTAAGCAGCGCTTCTAAGCGACCTTGGGCAATCTCTGCCTGATAAGGCGTGTAAGCTGTGTACCAGCCTGGATTTTCAAGGACGTTACGCTGAATGACCGCAGGCATACGTACTGGCGAATAGCCTTGTCCGATATAGCTCTTATTAACAGTGATGTCATCTGCCATGGTACGCAATTTGGCAAGCGCTGCATGCTCACTCATCGCTACAGGCAAGTCTAGCTCTTTATGCAAGCGCACTGGTTCAGGCACGGTATCGTTAATGAAGCTCGCCATGTCTTGATAGCCAACGGCATTGAGCAAGTCAGCTTGCTTGGTCTCATTAGAGCCTAGATGACGATAGACAAATTCAGCTTCGTTGAATAAACCTTTAAAGGTATCAAACGTTGGGTTTTGCGAGATAGTCATGACAATCCTTGGTTAAGGGAGTAATAAAGGGATGGCTAAAATAAATAGTAATAATAACTAATGACGGTTTAAGATTTTATACGTAATGAACAAATTGCTTTTGGTCAAAGCGGAACTGGCTGTTGTAAACGCCATTATCAGCGCGTTCGCCAGCACCAATCATCATAATGATATGTTGATCATCACTCAAATTTAATAAGCGCTTCATGGCAGGCTCATCAAAGCCGCCCATCGGACAGCTATCAAAGCCATGCGCGCGTAGGGCAAGCATTAGGTTTTCAGCCGCAAGGGCAGTATTGTTGGTTGCCCAGTTTTTGGTGTCTTCAAAAGTATAGTAAGGTGATTTAATCGGACCTTTTACCCGTCTGACCACTTGAGTCGCACCCCATTTAGCCGCTGATACCACATTGGCAGGTCCTCGTAAGAAGTCCATGGCAACGACTTTGGTATAGTAGTCTTTGACCTTTTTGGGTACTGGCTTATCAGGGTATTCGCGCAATATTTGCTTGGCATGGTCATGCCACACATCGGTGCGAGCAACGACTGCGATTAAACGAGCGGCGGTTTTCGCTGCATTTTGATTCATGCAGTTTTTCACCGCGCGTTTGCGCTTGTCCGCATCATCAATCACATAAAATTCCCACGGCTGTAGATTGCTAGAGTTTGGTGCAAGCATGGCCAAACGCAAACAGTCTGCTAACACATCATCAGGTATCGGTGTGTCGGTAAAGCGGCGCACTGAACGACGTGATTCAACCACTTCGCGAAACGCTTGCAGCTGCGGTGTATTATCAGGCGTGGCAAATTTTTCTTGAGAACTTGCTTGAGCGTTTGCTTGATTGTCAGTGTCAGGGGTCATATGAGAATCCATGCTGGAGATTAAGTGATCAACTTGAGGCAGTATTGAGTACGTCTCTTTAATAGCGCCTGACACGTAATTGATATGAATAAATCAGATAGCGATTGGACGCAATAAATTGAGCGATAAGCATTCTAAGAAAAAGTGTACAGATATCAGCTGACGCCAATATCTGTCATAACAAGCTATGTTTTTTAAGGTTATAAGTAGCGGCATTTAAATAAAACATCGCTTTTAAAGCGAGAGAGTGAAGATGCTATTACAGCTCGTTTTCGTACTCATCAGCGGTTAGCAGTGCTTCATAGTCAGCGATGTTGTCAGGCTTCATTCTAAAGAACCAACCTTCGCCGTATGGGTCAGAGTTAATGATTTCTGGATCGTCTTCTAGGGCTTCGTTGATGGCAACGACTTCACCTGAGATAGGTGCATAAACGTCAGAAGCCGCTTTTACTGATTCAACTACAGAGATTTCGTCATCAACAGCGATGATGTCGCCCACGTCTGGCAATTCAACGAATACCACGTCACCCAATAGGTCTTGAGCATGGTCAGTGATACCAACAGTGATAGTACCGTCGTCTTCTAAGCGTAACCACTCGTGGCTGGCGATGTATTTTAGTTCTGCTGGGATATTGCTCATGGTCTCTCTCCTAAGTGATAGAGGATGGTTAACAAAAATAGTGGACGTTAATAATAGGGTTTATAATGCCTACGAGTCAAACTGCTGTTTGCCATTACGGACAAACGGTAGCTTAAGAACACGCACATCAACGAACTTGCCTTTGCCGCGCAGATCGACCTGAACGCTATCATCATCTGATACGCTGGCAGGCACACGGGCAATCGCAATCGAATTTTTTAGGCTAGGGGAGAAGGTACCACTGGTGATAATGCCAGTTTGCTCATTTTCCGTGCCTTGATTGATGGTGACTGTCATGCCTTCACGCAATACGCCGCGTGTCGTTAGCAACAAGCCAACTTGTTTCATGGCAGAGCTATCGTCTTTTGACTGTTGACGCTTGCTGACCAAAGCGTCACGACCGACAAAATCACGATCGTCTTTAAGCGCGAGTGTCCAGCCCATGTTGCACTCGTAAGGACTAACGTTGTCGTCCATGTCATGACCATAAAGGTTCATGCCAGCTTCCATACGCAAGGTATCACGCGCGCCAAGACCGGCAGGTTTGATGCCATTGGCTTTTAATTGCTCAAAAAACGCTGGTGCATCATCACCATGCATAATGACTTCGACGCCATCTTCACCGGTATAGCCAGTCCGAGCGACGAACCAATCTTTGCCTTCGATGTCTGTTAAATCAGCACCAACGAAAGGCTTAAGACCAGCTAAAGTATCTGCCCAGCTAGGTTTGGTTTGCGCGAGTTTTTCAACAGCGTTCGGTCCTTGCACGGCAATCATCGCAAGCTCTGGACGCTCAGTGATGCTAATGTCAAAACCTTCGGCGACTTTATCAAATTGTGCCATGTCTTTATCACGAGTAGCAGCGTTTGAGACGATACGATATTCAGTAGCGTTTTCGTTCATCAAGTAAACGATTAAGTCATCGATGACGCCACCTTGCTCGTTGAGCATGCCAGAATATAGCGCTTTACCGACGGTTTTGAGTTTATCGACATCATTGGCCAGTAGCTTTTGTAGCCATGCTTTGGTATCGCTACCTGTGACATCCGCGACGACCATATGCGAGACATCAAACATACCAGCATCAGTACGTACCGCTTCGTGCTCTTCGATTTGCGAACCATAATGGATTGGTAATTCCCAACCAGAAAAATCCACCAGCTTGCCGTCACTATCAACGTGAGACTGATAAAGAGGTGTGCGTTTAGGGGCTGAAGTGTTGGCGCTTTGAGCAGTGTTATCTTGAGTAGTGGTCATAACAAATCCTTATGTGGACATCAGCTGCATTCGATAACCAGTCGTAAAAACAAGTATCAAAGTATGAGGGCTGATGTGCCTTATCATAGTAGCGAGAAGCAATATTGCAAGGTGCAAACATTGCAACCAAGGGTAGCACAGAAAAATAGCGCAATCCGCCAAACAGACGCTGAACGTCGGTTTAAGCAAAAGCCCTATCTGTCCTGTAACCTGAGATTTTCAACACGAACCATCATTGCACGTTTTTAAAAGCATCAGCCTTAAAAAACCAAATTAAATGATGTCGCATTTTCTCCCCTTCGGTGGGTAAGGCGTCGTCCGTCCTTACCGCTCTCCAGATTTGTTATGCCTTATGTTTGGGTGTGCTACGCAATTGATGGTAGACAGCGAAACAGTCGTGACATGTGTTTTTCAGTCCTTTTACCTGAGCGATTGGCAGGGTGGATGCGCCTTCGGTGGTCAAGTAGCAACTATCAGCGCCAGCTCATTAATATGAACGCACCTGATATCGTGCTCAAGACTCTCTCCTGAAAAACGCTTTTATTATGAAAGGTTCACCGCGCTTTTACAAGTCATCTACGCGATTAAAGTGAATAATTTTGGCAAAAATTATTTTTTGTGAGAATAATCAATACCGTATCGATAAGTAAAGCGTTTTACGTTTGGTAGGTAGTGGTCAATTTAGCATGAATGCCCATCGTAAAACGTAAAGCGACTACTGATATTCACCCAAAATATGCTAATCTATGGCGATAGTTTCTGATAGGTCATTATTATGCATTGTGATATTTATAAATTCCCCAAACATAACGATATGTATGTCTATATTGCCCGTCCTGATTATCCTGACGATACCGACGAGATTAAAGATTGGCTTGGCGTATTACCAAAAGATTTCCGTGCCAGTTTAGGGCGCAGTAAATTTGTGATGCACTTGGACTTAGCCAATACACCGACACTTGCGCGCGTTGATAAAGCAGAGGTACTGGCAAAATTACAGTCGCAAGGGTATTTTGTACAAATGCCTCCGCAAGATGTGATGCGCCGCCAAGCGGAATTACGTGCGCGTGAAGCACAAGACAATATTTATGATTAATGGGTATTTTTGAAGCGAGTTTTCAATCAGCCTCTTTTGGCTATGTTGCATGACAGCCAGCAAGAAAAAGTTTACGACACATTTGCGCTCATGCATTTTGGTAGAAAGTCGTGATAAACTAGCAGGCTATATGAGTGACAAGACAAAAAATACGTGGCGAGGCAAAAGGTCGTGTTTCAAGTGCTTATGTCTTAAGGGCTTTTGAAGATAATGTATTCGATATTATGGTTCGTTGAAACAGCACATTGTCTATCGTTAAGCGCGTAAACGCGCTGCACAATTTATAAACGCAGGTAACTACACACGCATGGACTGGTTAAAAGGTATTATAAACAGCTTACCGCTGGAAGCCATTAGTGATATTCTCGGCGAAATTGCTATTTGGTGGGGACAGCTGGTAAAAGACGTGCCACCCGCAGACTTACCGATGTACGCGTATCTGGGTGGTGTCGTTATTGTGTTGGTATTGTGGTTGCTGGTCGCTCGTATGCTGCCGCGGCCGTTGGGCGGTGTGAGTTGGATGATATTGTTTGCTGTGTTATTGGCACCAGGCACTGCCCTTGGCGATCCAAGTGTGATTGCCCCCGCTAGTATCGCCGTGGTTTATGCGATTATGATGAAAGACACGGCTGGCGCGATTACCAATATGCTGCCGATACTCGTGGTGTTAGTGGTCGGCTTATTTGTGGGCTTTGTCTGGCAGCTTATTCGCGGTGCTTTTGAGTCAAGTCTAGACAAAGCGCGCAGTCGTACTGCAGAAGATACACAAGCGACCATGCAGCTGACGACTGGCAATTATTTGACAGAAGGCATGACTTTAACCGACCAAGCCACTGTGGCTGAACCGTCTAATAAAACGCCTTTAGCGGCTAATCCTAAAGCAGACGTTAGCTTAAAAAAAGACAGCAGTTTAGCTAAAAAGCCTAATATGGAAAAGCTCGATAAGTAGTAAAGCAACATCAATAAAGTGCCATCAGTAAAGCGACGTCAGTAAAATGATATTAAAATTTCGCTAGCGATGATTGGCTCTGTGCTTTAGGTTTATGGTGGCTACATAAAAGACGCTATTAATAAAAATACTGTGAATGAAAAGCGCCATAAAAAAAGACACCATGCGTGTCTTTTTTTATGAAAAAACGTTTTATGACTGTGCCGATCAACCGTCAAAAAGCGTTCAAGGCATCTATTGTTTTTCAACAACTGCGAACGCATGAGTATTTTGGCAATCAATCATGCTGTGCTAATCTAAATGATTATTTATTTGCCATCAATTGCCTTTAAGCCTTTTCTGGCTCTTGACAGCCCTAATCTATAACAATAACTGAGACTTGATTATGACCACGACTGATAAAACGAAAAAAAGCTTTACTGGTACGCAAAACTATATTGCCACTGACGATTTGCAGTTGGCGGTCAACGCAGCGATGACGTTACAAAAACCACTATTGATTAAAGGCGAGCCGGGCACTGGTAAGACATTATTGGCGGAGGAGGTCGCTGAAAGTTTGGGTATGCCGCTGATTACGTGGCATATCAAGTCAACCACGAAAGCCGAGCAAGGGTTGTATGAGTACGATGCAGTATCGCGCTTGCGTGATTCGCAATTGGGTGATGATAAGGTTTATGAGATTGGCAATTATATCAAACCCGGTAAGCTATGGGAGGCATTTACCAGTAAAGAGCGCAGTGTGCTATTGATTGATGAAATTGATAAAGCTGATATCGAATTCCCGAATGACTTGCTTCATGAGCTCGATAAAATGTCTTTTTATGTTTATGAGACAGGTGAGACCATTACCGCGGCACAGCGTCCAGTGGTTATCATCACCTCGAACAATGAAAAAGAGCTGCCAGATGCCTTTTTGCGTCGTTGTTTTTTCCATTATATTGACTTCCCAGAAGAAGAAACCATGCGTCAAATCATTGACGTGCATTTCCCTGATATTCAAGAAAAGCTGGTCAACGATGCGCTCGATATTTTTTATAAGCTGCGCAATGTTCAAGGGCTTAAAAAGCCACCATCAACGTCTGAGCTGGTTGATTGGTTAACGCTCCTACTGGCTGATGATATGGCACAAGCAGAGCTGGAAGAAAATTTGCGTGGTGAAAAATCCATTCCACCGTTATATGGCGCACTGCTTAAAAATGAAGCCGATGTGAGCTTGTTGCAACGCTTTGCTAATATAATGCGCCGTTAAACGAAAGACTATTTTCAAAATGATGACACGCCCTAATAAAACGGCTTCACTTGTCACCATATCAGCCAATAAGCGATGCGACTCTTATGTTTATCAAATTGTTCTATACCTTACGTACTTATGGTGTGCCAGTCAGTACGCGTGAGCTGCTTGACCTAAATGCCGCGTTAGATCAAGGGCTGATGATGCAGCCAATTGTCTCATCAAAGCAGGAAGATCCAGAGCTGTCTACCTTTGCCAGTCGTGAGGATATGTACCGACTGATTCGGCTTTGTATGGTCAAAGACGAGCGCCATTTTGATAAGTTTGACCGAGCAATGGCAGATTATTTTGAAGGCGTCGACAGCCTGGATATGGATGAGCTATTGGCTAAATTAACGGACATTCCTAAAGAGTGGCTTGACTTAAAATTAGATCCAAAAAACTTAACCGAAGAGCAGCGCCGACTGCTCAAAAAATACGGCTCGTTAGAGGAGCTAATGAAAGCGCTTGAAGAGCGTCTTAAAGAGCAAAAAGAGCGGCATCAAGGCGGTAGTAAGTGGGTTGGTACAGGCGGTACATCGCCATTTGGTGCCTATGGTGACCATCCAGAAGGCGTGCGCGTTGGCGGTGAATCGCGTAAACGTAGCGCGGCTAAAGTCTGGGAGAAGCGTAAATACCGCAACCTTGATGATGACAGTCAGCTTGGTACCCGTCAAATTCAAATGGCACTACGAAACTTGCGCCAGTTTGCTCGTACCGGTAGCGCCGATGAGCTAGACATTCATGAGACTATTAAACGCACGGCAAAAAAAGGCGTGCTCGATATCCATATGCAAGCTGAGCGCCGTAATCGCGTCAAAGTATTGATGCTGTTCGATGTGGGCGGCAGTATGGATGTCCATGTTGAAGCCTTAGAAAAGCTATTTTCAGCGGCTAGAAATGAATTTAAAACCTTAGAGTTTTTTTACTTTCATAACTGTTTGTATGACTATGTTTGGAAGGACAATAATCGTCGCCATAGTGCGCCGATGCCAACGTATGAGCTACTCAATAAATACGGTCGTGAATATCGCGTTATCTTCGTCGGCGATGCGTCAATGTCGCCATATGAGCTGATGACAGTTGGTGGCAGCGTTGAATATATGAACAATGAGGCGGGTATTGTTTGGTTAAAAAGGGTATTGGCGCATTTTGATAAAGTCGCTTGGCTCAATCCTGAAGATCCAGCGTACTGGCAATATACCCAAACCATCGTTGAAATTAAGAAACTATTCGACAATAAAATGTATCCGATGACCTTACATGGGGTAGAAGAGATGACCAATTATCTAGCGCGTTAATTTTGACGTGTGGATAAAGATACGCCCTAACTTAGAAAACCTGTTAATCCCCGTATTTTTTGATAAAAGCAGCCGTTATGACAGCATAGCGGCTGCTTTTTTGTCGAAAATAATCAGTTTTGCAGTCATACGGCATTGGTATAAGCAGCAAAATATGATAACATTCATTTAAAATGAATGTTATAGAAGCGTTTTGACTGGTTCGGCGAAAAATTTGATGACAAGAATTTGATAATTGTTTGTAAAAATCAGTCGTCGTTGCTTATTTAAGCACTTCATTTTTCATATGTTAATCAACCAATCAATGTAATGAACTTATGCCATTTTCAACCATTTTAGTAGCAAAAAAGCGCGTGCAAGTACTACATTCAGTAGACTACACGAGTTTGACAGCGCTCCTCATATTTTTTGGAATTGGTACTAATAAGAGAGACAGTATGGCTTCACCAAAGACTTTAGAAATCGTCACCGCAACTGTTCCCGTCCTTGAAGAGCATGGAACGGCAATCACCACGGTGTTTTATAAAAACATGTTTGAAGAGCATCCCGAGCTGTTGGACATATTTAACGAAACCAATCAAAAATTGGGTCGTCAACAGACGGCTCTTGCAACGACCGTGTTAGCCGCTGCTAAGCACTTGGATAAATTGGCGACGTTATTGCCACAAGTCACGCAAATCAGCCACAAGCATCGTGCTTTACAGATTTTGCCTGAGCATTATCCTATCGTTGGTAAGCATTTAATTGGTGCAATTAAGCAAGTGCTGGGCGAGGCGGCCAATGACGATATTATCAATGCTTGGACTGAAGCTTATGATGAGATTGCCTCAGTATTTATCCAGATTGAACATGGCATGTATAAGGAGGCGATGTGGCAGGGTTTTGCGCCTTTTGTAGTGACTAAAAAGGTAGCAGCTGCTACGGATATTGCGGCCTTTACAGTTGTACCAGCCAAAGATAATGCAGAAAGTCATCAACAGATTGACCTGAGCAAATTGACTTTAGCCGCAGGTCAGTACATCACAGTGAAAACAGATCCAAAAGACAGTGACCATGTTGCGCTACGTCATTACTCTTTGTACTCTGCTAGTACCGATGCAGGCATTCAGTTTGCGGTCAGACGCGACAACCGCAATGAGCATCATGGTTTGGTCTCTAACTATATGCACGACCAATTAGAAGTGGGTGACACGGTTTTATTATCGGCACCAGCAGGTGACTTTGCGCTCAATCAAGACTTGGTACAGCAAAATGAGATTCCGCTAGTATTGATGAGTGCGGGTGTTGGGGTAACCCCTGTGCTATCTATGTTGGAAGCACAAGTATTAGCCAATCCAAAACGACCTATTATTTGGGTTTATGCTTGCCAAAATGATGCGCATCACGCTTTCAATACTGAAGTGGAGACGCTGTTAGAAAAGGCTGAGACTGTAGAGAAGCATGTCTTCTATTTTGAGTCTGGACAACTATTAGATGAGGCGTGGCTTGCTCAATTACCTAAGCCTGCTGATATTTATGTCTGTGGCTCGATGCCATTTATGGAAAGCATGATCGATGGGCTAGTGACGCTAAATCACGGTGTTGATAGCGTTCATTATGAACCGTTTGGTCCCAAGATGAGTTTGGGCGGTTAATTTTAGCTATTAACTGTTGCTAATAATAAAAAAGCACTTGGATGACAGAGTCGTCTCAAGTGCTTTTTATTCAATGCAATTTATCTTATTTTTATCACTATTTTAAAAAAATACATCGCCTAATCTTTATTTTCAACCAATCCAACCATCACACCCATCTCTTTTTTATCATGCTTATCAATGCTGGGCGCATATAATGCCGAAGCAATCCCGCCATCTAAAAACAGAGCATTCGGACAGTTTAAGTCATTCTTAAACAACGATGCAAATTGATAAAATGTCACAGGCTCATCGCTACTGACAAATTTTATGTGACCGTCATCACAAACACCTGCGCCATTACGAATCTTGAGTGAAGTACTATCAGGATTAAATTGCGGATGTATCTCGTTATTGATAACCAACATAGGACCTGATTGGGTGGCATACCAAGGCTGTGCCTTACTACTGTTAAGCTGATCGTCAAAGGCGTTACTTTCCGTAATTTGCACGTTGCCCAATTTATCCCACCACATCACGCCATTGGGCAGTAAATGAAAATTGCCACCGCCTTCTTTGAGATTTAGCGATTTGATCTCTTCACCATCAATGATGGTATAACCAATCGGTGCATAATTTTCGTTATACATACCTGCATTCATAGCAAAGTTAAGTGCTTGATTTTTTGGTAAAGTCGCTAATAACGTATCAAAGGTAAGTAATGGCTGCGTACTATCAGGCTGCTGCCAAAATAATTTTAATGAGTAGCGACCACCTATCAAGGCTTGAGCGTCAATGCTACAAACACTATAAGAAAATGGTGCATCCTGAGTCTGGCACGACCAGTTTTGTGTCTTGTTGTCAGCAGCATCAGTGCTTATCGGTTGGCAAGCACTGACACTTAGCAAGAGTAGGACGACTGCTCCTAAAGGTAAGGGAAGAGCGAAATTTGGCATCAATCATCTGTCTTTTTGATAAAGAGTAAAATATAAACGCTCATGGATAGTGAAATACTAATCACTATTGCTCATCATTGCTAAGTGGAACATCGCGAAAAGTATTGTTGACGTTACCGATTAACTGCCCACCGCCAGTGATACTCGCAAAGTTGCCAAGGCTCTGTTCCACCGATGTGGTGGTTTCTCTGCCTTTATCCCGTGAGTCTTTATTATAAGCAATGAGGGCGTCATCATTGGCTAAAAAGCTATCTGGGTTCGCCATGACCCACATCTGATTAAACACATCTGCGCGGGCGCTATTATTGAGTAGCGCTCCCTTATCGGTAAAATAAAAGAACTTTGACAATAGTTTTATCTGCCCATCATCGAGGCGGCGCGCGATATGATACGGTTGTAATTGGCTTGGGTGTTGTAAGCCGACTGCGCCAACGATACTGGCCAGGGATTTCAGAGTGTTTTTATGGAAGCTTGCGACGCGCTCAGCTTTGCTTGGTACATCCAGCGCCTTTTGACGATACGGGTCTTGGGTGGCAACGCCCGTCGGGCAAGTGTTGGTATGGCACGAGCGTGATTGAATACAGCCAACGGCAAACATAAAGCCGCGCGCTGAATTACACCAGTCTGCGCCCAAGGCAATCATACGGGCAATATCGAAACCAGAAACGATTTTACCGCTCACGCCAAGTTTGATCTTATCGCGAATGCCTGCGCCGACCAAAGTGTTGTGTATTAATAAAAATCCTTCAACCATCGGCATGCCGACATTGTCCATGAATTCGACAGGAGCCGCGCCAGTACCGCCTTCTGCGCCATCGATGACGATGAAATCAGGGTAGTTATCGGTTTCAATCATGGCTTTCACAATGGCCATAAACTGCCAAGGCTGACCAACACAAAGTTTGAAGCCCACAGGTTTGCCGCCTGACAACTCGCGCAGTTGTTGCCAAAAAGCGACCAATTCTCGCGGGGTACTAAAGGCTGTATGCGACGAGGGCGACACACAATCTTGACCTGTCGGTACTTGACGGGTATCAGCGATTTCTTGGGTGATTTTCTCCGCGGGTAGCACGCCACCTTTACCAGGTTTTGCCCCTTGAGATAATTTGATTTCAATCATTTTTACTTGTGGATCAACCGCTTTTTCGGCAAAAGAATGCGGGTCAAAATTGCCACTATCATCACGGCAACCAAAATACCCTGTACCTAGCTCCCAAATCAAATCACCACCGAACTTGCGATGATAAGGGCTGATAGCCCCTTCACCCGTATCATGAGTAAAGCCGCCCATTTTTGCGCCTTGATTGAGCGCCATAATCGCGTTAGCCGATAAGCTACCAAAGCTCATCGCCGAGATATTAAATACCGACATATCATGCGGCTGTTGACAACGCTCACCGCCAACCATAATACGAAAATCTTTGTTTTCTAGAGGTTGGCTAATCGCTGATTGTAAAAACCATTCTTTACCATTGGTGTATAAATTATCTAACGTACCAAAGGCGTTAGTGTCGCTAACGTTCTTAGCACGTTGGTAAATTAGCGCCCGCTGCTGGCGTGAAAACGGTACTTGCTCTTTGTCATTTTCTAGTAAATATTGACGAATTTCAGGACGAAAATCTTCAAGCACATAACGAATATGTCCGGCAACTGGATAGTTTTTCAAAATAGCATGCTTTGATTGTATGACGTCATAAATCCCCAAGCATACCCCAAACCCACCGAGAATAATTAACCACCAATTTAGCAATAGTAGACCTGCTAAAAATATTAAGATGGCAGCGCCAAAGGTGCTATAGCGCAGCAATAAGCCGACCAAATACGGAGAGTTGGTTTTAGGTTCAGGATTTAGATTGGTACGAGATTGGGGCATGGCTACACTCAACAGTAATACATAAATATTAAAAAGGTGACAATGATTTAAAGAGAGAGTAGGGTAAAAACCACCCTCTTATGACCATTATTGTTAGACACTGACAAAGCGCTCAGATTTATCGCCTACATCATACACATATGATATCACTGCATAGCAGTAATTGGGTAACAGAGTGCTACTGTTGATGTTGCTAGTGGCGTGATTTTAACAGACAACTTGTACCAAAGTTTTCTGCTCGTCGATCACTTTAAGCTTAATCTCAACGGGCAAAAATTGCTGAATGAGCCATGCTTGGGTTTCAGCGTGCTTACTAACGACACGTGCGGTAAACTCGCCACCGCCTGCTAACGCCAGTGGTAATAGCAACTGGTCTGTTAAGTATTCATCAACCAATGCATCGGCTTTAAAGAGATAACGTTTAACCAAACCTGCTAAGCGATTGCCCATCTTCTCCGCTGATGTGCGTTTTTCACCCAATAGCGTAAATATTTCGTGATGCAGACAATCGCCCCATTCATGAGTAACCTGTGCATAGCAAGTATTACCTTCACCGATACCGTTCAGCTTATTGGTTTTAGTGGTAATGAGCGTGTCATTCATTCCAGTTTCGAGCAGTTCTACTTTAGCGCTTGCAAGCTCACGTTTGCAGATATCGTATTCGAGATTTAGATTACTCGCGACTAGCTCTATACCGACCAACGCTCCGCGTTCAGTTAGCGTCAATGGTCGTGAGTCAGCACGGCGCATAAACGGTGTGATGACAGCACAAATCGAGCCGCCACCAATGGGCGCAAAGCCTGCTTGCATACATTCAATATCAACTTGCATCCCTAATTTCGCCAATGCAGGGACGAATGCGTGCTGTAAAAAGTCCGTGGTGGGTGCTAATGGATTATGCGTACCGCCTTTTATTGTTACGGTAGATGGTGATGCTGAACCAGTGTTGGCAAAAAGCAGGGCGGGTAAAAGCGTTTGTAGCACAAGACTGGTGCTGCCTGCTGAGCCAATATCAAAATTATAATCGCCTGATTTCACTTTGCTTGGCGTAAAGGTGAACGCCATACTGCCCAAAACGGCACCTGTCACGGTGGCATTTGATATTTGCTGCGAGGCTTGTACACACATCAAGTGCTGACGCATCAATCCAGATTTAGCTCTTCCAGCACGAATATTGGTGATCTCGATTGGTGTGCCTGTGAGCATCGATAACGATAGGGCAGTGCGAATGATTTGCCCGCCACCTTCGCCAGTGCTGCCATCTATTTTTAGGGTTTTGGGCTTTGTTTTAGTCATGATAAATGTCTTTATAGTTTGGACGACTATTGATTTGTGATGTTTTTAAAATAGACTCAATGAAATGCTTCCGATACATTTTGGGTCGCATTTAAAATAAGATTGAAACCGACTGTCAGTGTCTGGTAGTAAGGTCTAAATGGTGCGTTGTGCTGAGTGACGTGTACGGGGCATAAGTTGTAAAAAAGCGTTTGCCCGCAACGCGTAGCAGCCACTACAGTATGTTTTCAACCCCCTGCTGTGGATACGCGGGGTCTGACACTCGCCCAGTCGATTCCAAAAGAGGAGTCCGACAGCTTATTTTAAGCTGGCAAGAAATTTTAAAAATGTGGTTTAAAAATAACTATTTAACAAGATTAAATTGCCAGTTATTGGCTTGAATAACAATATTAATCTTGCGAAGTTTCATCGCGATATCATCGGCTTGCTTTTGCAAACCTGCAACCGATACCATGACATGCCACTTAATCTCTCGCGGGCTATAACGATCAACCTCAGTATCGGTGGCTTCAATTGCCTCCACCAACAGCTTGTGACGCATCTCTAACGTATCACGCTCGATTAATAGTGTCAGCATCGATTGGCCGTCATTGGTCTTGGCAATGGCATTGGTACGGTGAATGCGTTCAATCAATACGCTCAGCTCGGTAATGATTTGGCTTGCATCGATCATCAATGCGTTTGGGTCTTCATTTGGCGTGTCGCCTTCTTGGACTTTGACATTGCTGCGAATGCGTCCTTTGATTTGCGCTAGCTTCTTTTGCATATCGCTACGGATAAGTAGGGCTTCTGCGAGTTTCATTGGGGTTTCCTTTTACTAAATTTGATGTGCTACATTGTTTTCAATTGATTTTATAATCATTCGTAAGATTAGGAACCAAGCGTAAACACTTCCTGATGTAACTGCATGTGCATCATCTAGCAATCCATGAGCAATATTATTGCGTAAATTAAATCCCTTAGAATCTGTAAATAGAGTCTTAATTTCAAAACATAGATTTTCACCTAGCAACCTAATTAGCTCTAAAGAATTCATTAATGTACTTAAACCATTTTCAGATTCAATATTATTTGATGGGTCAATATAGGACGTTTTGACACCTAAATCTTTTAGAATCATTCTAATCATATGTTCAAACTGAGGACATAGTACATGCGTTGAAGTATAGTAATCTTTCTGAAACCCTGCATATAAGGCATGACCCATTAACTTCTGACGATTAAGTGGAACAATAGGAGCTTGCTCACATAGGTTTTCTAGGTAATCACGTGTAAATATATGTTCTGAATTAATTTGATCCAGTGCGGGTAAAATTTGACTTTCTACAGTCAAGTTGATTCTAGTCATTAATAACTTAATAGCATGGTCGTTTTTGCACTCTTCTATACTGTTAGGGTCATTTATATCAATGCCTTTATTTATTGCTATAGTACGACCATCAACGGGTGAAACTGCTCTACTACCTCCAAGAAAATCTA
Organism: Psychrobacter immobilis; assembly: GCF_904846185.1. Lineage (GTDB taxonomy): Bacteria > Pseudomonadota > Gammaproteobacteria > Pseudomonadales > Moraxellaceae > Psychrobacter > Psychrobacter immobilis_B. Next base: position 668 of record NZ_CAJGZQ010000020.1, on the reverse strand, counting down.
TTACACTAGGGTGGTACTGTTCTCTCATCCCCTGATAGTCTAGTTCATGAACTATATTTATAAATCTTTTCAAGGCTTCTGATAAATTGGTAGTACCAGTGACACGACTAATTGCTTGTTCAGTAAGTTCAGAAACATCAATTCCAGTTTCAGTTATTTGCATAGAGTTTAGTCCAGACAGGTTTGCATCATTAATTTTTTGTCTTATTCTTTTAATGCTTACTTCAGTTTTTAAGTTTTCACGAAATGGTTTTTCTACACCCTGAAAAGCATTAAGAGCTTTCTTATAAAAATCACAAGCTGCTAGACCACTATCTAGCATTCTATTATCAGCATGTACTTCAAGATAAAGCCCTTTTTCATTGTTGGCTTTGGACTTACTTTGTCTTTTCTTAGACTTATGATATGAATCAATCACAAAATCTAAATAATCGATAGCTTGTGTCATTTTCACGTGAGACTCAGTTTTTTTAGACTCCACTATATGCTGCATCTTTTTAGCAAGTATATATTCTTCATTCTTATTCAAACCTGAATCGAGAATATAGTCAGTCTATAATAAAAGAGATACAGCCCATATCCTGAAACAGTTTTGGTAAATTATTCTCCATCCACCCTTGGCGTAGAAACTTAGCCTGTGCCCACTTTTTCTCGATAGGGTTTAGATC
>NZ_CAJGZQ010000019.1 GCF_904846185.1 Psychrobacter immobilis | reverse complement strand
TACTCAGGTTTTGGGTTAAAGTTTCACTAAGTCTGTTAAAGTTTGGCATGGTCTGATTCGTCTTAAAAATTACTATTATGCCTTTGCTTTAACAGACTTTTTTGTTTTTTTGTCGTGTGCAGAGATTTTATTTATATAAAGTAGATCAATTAAACCTTTTATAACTAGGGCGTGTCCTCATTTTAAAAATAGTGATAAAAATGAGATAAATTGCCGTCAAACAAGGAAAGTAGCGCACATAATATCGAGATATTAAGAAGCTATTTGACGATGTTTGGCAAAATTTAGCTATTTTTAGCCCATTTAGAAAGTAATCGATTGAATTGAGGACACGCCCTAAAGCAGTTATCGTTCTAAAAGCGATCGTTCTAAAAACTATAACTCCAAAAACTTGGCTTTGTCTTTAAACATACATTCGTCATAAACAGGACACGCCCCGCATTTGGGTGTACGGGCTTGGCAGGTATAGCGCCCGTGCAAAATAAGATAATGATGCGCATCCACGATAAAGTCATCTGGGATACGCTCGACCAGCTCATTTTCAACGATCAAGACGTTCTTGCCCGTGGCAAGTCCTGTACGATTACCTACCCGAAAGATATGAGTATCAACCGCCATGGTTGGTTGACCAAAAGCGGTATTTAACACCACATTGGCAGTTTTACGACCAACGCCAGCGAGAGATTCTAAGTCTTTGCGGTTATCAGGGACGGTGTTATTAAATTTCTCAATTAAGTCTCGGCAAGTTTTGATGACGTTTTTGGCTTTGGCATTATATAAGCCAATATTTTTGATATAAGATTTTAGACCGTCTTCACCCAATGCCAAGATTGCTTCAGGTGTATTTGCTATAGGATATAATTGCTTGGTGGCAATATTGACGCTCACATCCGTCGCCTGCGCAGACAAGATGACCGCGATCAGCAGCTCAAAATTACTCTTATAATTCAATTCCGTAACCGGCTCATCAATCGTCGCTGCCAGCTTTTCAAAAAATGGACGCACGTCACGATTGGGCATTCGTCTCGATGGCGGGGTATCGGCAGTTTTGTGCTTGACGGTTTTACTCATAGTATTCTTACTATTTTTTGGCTATTGATAGTTAATAACTGATACAAGATATCGGAATAAATTCATTTTAGCGATGTTGGGTAGACTGTCTAACAAATGATAATTACGCTGTTAAAGCTGACTTAACTCTACTTGCAACGCGTCAAGCTCTACTTGTTTGCTCTCATTTGGACGGACACTTAGCTGCTTTTCTAGCTTTTTAATTTTACTACGAAGCTTCGCTGCGGCAATGGTATTTTTTGCCTGCGCTTCGCTGATGTTCAACGATTGACTAGCGGCATTGTTTAGTTTTGCTTCAACCATGCTGACTACAGGTCTACTATTGCTACTATCAGCCAGCTGCTCGGTGACGCGTCTTAAATGAGTATGATAGCGCTGTCTTAAATCTTCTTGCTCTGTGGTACGTTCAGAGCTAGACAGCTCCCGTTCAACAGTGACCAAGTCGATGCAGTCGACTGGACAAGGAGCGATGCAAAGCTCGCAGCCGGTGCATAAATCCGTAAAGATAGTATGCATGTGCTTACCAGTACCGACAATAGCATCGACTGGGCAGGCAGGTATACATTTGGTGCAGCCGATACAATCATCTTCACGAATCACCGCACGTACCTCAGTCGGACGTTCAGAGGTCGCATCTATTGACCACTGAGAAGGCGCAGCGCTAAGTATCGCTTCATGACTATCTATATGAATGATTTGAGCGATAGCATTGGTAACGGGTTGACCACCGGGTACACATTTATTGTATGGCTCATTGTCAAGCACGATAGCGGCGGCATAGGGCAAGCAGCCGTCTGGGTGCTCGCAAAGCCCACATTGTGTTTGCGGTAGACAAGCATCAATATATGAGATTTTCGCTTGTATGTCCGCAGGTAAGCGCTCTATATCCAAAGTATCGAACAAGATTGGCAAATTGGTGAGACGGATATGGGTGCTATTTTTACTAGTGGTGCTTTGCATATGCTTTAAAACCTTAATATCAGTGCTAAGTGCTAAGTGCTAAGTATGCTCTGAGCGCTGACATTAGAATAATAGAATAATAACGATATTGATAAATGCTGCATTGATATTATAGATTAAAGCGATAGTCCTTGCTCATTGGCAATTTGTGCGATCAGCGCGTAAGCAATGCTACCTTTTGAGGGTATTTTTGGCAAATTTGACAGATCAAAAAAATCGGCGTGCGACAGCTCATCTTCTTGGATAACAATTTCGCCAGCTGCATAAGAAGCACGAAAGCCTAGCATTAAATTAGACGGAAATGGCCATGGCTGACTGCTGACGTAACGAATATCTGATAGGCTGATATTTACCTCTTCTGCCACTTCACGCACCACCGCGTGTTCTAGGCTTTCACCCACTTCTACAAAGCCTGCAATCAAACCGTATAGTAACGGTTGTGGCGACTGTAATAAATGAGGCGCTGTTTTTTGCTGTCCATAACGATGATGATGGGCTAGCAAAATCTGCATTTCACCCGTTTGCGGATTCGGGCGAGTAATAGCTGTGATGACACAGGGTTGTACACGTGGGTACTGGCGCAATCGGCACACTGGACAGACCATCGCACGCTCATCTCGTTTGGCATGAATGGTTGGGGCAGCACAGCGACTACAAAACTGTGTATCTGTTTGCCAGCGCAATAACTGTATCGCTTGGCTAAGCTGATCGGACAAAGCCACGGGCAACTGAGTAATCAGCTGGCGGTAAGGAACAAACGCATTGCCACTGCCCTCAGCGATGATGGGCAGTGCAATATGATGTGCAATTGCATAGTCATAAGTAATGGCGCTAGCCGCTTGCGCAGTAAAGGTGTGGGCAGTATTAATCGAACTGTCGGCACTTTCTAGAGTATCGGAACTTTCTAAAATATCGGCATACTTCAGAGTATCTACACTCGCGTTAGTATGATTGACATCAGGCGACCAGTGACGCGGTGCTAGGCTTTCGAGTAGCGTGACATGACCAACTTGATAAGCAAGCTGGGTCTCCTCGTCTGAATGTGTAGCGGATGGGGGTAATTCAAGCTGCACTGGCCACCATCCATTAGGTAGCTGGCGGCATAAAACAGTATCATCACTAAATATAAAAGCGCTGGTCATAGGTAAAATTCCAAACCGGTTACGGTCAGTACGCATCAGTGTTGATACAGACTTTTTTTTAATTGAAGTAAAGTCAATCCTATATCATTCGGATACGGTGTCAGTCAGGCTCGGTCAGCACTACTATTCGTAGTGGTTTCACTCACCTTGTTTATATCCAGATTATATGGGATTGACTATATGTAAATGAAGGGCTATGGCAGCAAAGCCGCCATTTAAATATCATTTTAGTGCTTAAGTATGATAAAAATTAGGCTGCGAGTAGATGACTCAAGCTCTGCTGTCCCACATCTAATGCTTGTTTGCTGACCGGACGATTATGCTCAAAACCATCTAGATGATGATCAACGGCCATAATGACATCAGCGATACAGGCAAGCGTATTGTCTTCAATACGTTGTCCACCTTCGATACGTTGCTGAAGATAATTGGCCAATTGACTGAGCATGCTGGCAGGTGTTGGCAGCTGTAAGAAGCGCACAGCCCCTGCCACTTGGCGCATCATCTCAGGTATGTTCTGGATATTGAGCATATCGCGCTCTGGCTCAGCCAAATAATCGTTAATGGCTTGTTCTGCACTGGCAATAGCGGAACGACTTTCTTGTATTAAAGTATCATTAGCCGTATTGAGCTGATGTAAAGAGATATGCGGGTTATTCAGTGGCAAATAGATGGCCCCTGGTGTGTGCATTTCTGCCATTGCAATGGTGGCGTTTTCAGCATGCATTAATGCCAACAGCAAGTGATCGAAATCATCAGGCGAGGGCGTTTGCCAATGACTAACAGCTTCTGCTGCTACGCTGAGACTATTGGCTGCATTTGATAAACCAAGCAAGCGTAACGCTGAGCTCAATTCTGTTAGCTCTTCGATAATCTGTGCGGTTTGCATATCGACAGGGTTCAATGAATCACCGCGTGCGTAGCTATCCACATTTTCTTTGATGGTATTAATTTGGGTCTGAATGATGGTGTTCAGCGTATCGGTCAGCGCGCGATTAGGACCGAATAAGAAACGTTTCATTTGCTCAAGTTGAGCGCTGTCCAAGTGGTTACTGGCGTATTGCTCACGGAGTCGTTGCGCTGCATCACTGTCACGCTGGCAAGCAAAACTGACCAAATCAGCAAAACGTTTGTCCATCACAGGCAAGTAGCTTTGGAATTGCTGCTCTAAATAAATCAGTGTGTGTTTTTGACTCAGATTTAGCGGTAATATCGTGGCAATGTCCGTGACAGCTGCGGTGGCCGCTTGCCAAAATAGACTGCTGGTGTTCGATGCTATCAAAGCACACGCTGCACTCATGGCGTCAAGTTTCTGCTGATCGTCTGGGCTAACGTTGCCATCTTGATTGAGCAGAGCGACTCCAAGACCACTACGATAAGCATAAGTTAGTAGTTCAGTGTCTAGGTTAAGCTCGTCAAGTGGTTGGAAGTTTTGTTCAGGGTTGGCAATGATGACACTACTGCTACCAAAGGCTGCAAAATAGTCTGCTGTGATAGGGGTTTCTTGCCCGTGAGCATTGAGTTTATTGATAACAGGCAGTAACAAGGTTGGCTCTACCGACTCTGTCAAAAGTACAAACTCGATATAGCGATCCAGTGTCATAATGGCTTCTGATAAGTCCATAATCAAGCTGGTATCGTTATTATCACCATTATCATAGAGGCGCTGTAAACCATTGACAATAGCGGTATTCAAAGCCTCTGCACCAACCAAAGATATCAGCTCAAAGATGCAAGACAGCTGCTTTAGCACAGTGATAGAATCTAATAATAAAGGGGCTTGACTATTATCATCATTAAATTCACTCAGATGAATCTCAGTATCTTTTAAGGTTACGATGATCTCATCATGCAACAAATGTAGCGATGGTAGATTGAAATCAGTAACACTAAGCGTTGGGGCCGTTAACTTCATTTGCGCAGACTGGTTCATAGGTGTTTTTCCATAATGTACTGATGAGAATGGCGATGGTTTAAATGATGATCGAAAAAGCACTTGCTGCTGATGTTTTAATGCTTAATATAACAATAGTCAAGCCTATATTATACAAATGTTATTGCTCAAAGATTGATATCATCAACTTATACGGCAACTACATATTGGCTTTTAGCTCAGGATACGCTTCTGCGAGCGCGGCATACCACTGTTGGTTGGTATTTTCATCCGTAGATGACTCTAGCAACAAGGACGCTAAATTGGCAAAACTGGCGTGTGCTGTCTGCCCACCATCTGTTTGCGTGTCTTCTTCGATGGCGAGTGTAACCTGCCCACCTGTCATCGCCAGATAAACTTCTGCTAAAATCTCTGAATCAAGTAAGGCGCCATGAAAAGTACGATCCTGCTTTCCCACATTTAGGCGACGTACTAAAGCATCTAGGGTGTTTTTTTGCCCAGGGTACTGCTGCTTTGCCATGACCAGCGAGTCAGTCACTTGTACGCGCTCAGCAAAGTCGTTCATACCAACTTTGGCAAACTCCATGTTTAAGAAGTTCATATCAAAGGTGGCGTTATGAGCGATGATTTCTGCGCCATCCATAAAATCATAGAGCGACTGAGCAACTTGATCAAAGGTAGGCTTGTCGATCAAAAATGCCTCAGAAATACCATGGATACGAATGACTTCATCATCCATGCCGCGTTGTGGATTGATATAAACGTGGAGCTTTTCACCCGTAAATTTACGCCCGATCATCTCCACGATACCGACTTCGATAATACGGTCGCCTTTTAACGGATCAAGACCTGTGGTTTCAGTATCCATAATGAGCTGGCGATCAGACTCATGACGATGGATAGGTTTGGGTAGCAGCGGTATGAAATACGGATTGGCACGGCTGGTGTCGCCGTCAAATTTTGGTGTATTAGCTTCTTCTATGCCAGTAACGGTAGCAGGCACATGATCATTTATCGTTGCATCAGTCATAGACGTTTGGGTTTCCGGCATCTCTATTTTACTCATTGGTTTGCTAGCATTATGCTGATAGCGATCGGCATCTATTACAGCATCTTTACTCATCATATCATCGGCAGGGTTTGTATCGTTATCAGTGTCTATGACATCTTCGTCAAGCTCATCATCTGTCATATCCAGACCCAGTGGATCGAAACTTAGCCAGTCATCGTGAGCAGCATTTTGCGCTGTATTAGGCATTATTTGCCCTTTTTTTTTAGCCGTGTCTTGCGGCTCTATGCTCGATAATTCTTCACTGCTGGACGTCACGCCTAAGTTTGCCAGCTCGTCCGCTTTTTCATTGCCTGCATGTCCTGCGTGACCTTTTACCCAATGCCAGTCAACATCGCGCTGCTGGCATAGCTTGTCTAATTGCTGCCAAAGGTCTTGATTGGCGACGGGTTTTTTACTTGCCGTTTTCCAGCCTCTTTTTTTCCAACCCTCTATCCATTCGGTGATGCCTTTTTTGACATAGCTTGAGTCTGTCCAAATCTCGAGGTTGTGCTCATGCGGGCTATGGGTCAATGCTTGTATCGCGCCCATCAACTCCATGCGATTATTGGTCGTCTCTTTATCACCGCCGTACAAATCTTGTGTACGTCCATCACTAAAAATGAGGTGTGCGCCCCAGCCACCCGCGCCTGGATTGCCTTTACAGGCACCATCCGTATAGGCCACGGTGGTGTTTGATTTGGCGGCCAACGGATTCATCGCGTTACTGGTGTTGAATGGCTGCGCTGAGGTGCGATTGTCTGACATAAAAAATTATTGACCTAAAAATTGATAAAGATAGGGAGGGTTGGAGGGATTTTGCTAGCGTTGTTTTTACACCAGCGATTCCGTTATATTTTGGGAATGAGTATAACAAATCTATCGTTGATGTGGGCAATCGTAATGCACAAAGTCGCCAAAAGCACAGATCATAATAGTAACCTTGCTATTTTCTGTTAAAATGAGCTGTGTTGCGACACACAGTATCAAACGGTATTGACTACGCAGCAGAAAAAAACAGTGGTTTTCAGGCGTCAATTAGTAGCGCAAATCATTCGACAGTGCCCTTAGTTGATGAAAACATGCCCTTAGTTGATGAAAACATGCCCTTAGTTGATGAAAACATGCCCTAGAAAATCACGTTAATATTAAGATTGTCGTCATCACTGTTTAAAGATAGTTTTTTTAAAGACAATTTTCATAAAAGTTTAATGCATGAATGCAGGATAACCCTATTATGTCCTTACGCTCAAACATTTTTTATAAAAGGCTGATGTGCTTACCAGTCGGCATAGCGGTGAGCAGCGCACTATTTTTAAGTGCTTGCAACGATAGCAACATTCAAGCTGATACTGGAATGGTCGAAGCGGCGACAGACTTATCGGTTTTTGAAGGTTGTTACACGGTTAGTCATGACGAGCCTGCCCAAATAAAAATCAGTCAACAGGATGGCTCGTGGGTGATGCAGATGAAAGAGCCGGCAAGTGCGAAGCGCGTTTGGGATGACGCTGAGCCGCTAGAAGTGATTGAAAATAGCGACATTCCGCAGTTTTTCTCTATTGACCCTGACAATGTCGATGCGGTCATTGGGCGTCCTGATCGAGTGCTAGTACTGGCTCATGTGAAGCCTGCCTATGCCAATATCGATCCACTCTTAGATAGTGAATACTTATCCTATATTTATCGCGGTGCCAATACCATCTATCGTGTCGAGTGTGATGATGTTAATACCGATATTTTAGCCAATCCACATGCTAATATTGTGATTGATAATGTTAATGAGAGCCTTTAAGCAAGCACGGCTCATAAACAGAATTTATGATCGATAGTGTTATTTTAAACAGTGTTTTGCTATAAACCATATGTCATTAGAGTTAAGCAATATGAATTTTTTTAGTTACGTGGTATTGGGCGGATTTTCTTATGCGGCTGGTTGGGCAATCAGAACCTATGTACTTGATAAGAAGCCTGAACCTAAGCAGACTTATAATTTAAAGCATCCTGCAATTTTGGCGTACTTAGGCGGTTTCTTTATTATTATGCTGATTGTTTCGTGGCTGATTGGTCGCTATGCGCTTGGGCATGCTGCTATCGATTTGCCGTTTATTATTATCAATAGCCTCGTTGCAACCTTTGTCTATTCGTTCGGTCTCAATCCAGAAAAAGCGCGTTATGATGTTCCAGATTAACTCACATAAATAATTGCTATTAATGAATAAAAAAGCCACGGCTGATACATTGATTGTCAGTCGTGGCTTTTTATAACGATCATTTTTTATAACGATCATTTCAGGATGCTAGCTTGTACAAAGTTACTTGTTTTTCTTTAAGTCAGTAGCGGTTTTGATAGCGGTTTGTTTTTTCTTCCAAGTTTGATATTTTTGCAAATCTTTTTCGACCAACTTCAAGCAAAAGGTGAGGACTAGCGCATCGTCAATATGACCGATAAAAGGTATGAAATCTGGAATGATATCGATTGGATTGAGAGTATAGAGCAGTCCAACCACACCTGCTGAAATGGTTTTATAGGGAATATCGCGATAGTTTCCTTGATAATAGTCTTTAATCAAGCTCATGAATAGCATCAAATCTTTGGCAAAACGCTCAAGATGGCTACTGTCTTTTAGCTTTTCTTGCAGTTTTTCTTCTTCGTTAATGAGGTACTCTAAATCGGTGTCCAATATGTCCTCTTTTTTCTGTTTATCAATCGCTTTCTCAGCCATTATTATTATCCTTATTTAACCTAAATCGGTATTCTCATACTACAACAAAGTCGCGGAATGTGCCAATAGGGCTAGGTTTTTGGTGTGTAGCATCGCGAAAAATTAAATAGTGGCAAGGGTTGGGCAACTATCATAGCCAAAAAAGCGTTTACAATATGCTGCTGTGCAGTTTAAGCAAGTAGCAAGTAGGCTGCAAAAATAAATATGATGCAAAAGTATATTAAAATAAAGATGATAAGGTGGCAGAGAGAGATGGTTTTTAAGAGTCAGTTATTAACAGATGATAGAAACAAAAATGAGCATACAGCGATTGAAACAACATCTGGGCTAAACCGTCGGCAGTTTTTGCGTCGAGTAGGTATCAGTGCGGGTACTGCTGCATTGGCGACGCAAGGTGTTTCTCAGGTATTTGCCGCCAGCCCTATCGACCCTAATAATAGTCCGCAGCTCACCAAGGATGATTTGCCAACCGCGTTATTGGGTGAGCGTTCATCCTCACAGCCGTCACTCACGCAAACACACTGTATTACGCCAACGATTGAAACGCGACTTTTTGCCAGCTCTAATGTGGGCGGTAGCGATGACCGCAATCAATTGGCATTGGAGCGTATGGCCTGTGCAGGTTTTAAAGTCAATAACTCTACGATTACCAATCGGCAGTATCTACGTTTTGCTGGTACGGATTCGCAGCGAGCGAGTGACTTACAGAATATCGCTACGGGTGCAATTAAAGCGCCCAAATTATTGCTTGGTGTACGTGGTGGCTATGGCGCCATGCGAATATTGCCGATGGTTGATTGGTCGACGCTAGGACGTATTATGAAGGAGCAGGGCACGATACTCGCAGGCTTTAGTGATGTGACCGCTATCCAATGTGCGCTACTGGCAAAGGGTGATATGAGCTCGCTTGCGGCACCGATGCTCTATAGTGAATTTGGCAAGACCAAGCCTGATGAGATCAGCTGTCGACAGTTTGTTGAAGCGCTCACTAATCCCAATCTAATTATCGACATATCAGACGCGTCCTTAACCAGTCAGCAACTCCCTAGCATTTTAGCAAGTACTGAGCCAAAAACCATAACTGGCACGATGTGGGGCGGTAATCTAAGTGTAGTATCAGCGCTGGCAGGTAGCGAATATTTGCCGCGCATTGATGGCGGTATTGTGTTTTTAGAAGACGTGGGCGAACAAACGTATCGCATTGAGCGCATGTTATATGACTTGTATTTGGCTGGTGCGTTTAAAGGTCAGCAAGCGATTGTATTTGGGGCATTGTCTGGTGCAGGTGAGGACAGTTATGACAAGCGTTATGATGTGGCTACGGTGATTCGTCAATTGCATCAGCTGACAGGATTACCGATTTATAGCGGCATGCGTTTTGGTCATATTGGAAAAAAACACAGCTTTCCACTAGGCGCAAAGTGTCAAATTAGCTCCAATACAGCTGGTGGCTATCAGTTGGCATTTAGCGATTACCCAACCATCAAGGCTGATGCTATCCAAGTAGAAGGGTTATGGCAAACTGCTTAAATGCTAACCTCTAACGACTATTCATTGCCATGACTAAATCGCTAACCGCGAAAACTTATCCTGATATTCTTTGGGGGTTAGCTCTGTTACACGTTTGAATAGGCGTGTGAACGATGAAATATCATCATAGCCCACTTGTTCGGCAAGCGATTTTATGGTCACATCGCCTAACTCTAGTAGGCGTTTTGCCTGTTCAATTCTCACTGCTTGAATATACTCAATCGGACGCATAGCGACAGCGGATTGAAAGCGTCTATTTAAAGTGCGCGGCGTAATATTAACCATGGCTGCCAAGCTGCTCACTTGTATAGGCTCATTGAAATTTTCCTCAATGTACTCTTGTACTTGTTTAACCAGCTGGTCAGCATGCGGTTTATGCAAAGTCACATTGGTATAACTGTTTTGATTGCCTCTTTTGCTATCGATGATTTGGGTTTTTGCCACTTGGGTGGAAATCTCACGCCCGCAATAACGCTCTATTAATAACAATCCCAAATCATAAAAGGCACTACCGCCTGCTGCACAAAAGATAGTGCCTGATTGGCTTTTTGACTCTCTTTTTGATTGGGTGACAAACTGATTTTCTTGCAGATCAACCAGCGGAAAATCTGCCTTAAACTTATTGGCATAGCCCCAGTGAGTTGTCGCTGTTTTATTGTCTAATAACCCTGCCTCTGCTAAAAAGAAAGCACCGCTACAATTGCTAGCGATATCTGCTTTGGTATTTGCCAGTCGTTTTAAATGCGGCAATAACGCGCTATTCTGGCTCAATACCTTGTCGATTGAATCGCCAATGGTTGGGATTAATAATAGGTCGCACTCTGTCACCTCGCGAATATCGCAATGGGCTTGCACCATTAAGCGGTTGCTACATCTAATATTTGCCCCACCTAGGCTCGCTATCTGGACATTGAATCTGGGTTCTACGGCTTCTCCCAAAAATCGCTGCCAACTGACACCAGTAAATGAAAATAAGTCTAATGCCCCAGCAAGCACGCTACCAAGCACGCCATCGAAGCCAAGAATAATCACTTTAAAAGGTTTGAAGTAGGGCATGGGTATCTAAATTCCTTTATCTGTTTTTCATCGCTATCTTTTGATAGCTGCTGTCTAAAACAACATGTTTTTCGGCTGAAATTGTCTAGCGGGGTAGCTTATAAATGTCTTATTTGACCATGATTATGTCATAAATGACAATACGGCAATGGGTTAAATTAGACTAATATTAATTCATCACTTATTTATCACTATTATAATAGGGAAATGACTATGGCAGCAGATATGCTTATCAATGACTTTGAATTACCGTTCCAACTTTACGATGTATTGGGTACTGAGCATTTAACCGAGCATCCGAAGTTTGCAGAACATAGCCGCGAAACTTTTGATGCGGTACTCAACACCGCCAATAAAATCGCGACCCAGCTATTTTTGCCGCACAACCATGTGGCGGATAAAAACGAGCCGCAATTCGATGGCAAAAAAGTCAGCATGATAGATGATGTAAAAGTCGCTTTTGATGCGTTTCGCGAGTCGGGCTTTATCGCTGGTCGTTATAGTTTTGATGATGGCGGCATGCAATTACCTGAAACAGTTATGACGGCGGTAGCAGGCTATTTTATGGCGGCCAATCCATCAACGACCGCTTATCCTTTTTTAACCACAGCGGCGATTAATGTCATCTCTCATTTCGCCAGTGATGATATTAAAAATGCTTTTATGCCACGTATGCTAACGGGCGAGTTTACCGGTACCATGGCATTAACCGAGCCACATGCTGGCTCGTCACTTGCCGATATCAAAACTACCGCCGTTAAACAAGAAGACGGATCATACCGTATCAAAGGCAGCAAGATTTATATATCAGCAGGCGATCACGAACTGTCTGACAATATCGTGCATTTGGTCTTAGCCAAAGTGCCGGGTGGTCCTGGCGGCGTCAAAGGAATTTCTTTGTTTGCCGTACCGAAATATCGTTTAAACGATGATTTATCGGTAGGCGAGCGCAATGATGTGCATTTAACTGGACTGATTCATAAGCTCGGTTACCGAGGAGCAACTTCTACGGCTTTAAGCTTTGGTGACAAAGGCGAATGTCAGGGTTATCTCATCGGTGAAGAGCATTTCGGCTTGCGCTATATGTTTAAGATGATGAATGAAGCGCGCATTGCGGTTGGCTTTGGCGCAGCGATGATTGGCTATCGCGGTTATCAGTACTCGCTCGATTATGCCAAAGATAGAACACAAGGCAGAATCGCGCCGAATAATAAACCTGAAGATGCGGCAACGGCAATCATTCAGCATGGTGATGTTAAGCGTATGCTTTTGGCGCAAAAAGCCTACTCTGAAGGCGGTATTTCATTATGTCTATATGGTTCAAACCTGATTGATCGTATCAATACCTGTGAAGACGCCACACTAAAAGCTGAGCTATCAGAGCTGCTGGATTTATTAACACCAGTGCTCAAAGCATGGCCGTCTGAATATGGTCCTAAAGCCAATGATTTGGGCATCCAAGTATTGGGCGGTGCAGGCTACACGCGTGAGTATCAAGCCGAGCAATTTTGGCGTGACAATCGTCTTAATCCTATCCATGAAGGCACAAATGGCGTGCAAGCCTTAGATTTGTCATTTCGTAAGTTATGGCAAAACAAAGGGCTTGGGATTCAAATTCTCAAACGCGAAATTACTCGTGATTTAGAGTCTATTACCACCCCAGAGACCGCAAAGCTTGCTGGTAAATTGATGCCTTATATGAGTCATCTGCATGAAGTGTTGGTGCATTTAAGCAAAATCCTCCAAACGGAAAAAGCACTAACGCTGACCGGTAATGCACAAGCATTGATGAATATTTTTGCCTCCATTGTGGTCAGCTGGATTTGGATTCGCCAAGCCAGCAAAGCGGAACAGTTATTAAATGATACAACCGACGTTGAGAAACAAAACTTCTATCATGGCAAAATCCAAGCAGCAAAATACTTTATCGATTGGGAATTACCACTAATCAATCGTGATATCGAATTGTTGAATAATGACAATGCGGTATGTACCGATATGCAAGCTGAGTGGTTTTAATAGATTTTGAACCATGTTTGATATTAACAATTTTGGTATTAACAAAAAATACAACTTTAAAGGAATAAATAATGACATCTAATAAAAAACAGATTAATAAGCAGTGGCGCTTAAAAGCAAGACCAATTGGCGAACCAAGCGCCGATACGTGGGAGTATACCGAGACAGAACTGCCGACTATTACAGACGGTGAACTGTTGATAAAAATTGAGTATATCTCAATGGATCCGGCGATGCGTGGCTGGTTAAATGATGCCAAATCTTATATACCGCCAGTACAGATTGGCGAGGTGATGCGTGCAGGAACGGTGGGCAAAGTCATCGAAAGTAAGTATGAAAAGTTTGCCGTCGGCGATTATGTCGCAGGTCACAATGGCGTCCAGTCTTATGCGGTCAGTGATGGCACTGGACTACATAAAGTCGATCCAAATCTCGCACCTTTATCTTATTATTTAGGCGTGCTCGGTATGCCGGGTATGACAGGCTACTTTGGCTTATTAAAAACGGGTCAGCCAAAAGCAGGTGAAACCGTCGTCGTCTCTGGCGCTGCCGGCGCGGTCGGTGGTTTAGTTGGTCAGATTGCTAAACTCAAAGGCTGCCGCGTCGTCGGTATCGCCGGCGGTGCTGAGAAATGTAAATTCTTAGTCGATGAGCTAGGTTTTGATGCGGCAATCGACTATAAGAATGAGAATATAAAAAAAGCGTTAAAAGAAACTTGTCCAAAAGGCGTCGATGTCTATTTTGACAACGTCGGCGGCGATATTTTAAATGACGTCCTCACGCAAATTAATCTTCATGCGCGTATCGTGATTTGCGGCGCTATTAGCCAATATAACAACACCACAGAAGTCAAAGGGCCATCAAATTATCTGTCACTGTTGGTCAATCGTGCGCGTATGGAAGGCATTGTCGTCTTTGATAATATTAAAGAATACCCGACAGCGATGAAAGATATTGCTGGCTGGATTCAATCGGGCAACATTAAAGTAAAAGACCATATCGTTGAAGGTATCGAGACGTTCCCTGATACGTTAATGATGCTCTTTAAAGGTGAGAACTTCGGCAAACTGGTACTTAAGGTAGAGGGATAAATCATGACATTAAATACAAATGGAATTGCATCAGATGTAACGGGTAAACGAATTTTAATCACGGGCGGTGCCTCAGGTATCGGCGCAGCAAGCGCGCTATTGCTGGCCAGTCGCGGTGCAAAAGTTGTGATTGGGGATATGGCAGAAGAGATGGGCGCTGCGGTTGCCAAGCAAGCTCAAGATGCTGGTAACAGTGTCGTCTTCAAAAAAGTAGACGTGACCAGTGGTGACGAAGTACGTGCGTTGTTCGACTTCGCAGTGGAAACGCTTGGTGGTCTAGATGTGGTGGTAAACAATGCTGGTATCGACCATAAGCCCTCGCCAATGCATGAGCTAAGCGATGATGACTTTGATCGCAATATCGCCGTGAATTTAAAAGGTGTTTGGCACTGTATGCGTGCTGCCGTCAACTGTATGCTACCTAATGGTGGTGGTCATGTGATTAACGTAGCGTCTATTGCTGGTCTGCGTTCAGCACCGATGATCTCAGCCTACAGTGCGGCTAAACACGGAGTTATGGGTCTGACCAAGTCTGCTGCCCATGAGTATGCGCGCGCCAATATTCGTTTCAACGCGGTCTGCCCAAGCTTCATCGATACGCCGATGGTACGCAATACCATGGCAACGATGGATGAGCGTACGCAGCAAGCAACTATCAAAGCCAGTCCAATGCGCCGTCTAGGAGATGTGAATGAAATCTCTAGTGCGATTGCATGGCTAGCCAGCGATGAGAGTACCTTTATGAATGGTCATGCGTTTACCCTTGATGGTGGCATGTTGGCTTAATAGTCAAATAACTGCTAAATCATTACGGTGTTAGCCTCGCTCGATGTACTATGCGTACTATCTACGCTCAGCTGCCTTGTAATGGATTTGCAGTTTTTCGACTATAATTTATTAAGTGGTTACGATAAAAAATTGAAAACTGAATAGCTAATTCAAAATATAAGGGATAACGATGAAAGATTTATTCGATTTAACCGGCAAGATTGCTTTAGTCACTGGCGCTAGCCGCGGTATTGGCGAATCTATTGCTCGTTTGTTGGCATCAAGAGGCGCGCACGTGATCGTCTCTAGCCGTAAGATTGATGCTTGCCAAGCAGTCGCTGATAGCATCATCGCTGACGGTCACAAAGCCAGTGCTTTTGCTTGTCACGTGGGCGAGATGGCACAGATTGATGCGATTTTTGAGCATATCAAAAGCGAGTTTGGTCAAATCGATATTTTAATCAATAACGCCGCTGCAAACCCTTACTATGGCCATATCTTGGATACGGACTTAGCCGCCTTTGATAAAACGGTTGAAGTAAATATTCGTGGTTACTTCTTTATGTCGACTGCTGCTGGCAAAATGATGAAAGAGCAAGGTGGCGGTGTTATCTTGAATACCGCATCGGTCAATGGCTTGGTAGCTGGCGACAAGCAAGGTATCTACTCGATCACCAAAGCGGCTGTGATTAGTATGACCAAAGCCTTTGCCAAAGAGTGCGGTCCCTTAAACATTCGCGTCAATGCCTTGTTGCCTGGTCTGACCGATACTAAGTTTGCCTCAGCCTTAACGACCAATGATAAAGTCTTAAAAATGGCATTACACTCGATTCCACTAGGACGCGTTGCTAATCCTGACGAGATGGCTGGTACGGTATTGTACTTAGTATCTGATGCATCAAGTTATACCACAGGCGCGACCATCGTCGTCGATGGTGGTATGTTGGCTTAGCCAGTTAGAAGACTTAGGATACAAGTTAAAAAACAATTTACTATTAAGAACTGCATGAGATTTATTTCCATGCAGTTTTTTTTGATTTTATTTCTGATCGAGTGTCTAAATAATCTTAGTGTCATTGCATCGATAGATTGTTAATTTAAAGTAAAAATAGGCTGTGTAATGGCATAATAAAGGTACTAACAGCTACTTGAATAATATAGGAATCAAGCATGGATTCAGTGACTAATAATAAAATAAATATAATCTCTCAAAATAAAACATGGCTATTCGTGCCAGCGACTCGCATCGACAGAGTAGCGAAAGCCTTTGCTAGTGGCGTAGATGCGGTTATTGTCGATTTAGAAGATGCTGTTGCGTCAGAAGATAAAGCAGATGCCCGAAAAGCATTACAACAATATCATGACAGCGCAGACTATCAGCCGATTTGGCTACGTATCAATAAAGCAGGCAGCGATGCATTTATAAAAGATATCGCGCTTTGCCACCAGATGCCCAATCTTGCAGGAGTCATTCTAGCCAAGGCGGAGCAAGCATCAGATATCGAGCAAGCCTATCAGGGTACTGGGCTGCCTATTATTGCACTCATAGAAAGTGCGATTGGGTTATACCATATTGATGCGATGGCTAAAGTGTCGGGCTTGGCCGCGTTTAGTTATGGTTTTTTAGATTTGTGCAATGACTTGCGGGTGCAAGTAGGTACGCCTGCTGCTGATATCGTCGCCAATCAGATTCGCTATCAGTTGGTTTTGACCTCTAAAGTACATGAGTTAGCAGCGCCCATCGATACTGTTTATCCTGATTTTAATGATGAGATAGGACTAAGCGCCCGAGTAAGTTTATGGTCACAGATAGGTATGTCAGGAATGCTGTGTATTCATCCCAAACAAGTAGCTGTTGTGCAGCGCGCCCTTAAGCCGACAGAGAGTGAGCTATCATTTGCTCAGCGTGTGGTCGAAGAGTATGAGCGCAGTGGACAGGCAGTGTTTGAGATAGATGGTCAAATGGTAGATGCGCCAGTGATTGCGCGCTGTCGCCAGCTATTAGATTAGTTATTGACGAAGTAGCAGGGAAGCAAATAATGGTTTATTATTCATCATACTTATTTATGATTTAAAAAGAGCTCTATGATTTTCATTAGCAATACCATTAGCCTTAATGACAATGAAGTAGAAATTAGCGCGATACGTGCGCAAGGCGCTGGCGGGCAAAACGTCAATAAAGTCTCATCTGCGATTCATCTGCGTTTTGATATCCATACCTCAAGCCTGAGTGATGTGCATAAGCAGCGTTTATTAGACAGTAAAGACAGCCGAATCACCAAAGAAGGCGTGTTTGTGCTTAAATCTCAGCAATTTCGTACGCAAGAGCGGAATAAGATAGATGCCTTTGAGCGGCTGCAAAGCTTTATTATAAAAGCCACTCATGTCAATCAAACCAGAAAGCCAACTAAACCTAGCAGAAACGCTAAGCGCAAACGCGTGGATCAAAAGACCCAGCGCGGCAAAACAAAAGCCTTGCGCGGTAAGGTGGATTTCTAATGGGTGGCTTATTTCCTGTTTTTAAATGAACGAGAAAGCAAAATGCCAGCCCATTTAAATAGCTGGCATTTTTTTTGTTCTCATTTAACATCAACATTTAGCGACAATATTTTCAGGCTTAACTTTACTGACTCAGCTAATTCTCATTAACCAAGCCTTCTACTTAACTCAGGAAAGCGCTTTATCATAAATAACATCAACAGCAGCGACACACTGGCGATAGCTGCGCCAACATAGCCCACACTCGATATGGAAATATGCGTTACTGCATAACCACCAAACAGCGCACCGGCGCCAATCCCTAAGTTAATAATCCCTGAGAACATCGACATCAGCATGTCTTGCGCTGTGACATCAACCATGATGACTTTGGCTTGCATGGAGATAATTAGCAGCATAAGCGCGGCGCCCCAAAGTAGCGCAATCAAGCTCAGCGCCCAGATGGAGGTCACGGCAAATAATAGCACCAGCATAGATATCAGCATTAATATAATCGATATCAGCATTAATCTGGTATTAAAACGATCACCCCAGCGACTGAATATCACACTGCCCGCAATCCCAGCTACTCCAAATAATAGCAAGACAACAGTCGCGGCGTTTTCACTAATAGCACCAACCTGCCGCATAAAAGGCTCGATATACGAGTAAGCGGTATAGTGAGCGGTAAAGACCAATAAAATGAGTAGATACAAACAGACCAATAAGGGGTTTTTAAGCAATTCTGGAATTTTTCTAAACGAGCCTTCAAACATACTTGGCAGCGTTGGCAATAGCCTTGCTTGCAAGATAAACACGATAAAAGCAATCACCCCAATACCGCCAAAGGTTGCCCGCCAGCCAAACCATTGACCGACTAAGCGCCCTAGTGGCACGCCAAGCACCATCGCCAATGAAGTACCGGTCGCAAGTACACTAAGCGCCAGTGCTTTTTTGCCTTCTGGTGCTACGCGTATCGCAATCGCTGCGGTGATTGACCAAAATATCGCATGCGATAGCGCAATACCAACACGACTAATAAGCAATACATCAAAGCTCCAAGCAAATACAGACAACACATGGCTGGCAATAAAAACCACAAACAAGCCCAAAAGTAAGCTTTTGCGCTCAAAGCGGCTGGTTAGCAGCATCAATGGCAATGACATCGCCGCGACAATCCACGCATAGAGCGTCAACATCCAGCCAGTTTCTGCTGTAGTGATGGAAAAATCTTGGGCGATGTCACTTAATAGGGCAACGGGGACAAATTCGGTGGTATTCATAATAAAGGCGCTGACGCCCATTAAGAATACTTGGAAATACTGAGTTCGGCGAGCATTTGCGCTCACCTCAAGGTTATGTTTCATATGATCCAATACAAATAAAGAAGGCGCTAATAGTGCAAATTAGCTGAAAAATAATTCATGAGTTTAAGAATAACGGCGGCATAGGTCGTAATGATGAAAAAGAGGAGGGCAAGATAGCAAATCAGTTGCGGTATGTCAGAGCCTATCATCAGACCCTACTATTTTATCAGGAATCGACGGTGTTTTTTGTAGGAGAGTCTTTAAAATTAGCGACCGAATAATTGGTTGAATGGTTAAGTAAATCTAATGATGACATCAGTGTCAGTTACATAGTGCTTATAGTGAGGTATCGCTATTTACGCTTGAATATAGGTATGATGACGCCATAGGCTAGGAATGCCTGATAACGTGATTTTAAATAATCATTGATATTTTACTAGGGCGTGTCTTCATTTCAAAAATGGCGATAAAAATGAGATAAATTGCCGTCAAACAAGAAAAATAGCGTAGATAATATCGAGATATTAACCAGCTATTTGACGATGTTTGGCAAGATTTAGCTATTTTTAACCCATTTAGATGACTATCGAGTGAATTGAGGACATGCCCTAATATGGAATAAAAGAAAAGCAATCTATGAAAACAGACACCAATAAACCATTAGCCTTTAGAAGATATCCTTCAACAACGGCGCTGCAATGTTTTGAGACCGCTGCTCGTCATTTGAGTTTTACCAATGCCGCGCAAGAGATGCACATGACCCAAAGCGCCATCAGTAAGCAAGTGGCGCAGTTGGAGGAGATGCTAAACCTGTCTTTGTTTTATCGGACGCCGCACCGGATTTCATTGACTCCTGCTGGCAAGTCATATTATCTTGAAGTGTTAGAGATTTTAAAACATATCGAGGTGGCGACCACCAATTTGATGTCGCATAGCAGTAATACCGAGCTGCTAAAAATAGTCTCGCATCCCACATTTTGCGCCCGTTGGTTGATTCCAGCACTCAGTGGCTTTAGTCAAGAATACCCGCTTATCAACCTAGATATTAAAGAGCTGGTGGGGCCGTTTTTTTCTGAAGACCAAAATGTTGATATTGCTTTTTTATATGGCGATGGCATGTGGGGCAATATGGAGGCCATAAAATTGTTCGATGAATATTGCGTTGCGGTCTGTCAGCCGCAGTATTTACAAGATAAGACGCTGAGTACCGAGTGTTTAGATGACTATGTCCTATTGCAAATAAGCTCGCGTTTAAGTGCGTGGTATGAGTACTTTAAGCAACAAGATATCAGCGTCGACGGCACCTTTGTAGGGCCACGTTTTGAGACTTTTCATGCTTGCATCTCTGCCGCCTTACTGGGCTATGGTATAGCCTTGGTGCCGTTGCGTTTGGTTGAGCCTGAGCTACAATCAGGCGCTTTAGTCATGGCGTGGGATTATGCGGCAAAGGGTCGCGGCAGCTATTATGTGACTTATCCTGTTTCTTCGGGACAATCGCATAAGGTCAAAGCAGTTTTAGAATGGATTAAGGCTTATTTAACAATCTCAGATCAGCGTGAAAAGGCGTTAGGGCTTGCTTTATAATTTATATCTTATTATTGTATTCTACAAAGTTATCTGCTGTGAAAATTTAACAAGCTAAAAAAACAAAAAAACTGCCTTAATACGCAGTTTTTTTGTTTTTAAAGGATTCGTTTAGGAAGTTGATTCACTGGTAATGACAAAAAGGAATGCCACCACAACTATTATTCGTTTGCTGCCGGAATGATGTTTTGTTGAAATGAGTCTAACTCAAGGAAGAGATAGAGATTCATCATGGATAAGCTTTATAACGTGACCGATGCCTTTACGATGGTGCATACGCTCACGCTCGTCAAAGGCAAAAATGCCAGAGTTTGGGACAACAATGACCGCAGCTATATCGATTTTGTCGGTGGAATTGGTGTTTTAAACTTTGGTCATTGCCACCCTCACATCGTTGACGCCATCATTAATCAAGCCCAGTCGCTGATTCACTATGCCTACAATGCGGCAGCGCATCAGCCGTACCAAACCTTTATGCCGCGATTGTGTGAGCTTGTACCTATTAGCGGCGAGCTGGCAGGGATGCTCACCAACTGCGGTGCAGAAGCGACTGAAAACGCCATAAAAATAGCACGCATAAAAACGGGTCGCACAGGCGTCATTGCCTTTGATGGTGGCTTTCATGGGCGCACACTGGCTGCCGTCAATCTCAATGGTAAGGTCGCGCCTTATAAGCGCGGGCTTGGTGCATTAGGGAGCGGCGTTTATCATATTCCTTTTCCCAGTCCTGATAACAACGTCAGCGACGAGCAAGCGATTGACGCGCTCCAGCGTTTATTTATGGTAGAAACCGATATCGACAATATCGGTGCCATCATCGTCGAACCTGTACAAGGGGAAGGCGGTTTTCAATTGATGTCGCCCACCTTTGCGCAGTATCTACGTAAGTTTTGTGATGAGCATGGCATGTTACTTATCATGGACGAAATCCAATCCGGTTATGGTCGTACGGGTACGCCGTTTGCTTTTACCCATTTAGGGATTGAGCCTGACCTTATTTTACTTGGCAAGAGTATTGCGGGCGGCTTGCCCTTAGGCGCAGTTATAGGCAAGGCTAGTGTGGTCAATGGTCTAACTAAAGGCAGTTTGGGCGGCACTTATTCGGGCAATCCAGTTGCTTGCGCCGCTGCCAATGCCACGCTTGATATCATGCAAGCCAATGACGTTTGGCAGTCAGCCAAGCATTATGCAGAAACAATTCAGACGACCATCAGCCAATGGCAGAAAGAAGGTATCTCGCCTTGGTTATTTGGTCTTACCGGTATCGGCGCGATGCGCGGTATCGAGCTGCGCCATCCTGAGCATGATGTGCATCCAAGTGTGATGGCGCAAGTATTAACCAAAGCCCGCGAGCGTGGTCTATTGCTCATGCCAAGTGGGCAACATCGCCATATTATTCGCTTATTACCGCCACTTACCATAGAGCCTGACACCCTAAAAGAAGGGTTGGATATTCTAAAGGAGGTACTCATCGCGCTTCCTGATGGATTGCCTGCCGCTTAATGCTTAGGAATGCTTAGGAATGCTTAGGAATGCTTAGGAATGCTTAGGAATGCTTAGGAATGCTTAGGAATGCTTAGGAATGCTTAGGAATGCTTAGGATAGATAGCGCATCGTCATAAGCAAATGCTCGAAATCAAATACTTATTATTAAGCTAAAGATTTATTAACTCTATTACAAGGATGTTTATTTGTGAAAAATAGTAGCGTCAGTCCAGATAAGGATTTTATCTGCAGCGATGATATCCGTCATCATTTTTCTATGGCGATGTCAGCCATGTATCAGAACGAGGTGCCGCTATACGGTGACTTGGTTGATTTGGTCAGTGATGTCAATGCAGAGGTGTTGACCTCACATCCCGATGTCAAATCACAACTGCTACATACGGGCGAGATTGAGCGTCTGAGCATGGAGCGCCACGGGGCGATTCGACTGGGTACCGCAGCAGAGCTGAGCATGATGCGCCGTCTCTTTGCGGTGATGGGTATGTACCCTGTTGGCTACTACGATTTAGCGCCTGCTGGTGTGCCAGTCCACTCAACTGCTTTTCGTGCTCTTGACTCGCATTCATTGCATAAAAGTCCCTTTCGCGTCTTTACCTCGTTATTGCGTTTAGATTTGATTGCCGATGAAACTTTACAACAAGAAGCCACGGCCACACTGGCGCAGCGTCAGATATTCACTACTGGCGTTATTGAGCTTATCGAGATTTTTGAGGCGCAAGGTGGCTTGACCACTGAGCAAGCACAGCAGTTTGTCCAAGAAGCGCTAGAGACATTTCGTTGGCATGATAAAACGCCGGTGGCAAAAGCGCTCTATCAGCGTCTACTAGATCAGCATCCACTTGTCGCTGATGTGGTCGGCTTTAAAGGTCCGCATATCAATCATTTAACGCCTCGAACCTTGGATATTGATGCTGTACAACAAGGCATGCAAGCCCGTGGCATACCTTCAAAAGCCATTATCGAAGGGCCACCGCGTAGAGCGTGTCCTATATTATTAAGGCAAACCAGTTTTAAGGCGCTACAAGAAGCGGTTAGCTTTAAAGTTGCTAATAACTTAGACGCTAGCCATGAAGAGTATGAGCAAGGGTATCATACCGCGCGCTTTGGAGAGATTGAGCAACGCGGTGTGGCATTAACGCAAAAGGGTCGCGCGCTTTATGATGAATTATTGGCTGCAGCTCGCCGCCAGCTTGGCGCTACCCCAAATGAGGATAATGCGGCTCAGTACAATCAAATTTTAGCCGAAGTATTTACCGCTTTTCCTGATAATTATCAAACTCTACACGATGAAGGGCTGGCGTATTTTTATTACCAGTTGACGGATAGCACCCTAGATTCTGAAGATGGTCAAGCATTATTGGCCGCTACCTTAACCAATGATGATTTGAATAAAGTGCCTAATGCTAAGCTGAGCGCTCTGATTAATGATGAGGTGCTTCGCATTGAACCTATCGTTTATGAGGATTTTTTGCCCGTCAGTGCCGCCGGTATCTTTCAATCAAACCTACAACAGGCGCAGCCAAGCCAATATGACGGTTACTCAAGCCAACAAAATTTTGAGCGTGATTTGGGAGCAGCTATTCACGATGAGATGGCATTGTATGAAGCGATGCAAGCTCAAAGTCTTGAGCAGTGCCTTTCTAGTGTCAGTATTTAGTACAAATTATGCTAGAAATGTCTAGCGTATAGCCGACTTATTAGCACGTCATTCCAAAAAGGAATGACTGCAAGAAATTTATTATTTTGCAACTTAGTAGGTAGCAGGGTAATTTTATAAGTCAGTCAAGGACGTAGTAAACCATTATACCAATATGCAAGGGATTGATTATGATTAAGCAATATATGTCTGCAATGGGCGTAGAAGAAGCACACTATCAAAATGGCGATTTTGAAGTCACCACCCCAATTGATGGCTCAGTCATCGGTAAAGTCACGTTAGATACAGTGGCCGACGTCGATACTAAAATCCAAAATGCCAAACAAGCCTTCCAAGAATGGCGTGTCGTTCCTGCCCCTAAACGTGGTGAGCTGATTCGTCTATTGGGTGAAGTCCTGCGTGAGCATAAAGAAGATTTAGGTATCTTAGTATCGCTAGAAGCCGGAAAAATTAAAGAAGAAGGCCTTGGCGAAGTTCAAGAAATGATTGATATCTGTGACTTCGCCGTGGGCGTATCGCGTCAGCTTTATGGTCTAACCATCGCCTCAGAACGCCCAGGTCACCACATGCGTGAGACATGGCATCCACTTGGTGTCATCGGCGTCATCTCGGCCTTTAACTTTCCAGTCGCCGTTTGGTCTTGGAACACGGCACTGGCCATCGTCTGTGGCAACCCTGTCATTTGGAAACCTTCAGAAAAAACCCCACTTGTCGCCTTAGCTTGCCAAGCTTTATTTGAAAAAGCCTTGGCAAAATTTGGTGAAGCACCAGCACATTTATCGCAAATCATATTGGGTGAAACCGATATTGGTAATGCTTTGGTTGAAAATAAAGACATCGCCTTGGTCAGTGCCACCGGTAGTACGCGCATGGGCCGAGAAGTAGGACCGAAAGTGGCTGAGCGTTTTGGTAAATGTTTGCTTGAGCTTGGTGGTAATAACGCCATGATTTTGGCACCAACGGCGGACTTGGATTTGGCGCTACGTGGCATTCTATTCTCTGCAGTGGGAACGGCAGGTCAGCGCTGCACAACCTTACGCCGTCTGTTCGTTCATGAGTCGGTCAAAAACGATATCTTACCGCGCGTTAAGTCTGCTTACGAGACGGTGAGCATCGGTCATCCGCTTGAAGGCAATTTGGTCGGTCCACTGATTGATGAAGACAGCTTTAATAACATGCAAGCGGCGTTAGAAAAGGCTCGCAATACTGGCGGTAAAGTCACGGGCGGCGAACGTGTACTAATGGATAAATTCCCCGATGCTTATTATGTGACCCCTGCGATTGTTGAGCTTGATGAGCAAAATGACGTGGCACGTAGTGAGACGTTTGCACCGATTTTATATGTCATGCCTTATAAAGAATTTGACGATGCGCTAGCGATGCAAAACGATGTGCCACAAGGGCTGTCATCTTGTATCTTTACCAATGACTTACGTGAAGCTGAAACTTTCCTCAGCGACCGTGGTAGTGATTGCGGTATCGCCAACGTCAACATCGGCACCAGTGGCGCTGAGATTGGCGGCGCATTTGGCGGCGAAAAAGAAACCGGCGGTGGTCGTGAATCAGGTTCGGACGCATGGAAAGCCTATATGCGTCGTCAAACCAATACAGTCAACTACTCAACCGAGCTACCACTCGCGCAAGGCATCAACTTTGGCTAATAGTAGTTTGATTTGACGTGATGTGATGCTTGTTAAGTAGGCTCAGCGCTTATTTAGCAAGCCAATTATTAGCTATTTTGGTCGCCAATTATTAAGTATTTATTGTTTTAGTATGAAAGCCTGCGGAAGTGATGAGTAACTATTCACGGTTTCAAAAACAGGCTTTTTTACTCCCTTTGCCGTAACCTTTTTCGCACTTTTTTCAGCATTATCAGCAGCCATGGATTGGTTGTTTCCACTACTGTTATATCTATGACAGCAGTATCCACTACTAAGGAAGGTAGGTATCTTATGATGGATGATAAACCTTATGACGAAGCTAAAGATGGCTACGGTCCGTCTTCTAGTTTTTTATTAGATATTGCACCTCTGGTGTTGACTGCCATTATTCTGATGGTGCAGTTTTTCGTATTCAAAGATTTTACCCCTCACATTCCCTTAGCTTGCGGTATTTTAATCACTGGCTTGTTTATGAAGCTGCGTGGCCGTGACTGGGATGGCATGGAACAACGCTTTTTAAAAGTTGTCAAAATTGGTCTACCGGCCATGATTATCTTGATGGGCGTTGGTATGCTTATCGGCGCTTGGATTATCGCTGGTACCGTTCCTACGATTTTATACTACGGTTTTAGCGTTTTCTCTCCTTCATCATTCCTAGTTTCTGTCTGTATCATCTGTGCCATTATTTCTGTCGCAACCGGTACCTCGTGGGGCACGGTTGGTACGGTCGGTCTTGCCATGATGGGTATTGGGCTAGGCTTGGGCATCCCGCCGTCACTAACGGGCGGTGCTATTGTTTCTGGCGCTTTTTTCGGTGACAAAATGTCTCCATTATCTGACACCACCAACTTAACCCCAGCCGCTGCTGGTGTTGACCTTTGGGAACATATCCGCGGTATGCTGCCAACGACGGTACCTGCCATGGTAACTGCATTGATTATCTACGCTTGGATCGGTATGAGCTACGGCGCAGAAAATGTCGATTTAACCTCAATTAAAGAAATTCAAACTTCGCTAGCGGCCAATTATAACCTCAGTATTATTACGTTATTACCGGCTGTTGTCGTTGTCATTGCAGCGGTGATGAAAATGCCTGCCATTCCAACGGTATTGTCTGGTGTGGTGGTCGCAGGATTGGTCGCCTTCTTTATGCAAGGCGTGGGTGTGCATGACATTTTTACGGTCTTACAAAATGGCTTTGTCAGTGAAACCGGCTTTGCTGTCGTGGATCAACTGCTGTCTAAAGGCGGCATTATGTCGATGACGTGGGTCGTGACTTTGACCATCTTTGCTTTAGCATTCGTTGGCTCAATTGAGCATTACGGTACGCTCAAAGCCATCATGGCAAAAATTAATAGAATGGTGAAATCGAGATTTGGTTTAGTAATGACCACTTATGCCAGCACGCTTGGTGTCGGTACGCTCATCGGTGACGTCTATACCACACTGGTGTTGCCAGGTCGTTTATTAAAAGACAAATATCAAGAAATGGGCTACAAGCGTACCATGCTCACACGCTCTATTGAAGATACCGGAACCCTGTTATCTCCCCTTATTCCTTGGAACATGGGTGGTAGTTTCGTCGCGGCAACATTAGGTATTGCGACACTCACTTATGCACCATTCGCCTTTGCCTGTTGGTTATCACCGCTATTTGGTTTGTTATGGGTGTTCTTAGACAAATTTATCCCCCGTGAAGAACCTATTGTTAATAACGACACAAACACGCTCTCCACTGTAGATAATGCGTAATTTAGAAGGAATATGAGATGTTGCAAGAGCAATGTTTGTGGAATATGACCGCACCTATTATTGATACCTACAGCCAGATGAATAGCGATACTGAAGCGACTATCTGTATCATAGGTGGCGGTTATACAGGGTTATCGGCGGCGATTCATTTGGCAGAAAAAGGCGTCAAAGTTATCCTCTTAGAGAGTCATACGATAGGCAGTGGTGGCTCTGGTAAAAGCGTAGGGCTCGTCAATGCAGGTACTTGGGCGCGCCCTGATGATTTGAATATTGCGCTAGGTGAAGCGGCAGGTGAGCGTCTAACTGAAGCCCTCGGACAAGCGCCAAGCTTAGTATTCGACTTAATCAAACGTTATAATATCGACGCCCAAGCCACTCAAGCCGGTAATATCCACATGGCACATAACGCTAAAGGTGAAGTCGATGTCGATATTAGATACGAGCAGTTGAGTCGTCGCGGTGCGAATGTTGAAGTGCTAACTGGTAGCAAATGCCATGAATATTGCGGTACCAAAAGTATCAATAAAGCACTACTCGATCATCGGGCTGGTACGATAAATCCACTGGCTTATGTCAGAGGACTCGCAAAAGTCGCTACCAGTCTTGGTGTGACTATCTACGAGCATTCCGCCGTAGAAGCACTAGAAAAAGTAGACGGTCATTGGTATGCAAGGACTTCTAAAGCGCGCGTGAAATCTGAGCGCGTCATTATTGCGACTAACGCCTATACCGAAGGCGAGTGGACAGAAATTACAAAGACCTTTTATTTGGTTTATTACTATCAGATTGCATCCGAGCCGCTTAGCGGCGAGGCGGCAGATCGAATTTTGCCATACAAAACAGGGGCATGGGATACACGCTTGGCCTTGTCTAGCTTTCGCCGTGATGACGACGATCGCCTATTATTGGGAACGGTGGGTGGTACACAGCTTAAACCAAAATCCTTTTATCAATCATGGGCCAATGCGGTGCAAAAGAGCTATTATCCAGATTTGCCAGCATTCAAGTGGCAGTATGAGTGGACTGGTAGTTTTGGCTTTACGCAAGATCATATTTTTCGAGTCATGGAGCCCGACGAGGGCTTGCTGACCGCAACGGCTTATAATGGTCGCGGCATTACGACAGGCACGCTAATGGGTAAGTGCTTTGCAGATTATATAATGACCGGTAATAGAGGCAGTATTCCCTTGCCATTTAAGACCTTAGAAGAGGCAAAAGTCTCTTTTGGCGGGATGAAGTCTGGCTTTACTGAGTTGGGACTGACTTTATATCATGCAGGACAATGTCTAAAAATAATTAGATAGCTTTGCTGAGTCATCGTCTGATTTTTTCTACCGTTTTTAAATATAAAGGTATTCAGACTTTGACGGCAACAGAGAGGCCGTAACAATCGTGTGATTACCAAAGCGTATTAATATCAGTATTTATTTTCTATTATCTGATATGCTATCATCTTTAAGTCATTATCGTGGGTTTAACAGTTTTGTCATTGCCAGCCATTATCGTTATAAATGGTGGCGTACAAACCTTGCAACTTCCAGCACGATATAAAATAATTCTGGTAAAGCGCATGAGCCTGTACTCCGACATCCTCATTTGTGCCTGATTTTATTTGCCTATTTGGGCGTATTTCACCCTTTTTCGTCGGAGTTACAGGAGTCTAAGGTGTTCAATATCATGAGCCACATTGCTAACCAATCCAAATATACCCGTCATTACCACCCACGTCATCTTCTCGCCCAGTATGCGATCAATCAGATAGCGACGCTTGAGCTGCGTTCGCAAGATATTGTCAAAGCCATGGGCTATCCTTTGAAACACACTATGCCTGCTTGTGAGCGCCTGCGTCACGTATTATCAAACAAATACCTTGGGCTTGATGGCAGCTATATGGATAAATATTTTACCGCTGATGAATTTTTAGCCACGCTATTTTCTGTGCTGGATATCCCTCATACGCCGTTTGCAGAAGACATTGCCCAGATCAAAGATGCTGCTGTGCACGCTCAGCATGATAATAAAAATTCATCCTATGGTAGTGTGAGCAATGGCTATCAACAGATGAGTGAACAAGATTATGAAATGGTTGATAGAGTAGAAGAATATAAGCTAAAAAAATCTAAGGAATGTTGATTTTTAAGCATTAGTTTTTAAGCATTAAGTAAAGCCTCACTACAAAGTGAGGCTTTTTTCGTTGTGATCTTTAATGATGAAATTGAAAATTGGCTGGTATGAATATTTCATAATATCGTACAAGTGATTGTATATCAAACTGATTATATGTCAGGCTTTGATATGGCTCGCCATAAAATCACGAATAACGCATCAAACTCTGCATTAATGGGTGTATCGGTCTGACGAATAATGTGCATCAAGCCAAGGCGACTAATGAATCCCATAAACACATCAAAAAGTATATAAAGGGGCACGGTGTCATTCAGTACGCCACGTTTTTGACCATCTTCCAACACATTCAAAAATGCCCCAATCAGCTCTTTATTTTCATAAATCGCAATGTTACGTATACGCGATGCCGATACCGAAGACAGCACCATAACCGCATCGGGATGTGAATCTACAAAGTCAAAACAAACCCATAATGTCTTGCGTAGCCTATCTTGCACGCTATCAATGCCTTGCAAATGATCCATGATGCGCGCTGCCAACCTGCCTAATACAATATCCATGATGGTATAAAACAGTGTTTGCTTATCACCAAAATATTTATACAGCGTCTGTAGTGAGACATTGGCAGACTTTGCAATTTGTGCCATGGTCACCTCATTAGAGTCAAAACCTGCAAACACTTTACGAACGGCTTTTTCAATTTTTTCTAAAGTAGCAGGGCGCATATCGGATAAGGGTGCCAAAGCTCGGGCTGTATTCATACTAGATATCTGACTCGTAGATTGCATGCTTGATGATTCCTGTGCGGTGAGAATTTTTATACTGTGCTACAGCGTCTTATTTATCGGCTTGATAAGCTAGAGTTGAAATAGGTAATATAAATTACTATTGTTTGTTAATAGGTTGCGCATTGTCTTTTACTGTCCTAGTATAAGTCTTGCATGATATTAAATATAAAGAATACTAAGATTGTATATAACGGTAATTAAAATTACCATAAGTAATATGTTTACACTCAATAGTATTTTATATTAGGGCGTGTCCTCGTTTGAATTGAGGACACGCCCTAGCCATTATCAACTTCCCATCGTCAAGGACAGACAATATGAGTATTGAAAAATTCACCCCGAACTGGATGACCGAAGAGCACCAGATGGTGCATGACAGCGCGCTTAAAATGTTTCAATCGTGGGAGCCAAAGGACGAGCAGTGGCGTAAAAACGGCATGATTGACCGCGCTGCGTGGGAAGAGGCTGGCGCGATGGGATTCTTATGTGCATCGATACCAGAAGAATATGGCGGCGGCGGCGGTGACTTTGGTCATGAAGCGGCGCTTCTTTATGCGCAAGCTGAGGCTAATCAATCCGGATTCGGCGGCATGGTGCATTCAGGTATTGTCGCGCCTTATATCTTGAGTCATGGTACGGAAGCGCAGAAAAAAGAATGGCTACCTAAGATGGCGACGGGTGAGTATGTGGCTGCGATTGCTATGACCGAACCGGGTACAGGCTCAGACTTGCAGAACATCAAAACCTATGCGGTAAAAGATGGCGATGATTACGTTATCAATGGCTCAAAAACCTTTATTACCAATGGTCAGCATGCCAACCTGATTTTGCTCGCCTGCAAAACCGATCGTGAAAAAGGGGCGCAAGGTGTTTCGCTTATCGTGGTAGAAACGGACAAAGTAGAAGGGTTTGAGCGTGGTCGTAATCTCGATAAGATTGGTCTGACCTCACAAGATACTTCGGAGTTATTTTTCAGCAATGTACGTGTGCCGCAAAAGAATTTGCTTGGCACAGTAGAGGGCATGGGTTTTATTCAAATGATGCAAGAGCTGCCACGTGAGCGTCTAATTATTGCTTTAACGGGCGTTGGTGCGATGAAGCTCGCGATTAATTTGACCCTAGAGTATGTCAAAGGTCGGGAAGCCTTTGGTAAACCTATTTGGAAGTTTCAAAATACGCGCTTTAAAATGGCAGAATGCTACGCTGATTATCTCGCTGCCAGCACGATGTGTGATGCCGCTGTCGATGCCATGTTAGAAGGCAAGTTGACAGTACCGCAGGCGTCTTTGATTAAATACTGGGTGACGCAAAAGCAGTGTGATGTGATCGACGAATGCGTACAGCTGTTTGGCGGTTATGGCTACATGACAGAATACCCGATTGCTCGTTTGTACGCTGATGCGCGAGTACAAAAAATCTACGGCGGCACCAATGAAATCATGAAAGAGCTGGCGTCACGCTTTATGTAAGCGGCTGATTTGCTTTTTGGTTCTACTTCTTGATTCTAAGACATAGATTATATTGCCATCATCCATCATGGTTATTTATTCAAAAAAGATAAAAAGGGATTTTTATGACTGAGACTGCTTACATTTATGATGCTATCCGTACCCCGCGTGGTAAAGGCAAAAAGGATGGATCTTTGTATCAGGCGTCACCAATTTGGCTTGCCCGTAACTTGTTAAAGGAAATTCAACAGCGTCATCATTTGGATACCAGTTTGGTTGATGATGTGGTGCTTGGTTGCGTGACGCCCGTTGGCGAGCAAGGTTCTGATATTGCCCGTATAGCCGTCATTGATGCAGGATGGGCGCAAAGTGTCGCGGGTGTCACTTTATCTCGGTTCTGTGCCTCAGGTCTAGAGTCTATCAATCTGGCCGCTGCCAAAATCATGTCAGGTATGGAGGACATGGTGGTTGCAGGCGGCGTAGAATCGATGAGCCGCGTACCGATGGGATCTGATGGCGGTGCATGGTATATGGATCCACGGGTTAATGAAGCGACGCATTTTGTCCCGCAAGGCGTTGGCGCGGATACCATAGCGACGCTAAAAGGCTTTAGTCGCACCGATGTCGACGAGTTTGCTACCGAGTCGCATCGCCGCGCTGCGTATGCTTGGGAGCAGGGCTATTATGACAAATCGGTCGTTCCCGTCACCGATATCAATGGCATGACATTATTGGATAAAGACGAAACCATTCGTCCTAACACCAATGTCGAAACCTTAGCTGGTCTCAATCCCTCCTTTATTATGCCGGGCAAGATGGGCTTTGATAGCGTTATCTTGGACAGATATACCACCATTGAAAAAGTGAATCACGTACATCATGCGGGCAATTCATCAGGCATCGTCGATGGTGCCGCAATTTGCTTAGTGGGTAGTGCTGCTGCTGGTCAAAAAGCAGGTCTAAAACCACGCGCCAAAATCACCATGGCCTCAGTCATTGGCTCAGAACCTGCCATTATGCTGACAGGGCCAACGCCTGCCTGCCAAAAAGCGCTCAAAAAAGCGGGCATGCAAGCTTCAGATATAGATCTATGGGAAATCAATGAAGCCTTTGCTGCCGTTCCGTTAAATACTGCCGATGACTTCGGACTCTCTCTTGATATCGTCAACGTCAATGGCGGCGCTATTGCTATGGGTCATCCACTTGGCGCCACGGGCGCGATGCTCATGACGACTGTGCTTGACGAGTTAGAACGTCGCGATCTAAAAACCGCGATGATTACGCTGTGTGTGGGCGGCGGTATGGGCATCGCCACTATCATTGAGCGCGTGTAGTGCTGATAGTGCTAATAGATTTTAGTGATTGTCATTAGTTTCTAGTGACTGATATCGACATAGAATAATATAAAAAGGACTTGAAATGAGCATAAACAGCGTAGACGCCATCAATGCATTGAACCACTTTTCTGCCGAATCTGATAATGGCATTATCACCGTTACGATTGACCAAAGCAGTCGCAAAATGAATGTCATCGGCGACGGTTTCACCGATAATTTTGCAGTGATGACTGACAGCTTTATTAACGATGCGTCTGCCAAAGGTTTGATTTTAACCTCTGGCAAAGAGACCTTTGTCGTCGGTGCCGATATTGACCAATTGGCTGATATTGAAACTGCTGAACAAGCCTTTGAGCTGGTCGAAGAGCTGAAAGCTAGCTTACGCAAGCTAGAAACCTCAGGTAAACCTGTCGTCGCTGCTATGACTGGAACGGCACTTGGCGGTGGTTTGGAGTTGGCATTGGCCTGTCATTATCGTATCGCGATTGATTCGCCTAAGACTAAATTGGGTTTACCTGAAGTCAAATTGGGCTTGCTGCCGGGCGGCGGAGGTACTCAGCGTTTACCGCGATTGGTTGGTATTCAATCAGCTTTAGAGCTGATGACCCAAGGTAAAGAGCTGCGTCCAACTGCTGCTAAAGACATGGGTCTAATTAATGCCGTTGCCACTGACAAAGCAGATATGCTCAAGCAGGCGAAAGACTGGATTAACGCCAATCCCAGTGCCCAGCAGCCATGGGATAGAAAGGGCTTTAAAATTCCCGGCGGTGATAGTAAGCATCCTAGTATTGTGCCGATATTTTCTATCGCGCCTGCCATGGCCAACCAAAAGTCACACGGCAATTATCCAGCCATTACTCACATCATGTCTTGCGTTTTCGAGGGCTGCTTAGTGGATATCGATACGGGACTTGAGCTTGAGTCGCGTTACTTCGCCGCTTGTGTGCTGTCTGCTGAATCTAGAAATATGATTAATACGCTATGGACTCAGCTGAATAGTATTAAAAAAGGTCAATCTCGTCCTGATGGTTTTGAGCGCTATAAAACCAAAAAAGTTGGTATTTTAGGTGCAGGCATGATGGGTGCGGGCATTGCTTATGTCACCGCAAAGGCGGGGATCGACGTTGTACTCCTCGACACTGAAATGGCAGGCGCTGAAAAAGGCAAATCATATTCTGCCACCATTTTGGACAAAGCCATTAGCCGTAAACGCTCCACTGAAGAGAAAAAGCAAGCGTTACTCAATCGCATCAAGCCAACAGTGTTTTATGAGGATTTGGCAGAATGTGATCTGATTATCGAAGCGGTGTTTGAAAATCGTGAGATTAAAGCCAAGTGTACTCAGCAATCTGAGGCAGTGATTCCTAACACAGCTGTCTATGCATCTAATACGTCGACACTTCCCATCACTGGATTGGCAAAAGCCAGCACCCGACCCAATCAATTTATCGGGCTGCATTTCTTCTCACCAGTCGATAAGATGCCGTTGGTTGAGATTATCATGGGCGAGCAAACGGATGACGCCACTTTAGCAAAAGCCTTTGATTATGTGCTACAAATCGGTAAAACACCTATCGTCGTTAATGACAGTCGTGGCTTTTATACGTCACGAGTATTTGGCACTTATGTGTCAGAAGGGGTTGCGATGTTAGGCGAGGGCGTCCATCCGCGCAGCATCGAAGTTGCTGGCATGAAAACTGGCATGCCCATGCCGCCACTGGCATTGCAAGATGAGGTGTCATTAAGTTTGGCGTTGCACGTGAGCGAACAGCAGCAGCTAGATATGGAGGCTGAAGGTAAACCCATTGCTGTGCGTCCTTCATACGAGATACTCAAAACGCTAGTCAAAGAACACAATCGCGAAGGTAAAAAAAATGGCAAGGGCTTTTATGAGTATACCGATAAGGGCGACAAATACTTGTGGCCTGAGCTGATGAATTTATACCCAGCAAAAGCAGAGCAGCCATCACAGCAAGATTTAATCGATCGTTTGATGTTTATCCAAGCCAACGAATCTGCTAAATGTTATCAAGAAAACGTCGTGTGCTCTGTCGCTGATACCAATATCGGCTCTATTTTTGGTTGGGGCTTTGCGCCACATCAAGGCGGTACGCTACAGTTTATCAATGCGATGGGGTTAGAGGCGTTCATCACCCGTAGCCGTGAACTCGCGGCTCAATGCGGTGAGCGTTTTGAACCAGCACAAATTCTGCTAGACATGGCAGATAAAGGTGAGGTGTTTGCTGATGACTGAGCTGATGGTTAATTCTACGATTCATTCTGCAATTAATACGAGTAGTGGTTCAATGATAGATTTAATGGCAGATTGCTTACAAGGGCTGCGCGTCGTTGATTTGACTCGTAATTTACCGGGACCCTTTGCCACACGTTTGCTTGCAGATTTGGGCGCAGAAATCATTAAGATTGAACCTAAAAATGGTGATCCTGCCAGAGCCTTTGGCGAATTGTTTAAAGCACTAAATCATGGCAAAACTACCGAGAAACACGACTTCCGTGATCCTCAAGGTATTGCTGCGATCAAAGCGCATCTTAAAGATGCTGATGTGCTGTTTGACAGCTTTCGCCCTAGCGTCCTAGAAGGTATGGGACTAGATGCCAAAACATTGCATGCGATTAATCCAAAGCTGGTCATGGTATCAATCACTGGTTACGGTTTGGCATCTAGCGATTCGAAAACTGAGATTAATCATGACTGGGCTGATAAAGCTGGTCATGATATTAATTTTATGGCGATGAGCGGTGTTTTAGACCAATTAAAGACGGCGAGTGGCGAGCAGGCGATGCCTAACGTTCAATTTGCAGATTTGGCAGGCGGCAGTGATACCGCTGTGATTGCACTGCTTGCTGCTGTATTCGCCGCCCAGCGGACGGGCAAAGGTCGTCATGTTGCCGTTAGTATGACGCACAGCTTGTACCAGCATATGGTCATGCCAAAGGCAACGGGAACGCTGGTGAAAAGTTTCTCAGGGCAACAACCAGCACCGCAGCATGATTTTTTGGGTGGATCATTGCCTTGCTATCGCCTATACAAAACTTCAGACGAGCGCTATATGGCCGTTGGTTCGTTAGAGCTGAAATTCTGGCAGGGCTTGTGTAGGGCATTGGATTTGTCTGCGCTCAAAAACAGCCATTGGCAACTTGGAGTTATGCCAAATACCTCTGAAAGCCAAGCGGCGGCTAAGACGGTAAGCGATAAATTTGCCAGTCAAACGCTTGAGCATTGGCAACAAGTTTTTGCGCTCGTTGATGTCTGCGTGACTCCTGTGCTTAGCCTGAGTGAAGCAAAAGCACATCCCTTATTTGCCCACCAAGATGAGTATGATGCAACGTCAGGATGGCAGCAAGTTGAGTAGTTATGTTTTTTATGAGAAATGCTTCAAAGCCATTGAGTTTTTCATAAGTTGATTACCAAGGAAGGTAAATTATGGATCAGTTTTGGACGCAGCATTATCCTAAAGGGATAAATGCACAGATAGCGCCGCCACATAATACATTGATTGACATGTTTGATGACAAATTAACAGAATATGCCAGCCATGAATTTATCACCAACATGGGTGTTACTTATTCTTATGAGCAAGTGGATAGCCTGTCATTGGCTATTGCGGCTTGGATTCAAAGTCTGGGTCTAGCAAAGGGTTCGGTCATAGGCATCATGATGCCCAATGTCAACCAGTACCTGCCTATTGTCATAGGGATAATTCGCGCTGGTATGGTCACAACGCTCATCAATCCACTGTATAGTCCTCGTGAATTGAGACATCAATTGGCTGACTCAGATACTGCTGTATTATTTATATTAGAACCATTTTGTAAAACGTTAGAGAAAATTATCAAAGACACCCCTGTCAAAACTGTGGTCATCAGCAAGATTGGCGATATGTTAGGAGTAGTGAAAGGTGCGTTTGTTAATATCGCTGCCAAATATGTCAAAAAAGCCATTCCCTGTTATCAGTTGAAATCCAATTCTCGCTATACCGTGACTCGCTATAAAGCCTTTTTAAAACGTGCCAAAAAATTAAGCTATTCTCGCCCTAGCATTCAAGCGGACGACTTATTAATGCTGCAATATACTGGCGGTACGACAGGTGTTGCCAAAGGTATCTTGATTACCAATCAAAATGTTGTGACCGCCACTTATCAGTTTGTCGAATGGTTCAAGCCAGTCTATGACACCATGTCTGATAGTACTCAAATAAATACCATTGTCGCTTTACCGCTGTATCATATTTATGCGTTTATCTGCTCAATAGTTGGGTTGAGTGTGGGTCAGCATCTCACACTGGTGACCAATCCACGTGATATTGAAGGGTTTATCAAGATATTGCGCAAGCGTCCTTTTCATCTATTGCCTGGTGTTAATACTTTGTTCCAAGCCCTGCTGATGAACCCCAAATTTAAGGATCTGGATTTTTCCGCATGCAAGTTAACTGTAGTTGGTGGTATGGCAGCGACCCCTGAAACCGCTAAGCGCTGGCGTGAAGTCACAGGTCTGCCTATCCTCGAAGGCTGGGGTATGTCTGAGACGCTAGGCGTGGGTACCGCCAATCCATTTAATGGCACTGAATATAGTGGCAATGTAGGGTTTCCACTGCCTAGTGTCGATATCAATATCCGTGATGACGATGAAAATATCCTCGCCATAAATGAAGTTGGTGAGATGTGTATCAAAGGTGACAACGTCATTACTCATTATCATAATATTGACAATACGACGTTTTTTACTGCTGATGGTTACTTAAAGACAGGTGATATTGCATCTATGAACGAGCAGGGTGCTATTAAGATATATGACCGTAAAAAAGACATGATTATCGTCAGTGGTTTCAACGTTTATCCTAACGAAGTAGAAAACATCATTGAGGAGCACCCTAAGGTTGCCGAATGTTCAGTGGTGGGTATCGATGATAAGTTGCAGGGTCAGTCGGTCAAAGCCTATGTTGTAAAATCTGATGATAGCTTAAATGAGGATGATATTAGAGCGCTGTGCCAAGCAAATTTGGCCGCCTATAAATGCCCGCGTCATATCGAATTCATAGACGAGTTACCCAAATCAACTGTCGGAAAAATACTGCGTCACAAGCTGAGAAAATTGGCTCATGAAGCGTAACGACTACTCAACAGACTCTCATCAATAACATCTACGTTTAACGCATTTTGTCTGTCATCTATTGGCAGGCTTTCTGTTTTTAGAAGGCCTCATTTAATGGTATTAAATGAGGTCTTCTATTTTGATAAATGCTCACGGGATTGTTTTCGATACTTTATCTAGGGCGTGTCCTCATTTTAAAAATGGTGATAAAAATGAGATAAATTGCCGTCAAACAAGGAAGATAGCGCCGTTAATATCGAGATATTGATAAGCTATTTGACGATGTTTAACAAAATTTAGCCATGTTTAGCCCATTTAGAAAGTAATTGATTGAATTGAGGACACGCCCTAACGTTGTTTGATGTCATCGTATTGTCATGGCTCTTTAACCAAAATGTCACAACTACTGGCTACACTGCTGACCTAGGCAACACAAATAATAAATGATCAGGTTGGTTGATATGTTAGAGCTTAGAGGTGTGACGAAAAAGTATGAGAATAAAGTTATCTTTGAAGATATTTCCCTCAAAATTAATAAGGGCGAAATTGTCTCAATCTTAGGGCCTTCTGGCTGTGGTAAAACGACTTTATTGCATATTATCTTAGGTTTGACAGGTATCAATGGCGGTCGTCTTGCTTATAACGGCGAAGACATTACACGAGTGCCGATGAAAAAAAGAGGCTTCAATATTGTCTTTCAAGACTATGCACTGTTTCCCAATCTAAATGTCAAACAAAACATTGAATACGGTTTACGCAATAATCCTCATATTAGCACGCAAGCAGAAGTCGATGAACTGGTCGACTTACTCGATATCAAAGCCCACCTAAATAAACGCATCAGCCAACTGTCTGGTGGTCAAAAGCAACGCGTGGCACTCGCACGCACTTTGGTGATGAAGCCTAAAATCCTGTTATTAGATGAGCCTTTGTCTGCGCTAGATGGTGTCATCAAAGAAACCATCAAAGCACGTATTCGCGAGATTTCCGTTCGCTATCAGTTGACGACTTTAATAGTCACTCATGATCCAGAAGAAGCCATGACGTTATCTGATCGTATTTTACTGCTCTCAGACGGCAAAGTGGCACAGTTCGCGACACCAACGGAAATCATTCGCAACCCAGCCAATGATTTTGTCAAAAACTTCATTCTCAATCAGCTCAATATCAAGCGTCGCAATATCTTAAGTTTATTTGCAGATAATGGCGCAAACATTGACCCCTTAAGCAAATATACCCAGCGCCAACATTATGGTCAGGATGACAGTGTGGTGACTCATCGTTATGACGATATCGATGGTATGGACATTATCGACAATACCGACGATCTTAATGTTATTAAAGACAGTCATCAGCAAAAACGAAAAGATGCCACCATCAATTAATATTGATTAAAAATAAAAATGCCGTGAATGACCGTATTTGACCATTTGATCGTCTTGGATATTTATGAAATTGAGCAATTCACCCCTCGTAAAAGCAATTTGGCTATTCGTTGCTGTTTTATTCGTCATGTTTATGTTTGTTCCATTAGTCAAACTGCTGGCACTGTCTTTGAATGTCGGTGATGCATTAGGGCTAGAAAACTACACCAGTATTTTGAGCAGTGATGGCTTTTTGCAGACCATGAAAAACAGCTTTTTTGTGGCGACGATGAGTGCGCTTAGCGCGACGTTTTTGGGCTTTATTTTGGCTTATACCGTGCATTGGACTAATTTGCCCAAAATTTTTAAACAATTTATTAAGCTGGCGGCATTATTTCCTATGTTGTTGCCAACCGTAACCTACGGCTTTGCCATTATTTATACCTTTGGCAAACAAGGTTTGCTTACTCAGATTCTTGGCTTTCAGCTGTTTGAGGACATATACGGCTTTTATGGCATGTGGCTTGGTTATACCATTTATACCTTGCCCATTGCTTTTTTATTATTGAACAATACTTTCCAGTATTTGGACAAAAAGTTCGTCGTTGTATCAGAGTTGATGGGAGACTCTCCTTATCGCCAGTTTGATATGACTGTGGTGCGTCCTCTAATCGGCACCTTTGCAGCAGCGATGATTCAATGTTTCTTTTTAGCCTTTACAGACTTTGGTATTCCAGCGTCGATTGGGGGGCAATATAGCGTCATCGCCACTGAGCTTTATACCCAAATCTTAGGCGCGTCACCTTCATTCGAAAAGGGGGCAGTGGTTGCGTTATTTATGCTGGTGCCATCGATCCTAAGCATCGCCATACTATGGTACGTGGCACGCTTTAATGTGCGCTATGACTCAGTTGAAATGATTGATCTGCCCACCTCAAAAATCAAAGACCGTGTTTTGGCGGTGTTATCGAGTGTGATTTTAGCCTTACTGTTACTGGTATTCGCCGTGATATTCATCATCCCATGGATTAAATCATGGCCTTATCAGATGGTCTTCACCACCGAGATTGTCAGCGAGGCTTTAGAGTCTGCCAATCTGATGCGGGTCTATAAAAACTCATTACTTGTGGCGGTATTAACAGCGGTGTTTGGCACTTTGATTACGTATTTTTCAGCCTTGCTATACGAGCGCTCAAGCCTGTTTAAACTGGGTAAATTCAGTATTGAAAGCTCGGCATTGGTAACCAATACGGTGCCTGGAATGGTCGTCGGTATTGCCTATTTGATGGTGTTTTCGGGGTCGGCGGTCGCCAATACTATTTTTATCATCGTGATTAGCAACATCATTCATTACTTTGCCACGCCTTATTTGATGAGTAAAAACGCACTGTCTAAAATGAATTTGGGCTGGGAGACGACGGCTGGTCTGTTGGGTGACTCATGGTTTGCATCGTTACGCCGCATCGTCGTGCCCAATTCGTTTTTTACGCTGATTGAAGTCGCTTCATTCTATTTTATCAGTGCCATGGTGACGATTAGCGCGGTTATCTTTATTTCAGGTGCCAAAACAATGGTACTCACCACCAAGATAGTCGAGCTACAGCACTTTGCGCGCTTCGATGAGATTTTTATCTTGTCGCTGATGATATTGCTGACCAATATTGGCGCACTGATGTTGTTTGCTATTGTCCGTCATATTTATAGCAAACGGCTCTCTGGTAGAGCGGCAATAAAAACCAAGAAAAAACCTAAGTCAATGGTGATATCAACGTCTTCTTAGTCTTACTCATCGGTCAAGCGCATTGATAAGATTTATTTTCGTTTT
Source organism: Psychrobacter immobilis (assembly GCF_904846185.1). Lineage (GTDB taxonomy): Bacteria > Pseudomonadota > Gammaproteobacteria > Pseudomonadales > Moraxellaceae > Psychrobacter > Psychrobacter immobilis_B. The sequence goes on along the minus strand of NZ_CAJGZQ010000019.1, from coordinate 36,606 downwards.
ATATTTTAAGCAACAACTTTTTCATTATTAAAACATCAACAAATAATAGGACAAATAATGTTTTTATTTAAAACGTTAGTGGCAAGTTTCGCGTGTGGAATCGTCTTAGCAGGTTGTAATTCACCTGAGTCAGAAGGAGGTGCTTCTAGCAACGTCGAAGAAGTGGTCATTTATAGCAATGCCGACGAAGAAGCGGTCGAGGTCATCCAAGAAGTTTTAGACGAAGCAGGCTATGAGGGTCAGTATGTCTTTCAGTCTTTTGGGACAGGGGAGTTGGGTGGGCGTTTGCTGGCAGAAGGCGATAATACAGAGGCCGATATGGTGACGATGAGCTCATTCTACTTAGAAAGCGCCCAAGCCAAGCATCCTATGTTTAAAGAATTGACCTTTGACGTTGACCCGCAAGTGGCGGTCCCCAATTACTATGCACCAATACTGGGCTTTACGGGCGCTATTATTTTAAACACAAAAGAGATGGCGGCGCAAAATCTGCCCAGACCAACCAGTGCCAAGGATTTGGCAAACCCGATCTACAAAAATAAAATTGCGATGGTGGATCCTAATGGCTCATCGACAGGTTGGCTGTTTATTCAAGACGTCACCGCTACTTATGGAATGGGCGCTGAAGGGCAGAAAATTATGAACGATATCCGCACCAATGCGGGTCCAAACTTGGAGTTGTCAGGCTCAGGTCCGATCAAAAAAGTGATGGCAGGTGAGGTGCCGATTGGTTTTGGCTTGCGTCATCAAGCAATCGCAAACAAAGCACAAGGCTTGCCTATTGATTATGTTGACCCAAGTGAAGGAAATTATACGCTAACGGAATCGGTAGCCGTTATTGATAAAGGCGAGAACACCAATCCAAATGCGATGAAAATGGCTGAAATCATTGTTAAAAATGCGCGTCCAAAATTATTGACGATATACCCAAATGTGATTTATGACGGTGAAACAGTCGCTCCTGACAATCACATAAAAAACAGTAAAACGTACGGCGAGCCACTGACGGCTGAGCTGTTAGATAAGCACAGAGCGTTTTTCCATGGACAAACTGAATCGTAAATGAATCTATAAAAACCGTGATGAGTAGTCATTATTCAAATGCACTATTTCATAGGCTAGTGAAATCCTTAAAACAAGGATTGAGCCGCTAAAACATAAATTGAGTATCATTTTTAATCAATCATAAAGAAGAAAAAAGCTATGACAGGGACAAGTAAATTATCAGATAAACAGTATGATGTGGTCGTCGTTGGGGGCGGTATCGTTGGTCTTGCCAGCGCTTATGCTGCCGTAAAAAAAGGGCTGAAAGTGGCACTGGTAGAACGAGAAGCACAGAACAAAGATGCCTCGATTCGTAACTTTGGCTTTGTGACGGTTAGTGGTCAGCGTAGCGGTGAGCATTGGCAACGTGCCATGCACTCACGCAATATCTGGGCGGACATCGCGCCAAAAGCCGGTATCAAGGTTGAGCATACCGGTCTGCACATGCTGGTTCAGCGCCCTGAAGCGATGAGCGTTGCCGATGCGTTTTTGAAGACTGATATGGGCGAGTCCTGTCGCTTATTGAGCCAATCAGAAATACAGGAGCAGACGCCTTATCTTAGAACAGGGTTGGGCGTTTTATATAGCCCGCACGAGCTGAGAGTCGAGTCAAATACCGCGATTGGCAAATTGGCGGACTGGTTAGCACAAGTGCATGGCGTGGATTTTTATAACAAAACCACGGTTCAGGTGGTTGACTTGCCCACTGTTCATACCAGTCGAGGGACATTACATACGGCGCATTGTGTGATCTGTCCTGGGGCAGATTTACATGGCTTATATCCTGATACTTTAGCGCAGTCTGATGCCAAACTCTGTACCCTCAATATGATGCGCGTGATGCCAAGGCAAGCGTTCAAACTAAATGCTGCTGTCATGTCAGATCTGAGTTTTGCTCGTTATGATGGGTTTGCGCAGCTACCAGAAGCTCGTGCGCTTATCAGCTTACTAGATGACACCCAAGCTGCTGAGCGCAAGGCTGGCGTACATTTAATCGTTGTTCAATCAGCGGATGGCTCACTTATCATTGGTGACAGTCATAATTACTGTGATAAAGAGCTGCCCTTTAGAGACACTTATCAAGATAACTTAATCATCAACGAGTTCAAAAAAGTCATGGATATCGGTGAGGTAGACATCACCCAGCACTGGTTAGGGGTCTATCCAAGTGCCGACAATGTCGTGTTTAAAGCATTACCAGAAGCAGGAGTTGCCATCGGTACCATCACAAGCGGCACAGGCGCATCAACGGGATTTGCCTTTGGTGAAGAGTTAATTAATTTAGTATTGGAGTCAAAATAATGAATACAGATATTCATCGTATCAAAGCCCCATTCGACGCGATCAAACTGTGTGTCTTTGATATGGCAGGCACGACCGTCAATGAAAACAATTTGGTTTATAAGACCGTATGTGATGCGATCAATCACACCCTACAACAGGTTGGTCAAACAGACATTCAGGTTAATCTAGAGGTGTGTTTAGAGTTTGGGGCTGGCAAAGAAAAGCGACAAGCCATTAGCGATATACTCAATGAAGTATGCAAAAATGACAATACCGCGACCGCTGATAGTGAAAAATGGACGGATGCTGCCTTTAATACCTTTAAATCAGCGTTGGCATCAGCCTATACCAAGGACACGGTAGCAACCTTCGATGGCATGCTAGATTTTTTCACTCAGTTAAAGCAGTCAGGTAGAAAAGTCGTGCTAAATACGGGCTACGATATTCAGACTGCCAATAAGATATTGACTCTTTTAGGATGGTCAGTGGGTCGTGATATTGACGCTTTGATTACAGCGGATGATGTGCATAATGGTCGTCCTGCGCCAGATATGATTACCCTTGCTATGGGCAAGTTTGGGATTGAGCATTCGCAACAGGTATTGAAAGCAGGGGACAGCGGCATCGATATCGAAGAAGGCAAAAATGCCCATTGTGGTCTATGTGTTGGGGTGCTGACTGGTGCTCAAACCCATGTGCAACTGGAAAAATATTCACCAGATATTGTGCTTGAGCAGCTCACGGATCTAGCGGCATTGATCTAGAGTATGTCCTCAATTTAATTGAGGCATCTGCATGGACTACTTTAATGGCGCATTTTAGAAGGAGAGAAATCATTACATGGTTTCTCTCCTTCTTATTTTATAGAAGTAACGATAAACATAAGAACAGGCAGGCTTATCGATTGTTGAACAGCCTAATATGTGGAATATTTATCTTAAAATTTTAGCGCGCTCTACTGCTGCTCTAATGCTTTTAGACCTGCTTTGGCGATGTGTACATCTTCGCTACCATGTGCGCCGCCCACCCCGATACCACCAACTACGATACCATCGATATAAATGGGCACGCCGCCATCTAAGATAAGGATGTTTTCATCCAGATAGCGTAGGTCTTCAGGAATCGTGCCGTCTTTGATGCCTTTGGCGATGACCGCCGTTTCTCTTTTTTGTGAGTTTGCGGTATAGGCTTTTTTATAACTGGCACGCACGGTATGCACGCCTGCGCGGTGATCTCTGAGCACTGCTAAGGTTTGTCCAGAGGCGTCAACGACGGTCACAGATACCATCAAATTGTTGTTTTTGGCTTCTAATGCGGCGGCATTCACCATGTTTTGTGCCATCTCGCCAGTCAATAATGGAATGGTTGCCATCTCTGCTCCTTGGGTTATTATGTTTGGTTTGATCACTTGTACTTGATACTGTGAGTGTGAGGTGTTGGCACACGCGGAGATGGACAACAGCGAGGTTGCAAGCGCGGCATAGATAACGAGTTTTTTCATAATCAGTCCTTTTATAGTTAATCCTTGAGGTTGTTTTGAATATTGCATGACGTGACTCAATACGCCTGAATCAAAGCTTAGACAAGTTAATTGCCTGATGATAACTTGCTGGGGCAAACTTGATGGTGACAAACAGCATACCGATAAGGCTGATCAATAGCATCCACCAAACCGCCTGAAAACTGCCAGTCGACTCGCGTAGCACACCTGCGATATAAGGCGCGATGGCGGTAATAATAAAGCCGATGCCTTGGACAAATGCTGCTAGTGCTCCAGCGAGTTTGGGTTTTGACAAATGATCTAACGCGACGGTCAATGTCAATGAAAAGCAGGCACCAAGACCACAGCCAATCAAGGCAATCCACAAGATGAGCAAAGCTGTCGGCATGGTAATCAAACCTATAAATCCAGCGATTTGTATGCCTACGGCAAAAAACAACCAAGGTCGGCGGTCGAGACGATGGGCGGACAACATTGGAATAACCAGCGCACCAATGACCTGAAAAATCGTCATGATACCGATCAGCTCGCCACTACTTTGCGCGCTCCAGCCCAAAGTCTGCGCATAGCTTGGCAACCATGCAATCATACAAGCATATCCGGCGTTCGCCAGACCAAAATAACTTGCCAGCAGCCAAGCACGGCGATTGCCAAAAAAGTTGATTTTTACCCCGTCATCTCGATTTTCCATCTGCTCGGAGGGGCGCCGCCACCACAGCACGAGGGCAAAAACTGGCACTACCAGCCAGATACCCAAACCGGATTGCCAACTGCCGTAATGTTGAGCGACCACTGGACTCAAGATAGCGGCAACCCCGCCACCAGTCATCAGTGCGGCAGAGTAAACGCCCATAGCAAGTGGTACGCGTGCAGGATACCAACGCTTGACCACACCAGGTGCCATTGCTTGCACGATGGCGATACCCGTACCGCCTACTAAGGCACTGGCTATCAGCGTACCTCCAGTATCTAACCACAAGCGCCATAAACCCGCGAAGGCAATTGCAAACAGACCGCCTGTGATCCACGCGCTTTCACTAAATCGTCGCCCAATCCAAGGCAATAGTAGCGGAAATATACCCATACACAGCATCGGCAGCACCACCAATAAAGAGGCGGCTTGCAAACCCATACCTGTGCTTAGGCGAATTTCTGTTAGCAACGGACCAGTAGAAGTGATCGTTGGGCGCAGCGTCATCGCCAACCCAGCAATCACCAGCATAGGAAACAACAAGGTCAGTATCGACGAACGCGCCGTGGAGGAGATATGATCGGTACTCATGAATAATATAAAATCCATATTAAGAAAGGCAGTATCAAAAAATCACCGCCTGAGTCGCCAAAAAAGCCGACGTCACTATATGTCGAACGCCGACTTTTTCAATAAGTACTACTTTTACAAACCGCTGATAAAACTGCTATTTAAAGCGTCATTTAGAAAGGTTTGAACGGTAGGAATTTGCCATCTAAAGTAATCACTGCGCGGTCACCACCTTCAGGGTCAGCTGCTTTTTTGATATCCATTTTGAAATTAATGGCACTGATGATACCATCACCAAATTGCTCATGAACCAAGGCTTTTAGCGTGGTGCCATATACCTGCATCATCTCATAAAAACGGTAAATTGTCGGGTCAGTAGGAATCTCACTACCAACGCTGCCTCGTGATGGAATGCATTGTAGTAACGCGATGGCGTCCTCATCAAGTCCTAAAGTTTCACCAACTTTTTGGGCGGCATCAGCAGGTAGCGGATGCTGACCTAGCAAAGCGGCAGTGACAAAGACATCACTCAAGCCTGTTCCTGAAGCGATTTGCTCGAATGATAGGTTCTTTGCCGATTTGGCAGCAATGATGGTGTCAGTTAATGTTTGACGTGCGGTGTTGCTTACTTGAGACTGAATCATAATAATACCTTTTGAGGTTGGTGGTGGTTATTGGGTTAATGATGCTTATGAATCATTTGGGTTAATTGATTTTCTGATTATGCATAGTCATTGATAATGACAGTTATATAATGCTAAACGGCGACTGCCAGCGGCGATATCGGATAAGCACGAACCTCAGTGTGCGTTGCCAATGAGACAAATTCATTGGTCACGCCATCTAAGGCATCGATGTCACCGGACTCGATATCGTAAACCCAGCCATGTAGTGCCAAACGATTTTCTCTTAGCGCCAAACGTATAGATGGATGGGTTTTGATATTTTCGATTTGAGCGATGACATTTTCACGAACCATAGAGGCGACCCGCTCGCTATCACTGGCGTGTTCACGGGCTTCATTGACGACTCGTGCTGAGTCAGCGTAGCGTAGCCAGCTGCCTACCGCTGGCATATGATCCATGCAGGTGCAGTTGGCAATTGCGGTCATCGCGCCGCAGTCTGAGTGCCCGCAAATGACCACATCCGTGACTTTTAAAGCGGTAACGGCGTACTCAACTGACGCCGATACACCGCCAGGCTCAGGACCATAAGATGGGACGATATTACCCGCATTGCGAATCACAAACAGACCACCGGGTTCGTGTTGAGTAACGAGCTCTGGTACTAAGCGGCTGTCTGAACAAGAAATAAACAGTGTGCGCGGGTTTTGTTTGGTCGCCAAATTTTTGAATAAATCGGCGCGCTTAGGATAGGCGTCACTGTGAAATTTTAGAAAACCTTCAATAATATCTTTCATCGCGGTGGTCTCTGTGTAGTTGATGAAAAGAATGATACGCCGCTATCGTTATAAGGTAAAATACTAGTATGTTATGATATCGATAATAATTACTTATGGGAAAACCTTGAGCAATCCCTAATTCACACGAGATGACCCATGATTCTTCGGCATATTAAGTATTTTTTGGCAGTGGCAGAGTACCAAAGCTTTACCCAAGCAGCAGCGTCTTTGTACGTGTCACAGCCAGCGTTATCACAGCAGATTAAACAGTTGGAAGAGGGTCTAGGCGCGACTTTATTTGATCGCTCTGGTCGCCGTGTCACATTGACCGATGCCGGTAATGTCTATGCGCGCTATGCCCATAGAGCCTTGCAGGATTTGGAGGAAGGACGGCGCGCCATTCACGATGTGCAGGATCTCAGTCGCGGTGCGTTGCGGATTGCGATTACGCCTACTTTTACCACGTATTTGCTTGGACCTTTAATCAAAGCGTTTCATACTCGTTATCCGAGCCTTACGCTAAGCGTGCAGGAGATGTCACAGGAGCAGATGGAAAAGCAAATACTCGATGATGAGTTTGATGCGGGTATTGCTTTTGAAGATGTGCAGTCTGCCGATATCGATACACAAACCTTGCTGATAGAGACGCTCGCACTGGTTGTTAGTAAACATAACCCTCTTGCTAAGCAAGCGGCGATTGACTTGCCAACGCTAAACGCACAGTCATTGGTATTGCTGAGCCGCGAATTTGCCACGCGCGAACAGATTGAGCATTATTGTCGCCAGCATGACATTGCTCCAAACGTACTGATGGAGGCAAACTCGCTCAGCGCAGTGATCGAAATGGTGCGCCATACCCAACTGACCACCTTATTACCTTCCAACATCGCTCATAATTATGATGAGCTGGTGGCGATTACCTTAGCGCCGTCTTTGCTCCAGCGTACAGCGGTATTACTACAACGAAAAGGTGCGTATCAGAGCGCTGCTACCAAGGCATTTGTTGCGTTGGCACATGAGGTTTGTTCGAACACGGTTGAATCCAAGGCACTGTTTTTCAAATAGAATAAACTTAGAAAACGAACGGTCACGATGAGATAGGCAAAAGGTCAATGACGCAAACCTTAATTCACTACTTTTTTCACTTCGGCATGCCTTTAATCTTGGCTTATGTGTTTTTCCGCAATGATTACAAAAGGGTTTATCTGATACTGCTCGCCACTATGTTGGTTGATTTGGATCATCTGCTAGCAACGCCTATTTTCTCGCCCAATCGCTGTAGTATTAACTTTCACCCGCTGCACAGTTATTATGCAATGGCAGTATATGTGACTATGTTAGTGCTGCCTAAGCCATATAGAGTCATAGGTTTGGGCTTGCTGTTGCATATGCTGACGGATTTAAATGACTGCGTTATGACGTATGCCCAAATCCCCCAAGCGTTGGATGATGCGCCAGCTCGTGAGCTGGTCATATGGCTAGCAAATAGGTTTAAGTAGTATTTTTTAACTTTCCATCGCATGCTCATTAATTCCGTATTTATTATGGGCACATTATATTTTCTAAAAAATCGTATTATTTACTGAGAATTTAGTTCTGCGCTAAGCCTAAATTCAGTATTCAGACAATAAATATAGACAAAAAAAGCCTCACTTATTAATAGTGAGGCTTTTTTATTGAGTGACTCGTTTAGCACTCTATACGGCAATGATTATTTGGCAACCGCTTTAAAATTCGCTACTTGGTTCGCATTGGTAATGGTCAAGACAGGCACGTTATTGGCATTTTTTCTCATGCTATATTTACCATTTACGGTTGCTAGTGCGGCACTATCAAAGCTGGCTTGTGGGGCAGGGCAAGCCATTCTTGTGCTTCTTACTGGACCCAAGGTTACCTCGCCATTTGCTACCTTATACTCAGCACTCATATTGTTACAAGTATTCATCAAAGTAACGATATTGCTCCCATTCGCCGTCACAAAATCGAGGGTTAATGGTTCGGCTGGATTAAAGAATAATGGAGTAATGGTCTCGCCCTTGGTGTTTTTGGCATCCACGAGTTGCCAATGATAGGCTTGCAAGGCATCCGAGGTAATAGGCTGGGTAACGGGTGCACTTGGCGTAGATGTGGTTTGACAACCTGCTGCCAATGTTCCCACTGCTAAAACGCTTACCATCATTACCTTGGTCATATTTTTCATATAAAGTCCTTTATTGCTTCAATTATTATATAGAGACATTTATCTCAAAATTATTGTGCTTGCTGCCCCAATAACTGACATGAGACGCTAGCAGATGCAGGCATTATTACAAAGCAATGATAGCGATACAAGCGCCAGTAACCATTCAAATACCAAGTTGTTTTTATGTTGATATAGTCGGTTCAATATAATTTGGATACAAGGAAGGCAAGCGAAAGTACTACAAATAGTAGACTAAGCGAGCCTGACACCGTATCTGATTTATATAGGATTGACTATAAATCTTTAGCATGGCTCATTGCTATTAGGCGATCACATCATTACGTTGAGATAGCAGATGGTTTGCTGGAATAGGAAACACATTGTCATAAATCCAGTTATAAACAAAAGCATGTACCAAGTAAAAAGTAGCCATCGTAATATCCATGATAAAGGCTTGCCAGAGGCTGATGCCTAAGTGCCACGCAATTATTGGTAGGAATAATAACAGTAGACCACCTTCAAATAAAAACGCGTGCAACATCCGTAGTGGAACCGTCTTATGTACATTGCCGCGTAGCTTCAGCATGCTGTGGTCAAATAACAGGTTGTAAAAATAGTTCCATAACGTCGCGATAATCGAAGCAGCCACGGCGATAAGACCTATCGACTGAATATCAAAGCCAAATAACCAGCTTGCCAACGGTACAAATATAATTAAACCTATTATCTCAAAACCCAAGGTATGACGAATACGATCTTTCACGGTGCGCATGAAGCTTCCTAGTTGAATCAGTTATTTTCGCGCCTATTGTATCTGTTAAACTATTATAACCAAGTTAGAACCTATAGGATTTTTAGATAGATGAGCCTTTCATTAGAGCAACTGCAAGCCTTTGTCACCACGGTAGAGACCGGTTCTTTCTCAGCCGCCGCCCGTTATCTAGGCAAGGCGCAGTCTGCTATTAGCACGGCGGTATCAAATTTAGAAATTGATTTGGACAACAGCTTATTTGTCCGCAGTGGACGCTATCCAGTCCTGACGCCAGCTGGAGAGCGCTTACTGGTAGAGGCGCGAGTGATATTAGAGCGTTGTGAACATTTTCGCGGGGTGGCCAAAAGTCTGGGCGAAGGAGTAGAGAGTCGATTGGTACTGGCGGTTGATGAGCTGTATCCCGAAGCAACGTTGGGCGGTTTGATGGAAGAGTTTTCGCGCCGATTTCCTAGTGTGGAGCTGGAACTATTGTTTCCGCTGATGGAAGATGTCAGCCGCTTGGTGCTAGAAGATCGCGCCGATTTGGGTATTATGTGGCGTCAAGAGATACTACCTTCAGCGCTGAATTTTCATGGGCTTGGTTGGGTGTCGATGAAAATGGTGTGCGCGCCGAACCATGAGCTAGCTCGTCAGCCAGTGGGGTGGGAGGAGTTGAAACGCTATCGGCAATTGATGGTGGCAACACGTAACCATAGCGAAGAAAAAGCACGGTTGCGAATAGCATCTGATGTCTGGTGGGTTGAAAGCCAATGGGTTATCGTTGAGCTGGTACAGCGCAATTTAGGCTGGGCATTCGTACCTGAACATGTGGTAGCCAGTGCCTTGGATAATGGTTTTTTAGTCGAGCCAATATTGGACTTTAACGATCATGATTGGCCAGTGGCTTTAGAAATCGTATGGCACAAGCAGCGTCCTCTAGGTAAAGCAGCTGCTTGGTTGAAGTCGGCTGCGATTGCGCTAAATAAGTGATATTAAGCGGTCAATAATAGTGAGTTTTAAAGGGTCGTCTATTTATTGCGGGTGCACTATCTATAAAATTTATAATCTCGCCTATATATTCTAGTAGGTTATAATTTTGAACGGTTTTTAATATAAGCGCTTTAGTGGTCAAGTTATACTATGCTTCAATCCAAATTATGTTTTTAACTTAAGTATTGGATACTGCTGAGCGACAGCAGTTGTCGCCCGCTTTAATTAGACGCTTTATTTTTCTCAGTTTTTATATTATAGTTACTGAGTTAGGACGTTATTCAGTCAGGAAAACAGCAACATAGAGTTAATCCTCGAGGCGCAACGCTTCACCCTATAACTTCGCTGTTGCTGTTAATTATCAATACTCTGGCTGGCATTAATCATTATTTTTCTAATTAACTAAAACCAATCTACTCATAAATTATAGCTGTCATATCGATGATGGCACAGATTTCATATTGTTAAAAATAAGTTTAAATAACTTCTAAAATCATCATTGAAACACTCATTTTACTTTTTAACGTTGCTCTAAAAGCGGCGGACAAGCTCGGCTGACTTAAATTTGATCTGAGAATCACACAAAATTAAAAATACTACAAGCTACTGATATTTAAAATAAATTAAAAAGTAAGGACAATATTATGACAAACACAACTAACACTTTTGAGCAAAAACGTATCGATAATTTAAATTGGTCAAGTGGATCAAAACTGCCTAAATCCATTCAAGATAAGGTACAAAATAAACCAAAGATACCGCTGTTTTATCTGCATAACGAGTCTATCAATAACTATGAAGATGATATCTACTTTGTGAATAATAGCGATGAGACATTGAGCTTTGTTGCTCCCTATGAGCTGATGAAGAGAGATTTAGATTGTCCTGAGGTAGTGGTTGCTGCCGAACCAAGTGAACGTGACATATCCCTCACTTATACTGATGTATTGCCCAAGCAAGGCGTGAGAATTGATCGTCAACATATCATCTATGATAGTGATTATCTCAATCAGATTATTGTCTATACCATGAGTCGTGCTAGCAAGGAGATGTGGGGAATATGGCGTTTGAATGTGTGCGAAAAAGGTATGTTTTCGTCTTGTCCCTTGCTATGGGAAGGTGGCGCCAAACCCTTATCTGTTGTGAGTGCCGATAAATTGAATGATCCCAAAGATCGTCCTATTTTACCTTGTGTATTGCCCATACGTCAGCAGTTATACCAAGAGTGGATCAATCATTATGATAAGGCGAGTGCAAGCTTGATGAGGTCTATCACCGATATGATCTATCGCTATGACTTTGGTATTGTGGGATGTTATTACAATGATACTTGGGATGAGTACAGCAGTGAGGCAGAGCAAATCGCTAACAGGCTAATCAAGGAGAGCGCTGATAGTGCCGATGAGGTTCTCGCGATGATGACTACGGTCTATGACGTGTCATTTGGTGCTGGATATACGAGGATTCCTATGGATGTCGCTGAGCACATTTATGGTCTATGGTTGAAGTATAAAAGTAATGCTAATAAATAAAAAAATCCTTAAAAGGAGAGCACAATGATGTTTCCTATTGAAAATAACGACATGTTTTTACTGTTCTTTCACGGTCTTGATTCAAGCAATGAAACCACTAAATATACTTGTATTAGCCGTGAGCCCAAATATTGCCAAACCGTTAATTATCGAGAAAATTTCAACGAGATTTTTGATATTTATGAGGCATTAGTTTTAGAAAAAATGAAGCAGTATCCGCGAGTCGTCTTGGCAGGGCATTCACTTGGTGGCTGGTTCGCCAATTATTTCGCCCATAAATACAATTTGCGTGCGCTATTAATAGCGCCTTGCATTTATCCCAATGAGGTTTTAGCCGATCGCATACCAGACGTGGCTGATATGAAACTGTCATTTCCGACCTCGAATACTGAGATGGTAAGAGTCATGGTTGAGGTTGATGATGAATGCTTAGATGTGGCCGTTGCCAGACGTACGCTCGTCAACTTACCTGATAGCTGGGAAGTGGAGTATTTTGAGCGTGGTCATCACCGTATTGCCCGTAGCGAAGATATTTGGTATCACTTGGTTCATCTGTGCGAAGACCCCATTGTCTGGATGGATGACGCGACATACCATGAGGAAGATTAAATACCATCAGCCTTGCAGTAAGGCCTTATTAATTACTATTATAAAGAACTAAAAAACTATCGTGGGTTTAACGGTTTGCCAAGTTTTTTAATAATCACTTAGCAAACATTGCAACTTCCAGCACGATATAAAACCACTCTGGTAAAGCGCATGAGCCTGTACTCCGACAAGGCTATCCATGCCTGATTTGACTTGCCTATTTGGGCTTATTTTATTTATTGTTGTCGGAGTTCAGGAGTCACTGATGTCTCATATCAATAGCCAAAATCTCACGCCTTGCAAATATACTCATCGTTATACGCCGCGGCATCCTTTGGCAAAAGAGGCGGTTAGCCAAATAGAGAAATGTGAACGACGTTCGCAAGATATTGTCCAAGCCATGGGTTATCCGCCAAAACACATCATATCCGCCTGTGATCGTCTGCGCCATGTATTGTCTAGCGACATACTAGGACTTAATGCGACAGATATTGATAGCTACTTTACTGCTCATGAATTCTTAAAAGCACTATTATCCGTGCTCGATATAAAGTACGACACCTTTGCAGAGGATATTGCGCAAATTCAATATGACTTGGCGCATTATCCTTATCCGCTACCGCAATATCAATTGCGAGCGGTCATCGACTTTACATGGAGTGAGGGCGCTAACTGGATGTCGCGCGGCGTGGCTAGCAGTAAAGCTGTTGCGTATTTACCGCAAAATATTGCCAAAATGAATGCGGCAAAGCGTGAGTTGGTGATTCAACAATGTCTGGCTGCGCATTATGCAGAATATAACGGTCACTTGCCGTATAATGGCGTGATTAACGGTTATCAACTTATCATTGAACAGCGTCATGAGATGGTTGATAGCATCGAGTATGATCTGCCGCAGTGTGAGTAGGATGTGATACATCACTCATCAATTGGTAGCATTAACATTTAACACAGCATACCCAAATAAAAAGGCCGTCCCCAATGACCGATAATAATCCTTATAACCCGTATAATTTTTTACCTTTACAGCCGACTGGTAGAAACGAGACCGATACTGCCAACACTTATGCGCCTGAAGACATGATTAAAATATATGAGCAGCAGTTTTTGATACCAGTACCTGAAGAAAAGCTGACCGAGTTTTTACCCGCGCTAAAAAGTTTCTATGATATTGACGATCATACGTTAGACGTCAGCGCCATTATTTTTGACGCAATCGCAGAGTCCGCTATCATTTACAATCATAAGGTCAAAACAGGACGCTATGAAATTCTAGGGGAGTTGGTAAAAGAAGCGATTGAATATGATGAAGACAATAAAAACGACAAAGATGCAGAAGACAAAGAGATTCAAGCTTATACATTAGACTGCAAGCGTACCTTTTTTATTAACGATGTAGAAATTCCTTATCATTTTAATCTATTCATTTATGGTGACGGTTATTCTACTTTAACCAAAAAAGAAACCGTGCTAGAAAAAATGTACTGGTTCGTTAGAGGACGCTTCGAAGAAAATCTATTAGACGACACTGAAGATAATGACAGTTTAGACTCGATCAATGAGCAGCTAGCCAGTTTGGGTATTCGGGAAATGGATTTGACCACCATAGACGAAGTAATAAGCTATGTGGAAGACAGTATCATAGATGATGCCATGGTAGAGGCGCTTAACAAGTTATTAGATGCGGCTGAGTAGGCAGCTATCCGTAAAATTGATGTCAGGACAATACGTTTTAATGTCAGTTTTTATGAGAGCAGTTATATAAGAACATTTATACCAGTTATAAAAGACTATTGATATAAGGCACATTGCTATGCAACAAACACAGAATTCTGTGGATCAAAGACAAGATATTGTAGAACACAGACCCGTATTTATGCCGAGAACCAACAGTGACAATCTGGTAAAAACAGACATGGTTAGGTTTGAGCGGCATGTGGGGTTTGCCAGTCGCCAAAAGAAAAAATCCATCAATGATATGCATCAAGTCATTCGCAAAAAGTATGGGTTTAGTCATGTCCTTGAGCTATCGAGCAAGTCTGGCAATAAATTGAGTTTTCCGCTGAGTCCATTGAGCTTGAAGCTAACAAATGAACAAGATGGGCAGCAGTACAGTGTCGAAAATGCCTTTCAAAGCAGTATGGTTTTTGAGGATGGTGGTCCCTATACTGACTTGTTAAGTGCGCCGCCAAGACAAGCCAGAAAGGACGAGCGCTTAATGACCTCGGGTGAACTGATTGGCTATAATTATTTTGGCATGGAGTGGAGCGTAGAGCCATTGACCACATTTTATGATTGGCTCTATGTGAATGCCCTAAAGCAAAACCCGCATTTGCATGAAGAGGTTATGCAATATCAAGCCTTTACGGATCGTGAGTTCAATCCTAAAAAGTCTATCCATTGTGCGGCTTATGCACTGGCGATGTTTGTGGCGCTCAATAAACGCGAGTTGCTCGATAACATTGAAGACCCCGCAGTATTTTTTAATCTATATCATGAATTCAAAATAAGTAATACTGAGCAGCTTTTGGAAGCGGGTTGGGTTTGATCGTTAAAGCGGTAATTTATGCAGTAAAAATTATCAAGATAAACTTATGCTAATCAAGTGACTTTATGATATATGAGAATAGCCAAGCTTGTCTTGGCTTTTTCATGCCTAAAAACTTTTGATACCTAAAAAATCAAGCACCTTAGTCTGGTTGATTTTAGCGTTATATATTTCAACAGAACGCTTATTACTCTTAATTATGTAGATGCGATGTAAACTTACGAATACTAGGGCGTGTCCTCATTTTTAACCCATTTAGATAACTATCGATTGAATTGAGGACACGACCTAAGTATGACTATAATTCTAGAAAATTAGACAAAAAAAATCTCCACTTCTTATTTAAGAAATACGCGTTTTAGAAATATAGAAGAGGCGTGACAAGTGACCTATCCCGTCAAATCCGTAGACCTCAATTTGGGAAACTTTAGCTACATGATATGAAGATAGGTGTAGTGGTTAACTGCCTTAGTATATATAAAAATAATGCAAATACTAATGATAACTATTATCATTAGTATTTGCATTATTTTTATAATGTTGCTAAAGTGTGCACTCTTTATTAATAAGCATCGATCAGTTCTTTGCGTGCTCTATTTTCAAGGTCTTATCGATATCAATGCTTCATTTATTCTGTTGTTATAACATTAAAAAATAACCACTTTTGCATGCTTTTCTAGTGCTTACCCATAATGTTATAGCGAATCTGCTCTATCAGAAAATTTGCAAAGTATTGGTAAACACTAAATATTTCTAGGATTTTCATCTATGCCAACATTACCAATTTCTTCTGCTTCTATAAATGCTCTTTACCTACCAAAGCCGTTACGCTTAGCGACTGGCAAAGCTTTGCTTGGCATTGCTATCGCCTCTATTTTGAGTACAACTGCATTCGCTGCTGAGATAGATAGCCGTAACGTACCACAAATAGCAGCGCAAGAAATTGATGAACAGCAGGCAATGCCTTCTGTTGAGCTAGATACCATTGTTGTTAAGGCGGCAAGAGAGGAGCTCGAACAAGCAGCTGGGCTTTCAGTGATTAGTGAAGAGGCTATCAAAAAAGCTTCTGTTTCCAATGATATTGCAGAGATCGTGCGCAAAATGCCTGGGGTGAACCTATCTGGCTCCTCAACTTCTGGTCAGCGTGGTAACCAGCGCCAGATTGATCTACGTGGTATGGGCCCGAATAACACGCTGATTTTAATCGACGGCCGTCCTGTTACTTCTCGCAATGCCGTTCGCCCTGGTAGGGCTAGCGAGCAAGATACCCGTGGAGACTCGCAATGGGTGCCGCCGAGCGCTATTGAACGAATCGAAGTATTGCGTGGTCCAGCCGCGGCTCGCTATGGTTCTGGTAGTATGGGCGGGGTAGTCAACATCATCACCAAAGCGCCTACTAAAAAAGAGTTTTCGGTCACCGGTCACTATGAGTCCCCAGAAAGTGACTTGGAAGGTAAAGACTGGCGCACCAATATCAATATGGCTGGCTCTTTAAGCGACAAGCTGTCCTTCCGTACCACGCTTGGCTACCACGACAGTGAAGGTGATGACCCTTATATCAATGCCGAAGACGCCCAAATTGTTGATGGGCGTGACGGACCAGCAGCTTCTATTGCAGCTGGGGTTGAGGGTGTCGAAAATATAGATGTCCGCCAGCTTTTTGAATACGCTATGGATGCGATGAACACGGTAGGTTTTGAAGTCAACTATAGTACCCAGGATAATCGCTGGGCGGGCGACTCACAATTTCAAAATATCAATAATGATTTGGTCGAAACCTTAGCTGGAGAATCTACCAATAAGATGCGACGCTATGGTGCTGCCATCACGCACCGCGGTGACTATGATAATACTCGTAGCAACAGCTACTTAGAGTTTAGCCGTACTAATAATGAGCGTTTGGCAGAGGGTACCGCGGGTGGCGGTGAAGGTCAAATTAAACCGCCTGTCGAAGGAGAGGATTATCAATGGAACAAAGCAACCTATGACACACTAAACGCCAAATCAGAATGGGATGTATTTTTTGACCGTCATACTTTGACTGCAGGAGCTGAATTCCGCGGTGAAAAACTGACCAATCCTTTAGTGTCTGACTTAACCTTTGATGATGGTTTTGACTTCGGTGATGTCGAAACCGATCCTGCTAAGCGCGATCCAAAATCAGATGCCTATCTTGTCGGTGCTTATGTAGAAGATAACTACCAAATTACTCCAGATTGGTACGTGACCCCAGGGCTACGTTTTGATTACCACAGCGAAGCTGGTAGTAATTGGTCGCCTAGTATAAATACTACTTGGGACTTTAGCCCTAACTGGTCATTAAAAACAGGTGTAAGCCGTGCCTTTAAGGCGCCTGACCTCTATTTATTAGACTCTAACTATATTTACTACACTAGAGGCAATGGCTGTCCTTCTTGGGTTCCTGAAGATCAAAGAGGCTGTCAAGTATTGGGAAATCCTGATCTTGAGCATGAAACTTCTTGGAACAAAGAGCTGACTTTTACTTATGATGATGGTACAGGAGTGAATGCTGGATTGACTTATTATCATAACGCCTATGATAACCGTATTGGTGCAGGTGTAGACAGGGTGGCAGTCGATGGTGCAACGAACCGCTCTATTTTCCAATGGGAAAACCAAGGGGAAGCCATTATTGAAGGTCTTGAAGGCTTTGTCACAGTTCCAGTGACTGACGCACTCTCTTGGTACACCAACGTTACGGGAAATCTGCGTTCAGAACGTAAAGATACGGGTGAGCCGCTATCGCTAATTCCTAAATTTACTGTCAACTCCAATGTTAACTGGGACATTACCCCTCGCTGGAATGCCGACTTAGGCGTCAGCTATTATGGCCGTATTGAAGCGCCAGAAGTTTCGGTCACTACTGGTGATGAACTCACCACCTTAAATCTTGACCGTAAGCCTTATGCGCTGGCAAATATCAGCACGCGCTATAACTTGACGGACGGTATTACTGTTGGCGCAGGGATTAAAAATCTATTTGATAAGCAAATTAAGCGCGAAGGCACGGGTACCAATGCGGGTGCTCGAACCTTTAATGAGCCAGGCCGTGCTTATGTCTTTGATGTTAGTTTTGATTTCTAATCTTTAGATACAGTATTTTCTTTAAGACGCAAAAAGGTCTGAACTAATTGTTCAGACCTTTTGATTTGTACAACCAATCTTGCTTATGATCTTACAAATAATCATTAAAACAGATAACACATAGCCATCATCTTGTAGTTCTTAATTGAATTCGGTTGAAAAAATAGTTAACAGTCATTTCTATTAAAATATTACCTATATTTTATGAACAGCATTTCTTATATGGACTCATTTTTTTAATTTATTAGATAATGGGTTATAAGCTATCAACGATAATTGGACGACCTTGATGATTCAAGACGGTCACGTCAACGTTATACAGATCCTTCATAGTTGCTTGGGTGATGACCTCTGCAGGTTGACCGACAGCCATTACCTGACCCTCTTTCATCGTGACCACGGTATCGGCAAATTGTGCGGCTTGATTGATATCGTGCAGCACGATGACCACGGTTTTTTGCTGAGTATGGCTTAACTCGCGCAGCTCACGCATCAGGCGACCAGCATGGTACATATCCAAATTATTCAGTGGCTCATCGAGCAATAAATACGGCGTATCTTGGCAAACAATCATCGCAATTAACACCCGCTGACGCTGACCACCCGATAGTGTCGATAAAAAACGCTCGGCTAACGGCGCAAGCTCAAAACGTTCGATAATTTCTTGCACTTTTTGCTGATCATCAGCCGTCGGTTGCCCTTGATGATAAGGATAACGCCCAAACATCAGCAGCTCATGCACGCGCAGTCGCCCTTGCACTTGGTTGTCTTGTCCAAGCATCGCCACAGTTTTAGACAAAGTTCGCGCATGACAGCTAACAATATCACGTTCCTCATTATCTACAGCGAAACTGACTTGTCCCGACTGTAGCGGTTGCAAGCGCGCCATGACTGAAAATAAGGTAGATTTACCTGCGCCATTGGGACCAATCAGGGCAATCACTTGGGCGCTTGGTAACGACAACGTAATGTCATGAAGAATTTGCTGTTTACCAATATGGTACGAGATGTTATTGAGTTTAATCATAGTGGTTCTTATTTTTACAAAGGATCTAATTTTTCATTAATATATCAATGGTTTTTAGATGATTGGCTACTAGGTCAATGACTATTAAATAAGCACGATATTAACGACGCTGAGTCATAAAAATCAATATTAAGAATACCAAACCACCAGCCAATTCAATCACCACCGATAGCACACCCGCCATGCCCAATAATTGCTCAAATATCATCTGACCGAGTACCAAGCAAATCATCGCCACCAAACTGACCAATATCAGACGCTCGCTGTGATACATATGGCGAGCGATACGATTGGTTAGCGCACAAACCAACAGCCCAAAGAAGGTCACTGGACCGACCAATGAGGTTGCCGTGGCGACCAATACCGCAATGACCGTTAATAGCCCAAACGCTAGACGTTGGTAATTGATACCCAAGTTAATGGCTTGTGATTTGCCAAGCATCAATACATCACATTGATAACGCCAGCGCCAGATAAATAGCGCGCTAATGGCACAAATAATAAAGCTAATGCCAAGTAGCTGCGGATTGACGGTATTAAATTGCGCGTAACTGGCAGATTGCACAACGACAAAATCATCAGGATTGATCAGCCGTGCAATTAAGGCGGATAAGCTACGAAACAAGACCCCATAATAATGAAGCTGCCCGTGTTGATGACCTACGGCGATATAGAAGCACGGCGATTTTTAGAGCTGAGACCACGGCTTGCGCTTTTTTGCCAACTCGTTGATGCGGTTGGTAAAGTAGGGCGGGCTTTGACGCTGGTCTGCGCACGAGAGGAAAATAACGGCATATCAGCTACTGGCTTAAAGTGAGGGTTGGCAACTGACAGTGATGACAGTTGCCTAAAAACGAATGACGCTTATTCAACATGTTGCTTGTTTAGCATATTACTTATTTAACGCATCATTTATTTAGCGTTAGCAAAAGCCTTTTTAATGGTCGTCAAATCCTGCATCCATTGATAATAACCGCCAAAGGCAAGATATGAGTCTGGGCTAAGGTAAACCACTTGATTGTTACTCCATGCGTTGGTTTGCGCGACCAATGGATTGTCTAATACGGCTTTGGCACCAGCACCATCTTCACCAATGGCGGCACTGCGATCGACGACGAATAACCAGTCTGGATTGGTTTTTTGGATGTATTCAAACGAGATTGGCTGACCGTGATTACCATCTTTAATTTGATTATCTGCTATTGGGATATTAAGTACGGTATGAATAAAACCATAGCGTGACTCAGTACCATATACTGACATTTTATTGCCATTGACCATGACGACTAGGCCTGTACCCTTATCTTTGGTGGCAGCTTTGGTTTCTGCTAACAGACCATCAATGTCACCTTGCAGTTTTGCCGCTTGCTCGCTTTTACCAAATAAGGCGCCTAAGTCAGATAAGCGACGTTTGCTCGATTCATAAATATCGGCCGTATCGACACTCATATCAAGAGTAGGAGCAATGCTTGACAATTCATCATATTTTTTAGCAGTGCGGCTTCCAATCAATATTGCCTGTGGCTGTAGTGCATTCAAGGCTTCAAGATCCGGCTCAAACAAGGTACCTACTTCTTTTGGCTCCGGTTGATTTTTTGCTTGCAGATTGTCTAACAACATATTGCTTGGCATACCTTGAATAGGTACTTCAAGAGCCGCTAAATCTTGCATTAACGTCATGTCATATACTGCAATGGGTGACGGATTAACTGGTAAGCTCATCTCACCTTTTGCAGTATCAATTTTTATACTAGTGGCAGATTCGCCATTATTAGTAGTATTCGATACGGTATCTGCCGTTTCATTCTCTGTTGTAATCGTTGCAGTTTCAGAATCGCTAGAGTCGGGTGAGGTACAGCCTGTCAAGCTGACGGTAGCTACTAATGTTGCCATCATAGTTGTTAATAAAAAACGTTTGAATACGGGCACTGGTATAGATAGTAAATTAGTAAACATAAGTAACTCATTATATTGCAAGTTATAGAAAGTTGATTAATCAAATGACTGCAAAATATGGGGTGGTTAGTAAAGAGGCTGCATAGCAGTATTCATAATGGAGCTCTTCGCAAATTAATTTGTCTTTAAGGCTATTGACTACTTCAGGATTGATGCTTACTTGAACTTTTTAAAGTTCAAAAGATTAAACAGCGATTATCATAAAGTAGTTAACAGTATTTATCAATGATAATGAGAATTATTGTCATTGTTTGGCTTATCTGGTTTCATAGGTTGAGGCATTTAACTATATCAAGACTTTTAAGTAATACCTTAGTGGTAGTAAGAATTATTCTTAAATCTATTAAGATGAGAGAGGGTAGTTTGGTAAGCAGGAATTAATATTTAAAAGAAATTTATTGATAATAATTATCGTTTGCATTATTATTACAATTTTATTTCATAGACTTATTAGGCTGTTATGGGTTCAACAAGTTTCAATGTGCCATCACTTAAATTAACATCAACAGTTATGGGTTGTGTTGTCGCATTACATTTGCTGACAGCAATTGCATTGGTGATGGTCAAAACCCCTGTGATTACTATTAAGCCACTTGAAATAACACCGCCTATAGAAATACAGTTGGTGTCAGAAGTTACGACAATTGCAGAGCCGGTGACGGCAGTCGCAGAAGTCGAACCTATTAAAGCGCCTAAACCACAATCTGTTAGCGTACCTGAGGCAAAACCAGAGCCTAAAAAAGCCGTGCAACCAGTTGTGAAAAAAGAGACATCAAAGCCTCAGGTTGATACTAAACCAGCTCCTGCGACAACAAAAATAGTAGAGAGCAAGCCTGTCATCAAACAACCAATAAAATCACAAGAATCAGAAGCAGCAGCTCAAGCAAGCGCTTTAGCAGCCGATAACGAACGTAAGATATTGGCAGCACAGGCTGAAAAGGCTACTCAACAAGCGCATGCCAAAGCTATGCGAGAGGCTCAGGCGGCAGCAGATGCCAAAGCAAAGGCAGATCGTGAAGCGCAAGCTGAATCCGATGCCAAAGCTGCAAGAGAAGCCGCACAAGCCGCTGCTCGTGAGAAAGCCAATCAACAAGCTGCCGCCGCCGCAAGTAATACCCCAGTCAATTTTACTGCCACTAACGCTAACTGGGCCTCAGCACCGAGTTTTAGTTTTCCTGCTCGTGCCAGACGAGCTGCCAAATCAGGCGAAACCTTTAGGGTGGTTTTGATATTACAAGTTAATAAGCAAGGCGGCATTGATAATGTGAGCTTAGCGCAATCTTCTGGCAACGCTGCACTCGATAGAGAAGCTCAGCAACAAGTACGTTCTGGTAAATTTAAACCCTTTACGAAGAACGGCGTACCAGTGGTGGGTAATGTGACTTTACCTATCAGTTATGCAGTGCCGTAAAAGTTAGTTATTTACCAGGCCCATTATTTTCAAAGCATCACTATTTATAATTTTTCATAATAAGTCGATATGCGGTACTCGCAACGAACTCATATGATTGCATAACATATTAAGGAGTCTGATATGGACTTTACAAGCTACTGGCAATACAGCGATTTGGTGACCAAAAGCTTGTTTTTCTTGCTATTGGTCTTATCGGTGCTCTCTTGGGTAACTGGTATTATTCGCATATTACAAAGCCGAAAATTGGCCGCCTGTGTTGCTGATGATTTGAGTCAGCAGGTTGAGATGAAGCGTTCAGCTGTGATTAACTCTGATGCTGCTATGCGTCGATTAGTCATTGAGCAAGCGTTATTAAAGCATATCGGACGTTACCGTTTTGCTAGCGAACGCGGCCTACCTATTTTAGGTACAACCGCAGCAATCGCGCCATTTATTGGGTTATTTGGTACAGTGTGGGGTATTTTTCACGCGTTACATAATATCGGTACCAGTGGGCAAGCAGGACTTGGACAAGTGGCAGGGCCAGTTGGCGAGGCGCTCATTATGACAGGTCTCGGTATTGCCGTTGCAATTCCAGCAGTGGTGTTTTATAACCTTGCCGTACGTATCAATCGACGGGTAATGTACCATGCCAATGATAGAGCCCATGATTTATTGGCGCAGTCTGTTGATTTAGCAGCAATACAAACTTCAATGGAGCCTCATAATGTAGCTGAAAAGCAGGGTATAACCACTAATGTCACTGGTAGCAAGAGTGCTCATGGCAATAGTAGTATTCATACTGATAAACAAGAAGCTTATCAACAGTAGCAGTGCTAGCTTTTATTTATAAAGCTGTTGTAAACAGTAGGACTGCATGGTTTTTTTCAAGCAAAAGTTTATGATTTTGTATAAGACGGATACACGATTGAGAATATTATGGCATTTCAGTTAGGTGATGATGACGTCCAAAGTATGAATGAGATGAACCTCATTCCACTTATTGATATCATGTTGGTATTGATGATTATCTTTTTATTGACAGCGACTGTTTTGAACCCAACAGTACCGCTTGATTTACCCAAGACCAGTGCGCTAATCAATGAGCAGCCACCTGAAGCAATCCAAATCAGTATTGATAAAGATGCCGGTATTTTTTGGGATAGCGATCCTATTAGTATGGAAGAACTAGGGGTGCGTCTACAACAGCAAAGTGGAGCTGGTAAAGACCCTTCCGTGCTATTTAGAGCAGATAAAGAAAGTAGATATGAGACGGTGGCGCAGGTACTGGCGGTAGCCAGTCAAGCAGGGCTGAACAAAATAGTCTTTGTAAATGAATAGTAATGAAAACTAGGAGCTATTTAGCAGAGTTGGCTTTCAATATAATCAATCCCGCTATTATTAAATACAAATAAGATAATAATAAACATAAATATCATAACAACCTTTCTCTCCCGCTTTGCTTGGGTAACCTAGCGAGGTTTTTCTTATCTAGTAGATAAGGTCTGAGTGCTAAATGTATCTTGAACATACTCAATCTTAAAATCACTCATCGCTAGGAGGTCTAAACCATAATTATTAAGGTAATGATTTTTTAAGAAATAGGTATCATTCCAATTGATAGGGGGAGTTGAAGAGTCTTAAAGTATAGGTTTTAAAATATCTGCTATAGATCCATAAGAATAAGCCTACAGTTTTTCTATGAAAAGTCAGTCTTAGAAACGTTTTAAGCTCTCCAATAGAGAGGTTGTAAATACTTCTCCGTGTGATTGATTGTAAAACTGATAACTACAACTCTTCTCAAAGTGGTCACAGACTTCCTTGGCGAATTCTTTTTTACTCATCAGAGTGGGCACTACTACTGGGATAGTGGTTTGCTCTGCAGAGTGACTAAAAGTGAGTCGTATTTGTTTGTGTTTATTATTGGATATATCTGCAAGTTGCGCTTCAGGAAGGTTTTGATACGCTTGCCAATAGTTAATCATCTCTCCATCTTGCCACCATAGCGAAGGATCAGCACTGAAGTACTGCTGATAAGCTTCAGGGTGCTTGAACAAATTATACAATACAAACAAACCACCGTAAGAGTGTCCCCAAATCGCTTCTTGCTTTGGTTTTTCGCCTAGCTGCTCATATACCCACGGCTTAATTTCTTTTTCTATCAGCCCATAAAAATGCTCTGCACCACCATTTAATCGCTCTCTACCTTCTTCTGTAAACGCACTGTTATCTATAGTGTTGGCTAATAATGGTGGGGTATAGTCGTAGGCGCGGGCATCGACATCGAAGCGATAAGGTGTTTGGTAACCTATAAAGACTAAAGCAGGCGCTGATTTTTTTGGCGTAGACTTGGATAAGGCGTGCAGCGTTTCTGTATCTAAATCATCAATAGCCGCATTACCATCCAGTATATAAAGTAATTTACTAGGAGTTTTTACAGAATTGTTAGAGAGTTGATGATCGGTTGTTTGCTCAGGAATAGCTAACCATACTTGATAATGACGAGGTTTTGCATAGGCTTTCAGCGTTTTCAATTGTGAATCTGTTACGCTAGAGGAGGGTAGTTCTGGTGCAGATTTAATGAAGGTATGATATACGAAACGATATCCGGTATCTTTGGCATGCAATAAGCTCATATCTACTGTCTTGGTCAAGTCAGGTTTAGCATAGCTTGGTGACATCATTACTCCTGCTATGGTTATCGTTATAATTGAAAATTTTGTCTGAAATTTTGACATACCTATCCTTTATCATATTCAAAAAGCCTTGAGCATAGTATTGCTTATATGAAAACTGTAAGAGAATTAACAAATGTATTTTATATCCTTGATAAGGATTGACAACTAGTTACATTATCGTAATAATAATGCATATGATAATCGTTATCAATTACAATTTTTTTCTAGTAGTTCTGCATTTCACAAAAATCCTTCTTATGAGATTAAATTATGTCACGTTCAACTCAGTCATGTTTCAGCAAAAATCTATTATCTAAATTTTCAGTTTTATCTATTGCGCTGTTATCTTTAGGGATTATAGGATGTCAAAATACGATGTCACCATCGAGCGTAACGCCTGTATCTACCTCTCATTCTGTGACCAACGGTCTCATGAAAACGCAAAGCAACTATGCCGATAGTCGTTATTTGACGATTGACGGCAAAGACTATCCCGTTTCTGAAAACTCTGCTCGAGTAGTCATCAATAAAGCGAAAAATGCACCAGAATTGGTCGCAGATATTTTTGATGGAAAAGGTAAAGTTGCGGTACCAGGTTATAAAGTGATGTTGATGGCTCGAACCAATTCAGTCGCTGTAGAAGCCAGAAAACTAGATAATGGTAAAGTTATCGATAATCGCATGATTCACCGTGGCAGCAAGTCTCTTGTTGGTATTCCTGTTGTCAACGGACAAGCAAAACTTGATCAGGCACAATTATTAGATTTCGATATTATTTATGATGATTTAACGAAAGTCGTTGCAGAGGGCGAAGTGGTCAAACCACGGGGTACAAAATTAACCAAAGCAGAAACACCCATTACCAATAAGAAAGTGGTCGTGCATTCACTGACCTTGCCGAACATTGCTAGCGGTGAAAGTGCAGGTGGTGGTGTTAATTTCGAAGCCAGTGCAACGGTAGACGGTAAAGTTGTCAAAACTGGCGCTAATAGTGCCTTCAATATCTTTTATACCGCTACTAGTGATAATGCTAGAGGATTTTAGTTGTTGAGTGCTAACCGGTAAGAGCAGGCTCTGACTTCACTAGATGAAGTTAGAGTTGTTTTTATTTAATAGCTATCTGTTTTTAATGCCATTAACAAACCCAATGGGTTATCTACTATGGCTTTAAGGAATACTAACGTGGTTCATAATACCTCAAATCAATCCTCGCATTTTAGACTGTCACCGCTGTGCTATTCTATATTATCTTTACTCTTTATGTCACCAGCGATAGCGGCTGAATCAGAAGATAGTGCTGATGCATTGCCTAGTACCACTTTAGATACGATTGTGGTAACCGTGAATCCTTTATATGCCATTGATCCAAGTGAAGATAATGACTTATATAATGACAATGTCGCGACGGTCGGTACCAAGATACCAGATTATCTAGAAAATATTCCCCAGTCTATCAGTTTGATCACCCAAGCAAAAATTGATGACTTAAATCTTGATACGTTAGACCAAATTGCTAAGCGCACGACCGGTTTACGAGTTCTGAAAGATGATGATGGGCGCTCATCTATTTACTCTCGTGGTTATGAATATGATCAATATAGTATTGATGGGCTCGCATCTCCCATGGCAAGTATCAATGACACCTTGCCTAATTTAGCCGCATTTGACCGAGTAGAGGTTATGCGCGGAACTTCTGGCTTGTTTAACTCAGCGTCAGAGGTGGGCGGTGTGGTGAATTTGGTTCGAAAGCGTGGTAAAGCCAATATTAGCAATCCAGAATGCTATGGCGTATCTGCTGGTCTTCAGGGCAGCTTGAGCGCCGATGACAGTCTCGTTGGTCGCACGGTGCTGCAATACAATCAGCGCTCCAATTCAGTAGTTGATGACATCTGTGGTAAATACAATCAAAACGGTACGACCTACGTCAGTGTTGATAAGCAATTGAATGATACCAGTAAATTTGGTCTGGGTTATTTGATGTAAGATCGACAAATCACCCCCAATAATGGTCTGCCTACCTTTGCTGATAAATCTTTAATCTCCCTACCTAATAATGATTTTTATGGGGCTAAGTGGAACGACTTTAACAGTCAGAGCCATGATGTGTTTGCTGATTTTGAGCATCGTCTGGCTAGTGCTGGTGTCATAAGTGTCGGTATTCGCTATTCTGATAGAGAGGCTGATTATCATTATGCCTAAGTTGCAGGTATCTGGTGGTTATAGCTATCTAGATAGTGATATCAAACAGACCTCAATACCGGTCAATTAAACGTTTATAACCTGTTAAATAAAGACCGTTATGTCCGCGTCGGCTCACTCAATACCTCTAATATGCCAGGTGATGAGCGTGAAGTAAAAGCGTCGCTGTCTTATAAGTTCTAGTTTTGATTCTAGTTAAAAGTATTGTTATCACACAATATTAATGGATCAGGCGATTAAGTGAATCATGCGCCTTGTCTTTTTTATAAAACCAACTTTTTATAAAGGGTGCATTATGTCCCAAGTTTTTGATCAACATCATACAGACAAAGTGCCATTACCCATGGTAGCTAAAATAAAGTTCATGAACCATGTCAATGATGAACACCAAGACGAATTGGCGCTGTTTGTAGAAGCATTTGCTGACACCAAGCTCAGTAATGATATGGCAGTTGTGGTAGCAGAGGTTTATAGCAATGGATTATTGCTCGAAGCATCAGTCCAAAATGTAGAAGCTTTGCCAAATCACAAAGTAGAAATGTTATCTGATGGCATCAGCCAGTTTTTTATTGAATTTGAAAATGTGATTGATGAAACCATTACTTTGAAGTCGCAATATATTAACCTTTTGCAAGTGGCTTCAAAGAAACTTGGCAAGCTCGCGATAAAACAGCAAGAGCGTTATTTCACTGTGATTGATGGTTATTACGCCAGCCCGAATATGTTCCGATTGGTAGTCGCTGCACCTGCTGATACGCCACTGAATCATGCAGGATACGCCTATCTGTTTGAAATGAATACTGACGTATCAATTAGTCATAACTCTGCCGCCGCCTCGGAGAAATTACAGCGTTACTATACCTTGCGAAAAGCATGGCAAGATGCAGAAACTCAGCAAATACAAGGTTGGGTGGATACTTATATTCATGGTGATACACCTGGCGGTAATTGGGCGAGAGCGGTTCAAGCAGGAACACAGCTTAAAAGTGTACGCGATTATCCAGAAAAGATTGCGCATTTAAATGAGGGTCAGTGCCTGCTTATCTGCGACGAAACCTCTATGCCGACAGTCGCTAATTTATTAGAAAATTGGCAAAATCCGATAGCGCCAATCGTCATTGTCATGACGAATGATGGTGCAGAGCTGTCTTATCTACAAGAGATCGAATTAAGTCAGACATTGGCAGAGATAAATAGTTTTAAACAAGACAATATAGTGCATATTTTGAATACACCTTCTATTGATCTTCCTGATGCTATTGTCTCAGCTATAGATACACGTTTAGAAGACGGCTCTATTCTTATAGAGAAGGTTTGGGGCGCGCTTAGCGCAGCTGATGCCAAAATATTAAGGCGCCAATTAAAAACTAAGTTTGATTTATCTCGCCAAGATATGGTTATGAAGGTGTATTGGCGAACGTCTTAAGGAGTAGGTGTATCTTATTATTGAATCTCATACTTATTTAAATAAAAATAAGGCTAATAAAAATAAGGCTAATAAAAATTTGTATTTTCAAAATTACAATAAGGAGATAGTCATGGATAGACGAAGTTTCCTCGAAATTGGTTCAGGATCTTTAGCGATCAGTGCAATGAGTATGAGTAGCACTGCATCGGCTCTGCTCAATTGTAGTTTACATGACTATTAAGGCATACAGCAATGTGATGCTAGTATAGATAGTAGACTAGCTTTTATGAGTGCAAGAGTCCAAAGAAATACTCAGTGGTGCTGGTGAGCTATGCTGAAGGAATCTTGGAGAAGAAGTTGGTAAACTAACGACTCTATGAGGAGTTTATCATGACTAAGAAAACCAGAGTCTATAGTACAGTTTCCAAAGCTGAAGCTGTTAAATAAATAGAAGGCAACAACAGCAATGTTTCACTGACTGCAAGGCAGCTAGACATATCGGGTCTTCGACGGTACTGGTGCTGTTCAGTTATAAGTGGTATGTTAATAGGTTTGAAGGGTGAAGTAGCTGGTTTCCTTGGGGTATAGCTATTACAGACTAATCAACCAATAACCAAGTTTTCAATAAACCACTCCCATACCGCATCTACAGCAGGTCGTGATACTGATGTGCGTTTACGAATAAGGTAGTAATCAGGCTCAACAGTTAAATCTAACTTACTAACTTGTACCAAACGCCCCGCAGACAAATCTGCTTGTACGAACGCCTGACAAGTAATCGCAACTCCCTGCCCTGCTAAAGCAGCATCTAAAGACAGCGCGGTTTGGTTAAATACTGCACCTGACAGCTTATCTGCCGTGTTAAGAAAACGTTGCCAATGGTTGTGTGAATCATGTAGCAGTGGCATCCCTTTTAATTGCTTGAGTGACATAGGAACCCCTAAATTTAATACCCATAGTAGCAGTGTTATATAGGCCAGTTTTTATCAATGCTATATCGCTTCCACACCTTATAACCGAGATTAAGATGAAAATATATAATAAAAAAACGTCACTGGTTTTAGGTCTCTGTGGCGTATTTGCGATATTACCTGCTGTGGCCGCATTGCAGAGTTTTGAGGTAGAGAATAATAATGATTTTAAGTGTGGCTATAAAAATGATAACGGGAAGGGTTTTGTAGCTGCAGAATATTATAGTTATGGCAATTTCTCTGAGGGCATGGCTCGTGTCTCATTAATGAAAATGGGTATGGTCAAAGGTTACGATGGCGCTGAGGATTACGAAGACTATTTATACATGCAAGGCTATATCAATGAAGCTGGCAAACTAGTCATACCGGTTGAACATCAAGCACCGCTTTTTTATGGGGTGATTATTGACTATCGTGACTTTAAAGAAGGCTTGGTTGCCGTCTATAAAAACGGTAAATATGGCTATATGAATAAAACGGGTAAAATGGTCATACCCTATGCTTACCAAACGGCAGGCGATTTCAGTGATGGTAGGGTAGTCGTCAGTAAAAATGATAAGTATGGCGTCATCGATAAAACGGGTAAGACCGTAGTGCCTTTTAAATTCAACTGGTTAGATGATTACTATGAAGGTTTGGCTAGATATAATACCTTGAGCATAGCTCAAATAAATTGGTGTCCATAATTAGAATATATCCTTTCTTTTAGTTCCTACTTTTATCTTAAAGTATACTAATAACGAACCACAAAATCTTGTGGAGAGAATTTATTACAAATAGTGAATAACAGTAAAACCCCAATAATCATTCCAATCCATGCTCCCGTTAACTCACTTGAAGCATCAATCAAAACACCTGCCATGAAC
This sequence comes from Psychrobacter immobilis, assembly GCF_904846185.1. Classification (GTDB taxonomy): domain Bacteria; phylum Pseudomonadota; class Gammaproteobacteria; order Pseudomonadales; family Moraxellaceae; genus Psychrobacter; species Psychrobacter immobilis_B. The sequence continues at coordinate 5,920 of NZ_CAJGZQ010000019.1, read as the reverse complement.
GGGAATACTGAAGCAATTAAGTATCCACCACCTTGCACAAAAGCTAATAAAGTCACTGCTTGCTTGGCGTTAGAGGCGTAATCAAGCGCTATGATTAAAGATAAAGGAAATAAAGCACCAATCCCTAAACCTAAAATTATAACGGTTAAAAATGCAAGCTTTGAGGGGATATAGATAAGCAATATTAAACCAACTAATATGAGCGATAAAGTGACAAATAATGGCTTTCGGCGATCGGTGAATTTTTTGATAAATATAGAAATTAAAATGCCAGAAACTACTTCTGCTACCGTTAAAATACTTAGTAAAGCGCCAGAAGCATCTCTACTCCACCCAAGCTGGGTGTAACTTAGTGGCAACCAAGCTAGAACCAATGTGTATGCACCTGTTCCTATGCCAAAAAAAAGCATTAACAGCCATGCATTTTTAGATTTTATAGGTAGAGGTAAATAACCGTTTCTACTGCTCTTGATATGTGGCATACCAGAGAAAAACAGTATAATTGCCAATATGGCAGGGATAGCCATAATCGATAAAGCGATATTCCAGCCAAATACTCCTTCTAAAGGAGAGGTTGTAGCAGCTGATATTGCAGCCCCCGCCATAATACCTGTTGTAAATAACCCCATAAAAACGCTAGCATTGTCTGGCGCAATTCTTTTTAAATAGGCGGGCATTAGAGTTTGGATGATTGCTATACCAATGCCTCCAATGAGAGAAGTCAGTAGTAGAAGTAATGTAGAGTCAGCAAAAAATCGGTAGCCACAAGAAAGCGCTATCGCCAACAATCCAACTAATATACCTATATACTCGCTTACTCTAGATTGAATTCTGGGACCTAAAAGCGCAAAGCAGCCCATCATTGCAACTGGCAAAGTAGTCAATAGTCCAGCAGTTTGATTATTGATTCCTATGGCATCTGCTAACACGGGTATGATTGGAGATATGGAGGCCATAATAGGCCTAAGATTAAGACCTACGAGTATTATTATGGTGACTAGTACCCATTGGTTATGACTAAACTTATTCATTTCCTACCTCACACTATTGGCTATGTGTCTTTTTTAGTTATGAGTCGATGCAGCATCACAACTTTAATTGGTTATCTTTTGCAGTAGTACCAAGCAATAATCAAATATACGCTAGCATTTTAGATCTAAAAAATCGTAAAAATTAAGGGCTCTGTCTACTGTATATATTCGAGAAAATCTGACTTTAGAATGTCCAAACATACTGACATTAGCATCAAGGCCTTGTTACTACAGTCCAAACACTCTGATACGTTCACTGGCTGACTGATAGGTTTTTTCGCCAGCTGGCTCAACGATGTTACCAAATGGCATTTGAGCAACCAGTTCCCACTGCTTAGGAATTGAAAAAGCTGATGCAATATCATTATTGATTAGTGGATTATAATGCTGAAGATTTGCACCAATATTTAAAGCACTTAATTCTAGCCACATAGCATATTGATGCATTGCTGAGGTTTGCTGCGCCCAAATAGGAAATCTATCAGCATATAGCTCAAACTTATCTTGCAACGATTGTATAACCTCCTTATCTTCGTAGAACATAACTGTACCCACAGCCGCACGAAAACCATCCATTTTTTGTTTACTACCTGAAAAGTCGTTACTGCCAACCGCCTTACGTAAATGGGTTTCAGTGATATCCCATAGCTGCTTATGCTGCTTACCAAACAACACTACCAGACGTGTCGTCTGTGAATTGAAGGCTGAAGGGGTATTTAGTATTGTGCGCTCAGCAATATCAATAATTGCTTGTGGTTTTACTGGTAAGTTGCCACCTAAAGCATAAATGGACCGACGTTTAGTGAAAGCTTGTTGTAGGTTGGCTGAATTGGATTGCGGCATATTTTTATCCTTTTAAATTTTGTTAAATAGAATGTTATTTATATCGTGTGATTAAGGTTGGTCAGGCTTATTGAATAAACTTACAAAGGAAATCAAACTTTTTAAATTCAGGTCTTATCAGGCACTTCAAGTTTTTGTTTCGATAGTGTCATCATTTTCATACCACCCCATGTAACAAGTGCCACACCGAGTGCAATCAAAGAGGCGCCTAGAATGAGCCCGTCCGGTGGAGATTCGCCTTGTAAAAAAACAGCGACAGGGACACCTACAATGGCTCCAACAGATCCTAATAAGCTTAATAAAACCGGGCCACCCGTTTTTTGAAGTAGAAACAATAATTGAAACTGACCGGCGAATATGAAGGCCTGTAAGGTAATTAAACCAAGTGGCAGGAAACCTCCCAGTGGAACAGTCAGTGAGAAGTTCGGTAGGAGGCTTGTTGCGCCAAGTAAGACTACAGCCGCAATAAGCATGCCTGGAGCAAGCGCATTGGGAGACGCTCCTTCCGGCCAACGCAATGTACGATAGAGGTTACCAATAGCGAGCAAAACAGGGCCACAGAGTGCTATCAAAATCCAAAACACACTGGCATCTGGTGCAGAAAATTTACGGGCAGCTAGGACACCTGCACCGGCAAGTGCAGCTGCAACCCCAAGAGCTCGAACCGTCTGAAATCGCTCCATTCCTAATGCTAGCGCCCCAAGATAGGTGAGAAGCGGTGGTAAGGAAATGATTAGGGCTACAAAACCGGCACCGACATGGGGAATAGCGGAGAAGAAAAGTAAGTTAGAGCCTGCAACGCTGACCAAAGCAGAGATAAAGTAATATTCAAAGCTGCGTTTATTGAGAGGTGGAAGCTCATGGCGTAGTAACGCAATAACTAACAAGATTGTGGCAGCACCAGCAATTGACCAAAATAAAAAGGCAAGCGGAGACAAATCTATTTCACCCGCATATTTTGCAACGTTGGTAGAGATACCAAGTAACGCGCCTCCAACTAGAAGGCAAGTTAAAGGTACTAGCCATACACTTTTACAAGGAGAGCTATTTCGTTCTGTAAATTTAGTCATATAATATCCTAACGGCCTAAAATGTGGCTTGATGTCAGAATATCATTAAATGTCTTGATGTCAAGATAATAATCTTGCTATTATTATCGTTATGAGCAATTTCTCAGTAGAAATAGACTTTTTAATATCTCCAAAATCATAAGTGTTTTGATCATAACGAGGAGTAAATCAATGCAAACTGAAGAGTGTATACAAGAAGATGCGGTACAGAAGATTATTAGTCAGTGGCAAAACCAAGGATTTGCTACTGATAGTTTGTTGGCAATGGAGACTATAGGGCGTATCAAGCGGTTAGAAGTAATATTAATGCGAAAGCTATCTGCTAACTATAAGATAAATTATCAAATATCACATTGGGAATTTGATGTGTTGGCGACATTACGACGCGCAGGCACCCCATATCTAATGAGCCCAACCGTTTTATTTGATAGCATGATGGTGAGTTCTGGTACGATGACCAATCGCTTACAGCATTTAGAAAAGAAGGAACTTATTGAGCGCATTGATAACCCAGAGGACAAACGAAGCTTATTAGTCAAACTAACCCCAAAAGGTCTTGAATTGATTGATAGAGCCGTCGCATCACACGTACAATTGGAGAATGACTTAATGAGTAATATGAGTGAGGAAGAGCTACTTATTCTCAATTTATTATTAAAGAAAATTGAGAATAACCTGCCTATTGATTATATATAAAAATATCTTTATATAGAGATAAATAGTACGTAATCGAAAACAATTGAACCTACTCTCAAAAAGCTTACTTAATGTGCATTACAAGTAAATCTTAATTCCATACCTTACGGAAGATATCAGTAGCCTACAGCCTAATATACAAGTCCTCATTAAGGTACAGAACTTATTGAATCAGTTCAGCAATTATCAGCTCATTAAATTCGTTCAGTGAGATATACAGTCATCGAAATATTAATGTTATTTTCTACATATGCAACAGCATAGATCAAACATCGCTATGAACACATTGATGATCAACAGGCTATTATTGATGATAGGTATATACGTTGTTAGACTGAGTCATTGTTTTAGGTGGTTCTGCTAACTTCTTCGTTAAGTTCTGAATTGAGCAGACTAATAATTAATTGCCTTAGCCAATTATGCGCCGCATCGCCCTCACGGCGTTGATGCCATAGCAATTTAAAGTCGAATGATTCAATTGGAAAAGGCGGTTCGAATATTTGAACCTGTGAGTTGCTATCAGTCATATCAAAGCTACGCCGCGCCGCTGTCAAAATCAGATCGGTACCAGCCACTAATTGATTGGCAATTCCCCAATGTGGCAAAGTCATTACAACATGACGACTTAACCCTGCATCACTAAGTGCGCGTTCAATTTCATTATTAGCACCTGATTGCATGGCAACGAGGATATGCGGTCGAGCCAACCAACTATCTTTATCGAGAATACCAGTCTCTGGCAAAGTTTTTTTGTCTGCTAAACAAGCAAAAGACTCAACAAATAAGGTGTGCATACGAAGCGCTTCTGGCACTTTATCTGGGAATACACCGAAAGCCATGTCAGTTTCACCATCGAACACATCCGCCATCATCGCTTCGCGGCTTCCTTGACTCATCTCAAGCTCAATGCCAGGAGCAAGCACTCTTAATGAGTGCACCAAACTCGGCATAAATACACGTGCGCCATAGTCAGACATAGCCAGACGAAATACTCGCTTCGCATTGAGAGGATTGAATTCTGGGGTCTCAATCAACGCACCAAGCTGCTCTAGAACATCAGTCAAGGGCAGAATCAATTCGCTCGCTCGCGAAGTCAATTCCAATTTTCCTGAACGTCGAACCAATAGAGGGTCATCAAATAGGGTACGTAAATGGGCCAGTGCGTGGCTAACTGCCGGCTGACTTTTATGTAACCGGAGAGCGGCTCGTGATACGTGCTTTTCTACTAATAATGCGTGCAACGTCACGAGCAAATTAAGGTCAATACGTCTTAAGTTATTCATATAACGAATAGTGAAGTAAAAAAACAATAATTTCAATTCAAATTTTTAATATGAAATAATTATTCCAGAAAATTAAATAAATCTGGAGCAAACATATGAATCTATCACTTACTGGCATCTCTTTTGCCATTATCGCCTTAGTTGCTGGCGCTTTAGTCCCTCTCCAAGCTGCGAGTAATGCTGAATTAGGCCGTGCTCTTGGACATCCTCTTTGGGCAACGGTATTGTCGCTATTGGTGAGTGTACTTATAGCGATACCTGTCATTCTTTCTATGCGTGTCCCTACGCCCATATTGAGTGAAATCGGACAATTACCAATGTGGGTCTGGTTTGGTGGCATAGCTGGCGTCATCTATATTACATCCGCATTAATTTTAGTCCCTCGTTTAGGCGCAACTCGCTTTATTGTTTGCGTGATAGCAGGTCAAATGCTTATTTCGTTAATATTAGACCAATACGGTTTTATGAATTTACCGGTGAAAGAGATAAATGCTGGCCGTTTAGTAGGTGTTACTTTTGTTCTACTAGGCATGATCATGGTGCTGTGGCTCACGCCCTCATCTACCAATTCAAGTAACGTTAAAGCTAGCATCACTGGCAATTTAAATACCATAGAAAGTACGTCGACAAGTAGTGCTAAGTCTGTTTCTCATTTTGAAAGCTAGTCATATCTATATCAATGCGTAAGCCATGGGGGTTAATTATTCAAATACTATTTGGTGATCTTGTTAAGCCTGTATTTGAAAAAAGATAACTGGGGTATGCTATTAAGTCCCTAGAACCAAACTTGGGAGATTTTAATCAAGCGGCGTTGCAATAAAACTCATGATAAACCTGTCTAGGTGATTTTATCCCCAAATCCTTTTGAATTATATAGTCAGTCTTTTATAAATAAGATACAATACTTTTAAAATAAGCGACACGGCAGAAGAATACATGACCTATTCAGCAGACTTTCGAGCGCAAGTGATCAAAAGTGTCCAAAACAAAGACATGA
>NZ_CAJGZQ010000018.1 GCF_904846185.1 Psychrobacter immobilis | reverse complement strand
CGTAGTTTGAGCGTTTTCATGGGGTAATTATGATCTCAATGTATTTGGTTATCAAGGTATGTTCAATCTTAGGTGACAACGGTTGACGCCTGATATCCACGCCCTAGAAGGACGTGGTTTTACGGCGTTTGATGATAAAACAAGAACCATAAAAAATCCCGCACGATGGCGGGATTTTTTATGGTTCTAAAAACTAAAATATAAGTGACTATTTACGGTCTTCAACTTTAACGAAGTCGCGATGCGTTTCACCCGTGTATAACTGACGTGGACGACCGATTTTGAACGGTGTGCTGTGCATCTCTAACCAATGGCTGATCCAACCAGAAGTACGAGCCAATGAGAAGATAACGGTAAACATTGACGTTGGGATACCGATGGCTTTAAGGATAATGCCCGAGTAAAAATCAACGTTTGGATACAAGTTACGCTCAACGAAGAACGGGTCTTCTAAAGCGATTTTCTCAAGTGCCATGGCAAGCTCAAGCTTAGGATCATTGATGCCCAATGCGCCTAATACTTCGTCACAAGTTTCTTTCATTACTTGTGCGCGTGGATCAAAGTTTTTATAAACGCGATGACCAAAGCCCATCAGTTTCACTTCACGGCTCTTCACTTTTTCCATGAATTCAGGCACATTTTCAACTGAACCGATCTCATCTAACATCTCAAGCACGGCTTCGTTCGCGCCGCCATGTGATGGTCCCCAAAGGGCGGCGATACCAGCAGCGATACACGCATAAGGGTTGGCGCCAGTAGAACCAGCTAGACGTACCGTAGACGTTGACGCGTTTTGCTCGTGGTCAGCATGCAAAGTAAAGATTTTGTCCATGGCACGAGTGATGACGTCATTGGTTTGGTAATCAACATCAGCAGGCGTGGCAAACATCATGTATAAGAAGTTTTCAGCATAGCTAAAGTCATTGCGTGGGTACATGAACGGTTCGCCTTGCGAGTATTTATAACTCATCGCAGCAAGCGTTGGCATTTTAGCGATTAGACGGATAGCCGTGATTTCACGATGCTCTTCGTTACTGACGTCTAATGCTTCATGATAAAACGCGGATAAAGCACCAACGACACCAACCATAATGGCCATTGGATGTGCGTCACGGCGGAAGCCTTCAAAGAACTTGCGCAACTGATCATGAACACCCGTATGCTTACGGATTTTTTCAAAGAAATCTGCTTTTTGCTCAGCGTTCGGCAAGTCGCCATGAATCAAGGCATAAGCCACTTCTAAATATTCAGCATTGTTTGCCAATTGATCGATAGGGTAGCCGCGGTGTAGTAGCTCACCTTTACCGCCATCAATATAAGTAATCTTTGATTCAACAGGGGCGGTTACTTTAAAACCAGGGTCATAAGACCAAAATCCTGATTCTTGTAGAGCAGCAATATCTAGAACTGGACGCCCTAAAGTACCTTCGATAATAGGAAACTCGTATTCTTTACCATTGACGGTTAGTTTGGCATTAGTGTCAGCCATAAATTGCTCTCCATTGGTTTTAGCTTGTTAGAATAAAATTACGACAGACGCATACCCTCGGTCTATCGTTAGTCAAATCATAAAAATGTATTTAACTCATTTAATACGCAGGGTATATTAGCAGTAATTACTTATGATTTGAAAAGACTTTTACCATCAATAGCACCAATTGGCACGGTTTAGTCGTGTTTATTCACTGTAATTTTTGTATCAAAATATGTCTGATTGGTTATTTTGCTTAGAAAGCTTGTTTTTATGACAGTAAGTACAGCTACATTATCCGCATAATTTTTAAAGAATTTTACGATAATAATGTAGCAGGTTTGATTAATATTCGGGTTAAAAATAGACAGAGTATGCGTAGCAGACGAATTGAGTTTGGCGCAAATTCCCTCAAAATTGAGCAATTTTGGCAAATACGTATGACCGCTGTCTATTTATTTGTTAACCCAGCGTTTGCCTTTTACTACTTAGGGGATAAATTTGTAATTATCGCCCAGTCATTTTATAATTGTAGGAACTTAACTGGCACTCGCTTTGTGCGAATTGATAAGTGGTCATGATGTAGTGTCGTTTTTCTATTCATACTCGGTTATGGCTGAGTAGCACCAGAGCAACGACGCACTAGGGTTTTGATAGACAATATCTGTAATCCATGGTTTGAATGCTTTTGTTAACTGTTCTATTTTTAAGTTATTAATAAAAGGGCTGTATTGATATCGATGACGGAGTAGCGCTGTCTTTATTGATATGACCAGTAAAAATAGACTAGTTAATCGATCTTACTCATGTTTATTTTCTTTGTTGTATAATAGACGGGTTGTTTTATAGACCTGTCGATTTGACGAGCGATATTAAACAGTTTATCAATACCTTGTACCCCACGATCCTTTCTTCATATTTAGCGCAAACTAAACGAAGTCAGCTAGCTCTTCCTTACTTTATTCGTCTCGTGTGTTGCTCAATGCTTAATCGACATCAGTGATATCAAGCGTTGATAGCAGATACAGGAGTATAACCGCAAAAAGGATGCCCGCTGTGAAAAGCAACCGACCTATTGATCTGCCTTTAAGCCAAGTGATTAGCGTTAATCGCTCACCGATTGCGATCGCCTCTATCTTGCATCGTATCTCTGGCATTATTTTATTTTTATTGATTCCTGTCATGCTGTGGTTACTACAGAACTCATTGGCTTCGGCTGAGAGCTTTGCAACCGTATTTGACAATGTACTTGTGCGCTTCTTAGCATGGATATTTGTTGCTGCGATTGCTTATCACTTTGTGATGGGCATCAAGCACTTATTTGCTGATATGGGCATGAACGAAGAGCTAAAATCTGGTCGCACTGCGTCTATGGTTAGTTTTGTGATTGCAGCGATTCTAATTGTCGCGTCATTTGTATGGGTGATGTTCTAATGATAAAAAATGATTCAGGAATCAAAAGTGCGACTGGTCTGACAGGTTCAGGCTCACGCGATTGGATTATCCAGCGTATTAGCGCTGTCGTTTTAGCCGTTTATAGTGTGGTATTGCTGGGCTTCTTTTTGACGCACGGCGATGTTACTTATCTTGAGTGGTCATCATTTATGACCAGTTTACCTATGCGCCTATTTAGCTTGGTGGCGGTACTTGCCCTAGCTGGTCATGCTTGGGTTGGTATGTGGACCGTGTTCACCGACTATATCACTACTGGCAAATTGGGCTCAAGCGCAGCAGGTTTACGCTTAGTGCTACAGTCATTGATGATTATCGCTATTTTAGTGTTTCTATTTTGGGGCATCATGATTTTTTGGGGTACTGGTTTCGGTGTGGTTGCTGTTTAACGATAGCCAATCCCCTATAATCTGGATACGGTGTCAGGCTCGCTTAGCCTACTATTTGTAGTTCTGGTGACTTGCCCTCCTTGTATCCATATTATATTGAACAGACTATGTATTGATAATATTTATTTATCTGTAACTTGATTTATCTATAAACAATAACGGACGTGACTAGCAAATGTCAAAGTCATCCGTTAGTAGCCAAAAATAGTCATAGCCAATCATAGCGTTGGACATCATTGACTTAGCCAGTCACTTATATAATAGGTGCGCTATGGTTTAGTCAGTGAGCGAACCCAATATAACGATAGATATGCAAATTAGGTGGTTAAAGGTTGTGAGCGTCATTCACTTTGATAATTGCAAATAGTGGCAAGACAATAAAGTGTTTTGTCCAGCAATAGGATGATTTTGAGACAGCCTTTTTATTTACTTCTAAGCATTAATAGGCATTAGGAAAACCGTAATGGCAACTAGACAAGATAATACCATTAGTAATATTAAGACGCTAAACTACGATGCAGTCATCGTTGGTGGTGGCGGCTCAGGTATGCGTGCTTCACTACATTTGGCAGAAGCAGGCATGAAAGTTGCCGTTTTGACCAAAGTATTCCCAACCCGTTCGCACACGGTTGCGGCTCAGGGCGGTATCGGCGCAAGTTTAGGCAACATGAGCAACGATAACTGGCATTTCCACTTTTATGACACCGTTAAAGGGTCAGATTGGTTGGGTGACCAAGACGCGATTGAATACATGTGCCGTGAAGCGCCAAAGGTCGTTTATGAGCTTGAGCACATGGGCATGCCGTTTGACCGTAACGAAGACGGCACAATTTATCAGCGCCCATTTGGTGGTCATACCTCAAACTATGGTGAAAAAGCCGTACAACGTGCATGTGCTGCAGCTGACCGTACGGGTCACGCGCTATTACATACGTTATATCAGAAGAATTTGCAGCAAGGCACTGAGTTCTTTATCGAGTGGATTGCGCTTGATTTGATCAAAGACGAAGCGGGTAATATCAACGGTGTTATCGCGCTTGAGCAAGAGACAGGTACAGTTGCCGTATTCCAATCACCAATTACTGTCCTAGCGACAGGGGGTGCAGGTCGTATCTTCGCCGCTTCTACTAACGCTTATATCAATACTGGTGACGGTATTGGCATGGCCGTTCGTGCTGGTATTCCATTACAAGACATGGAGTTTTGGCAATTCCACCCAACAGGTGTCCACGGTGCAGGCGTACTGTTAACTGAAGGTTGCCGCGGTGAAGGCGCTATCTTACGTAACAAAGATGGCGAAGCGTTCATGGAGCGCTATGCGCCAACCGTGAAAGATTTGGCACCACGTGATTTGGTTTCTCGTTCTATGGATCAAGAGATCAAAGAAGGTCGCGGCTGTGGTCCAAACGCTGACCATATCGTAATGGATATGACCCATTTGGGTGTAGAAACTATCATGAAGCGTTTGCCATCGGTATTTGAGATTGGTAAAAACTTCGCTAACGTTGATATCACCAAAGAGCCAATTCCCGTTATTCCAACCATTCACTATATGATGGGCGGTATTCCAACCACTATCCATGGTCAAGTCATTAAGCCTGATCTAGAAGCAGGTACGGACGAAGACGGTCTATATGCAAAAGGCAACGTGGTTAAAGGTCTTTATGCTATCGGTGAATGTGCTTGTGTCAGTGTTCACGGTGCCAACCGCTTAGGTACCAACTCTTTGCTTGATCTATTGGTATTTGGTCGTGCTGCTGGTAAACATATCGTTGATGAATTCCATCATGCCGATCATAACTATAAGCCTCTAGATCCACGCGTGCTAGATTATACGGTCGGTCGTTTAGACAAGCTACAACAGTCGACTGAAGGCTACAATGCCCAAGACGTGGCTGACGAGATTCGTGCAACCATGCAAGCGCATGCGAGTGTGTTCCGTACGCAAGCGATGATGGACGAAGGCGTTGACAAGATTTTAGCGCTTGGTGACAAGATTGAAAAAATCCATTTGGCTGATAAATCACAAGTATTTAACACAGCGCGCATTGAAGCATTCGAAGTGGCTAACTTGTATGAAGTGGCCAAAGCGACGATGGTATCAGCGGCAATGCGTCACGAAAGCCGTGGTGCTCATAGTGTGTCTGACTATGACCGTCCAGAAGATGATGATTACGCACCAAATGGCCGTAATGACCACGAGTGGATGAAGCATACCTTATGGTATTCTGAAGGCAATCGCATCATTTATAAGCCAGTTCGTAAAGTACCACTAACGGTTGATTATATCGAACCGAAAGTTCGCGTCTACTAATTTTAGACTGCGCAATTTAGCGATACGAACAGCGTAAACGTTTTATTTTTTATTCATTTATTAAAAGGTGACCGCCAGCTACATGCTCATGCCAGCGTGACAATATGGTTAGTTGATATTTGATAATTACTGTCAATATGGGCTAATCAATAGCGCTGATATGCTGCAACCTTTGTATGCCCGCCATCACCTACGTGTGGAGTTTAGCATTATGAGCCGAGGTACTCGCACCATCGAAATCTATCGCTACGATCCTGATCTGGACGCAGCGCCGCGCATGCAAACGTATACGATTGAGTTGCTAGACTCAGATCGTATGTTGCTTGACGTGTTATTACGCCTGAAAAAGGAAGACGAAACACTGACCTTCCGTCGCTCTTGCCGTGAAGGTATTTGTGGCTCTGATGGCATGAACATTAATGGCAAAAATGGTCTAGCGTGTCTCATTAACATGAACACTCTGCCAGAAAAAGTCACGGTTCGTCCATTACCAGGTCTACCTGTTGTTCGCGATTTGGTTGTTGATATGAACCAATTCTATGAGCAATATGAGAAAGTACATCCGTACTTGATCAATGACCAGCCAGCACCGCCGACAGAGCGTTTGCAGTCACCTGAGCAACGCGAAAAGCTAAACGGTTTGTACGAATGTATTCTATGCGCATGCTGTTCAACCAGCTGCCCATCGTTCTGGTGGAACCCTGATAAATTCTTAGGTCCATCAGCACTACTGCACGCTTATCGCTTCGTGGCTGATAGCCGTGATGGTGATACGCAAGCACGTTTGGCGCGCTTAGATGATCCATTTAGCCTATTCCGTTGCCGCGGTATCATGAACTGTGTATCAGTTTGTCCAAAAGGCTTGAACCCAACCAAAGCAATCGGTCATTTACGTAATATGCTCATTGACCAAGCAGGTTAATCGTTTATAATTGTCTATTTTTTTGCAGATAGCGTACGAAAAACACCACCTAATCATTAGGTGGTGTTTTTTATGAACAATAATCTGAGATTCTTTGATTGTCTTTCAGTGCCAGATAGGGCTTATAGAGACGATTATTCGACATGGTTAAAGGTAAGGCTGGGCTATCAATACGTTGGTTGTATGTAAGAAGGCATGATATATACGTCAGCAATCTATCAAAAAAGCGAAATAGGACTCCACCCGACATTAGGGCGGAGGGGAATGTCGCTTAGTATTTATTATATTCGGTGGTGTGTCAAAAAATATGTTGACTAAAATTTGAACAATTTTGAAGCCTTGAAAGCTCTATGGAATCAGAGAAATTAGCATAGACTTCGTATTAAATTTTTTCGTCACCATACTTTTTAGAACACCGCCTTATATTTTTATACAGATTAGTTACTGAAATAAATCGTGTTAATCTTTAGTATTGATAACATGTCAGACGAAAATGAATTGGTGTTATGAAAATCAGTAAAGCGTATAAGTTTAGGCTTGAGCCTAACGCAGAGCAAGAGGTTATCTTAAATAACCTCGTTGGTTCTGCGCGCTTTGTTTGGAATCAAATGCTGGCCATATCGTTTGAGATGTTTGCTAAGAATGAGTTTATTAATGCAACGAATTTGGTTAATAAAATCATGGATATTAAAGCCAATCCTGATTTTGCATTCTTAAAAACAAGCTCCAATGCGGTATCTTTACAACAGAAAGTTCGTGATCTCGCTTCTGCTTGGTCGCGCTTTTTTGACCCTAAAGTTCATGCAAGGCTGAAAGAAAATAACAGAAAACCTAGAAAAACTAAATGCCTCAAGCTTGCCGACGGCACTGAAATCCAACTACGCCCACTCATGCCGCGTTTTAAACGTAAATCAGATGGTCGAGATTCAATCCGCTTGGTTCAGTTTGATAAATATTGCCGCGTTAATGGCAATCGCGTCAAATTACCGAATGGTATTGGCTTGGTGAAGTTTAAAAAATCTCAAGAGATCATAGGTGTCATAAAGAATATCACCATCAGTAAGAAATCCGGCCAATGGTACGTGTCTTTCGGTACGGAGCGTGAGGTTGAAACACCGACCCATCCGTCCAAAACCGCCATTGGTATTGATTTAGGGATTACTAAATTTATCACTACCTCAAACGCTGATATTATTCAGCCCAAAAATAGCTTCAAAGCTAATCAAGTCAAGATAGCAAGGCTACAGCGCCAATTAAGCCGCAAGGTCTTATTTAGTAATAATTGGAAAAAGCAAAACCGTAAAATCCAAAAGCTTCACCATCATATCGCCAATATTCGCCATGACTACTTGCATAAGATCACCACTGACATCAGCAAAAACCACGCCATGATTGTCTGTGAGGATTTGAAGATAGCTAATATGTCGAAATCAGCAAGTGGTACGCTTGAAAACAAAGGTCGCAATGTCAGAGCCAAATCAGGATTGAATAAATCAATTCTTGATCAGGGTTGGGGTATGGCGTTGACTATGCTTGAGTATAAACAGCAGTGGCAAGGTGGATTATTGATCCAAGTAAACCCAAGATTTACTAGCCAAACCTGTTTTGAGTGCAAGCATGTTGCCAAAGAAAATAGACGCACCCAAGCAAAATTTGAGTGCGTTGAATGTGGTTATATTGCGAATGCTGATGTTAATGCAGCTCGTAATATTCTTACGGTAGGACATGCCGTTTTGTCTGTGGAGGGAGGACGCGGTAAAGGTCGCCCGATGAAACAGAAAGCTTGTGACCTTCGTGAGAAAGTCACCTAAGAGCTTTTGCTTTTAGAATCCCACACTTGAGCTTGTCGAAAGTGGCGGGAGTATGTCAAATAATTGGTGTTAGAAAAAAGCATTCACCAAGAGATATTCACCACGTAAAATGTTAGAATAGCGTATTATTTTAATAATTAGTTGTTTTGAAGAGCAGCTATCAGTTGCCACTATTCTGTCTTACTAATAAATTCGTAGTAAACTGGAATGATGTACCTGAAATGATAGTAGATATTCATTACCTAAATAGTTATTATTGAACAAACAAACTATGGCGTAAAACGCTGTCGTGCTACTCTATACAGCAGTGTATGTTCGCTTCAAAAGCAATGATAGCTTGGAAATAACAATATAAGTCAGTGAGAGTAGCCAAATGATAGGCTAGCTGAACGATTCATTAAATGTTTATCTTTAATGAGTTGGTTATCATTGATTTCAGTATATATAAATTAATGTTGTGAAACGAGTAAGATAAGAAAACTGCACGTTCACAAATAATTCTATTTTTAATAATAGGTATTGCAATGAGATTTATTATCACTATGTAGGATGATTGTCTGTATAAGCAAAATGACAGGCACACGTATTACTCTTTTATAGTGATAACTGTAGTTTATAAAGCAGTACTGAATAGAAGACGATTGAGTTTTTATAGCATTAAGTATGTATATATCTAACATACAACAGATTACACAATAATAAGCACGATTCCATTCATTTATCTATCAAATAGACGATTATTATGAATAGTATAACTAAAGAAGCAGCAAGCCTAGGACATACAGAACTGGCTGCTGACAACGCCAGCTATATAGAAGCTCTTTATGAGCAATACCTAAATGACCCTGATAGCGTCGATACCGATTGGCAAACGTATTTTGAACAATACAAATCGCCGAACGATGCACAGCACAACGCTATTAAGGAACAGTTTTTGTTGCTTGCCCGCAACCAAACTGCTAACAAACCTAGCACTTCAGCGCCTGATACAAATACAGGCAATTTAACTGATTGTGCTAATCCTAAGCAAATGGCTGTGCAGCAGCTAATTTCAGCTTATCGCCGCCGTGGTCACCGCCGCGCCAAGCTCGATCCGTTAAATTTACATCCACGTGCTGAAGTGGAAGATTTGACGCTTGCTTATCATAACCTTTCAGAAGCTGATCTTGATACGGTATTTCCTACTAACGATTTAAATATCGGTAAAGACGAAGCGACACTCCGTGAGATCATAGAAATCATGGAGCGTGTGTACTGCCGTTATATCGGTGTTGAATATATGCACGTGACCACCAGCACCGAAAAACGCTGGATGGAAAAATACCTCGAGACCAACCTAGGCTATATCGAATTTGATAAAGAAAAACGCCTATCTATACTTGAGCGCTTAACAGCAGCTGAAGGGTTAGAAAAATACTTGGCACGTAAATATACCGGCGTCAAACGTTTCGGTCTAGAAGGCGGCGAGAGCTTTATCCCAGCCATCAATGAAATCATCCAACGTGCAGGCGGTTATGGCACTAAAGAGATGGTCATTGGTATGGCTCACCGTGGACGCCTAAACCTATTGGTCAATATCTTAGGCAAAAACCCTGCGGATTTGTTTGACGAGTTTGATGGTAAGGTACAGCCAGAAAAAGGCTCAGGCGACGTTAAGTATCATAACGGTTTTTCTTCTAACGTCATGACACCAGGTGGTGAGGCGCATTTGGCTCTAGCCTTTAACCCATCGCACCTTGAAATCGTAGCGCCCGTCTTACAAGGCTCGGTACGTGCACGTCAAGTTCGCCGTAACGATCTGCCGTTTATGGACAAAGGCGGTAACTCAGTGCTGCCAATCGTCGTCCATGGTGATGCTGCTTTTGCCGGTCAGGGTGTGGTTCAAGAAACCTTCCAGATGTCACAGACGCGTGGTTATACCACGGGTGGTACGGTTCATATCGTGATCAACAACCAAGTCGGCTTTACGACCAGCCGTCAAGCAGACGCACGCTCAACCGAGTACTGTACTGATGTGGCCAAGATGGTGCATGCACCTATCTTACACGTCAACGGCGATGACCCTGAGTCTGTGGTGTTTGCTGCGCAATTGGCACTAGACTACCGTCATGAGTTTGGCAAAGACATCATCATTGATTTGTTCTGCTATCGCCGTAACGGTCACAACGAAGCCGACGAGCCATCAGCGACGCAGCCTTTGATGTATGCAGTTATCAAAAAACTGCCTACGACGCGTACTATCTACGCACAAAAACTCATCGCCGATGGCGTCCTTAGCGCAGAAGAAGCAAAACAGTACGAAGATGACTACCGTGAGTCGCTAGACCGTGGTGATTATGTCGCCAGCTCATTGGTCAGCAAGCCAAACGAAGCGTTATTTGTCGATTGGAAGCCCTACCTAGGTCATGATTTGGTCGATGAATGGGATACCAGCGTCGATATCGAAAAATTAAAAGAGTATGGCCGCCGTATGGCGCAAATGCCAGAAGGCTATAAGCTACAGCGCCAAGTACAAAAAGTGGTCGATCAGCGTCTAGCCATGCAAACAGGCGAAGAGCCATTGAACTGGGGCGCCGCTGAAACCTTGGCCTATGCGTCATTGGTCGATCATGACAATGTCTTGGTTCGTATCACTGGTGAAGATGTCGGCCGTGGTACTTTCTCGCATCGTCATACTGAGATCTACAACGTCAATGACGGCAGCATGTATGTGCCTTTATCACATATCAGCGAAAACCAAGCATGTTTTGCCACTTATAACTCGTTGTTGTCAGAAGAAGCGGTACTGGCCTTTGAATACGGCTATGCAACCACCGTACCCAACGCGCTCATCGTTTGGGAAGCGCAGTTTGGCGACTTCGTCAACGGCGCGCAAGTGGTGATTGATCAGTTTATCTCAAGCGGCGAGACCAAATGGCAGCGCGTTTGTGGTCTGACCATGCTGTTGCCACATGGCTATGAAGGTCAAGGCCCTGAGCATTCATCAGCACGTCTTGAGCGTTTCTTGCAGCTATGTGCCGAAGACAACATGCAAGTGATTACCCCAACGACACCTGCACAGATCTATCATGCGCTACGTCGTCAAGCGGTTCGCCCAATTCGTAAGCCATTGATTGTCATGTCACCGAAGAGCTTACTACGTCATAAGCTGGCCACTTCAAATCTTGAAGAGCTGGCGAATGGTAAGTTTGAGACGGTATTGCCAGAGATGGATCAGCAAAATGCCGACAACGTAACGCGCATGGTGCTATGTGGCGGTAAAGTTTACTATGACCTATTAGAGCAACGCCGTGCGCTAGGTTTGGATCATGTTGCGATTGTGCGTATTGAGCAGCTTTATCCATTACCAGAAGAGCGTTTGATTGCTGAGATTGAAAAATACAGCAACTTGGCTGAGATCGTTTGGACACAAGAAGAGCCGCTGAACCAAGGCGCTTGGTATTATTTAGCACCGCATATGTTCCGTATCGTCGTACCACACCCAACCAAGGCGAAAGTCATGGAGCCAGTGGCGCGTCCTGCGAGTGCAGCACCTGCCACAGGGTCACCGAAACTGCATGCTCAGCAGCAGCAAGCGTTGATCGCTGGTGGTCTTGGTATCAGTGTCGATGAGTTGGCTAAGTAACAGATTATTGAAGATAAATGAATCAGGCGATAACAGTCAGTATGTTGTAATAAAATCTAGATAGTATTATCTAAGATCGCTATGCAAGATGGCACTGACTGCCTATCACGACTTAATAACAAATATGAATATCCCAATCTAAGGAGTATATCGATGGCTGATATCAAAGCCCCCGTTTTTCCAGAATCAGTTGCCGACGGTACTATCGTTGAGTGGCATGTCACTGAAGGTCAGCAAGTCAATCGTGATGACCTATTGGCTGAAATCGAAACTGATAAAGTCGTATTAGAAGTTGTAGCGCCTGATAACGGCGTTGTGACCAAAATCGTTAAGCAGGTTGATGATACCGTGTTGTCTGACGAGATCATTGGTCAATTCGAAGCTGGTGCAAGCGCCAGTGCAGATAATGCTCCTGCGGTAGATCCAGATCAACCAGCAGCGCCAGTACAAGCCAAGCAAGCAGCAGATGGTGGCGAGCCTGTCCAAGCAACAGATAAGAAAGACGAAGCGGATCATAAAGATCAAAGCCCAGCAGTTCGCAAAGCAGCGAAAGAGTCTGGCGTTGATCCTAAAGAAGTGGAAGGTAGTGGTCGCGGCGGTCGTGTGACCAAAACGGATATGGCTAACCCAACATTGAAAGCAGACAGCAGCATCAAATCTGATAGCGGCCGTCCAGTGGCTGAATCAATGGGTGAGCGTACTGAAAAACGTGTGCCAATGACGCGTCTACGTAAGACAGTCGCCAATCGTCTGCTAGCAGCTTCACAAGAAACGGCGATGCTAACGACGTTTAACGAAGTGAACATGAAGCCATTAATGGACATGCGCGCTAAATATAAAGACCAGTTCGAAAAACGTCATGGCGTACGTTTAGGCTTCATGTCATTGTTCGTGAAAGCGGCAACCGAAGCACTTAAACGCTTCCCAGCCGTAAACGCGTCACTAGACGGTGATGACATTGTTTATCATGGTTTCTACGATATCGGCGTTGCTGTATCATCTGATCGTGGTCTGGTTGTTCCAGTATTGCGTGATACCGATCGCATGAGCATGGCGGATGTTGAAAGCCGTATTCGTGAGCTTGGTGGTTTGGCTCAAAAAGGTAAACTTGGCCTAGACGACATGACTGGCGGTACTTTCACGATTTCAAATGGTGGCGTATTTGGTTCATTGATGTCAACGCCTATTTTGAACCCACCACAAACGGCTATCCTAGGCATGCACGCTATCAACGACCGCCCAATGGCAGTTGATGGTAAAGTTGAAATCTTGCCAATGATGTATCTTGCCCTCTCTTATGACCATCGTATGATTGATGGTAAAGAAGCGGTACAGTTCTTAGTTACCATTAAAGAATTGGTTGAAGATCCAGCCATGTTGCTATTAGACCTGTAAGCTTTTAAGCTTGTATTGGCAACCGCTGATACAAGCTTTTTAACTTTAGTCTAAATAGTGGTGCTCGTTGTTTATTAATATATAAGAATGCTTCGCTGATGTGGTGTATTTACCATAAAGTAGAATCATGTTGAGTCAAAAATATGCTTATATATTAATGAGATAATCCTCAGTTTGAATGATACTTACAATTAGAACGATAATTAGAAATAGGAACGTACTATGAAAGACAATTATGATTTAGTCGTCATCGGCGGCGGTCCTGGTGGTTATGAAGCCGCTATCCGTGCAGGTCAGTTAGGTATGAGCGTTGCTTGTATCGAAAAACGTGTTTATAAAGGCGAGCCAGCACTTGGCGGCACTTGCTTGAACGTAGGTTGCATCCCATCAAAAGCGTTACTTGATAGCTCACATCGTTATGAAGCGACTAAGCATGACCTTGCTGAACATGGTATCAGCACCGGTGATGTTGCTATCGATGTCGAGCAAATGATTGCGCGTAAAGAAGGCATCGTTAAGCAATTGACGGGTGGCGTTGCTGCACTATTAAAAGGCAATGGCGTTGACTGGCTACAAGGCTGGGGTACGTTGGTTGACGGCAAAGGCGCTGATAAAAAAGTTAAGTTTACCGCGCTTGCAGATGAAGTAGAAACGACCATCACTGCTAAAAACGTGATTCTTGCGGCAGGTTCTGTGCCGATCGATATCCCCGTTGCTAAAACTGATGGCGATCGTATCGTTGACTCTACTGGCGCCCTTGATTTCACTGCTGTACCTAAACGCTTGGGCGTTATTGGTGCTGGTGTTATCGGTCTTGAGCTTGGTTCAGTATGGCGTCGTCTAGGTAGTGAAGTAGTTGTTTATGAAGCATTGCCAAGTTTCTTAGCTGCCGCTGATAAAGACATCGCTAAAGAAGCGGGCAAAATACTGAAGAAGCAAGGTCTTGATATCCGTGTTGATACCAAAGTTACCAATGCTGAAGTACAAGGTGATCAAGTTGTCGTTACTAGCGAAAGCAAAGGCGAGTCATCTGAAGAAAGCTTCGACAAACTGATCGTTTGTGTTGGTCGCCGTGCATACTCTGAGAAACTGCTTGGTGATGACAGTGGTATTAAGCTAACTGAACGTGGCCTGATTGACGTGAATGATCAATGTAAAACCAATCTTGATGGTGTTTATGCCATCGGTGATTTGGTTCGTGGTCCAATGCTTGCGCATAAAGCGATGGAAGAAGGCATGATGGCCGTTGAGCGCATTCATGGTGAAAAAGCCCAAGTTAATTATGACACGATCATTAACGTCATCTATACCCATCCAGAAATCGCATGGGTTGGTTTGACTGAGCAAGAAGCTGAAGCCGCTGGTTTTGAGGTCAAAACAGGTTCATTCAACCTAGCAGCGAACGGCCGTGCATTGGCTCAAAGCGAAGCAGAAGGCTCTATCAAAGTCGTGGCTGATGCTAAAACAGATCGTCTATTAGGTATGCATGCTATCTCTGCTGGTGCTGGTGATATCGTCCATCAAGGTATGATCGCGATGGAATTTGTCTCTAGTATCGAAGATCTGCAGTTGATGACTTTTGCTCATCCAACCATTTCAGAAGCCGTGCATGAAGCTGCTCTGTCTGCTGATGGCCGTGCTATTCACGCCATTCAGCGTAAAAAGCGTAAGAAATAAGTCGTTATTTTGATCAGTACCAACTTATAACCTGATCGCGGTGGGGTTGTTATGGCTTCCACCACGGTCATGAGTGCGCCATATGCTTGTCTAATATGTATATACGCGCACTTGTTTTCACTTTTTATTAATTGTAAAAAATAAAGGATACAATCAATGAATTTACATGAGTATCAAGCAAAAGAGCTATTAAAAAGCTACGGTTTGCCGATTCAAGAAGGCATTATTGCCTATAACGGCGACGAAGCTGCTGCTGCTTTTGATAAAACGCCAACAGACATTGCGGTTATTAAAGCGCAAGTACATGCTGGTGGTCGCGGTAAAGCGGGTGGCGTAAAGCTGGTTAAAACTCGTGAAGAAGCCAAGCAAGTTGCTGAAGAGCTAATCGGTACCAATTTGGTTACTTTCCAAACTGACGCTGATGGTCAACCAGTTAACTTCGTATTGGTTGCAGAAGATATGTATCCAGTACAAACTGAGCTATATCTTGGTGCAGTCGTTGATCGTTCTACGCGTCGCGTAACGTTCATGGCATCAACCGAAGGCGGCGTTGATATCGAAGAAGTCGCACACAACACACCAGAGAAAATCTTTAAAGTAAACGTTGATCCTTTAGTTGGTTTGATGCCTTTCCAAGCACGTGATGTGGCATTCAAACTAGGTTTAGAAGGCAAGCAAATCAATCAATTCGTTAAATTGATGACAGGCGCGTATCAAGCATTTATCGATAACGATTTTGCCTTGTTAGAAATCAACCCATTAGCCGTTCGTGAAAATGGCGAAATCGTTTGTGTTGATGGCAAAATTGGTATCGATTCAAACGCACTGTATCGTCTGCCTAAAATCGCAGCACTACAAGACAAGTCACAAGAAAATGAGCGTGAGCTTAAAGCGGCTGAGTTTGACCTAAACTATGTTGCGCTAGAAGGCAATATCGGTTGTATGGTTAACGGTGCTGGTCTTGCTATGGCGACCATGGATATCATCAAATTGTACGGCGGCAAGCCTGCTAACTTCTTGGACGTTGGCGGCGGCGCAACTAAAGATCGCGTTGTCGAAGCATTCAAGATCATTCTTGAAGACAGCAGCGTTGAAGGTGTTTTAATCAACATCTTCGGTGGTATCGTACGTTGTGACATGATTGCAGAAGCGATTATCGCTGCTATCAAAGAAGTTGACGTAAAAGTACCTGTTGTTGTCCGTCTAGAGGGTAACAACGCTGAAAAAGGCGCGCAAATCCTAGAAGAGTCTGGTCTGAAATTGATTTCTGCCCAAGGCCTATCAGATGCGGCTCAAAAAATTGTCGATGCTGTTAAAGCTTAATATATCTGAGGCATAGTCCTCTAAATATACGTGCTTAAGCATAGTAGTCAACGCGTAATAGCAGCTTGTTGATATGAATTTATCATTAACATTTAATGGATAACACATCATCAAGTGGCTATTGCAAGACAACCGAATACAAGGAATAAATAATGAGTGTATTAATCGATAAAGATACCAAAGTATTGGTACAAGGTTTCACTGGTAAAAATGGTACGTTTCACTCTGAACAAGCGATTGAGTACGGTACTAAAGTCGTCGGCGGCGTAACGCCAGGTAAAGGCGGTCAAACGCATTTAGGCCTACCAGTATTTAACACGATGGCAGAAGCTATGGAAGCCACCCAAGCTGACGCTTCTGTTATCTATGTACCAGCACCATTTGTACTAGATTCTATCGTTGAAGCGGTAGATGCTGGTGTTAAATTGATTATCGTTATTACTGAAGGCGTGCCTACTTTAGACATGCTAAAAGCAAAACGTTATATCGAAGAAGCTGAAGGTGTACGCATGGTTGGTCCTAACTGCCCAGGTGTTATCACGCCAGGTCAGTGCAAAATTGGTATCATGCCAGGTCATATCCATTTGCCAGGTAAAGTGGGTATCATCTCACGCTCTGGCACATTGACTTATGAAGCCGTTGCTCAGACCACTAAGCTTGGTTTTGGTCAATCAACTTGTATCGGTATCGGTGGCGATCCTATCCCTGGTATGAACCAGATTGATGCGTTGAAACTGTTCCAAGAAGATCCGCAAACTGAAGCGATCATCCTAATCGGTGAGATCGGTGGTACTGCTGAAGAAGAAGCCGCTGCTTATATCAAAGACCATGTGACTAAGCCAGTTGTTGGTTATATCGCTGGTGTTACCGCTCCAGAAGGCAAGCGTATGGGTCATGCTGGTGCAATCATCTCTGGTGGTCAAGGTACTGCTGAAGAGAAATTCAAAGCCTTCGAAGATGCTGGCATCGCGTATACGCGTGACCCATCTAAGCTTGGCGAGAAGCTAAAAGAAGTTACCGGTTGGTAAGATAGGCATAAGTCTACAGTTTAACTACCAAAACTGCATTGCAAAGAAACAAAGACACCCCTACAATGGGGTGTCTTTTTTTGTCCCGAAAATAAATTTATGAAAAACAAGATACTAGTCACAGGTGGTGCTGGCTATATTGGCACACACACCTGTATCGCACTGCATGAAGCTGGCTATGAGATGGTCGTATACGACAACTTATCTAATAGTAGTCGTGAAGCAATCAATCGTGTCTCGGCTCTCATTGGTCAGCCTATTGAATTTATCGAAGGCGATATTCGCGATGCTGAGTCACTTAGACAAGTGTTTTTATCTCATCAGTTCTTCGGTGTCATTCATTTTGCAGGATTAAAGGCCGTTGGTGAATCTGTCGCCAAGCCACTGCTATACTACAATAACAACGTCAGTGGTACCATTACCTTACTAGAAGTTATGGCAGAGTATGATGTCAAAAACCTCGTTTTTTCGTCATCTGCCACTGTTTATGGCGACCCTGAAATCCTACCTATCGATGAGAATTCAACACGTTCTTGCACCAACCCTTATGGACAAAGCAAACTTGCCGTCGAGCACATATTAGAAGACCTTGCTGTATCCGATGACAGTTGGAACCTGATTCCTCTTAGATACTTTAATCCAGTAGGCGCACATCCATCAGGGAAAATTGGCGAAGACCCGAATGACATTCCGAATAATTTGATGCCTTATATCTCTCAAGTGGCTGTAGGCAAACTTGAAAAACTCAGTATCTTTGGGCATGACTATCCTACAATAGATGGGACAGGTGTCCGTGACTTTATCCATGTCACTGATCTGGCACAAGGTCACGTTGCTGCGCTGAATTATTTAGAAGGTCAAATAAATACAGGAAAAAGAGATTCAGTAGGATTTTTACCGATTAATTTAGGCACTGGCAAAGGCACTTCTGTATTAGAGTTAGTAACGGCATTTTCTAAAGTATCTGGACAACCAATTCCTTATAAATTTGCAGAACGCCGCGCAGGTGACATAGCCAGCTGCTACGCGAGTGCTGATAAAGCGAAAAACCTGTTAGAGTGGCAAGCAAAATTATCAATTACTGAAATGTGCCAAGATACGTGGCGTTGGCAAAGTATGAATCCGAATGGATACTATATAATTACAAACAATTAAATACAGTCAAAAGGATATTTATCAAATGAGTATTATTGTGCAATGTGGTCACGAGTTAACACTTTCTGAAGAATTAATAGGTAAATTAAATGAAAAAGGATTAAGTGAGCCACTTAAGTCATCTAGAACAGATCTGTCTTCTACAGATGTAGCAATAGCATTAGATAAAATATATAAAAAGACTTCGAAGTTGATAGATAATAAGCTTGCTGAATCAGTTGCAATTGATTTTTTATTAACTAATTTAGAAATAGAAAGCTGGGGATGGAATAGTAGTAAAAATTTGTCAGCCTTATATTTTTGGGAATGGTTAGAACCTAATTGCAAGTTTGTACTAGTTTTTGATCATCCTAGTGAAATATTTAGGTATGCAGTGAAAAATGACCTTTCACAAGATTCATTAAATAATATGATAAAGGAATGGATGGTTTTTCAAAAAGAATTATTAAGATTTTTTTCTGATAACAAAGATAAATGCGTATTACTGGAAGGCAGTGCAGCCTTAAGAAACATTAAAGCTACAGAAAAATGTATAAAAAGTATTGCTCCCGAAATAATTTTTAATCATCGAAAGACGGTGCTCAATAGAGAAACTATAAGAGAAAAAGAACTTATGAGTAATATCGAGAGTTCTAATCTACAAGAAGTATTAATTGATAAGTTATCATATGAATTATTGAATGAGTATCCAGAATTAATTGATATATTTGAAAAGTTAGTAACAGAATCCAGTATTAAGTTGGATAAGGATTCGATAGGTAAAGGGCTCTCAAGGCAAGAAGATATTTATTCTATTATAAAAGAAATAGGTGTTATGAACAACGATAGTGATATTATAGATAGCTTGGAAACAGAGCTAAGTAAAAAAGAAAGTAAGATAGTAGAGTTAAAGAAATTACTAAATTCTAGTGAAAGTATTAATAAAGAACAAGCTGACTTAATAAAAGTATTGGAAACAAGAGTTAAAAATAGTTTTAATGAGTTAGATCAGAAAAATACCGTTGCTGCGCCTATAGATGATGATAAATATAAGGTACGTGATTTACAAAAAGAAAATAAAATCATCTTAAATCAACTTTATTTAGTCCAAAAGGAATTAGAGTACTATTTTAATTTGAAAGTAACTAAAGATACTCAGGATACTCAAATTATCAAAAATCTTAAAAATGATGCAAAGGTTATCAAGGATAATGATTCTCAGGCAGTACATGATTTGCAAAATCTTGAAAAATCTGAAGATGCTATTACACGTGAGGTACCAAAAGCAATACCATTTGGTGTAGAAAAAAGAGTTAAAATGGAGCTTCCTTATAGAATTGGAGCTTCTATAATCAAAAATTCTAAGTCTAGAAGAGGTCTTCTAACCATTCCTAAAGCTATAGCTATGGAATATATTGATTATAATAAAAATATTACTATGATAAATAGTTTACCTTCTCTTGAGGAGTATGGGGACTTCGCCAAAGCTGAAGAAATTAAGCAGCACCTTTCTTATCAGATCGGAGAAATAGTAGCAGAAAGCATAAAAGAGCCTAAAAAAATTATAACTGCACCTATCAAAATAGGAAACCGAATATTGTTTTTCAAAAAGGCTCAGTTTATTAAAAAGAATAAATAAAATTTTGTGTTTAGAAGCTTTTTATTCAAGATTTTGATAGAGAGAATAATGTTATTTAAGTTGGTTTTAATCCAATCATAGACTTTATTAGAGGTGAATGTGGAAACGGTAGACAATGCTTTCAATAAGTATATAAACAAAAATTATTTAGAGTCGTACTTTAAATATAAGTATCTTCAAATATTCCACAAAAGCAAGGCCTTTGAAGCTAATATTTTATTAGCTAAAAAGCACTTACCAATATTAGATGAATCTTGTTTAGATTATATTCTAAAATCTAATGGAATCGAGTGTGTGTATGTTCTAAATCTTGAGCAACGTTTAGATAGAAGAATAAAGGTTCTCCGAGAGTTTAGTAAAATAGGTATAGATCCAACAATCATTAAAGCTGTAGATGCAGAAATTGATAAAGATGTTGATAAAAGATTTCGTAATTTTATGGAGGCTAAATCACATGTTGGTGAATATACATCTCACATAAAAGAGGAAAAGTTACGACGTATAAAGAAAAATATTCATAGAGGAGCTTTTGGGTATTTAATGACTCAAAAGAAAATATTTAAAGATGCTATCAAAAAAGGTTATAACAAGGTTTGTGTGTTTGATGATGATATTTTCTTCACTGAGAATTTTGAGCCAGATTTAAAGTTTGTACTCGAAAAACTTAATGGAAATTATAAAATTATTATGTTGGGAGCTTCTGATTATCATTTAGATGAAAACAAAGAATTCGGAAAAAGTGTACAAGAGCAGATCTTATATAATCCTATTCCAGGTAGAACCTTAGGTAGCTTCGGCGCTATCTATGATTCTTCCATTTTCGAAGAGGTTATAAAAGCTATTGACTCAAATCTTGGTACATTTGACAATGTTGTTTTAGGCCATCTATTTAATAAATACAATGAAGACTGTTATGTTATTAATCCCAATATTTGCATACCTTGTGTAGAAGAAAGTGACATCAGAAAAGATAACAGAGAGCAGCAAGCTCATTCTGAAAAGATGAACTGGGACATATCAAATTTTAAAGAGTATAAAAGGGATGTTAAATACTCTTTTATACTCAATAGCATAGAACAGATACAGATGGTGAAGAAATTAAATACTTCACTATTAAATTATACTTCATTAAATCTTTTTTATATATCAAAAGACGGGTTGAGGAGCTTAATATTAGGTAGAGATGTTTTAGATGAAGGTTTTCTAAAAAATGATTTAATTGATATATCTAACTATTCACAAGAAAAAACCCAGAAGTATGTTGAGAATATTCCCTATTCAGATTTTTTGTTTATTCTCGATAATAGTTATGAACTAACGACAAAATCTTTAAAATTTTTGATCCAAGATGTTTTTCGAAGCAATAGAAAAACTCTGAATAGTAATTATAAGGTTATTCTAAACTCTGGTAAGGTTTTGCAAAATACGTTGACCTCAATAATTATTCCATGCTACAGAAAATTTGAAAAATGCTGGCCTTCAATAGAGTCAGCACTACAGGTGCATGGTAATGTAGAAGTTTTGATTATCAATGATAACCCTGAAAATATGAACTTTGAAAATGACTTATCAGTAAAGCTGCAAAATAAAAATATTAGAAAAAATATAGTAGTGTACTCTCACAAACGTAACCGTGGCGCTTCAGCTGCTCGTAATACAGGTCTTTGGCTATCAAATGGTGAGTTTGTTTGCTTTCTTGATGACGATGATATTTATTTAAAAGAACGAGTGGAAAAATCAGTAAATATTTTAAAGGATACTAAGGAAACTATAGGTTCGGTCTACTGTGGATTTTCTGGTGGTGGGCATGATAAGCATGATTCCGAAAGATTCAAAAGTGGTAACCTTTTTAATGATATTATTTCAATTGATTATCTAAAACATTATATAAATACTGATACCAAAACTTATAAAAGAAGTGCCATTATAAAGTTAGGTGGATTTAATGAAACCTATCGAAGGCATCAAGACATTGAGCTAAATTCTCGTTTTTTCAAGCTATATAATACTGTAGCTATAAAAAGTTATGATGTAAAAATCAGACCTGAAAAACAACAGCCGACTTTTACTGCTAATTACGATAATATATTCTCGCTAAAAAGAAAGTTTATATCTGATTTTAAAGAAGATATTAGTCATCTAGATAAAATCACACAGGATAATCTAATTCACAATCATGCAAAGGATATCCATAAAAGGATTGCTAACCCTGATGAGAGAAATCTTATTAAAATAAAAAATCAGTTAAAAGAAATATTGGACTAACTTATGATTAATTCGAAATATTTAATAAGTTGTTATGAGAGAGCTTTGAAATTCCCAGCTCTTCTTCCTTCGGAATTACTAAATATTGATAGATATCTGGATAGAAAAGATATTAACTTTTCAGCTAAACAAAAAAACTTTGATATCGAAAGTTTTACCACGGATAATAGTGGTTTAAAGTATACTAAAAGACATGTTTTAAAAGAGATTGAGTCAATTGTAAGTCATAAAAAAAGAATGATACAGTTTTTTAATAATTCTTCTGGGGTTGAGCTTAATGTTAGTAATGTCTTGATTGCAAACTATCTGAAAAACATTTTCGCTGATCAAGAGTTATATCTGTATTTTACTAATAGATATCTTGCTAATTTTAATTATCAAGGATTAACTCTCAACGAGTTCCATAATAAAAATATTTTTAATAGATTTTCTTGGCAGAATTCATTTCAACAATCAGAGTTTACGGAGTTGGTTTCAGTTATCATGCCAGCTTTCAATAATGCTGATACTGTAGAATACGCTGCAAAATCTATCTTAATGCAATCTCATAAAAACATTGAACTCATTATCGTTGATGATAAAAGTACCGATAGGACTTATAAGATCTGTCAGGATATTGCTTCAAAAGATAGTAGAGTTAAAGTATTAAGAAACACTAAAAATAGTGGTGCCTACGTGTCAAGAAATAGAGGCATACAAGTTGCATCAGGTGATTATATTACTATTCTAGACGCAGATGATTGGTCTTTTCCTTACCGTATTGCTCATCAACTGAGAAGTATTAATAATGTGAAAGGATGTAAGGTTCATTTAGGTTATTATTTGAGAATGACTGATAAAGGTTTTTTTACCGGATTTAGAATTAAGGGGAAATTTTCCTACGACGGTATACTCCATAAATGTCTGGCTTCTATTATGATTGAACGTAAATTTCTTACAGAAAAATTAGGGTACTGGGATAGTGTGAGATTTGGTGCAGATTCGGAGATGTATAGCAGAATTAAAGTTATCGATGAAGCATGTATACAAGAAGAAGTTGTGCCGCTTATGCTAGCGTTAGATAGAGACGATAGTTTAACTAAGCGTCCGGAGTCTGCACTGGGTAATAGTTTACGAATGAACTATGCTGCTTCATTCACTAAATACCATCAGACCATAGGTAAGGATATTCCAAGAATGGTTTTCCCTTTAAAAATCAGGCCTTTCGATGCTCATAAAGATATGGTGGTATATTTATAATTCATAATAGGGTATAAGTCGTAATTTCCTATATCTACTTCAAACACTGTAAATATTTTAATAATCTACTCCTAAGATTCTATTTGGTAATAAGGTGTTTTATAGTATTTGATATGCTAAATAATTTCGCAATTACAAAAATACTCGTTCAATTAATATAAAACTAGGTGTTATATATGGATAGTTTAATTTCAAGGCTAGAACATAATGCTCATTGCTATCCAGATAAGGCAGCCATTGTCTTCAAAGGCGTAGCTACGAGCTATATTGAACTTTATGAATTTACAAAAAGAGTAAGATCATGGGTAAAAGATAAAGGTATTGAAAAAGGGAGAATTGGTCTAATATTTTTACCTCAAACTCCTCAGACCATTAAATGGTTTTTTGGCTTAATGTCAGCTGGCGTTATTCCCTCACTTATGCCTTTACCAAGTCATAAGCAGGATGAAAAGAAGTACTGGGAGAGTCATCAACAGTTGATCGAATTGACTAATCCATCAATAATTGTAACTACAGATGAATGGTTAACATCTTTTGGAATTATTACTGAGAATATTGAATGTAAAGTTTATGAGGATAAGTCTCTTTCATCTCATCAGGATTTGGAAGATATTAGTGAGATGATTTATGACATTGCATTTTTACAGCATAGCTCAGGTACAACGGGATTAAAAAAAGGTGTTGCTTTATCTCATACAGCAGTTATTGATCAAATCGAATCTTATGCTAGAGTATTATCTGCCACAAATGAGGATGTTGTAGTCACTTGGTTACCTATGTATCATGATATGGGCTTAATTGCTTGTACTATAATGCCTATAGCACTTGGTCAGACTATCGTGTTGTTAGATCCTTTTGAATGGGTTAGTAAACCTATAAGTCTGTTACATGCTATTACTGAATATAAAGGAAGTCTAGTTTGGCTCCCTAATTTTAGTTTTGAGCATCTTCGACGAACGGTTAAACCAAAGAAATTTGATTCAATAGATTTGTCTACTGTCAGAGCTTTTATTAATTGTTCTGAACCGTGTAAAGCTGAAACTTTTGATAACTTCGTTAATCACTTTAATACAATTGGTGTTACGCAAGAGAAGATGCAAGTATGCTATGCGATGGCTGAAACTGTTTATGCAGCTACTCAGACTAAACTGGGGGAAGAAGTTAGTAGATTGTGGGTAGATGATAAGGCATTGCTCACCAATCAAGTATTGCCCACAGCGACAGGAGATGGATCAGAGTTGTTAAGCTGTGGAAAAGTTATTGAAGGCTGCCAAATTACCATATTGAATCCAAACTCAAGTGAGCCTATAGAAGGTAATCAAGTTGGAGAAATAGTGATTGCGGGGAATTTCTTATTTGATGGTTATTACCATCGACCTGAAAAGACTCGAGAAGTATTTGATGGAATGCTATACCGTACTCGTGATTTAGGGTTTATATATAATGATGAGCTATATGTACTAGGGCGAAAAGATGATTTAATTATTAGTAATGGTAGAAATTATTTCGCACATGAAATAGAGTTACATGTAAATTCATTACCTGATATCAAACCAGGGCGCAATGTAGCGATAGGTATATATAATGAACAGATAGGTAGTAATGAAATTTATCTTATTCAAGAGAGAGCACAAGGTCAGTCAACTTGCGAAGATTGGGAAAGGCAGTTAATTAAGACGATTCGTCAGACAGTTCAAGATAATATAGGTCTCTTATTACGCGATGTTATTTTGGTTGAACATTTATGGTTGCATAAGAGTAGTAGTGGAAAGATAAGTCGTGAGCTTAATAAGAGTAAACTATTAAAATTTTTAAATAAGGTGTAAGTAATGGACAAAGAACAAATAATGCAGATAGTCAGTACAGCTATTGAAGATACTTTTATGACAAAGTCGAATGAAATATCAGGTGATACAGTAGCAATAGATATTCCTGGTTGGGATTCGTTATCACATATTATTTTACTCTCTAATATTGAAGACTCTCTTAATGCAGAGCTAGATCTTGAGGATGTGGAATTTGAAAATGTAGCAGAACTAGTAGAGTTTATTTATAAACAGTTAAATTGATAGTTTACAGTTTATATAAAGTTATGCATATATACATAACATTCATAAATTAATAAGTTAATACAATGACCCAGTTTCCTCATTCAGAATTTAGAAACATTGAAGATATAACTTTAAGTGAAGAGTTAGTATCTGATTTTTGTGTACTTGAAGGCCGTCTACGATTAGAGTGTCGTCTCAACATAACTATGAAAAATAATTATCTAATTGTTATGCCTAATGGTGCAGTTGATAGGAAAAAAAATCAGATACCTGCTTTCGCGCGTTGGAACTGGCATACTGTTTTTAACAGCAACGTTTTGTCTATATCTGATCCCGCTTTATATTTAGACGAAAATTTACCAATAGGTTGGTTTGCAGGTACGAAAGATTTGGATATAACTTCTTTTGTAGCTAATGTAGTAGTTAAGGTAGCTCTACTACTAAAAATCCCATCTAACAGGATTGTTTTTTGGAATAGTTCGGCGGGGGGCTATGCTAGCATATTATTGGCTTCAAAGATTGATGGTGCAAATTTTGTTTGTATTAATGGACAAACGGAGATAATTAAGTACTATTCAGGTCATATAGAAGCCTTTAGAAAAGTTTTCGATTCGACTTCTGAAGCAGATACACTATCATTATCTTTTCCTGAACAATGGTCAGCTATTCAAGCTCTAGAAAATTCTTATGAAAAAGGTAAAGTAACTAATGGAGTAGTTATTCAAAATATAATTGATAAAATGCATTATGAAAAACATTATATTCCGTTCTGTAATCACTTCAATTTACCAATTGAAGGTGGATCAAATAAAAACTTACATAGCATATTATATAGTCATGATAAAGGTCATGGACCTGAACCTGTTTCTTTATCTAAAGAAGTAATAAGAGACTACCTCCCGAAGCTTTTTAATAATTGATTTGTAATTTATGCTACTAACAAGGATATATATATCATAATTACTATCTTATGTTTAACTATTAATTCTTTAGAATTTCAATTTCAATTGAATTAATAGTTAATTGAGAGTCTTCATTTAAACATTCAATCTCTAAGAAGACAGTTCCTGAAAAATTAGACATGAAAGCATAACTAGTTTCAGTCTTCTTGTTGTTTGGCACATCTAAATAAAAATGCCATCCAAGTTTATCTGTATGCTTTAAACCCCTACAAGCTAGGAATTTATTATCTGGATTTTCCTCAAATATTATTCTTACTATAAGATCATTTTCTGATTTAGATATTTTATCCTCAATATTAATAATCAAATTGAAAGAAATTTCTTGAAATGTTTTATTGGTATAAAAGGCATCATTAAAACTTAATTTATTATTTTTGATAGCTTTAATTTGTTTACTTAATATTTTTTTTGTCGTTAATATTGATGTGTTTTCTTTTGTTAAACAATTGAATTTAACAAAGTTATAGAGTGACTTGGAAAAGGCAGCTGAACCTTTTTCATTAAAATGCAGTCTGTCGTAAAAATTTTCATCGAAGCTAAGTTCATTACTTTGCATTATGTAATCTATATCTAGTAGCTTAAAATTATTTTCTTTACAGATTTTACGCAACTTGTTATTCAGGAAAACGAGTGCTCTATTGTCGCATAGGTTTGGGTAAGTTGCTAACCAGAAATTTTGATTAAAACATGAAGCAGTACAATATATTGATTTAATCAATGAATCAAAATGACTCTCTGATATATTTTTGTAGTTTCTATCTTCTTCTATGTATTCAGAGAGAAATAGGTTTGAATGATTTTTCGTCAAATTCCAATAACTACTATCATATGAAGTTGCTGACCAATCATTAGATGAGATGAAATATATTATTAAGTCAAAATTATCGTTATAAACTTTGTTTAATAAGGTGTTTAATATATTTAACGAAGTTGATCCTGAGTAACCAGCATTGTAAAACTTATATGCATCGCCATTTTCTAAGAATAGCTTTTCTACCAAAGTATTCCATCTTACGCTTTCCTTAACAAATATATTTTCGATCAATGACGCTCCGATAACGCAAATTTTCTTTGAACAATCGAAATATCTTCCTGATACTATATAACCATTTTCGTCAGTTTTAGCTGTATATGATATATCATTAGTTAGCCCTCGTGCATTACTAGCATATCTTAATGAAGGACTCCTATAAATAGTTTGACTTGCCTCGAACTCTCTTAGTCTAATCTGTCTTTTCATATACATACTCTAGATTATAAATATTAATGAATGTAAACTATATAGTTTTCTATTTAAAACATATCTTACTCTTTTCTAATTGTAGTAATTGATTATTGAGTTCTTTATATTCCTCATCGTTTATGGTCATAATCATAATAATTTTCTGATAGAGGAGTTACCATACTTATCGAACCCTGAATCTTTAGAAGTTGTTAAGGAGTTTTTTCGTAATAAACCAATTGCCAAAGGAAGTTTAATATAGCTAACAGCATTTTCTCCATAATTTGAGAGAATCTTATTGAGCAATCTCTTATCCGACTCTACTCTATGCTTGTCATCAAACCCACCAACACCTTCTAGTATTTCTTTACGAATCATCATTGAAGAGATATTAAGCCTCAAAAGTGGATAGTTTTGTCGACAGCTCGGTAGACCTGTTTTTTCATCTACTCTAAAAAAGTTAGAAAAGTTAGCTACAGTATTAGGATTATTATTTAGTTGTAATAGTTGCCGGGCTATGCGTTCTGGATGTGACCAATCATCTGAATCTTGAAACGTTATAAACTCGCCAGATGAGTATTGTATACCGATATTTCTAGCATAATATGTACCACGATTTTCATTCAATTCAATGACTTTTATAGATGAATGCTTTTTAAGTATTTCTACAGTATTATCAGTGCTAGCATCATCTACAACGATAATTTCAATATTATTAACCGTCTGATTTAGTAGAGAGTCTATACAGTTTTCTACAAATTTTGCAGAGTTGTAAGTAGTAACGATAATACTAACTGTCTGAGTATTTTTAATTTTTTTTAGTTTTTTATGATTATTACCGATAGTAAGTTTATTGTCTTTAACTAAATTGATAGGCTGTAGCCCGTATTGACGATAAAATCTATAAACAAATATTTTTGCCAGCCATGGCTTATGCCTCATTAAAGCAGTTTTTATGGAGACAAGAGTATCTGCGTGGCTATAAAGACGTAGGGAAGGAGTATCGCCTAAAGCCATTCTTAAAGTATCTTTGAATGGTCTGGGAATATCATTTCTTTGGTCGCATAGTTTTAAAGTTGTTTCAGGATAGACATAGCCTATTCTATATAAAAACGTAAGTGCCTCTCTTCTTTCCAAATTAGCAATAACACTATTCTGTAGCAGACTCTCAATTAAAGAGTCTGCGTTATCATATTGCTGAGTTTGAATATAGTGTTCAAACTCTTTCAAAATTTCAGTCATGTATTATAAACGCCAGTCTGGGTTCACTAATGCGCCTTTGACGTCGATGACTACTTTAGGCTGAGTACAGAAGCTATCGATTTTGTCGTCTTCACCAACAAATTCTGAGTGGTTAACTGCTACGATAACGGCATCGAAGCTATTTTCCTTAATATCTTTATAATCTACATGATCAACATTTAAATGATCCCAATCTTCTTCAGCAACCCAAGGATCGGAATAAGTCATTCTTACACCATATTTCTCAAGCTCAATACCAATATCTGTTACCTTTGTATTTCTCACATCAGGACAGTTTTCTTTAAAGGTAACTCCTAACAGTAAAATACGGGCATCTTTAATATTTTTCCCATACGAGATAAGCTTTTTGATGGTTTGTTCAGCAACAAACTTACTCATAGAGTTATTTATTGCACGAGAAGTTAAAATCAAGTTGGGATTTAATCCTAAAGATGATGCTTTGTGCGCCAAATAGTAAGGATCTACGCCAATACAATGCCCACCTACTAAGCCAGGCATAAGCTTAATGAAGTTCCATTTAGTTGCAGCTGCCTCTATGACTTCATGAGTATCAATGCCAACCTCGTTGAAGATAAGAGCCAACTCATTTATCAAAGCAATATTGACGTCACGTTGGGTATTCTCGATAACTTTAGATGCTTCAGCTACCTTGATAGAAGAAGCTTTAAATGTGCCAGCGGTAATTACCGAACTATATAATTCATCTACTATATCTGTATAGTAAGAGTTTGAACCTGAAGTGACCTTCAATATATTCTCTACTGTGCGCAGTTTGTCGCCTGGATTGATACGCTCTGGAGAATATCCTACGCCGAAGTCGTCATTCAACATTAAACCAGATTTCTCTAATTCAGGAATGCATACCTCTTCTGTAGCACCTGGATATACTGTCGACTCATATATAACAATATCATCTAGCTTAATAACTTTACTTAGCATCTGCGAAGCTTTAACCAATGGGGACAAATCTGGTAAGTTATTATCATCAATTGGTGTTGGTACAGTAATAATAAATACGTTCGCTGCGG
Organism: Psychrobacter immobilis; assembly: GCF_904846185.1. Taxonomy (GTDB): domain Bacteria; phylum Pseudomonadota; class Gammaproteobacteria; order Pseudomonadales; family Moraxellaceae; genus Psychrobacter; species Psychrobacter immobilis_B. The sequence goes on along the minus strand of NZ_CAJGZQ010000018.1, from coordinate 50,200 downwards.
TTAGGTCATTAGTGTCAGAAGTAAAAGTAAGGCGAGAAGTATTTTGGAGGTATTCGCTAGTCACTTCTCTAGTTTTATCAATATTATTAGATAATTCATTAATACGTGTTTTATTTATATCAAAGCCTATAACATCATATTGTTTTGCAAACGCACAAGCTAGTGGTAGACCTACGTAACCTAAGCCTATGATGGCGATTTTTTTAGAATTCATTGACTGACCTTTTGGTATGAATTAATTAGATAAGAGAGTTTGGCTATTTTAGTGGTAATTAAGAATATAGGCATAATAGCAGATATAAAATAGCTGAGAAAGTAATGGTGTGTTTGATTTTATATGATCAGTGCATAAGTCGTTATAAAAAGGTTGACCTAATACGGTGACCTTTTTTTCTCTTAGCAGTGCCTCAAATCCACCCAATGACGTAATCGTATATACATGATCGACTGTCTCTAACGCATCAACTAGGTGAATAGATTGAGTCAGTATGAGGCAATCTAGCTCAGTGAGGGCACTGACAATAGAGCGGTCATCTAATGTCATTGGATGTGGTTTGACAATAATTTGTGCATCAGGGTTTTCTGCAATAGCTCGATTAACCACGTCGAGTAGCGTAATGCCAATACCGCCACCGTATTTTAGTGAGTCATCATGTGGCACTTGGCCTAAAACCAAAATACGTTTTTTATCTTTAACGCCATATATTGGTGCAATATCGACATAAGGCTGATGATTATATTTACTGACGCGATGAGAAACGTAATAGTCCAGCATTTCTTGCGCTAGTGCCGCATCATAACCATCCTGTTCAAAGTCAAAGTTGGCAATTAAATCGGTCAAATCGTTTGGGCGAGTGGTATCGAAGTAGGGTGCTTGACTGTCCATCACGACAGATAATGGCGGCGCACCACTTTCATCATCAGGGCCAGAACGAATAAAACCATCTTCTAAGAAGAAGATATCTAACTCTTGCTCACGTATATAGTCAATAAAATAATCAGGCGCTTTATAACCCCAAATATAGATAACAGGGTTTACACGCTTGATAAATGGCTTTAACCATATAGCGAAGTAGCGCTTATCAAAATGCCGTTGTATTTGAATATACGACGACTCCAATACCCAATCACCAACCAAATCTTGCCATGGCAGCATACCAACGACTAACGCTAAACGCTGTTTTGGCTGACGATTATGTTTATAATAACCTGATAATAGCGGTCGGATGTAAGCATTAAATTTCATAATATGATGGTTGGCTTAGATTGATAGTTGAAGAGCAGATAGGCATGATTGGGGCATTTACGTTGGCAATGTTTTATCGTTCCCAGTATAGTTGCATTTACGAGTAAAAACGAATACTTACTTCGGAAAATAATAACTTCGGAAAATAATGGGTCGATATTATGAAAAATAAAATATTGGTCACGGGTGGTGCGGGTTATATTGGTACACACACCTGTATCGCCTTGCATGAAGCAGGCTATGATATTGTCGTATACGACAACTTATCTAATAGTAGTCGTGAAGCTATCAATCGTGTCTCGGCTCTCATTGGTCGGCCTATTGAGTTTATCGAAGGCGATATTCGCGATGCTGAGTCACTTAGACAAGTATTTTTATCTCATCATTTCTTCGGCGTGATTCACTTTGCAGGTCTTAAAGCGGTTGGAGAATCTGTTGCCAAGCCATTGCTGTACTACAATAACAACGTCAGTGGTACCATTACCTTGCTAGAAGTGATGGCTGAGTATGATGTCAAAAACCTCGTTTTTTCATCATCAGCAACGGTTTATGGTGATCCCGAATCGCTGCCTATTGACGAGAATTCACCGCGCTCTTGTACCAATCCCTATGGTCAGAGCAAGCTGGTAGTTGAGCACATATTAGAAGATCTTGCTGTATCGGATGAAAGCTGGAATCTCATCCCTTTGAGATACTTTAATCCAGTAGGGGCGCATCCATCAGGGCAGATTGGTGAAGATCCGAACGACATTCCAAATAATTTGATGCCTTATATCTCACAAGTCGCTGTTGGTAAGCTTGCCAAACTTAATATTTTTGGTAATGACTATCCAACTACTGATGGTACTGGCGTGCGTGATTTTATCCATGTCACTGATCTGGCACAAGGTCACGTTGCTGCGCTGAATTATTTAGAAGGTCAAATAAATACAGGAAAAAGAGATTCAGTAGGATTTTTACCTATTAATTTAGGAACAGGTAAAGGCACTTCTGTATTAGAGTTAGTAACAGCATTTTCTAAAGTTTATGGACAACCAATTCCGTATCAATTTACAGATCGCCGAGTTGGAGATATTGCTAGTTGCTATGCCAGTGCTGATAAAGCGAAAAACCTGTTAGAGTGGCAAGCAAAATTATCAATTACTGAGATGTGCCAAGATAGCTGGCGTTGGCAAAGTATGAATCCGAATGGCTATAATCTAGCTTAGACTTTATAAAATACAACCTTTATCTTATTCTCTTTTAATACAGTTTAGAAATTATGAAAAAAATCACCCACGCCGTTATTCCCGTTGCAGGCTTTGGTACCCGTATGTTGCCATTGTCTAAATCTGTGCCAAAAGAGCTATTGCCACTTGGTAATCGTCCTGCTATTCACTATGTCGTCGAAGAGGCGATTGCTGCTGGTATTAAGCATATTGTCTTGGTTGGTCATGCACAAAAGAGCGCGATCGAGAATTACTTTGATATCAATGCCGAGCTGGACAATCAACTGCGTCATAAAGGTAAAGATGAGCTAGCCGATAGCTTGAACTGGTTACCAGAAGATGTGACAGTTTCGATGATACGTCAGGGCAAAGCTTTAGGTTTGGGTCATGCCGTACTCGCGGCTCGCCCCATTATTGGTGCGCATGATTTTGCCGTATTATTGCCCGATGTTGTGCTTGATCCTTTTACGGGCGATATGGCTGCTGATAACTTAGCCTTTATGATTGATGCTTTTGCTGAAGACAACCATTCACAGATATTGGTCGATAAAGTTGCTGATGAAGATGTGCATAAATATGGTATTGCCAAATTGAATGAAGCGTTTAGTGAAGTGAATAGGGAAGATGATAAAGCAAATATAAATGCCAGCTTTAAAGTGGCAGGATTTGTAGAAAAGCCTAACTTAGCCGATGCTCCTTCTAAGTTAGCAGTCGTTGGTCGTTATGTCTTTAGCAATCACATTTTTGACTATCTGGCCAATACCAAAGCCTCGGTCGGTGGTGAAATTCAGCTGACCGATGCCATTGATGCCTTGATTAGTGAATACGGTGTGAATGTCACGACCATGCGCGGCGACAGCTATGATGCAGGCGATATGCGCTCATATATGCAAGCATTTATCTATTTTGCCGAGCAGCAATTAGCAGAAGATGAATAGCTGATGGCTGAGATAAAAGGCAATAGCGCTTATAACAGTGCTCGTAACTCTACATACTGGCAGCAGCTACAAACGCTAGCAAAGCAGCCATGGTCATTGGCAGCCTTGTTTGCGCAAGATGACAGTCGTGCAACGCGCTTTAGCATGCAAGCTGGCGCGCTATATATGGACTATAGCAAGCAATGTATCGATGAGCAGGTGCTGGTAAATCTGTTGCAGCTAGCAGAAAGCTGTGAATTGTCCACAAGGATTGATGCACTTCTGCAAGGTGCGATGGTCAATACCAGCGAGGAGCGTGCTGCCTTGCATACAGCACTACGATTGCCAGAGTCTGCCAAACTAGACGTTGATGGGCAAAATGTCGTCGCTGATGTGCATGATAGTCTGTCGCAAGTAGCACGTTTATCTGAACGTGTCCGTAGTGGTACATGGCGCGGATTTTCTGGTAAAGCCATCACGGATGTGGTCAATATTGGCGTTGGTGGCTCTGACCTTGGGCCGCTTATGGCGACGACCGCGCTAGATGAGTGGGCAGATACCGACATTGAAGTACATTTCGTCTCTAATATGGACGGTACTCAGCTTGATAATTTGCTGAAGCACCTCAATCCTGAAACGACCTTGTTTATCATCTCGTCCAAGTCATTTGGCACGGTTGATACGTTATCTAATGCTAAGACAGCATTGTCATGGCTGCTTGCCACTGCCAAGCTGCGTGCAGGTACTGAAGATAGTGTGCTACGCCGCCACTTTATTGGTATCTCCGCTAATAGTGAAAAAATGAGTGCTTGGGGTATCCATCCTGAGCATCAGCTACAGCTTTGGGAATGGGTTGGTGGGCGTTTTTCTTTATGGTCGGCGATTGGTCTTGCTATTGCTATTCGTATCGGGATGGCTGGGTTTAAAGCGTTATTGGCTGGGGCTCATAGTATGGATGAGCATTTTGCCAAAGCAGATTTTGCAGAAAACTTACCAGTATTGTTGGGTTTGCTTGCTGTTTGGAACGGTACCTTTTTACAGGTAAATGCTCATACCGTATTGCCCTATGATGGTCGGCTTAGCTATTTACCAAGCTACTTAACCCAGCTTGAGATGGAGAGTAATGGTAAATCGGTCACTCAACACGGTGATCATATTGATTATGATACCTGTCCGATTCTGTGGGGCGAGATAGGCTCTAACGCGCAGCATGCCTTTTATCAGTTGCTACATCAAGGTACACAGCAAGTGTCTTGTGATTTTATTGCTTGTGTGCGCCGTTATAGTGGTCAATCGCAAAACGCGCCATTACAGCAGCAGCATGAGCTGTCTCTGGCCAATTGTCTAGCACAGAGCCGAGTGCTGGCTTTTGGTAATGCCGCGCTTCAAGAGTCTGAGGTTCAAGTAGCTTCTGCTGCGGATAAGTATAAATATTACCGTGGCAATCAGCCGTCAACGACATTGCTGATCGATGAGCTGACGCCGCATAGTTTGGGAGCGCTGATTGCGCTTTATGAACATAAGGTCTATGTCATGGCCAGCATTTGGGATATTAATCCATTTGATCAGTGGGGCGTCGAGATGGGCAAGCAAATGGCAGAGTCTGTACATCAAGCCATGCAGCAAGCAGGTGAGAGTCAGTTTGACAGCTCCACTAACCAGCTGTTAAAACACATTCAGCAGCTGTCTTGATCGTTTTGCTACTAAGTCGATAATCATTAAAGGTGAACGCATGAGCGCTGTTTTTATAAATGACAATACACCTAAATATACGCATGAATCTAAACCACAAAGCACTGCAAGCAAGCAAGTTTGTGTGCTTATTGGTCATAGCATTGAGGCCATTACTAGCGCCGTGGTGCTGGCAAGTCTCGGTCAGCGCGTGCATCTTTATGCAGATATTGAGCTATTGACGCAGCAAATACAGCAATACGGCTTTGAGCATCATTTGCAAGCACTGTGGCAGATGTATGAGCAGCAGCAGGTTATAATTAGTACAGCATTACCGGCTAGCGCTGACACGTTAATACAATATTATGAAACGACAAATTTTAGTGACAGTCGTCACATCAATGAGAGCAATGAGATTGACGACCAAAGCACCGTTGCGCTTTATTGGTTGTTTTTAGACAGTATCAAGCCAGTATGGGCAGAAGCCAGCTGGATTACCGCATTCAACCATAGCCATCAGCAATCGCTACCCGTGATTATAAGTGGCATTGAGAAACTAGGGGTTGTCTCAGCACTGGCTCAGCGTTTGCAGCGCGCGTGGGTCTACTATGTGCCGTTTGTATTCTTGCAAGATGGTGATGCTTATAGCTCAATGTTAAATCCCTCACTGTGGTTGCTTGGTGAAAAAACAGCCAACAGTAGCCAGCATCTAGAAGTATTGACGCCGTTAATGCAGCATGCGCGTGCCGCTCATCACGCTGATATCGCAACGATAGAGTTTGCCCGTAGCAGTATCATGGCGATGCTGGCGACGCGAGTGAGTTTTATGAATGAGATGTCACGCTTGGCGGACAGTCAACAGGTAGATATCAAGCAAGTCAGTCGTATCATGGGGCTAGACGCGCGGGTCGGCAGCAGTTATCTGCAAGCAGGCTGGGGCTTTGGTGGTAACACACTACCCACTGAACTGGCTAAGTTACAGCAGTCCAGCCAAACGCACAGTTTAGATATGCCGCTGCTGCAGTCAGTCATGCACATCAACGAAGATCAAAAAGAGCTGATATTCCGCAAATTCTGGCAATATTTTGATGGGTTTATTGACAATAAAACGGTGATGATTTGGGGCGGTAGTTATAAATCAGGCTCAGGACGTACCGCAGGCTCAGCCATACATCCATTGCTAGCGTTATTATGGTCTTATAATATTCGTACTTTAGTGTATAGCGATAAAGCACAAGATGAACTTGCCATGCTTTATCAGCAGCAATCATTACTGCAATTGATTAATAATCCTTATCAGCAGCTAAATGCCGCACAGGCGATTTTTATCGTTAGTTGGTCGCCACAAGATCAACTAGATATTACCAAGCTTAATCAACACGCGATGCCAGTATTTGATGCGCAAAATGCACTGACACGATTGCAGATCGATAGTCTGGTAGGTGACTATATGGGCATTGGTCGGTCTAAATAGCTTTATTCAAGCTTTTCAGTTGCTAAAAAAGCTCGTTGATAATTATCAGCGAGCTTTTTTTGATTTTTAATCGAAATCACCCATATTAAGTCGTATTCGTTTACGCTGGTACAGCACCTTGTGCCGCTAGCCACTGTTGAATCTCTCGAATTTTAATAGCTAATAACTCTTTATCGCCACGACTTTCAATATTTAATCTGATCAGTGGTTCTGTATTTGAGGCACGTAAGTTAAAACGCCACTCGCCGAAGTTAAGACTTAAGCCATCAAGGGTTGATTTGGTCGGATTTTCGCTGCTAAATTTTTCCTCAATAGCGCTAATAATCGTTGGCGCATCATGAGTGGTGAGACGAAAATTAAGCTCGCCTGAACTTGGATATGCTTGAATATAGCCAGTAACCAATTCTGATAAAGTCTTACCGGTGACAGACAACAGCTCGATGGTGAGCAGCCAAGGGATCATGCCGCTATCGCAATAGAAAAAGTCACGGAAATAGTGATGTGCAGACATCTCGCCGCCATAAACAGCGCCAGAGTCACGCATGACTTGCTTAATAAATGAATGTCCAGATTTACTGATGACAGCCTTACCGTTATGTTCCTTAATCACTGCTTCAGTATTGTAAATGACACGTGGATCGTAGACGATTGACTCATTTGGGTACTTATTCAAAAATGCTTGAGCGAGCATGCCGACGATGTAACTACCATCAATAAATTCACCATGTTCATCGAATAAAAAGCAGCGGTCAAAGTCGCCATCAAAGGCAATGCCAAGATCGGCATTATGTTCTAAAACCGCTTGCTGAGTGGCCACTCTATTGGCATCAATCATAGGATTGGGGATGCCATTTGGGAAGCTGCCATCAGGGGCATGATGCAGTGTAATCACTTCAATTGGCGCACCAGCTTGTGCAAGCTTGTCAATTAATAAATCAACCACGGGGCCTGCACTACCATTGCCTGAGTTAATAACCAGTTTCAGCGGTTTTAATTTATCGGTATCTATAAAGCTGATGACGTGATTAACATAAGCACTTTTATCAGTCAATAATTGCAACGTTCCTGATTGGTTTTCAGTGGTAAATTGCCCAGATTCTGCCAATGCTTGAATCTCTGCTAAACCATCATCGGCGCTAATGGGTTTTGAATGTTCTTTGACCAGTTTTAAGCCATTATAATTGATAGGATTATGACTGGCAGTGACTTCGATGCCACCCAACGTCTGATAATGACTGGTGGCAAAATAGACCTCTTCAGTGCCGCTCATGCCCAAATCAATCACATCGACACCGGCATCTATCATACCGCAGATAGCGGCCTGTTTTAGCGGCTCGCTTGAATGACGGATATCGCTACCGATGACGATGGCAGGTCTTAGTACGGCAAGCTCACTCTGTTGATCGTCCGTCACGGCGGCGTGATAACGCTGAGACAAAATCTGAGCAAAGGCGCGACCGATACGATAAGCGATGGCATCATCTAGGGTCACCCCAAGCTCGCCGCGAATATCATAAGCTTTAAACGAGCCAATGCTCATAGGATAAAATTCAGTTGCTGGCTGGTAGCCTGTGGCCATAGAAGTTGACATAATAATAAGGTTCCTTGCAGATAAGTGGTGGTAAAATAACGAGGCAGACCACGCAATTATAAGCCAATAACCCACCAATGCCACCTTATCATCCGCTTTATATTTTATAAAAGAGTCATCACGCCCCAAGCCATCTATTAAACAGGAGCCTGCCTTATGAGTAACCCAGTAGCCAACATATCAGCCCCCCAACCGGTACAAGGTACACCACCTGCTAGTGGTGAATTAGACGATTTATTGGCTTTAATGGCACGGCTACGTGTTGACTGTCCGTGGGATAAAAAGCAAAGCAATCATAGCCTCATTCCGTATGCGATTGAAGAAGCTTATGAGCTAGGCGAGGCGGTACAAAGTAATGACGATGAGGATATCAAAGGCGAGCTTGGTGATGTGTTGCTGCAAGTGGTGTTTCATTGTCAGATGTATGCGGAGCAAGGTCGCTTTGGCATGAGCGATGTTATCACCACTTTACAAGAAAAGCTCATTCGTCGTCATCCACATGTGTTTGAGGCTGAAACCCTTGAAGATGACACGGCGGTAAAAGCTCGTTGGGATGAGATTAAAGCAGAGGAGCAGCAAGCGCGCGCGGCACGAGGCAAACCCAAACGTCGTTTAGACAATACCAAAGCGGGCAGTGCGCTTATGCAAGCACAAGATGTGCAAAAACAGGCGTCAAAGTTAGGGTTTGATTGGGAAGGGGTCAGCGGCGCTTTTGATAAGTTGGATGAAGAGATTGCCGAGTTAAAGGCTGAATTGATAGATAAATCAAAAGAAGCTGACAAATATGACATAAGCAAAGCCAATATTAGTGATATTGAAAAAGAGCTGGGTGATTGTATGTTTGCGCTGGTGAATGTGGCGCGTAAATTGAACCTTGATGCTGAGACAGCTGCCCTTACTTGTGTGCATAAATTCAAATCACGCTTTGGTTATATTGAAGCGCAGTTAGCTGCGGCTGGCAAGCGTTTAGAAGACAGCGATATAGCAGAGATGGATGCACTGTGGGAAGCGGCGAAACAACATGAACGATCGTCATGAACGTTTATCATAAGGTCTCATTTGTTAGCTTAGTCAATATGGCTGTTTTCAGTCTAATATTGGCGGTCTTTATGTTGAACAGTGTTCAAGCTGCGCCTTGTTTTGATAATCCTCAAAGGGCTTATGAATATCTATTGGCGCAAGAAAGTGCCAAAATACAGGTACGTGACCAAGCCACCATTAATATCAATCGTGCTAGTGAAGGCGCGCTCGTTTCATTAAACGGTATCGGTAGTAGTAAAGCCCAAGCGATTATTTTATATCGCGACATGTTTGGCGATTTTAAGACAGTGGATGAGTTAGCAAAGGTAAAAGGTATTGGCGCAAAAACGATTGAGAAAAATCGAGCCCGTTTACGCGTGCAAGATTAATAGCATTATTTTGCATTAATTAACCCCAATATTGACAAAATAGCACGTAACTAAATGTCATAACGCACCTACCACGCGCAAAATTTGTTAAACTAGCAGTTACATCCGCCTGATAAACGCTGTGTTGATCAGGGGTGGTTAAAGAATACCGGCGAGGAGTAGATGCATGGCCGAGCGTGCCGCCAAGCAGTTAGAACTGAATAAATCTGAATTACCCAATTCCATTACTGAAGTAATTGCCACCTTAACCCGAGCAGGGTTTGACGCCTATATCGTCGGCGGCGGTGTGCGTGATACTTTATTGGGTTTGCGCCCAAAAGACTTTGACGCTGTCACTGATGCCAAGCCGCATGAGATCAAAGACGTCTTTGGTAAGCGCTGCCGCATTATCGGTCGCCGCTTTCAGTTGGCGCATGTGTATTCAGGTCGTGAGCTGATCGAAGTCGCTACCTTTCGTGGTCCGCCGACCAGCAGTGGTACCACCAATCAAGACGGTATGATTCTGCGTGATAACGTTTGGGGCGATATCCAACAAGACTTCTCTCGTCGTGATTTTTCGATCAATGCGCTTTATTATCAGCCACTAAAAGGTGTGGTGCATGATTTTTGCGGTGCGCTTGAAGACATTGATAATAGAATCATTCGCCTATTAGGCCATGCGCCCGTTCGTATCGAAGAAGATCCGGTAAGACTATTGCGGGCGTTACGTTTTAAAGCCAAGCTCGGTTTTGAGTTTGATGACGAGTTAGCCGATCAGTTTCATGATGGTAACTGGGCGCTGCTTGAGCAAATATCACCGCATCGCCTCTATGATGAAACGCAAAAGATGTTTACCGGTGGTTATTTGGTGCCATTATTACCGCTATTATTTGAGTCGGGCGCGATTGATAGTTTAATTATTTATCCGCCTTCTGAGCCTAGCGCTTTAGTGAAACAAGTGGCCATTAATACTGACAAACGCATTGCAGCGGGCAAAAGTATCAATCCAGCATTTTTCTATGCAGCCATATTATGGGAAAACTATCTGCATCAGTTAGAAAAAGCCAAAAAGCGCAATATGCCATTTGCTGAAGCGCAGATGCATGCGGCTGGCAAGGTCATTGACCGTCAACGTATTAAAACCGCTATTCCTAAATTTGCTGAGCAATTTATCCGTGATATTTGGATATTGCAGCCAAAACTTGCAGCCCCGCGTAGCAAGCAAATCGTCCAGCTCTCTGAGCATCCTCGCTTCCGTGCAGGCTTTGACTTTTTATTATTGCGTGAGCAGTGCGGTGATGCTGAGCATCCATTATCAGAATCGACCAATGGTATGGGCGATTGGTGGCAGACTTATCAGACATTGTCTGAACGAGAGCAGCAGCAAGCCATTGATGGTTTTGATGAAAATATTCGTCGCGGTGCCTATAAAAAAGGGCAACAAGCGCAGCGTGGTCGTGGGCGTAATCGTCAAAATTCAGAGTCAAATAGCATCGATCACTCAATATCTCATCAAAAAAATACCAAGCACAGCAAAGCCAATGATACTGCTGAGCAGGGTAGGAATGATCAGAATATGGTAAATGACCCGTCAAATATTCCAGCACGCCGTCGCCGCGCTGCCAGTCAATCAGACTCTGTTAAGCAATCTGGTGGCAGTAACAACAAGCACTATGAATCGCAGCAAGTAAGTCAAGATAGTCATGAGCTTGCTCAGTTACGACAGCTATCTCTTGCCAATAGCAGCAACCAAGCGGCAAATAAACGCCATCATTCCAAGCCTGCACCACTTTTTGTAATTGAGCACGAAAAAGTCGTGCCGCCATTGCAGAAGCAGCTATCAAATGGCGATAAGCCTAATAATCGTCAAGAGGCAGCGCAGAAAAAACCTGCTCAGAAGAATGTATCGGCTGAGAAAGCGCTAAAAAATCAGGATACCAGTTCTGATGCTAACTCTTATAATAAGGCTGACAGTAAGCCTGATCGCTCAAATCAAGCTCAGCAGCCAAAAGCAACACAGTCAGAGGTTATGCCTTCATCTGTGGCTCGTTCGGTAGCAAGATCGCCTGCGCTCGTCAGTATGAATAACGAGCCGATACCGCATAAGCGTCGCCGTCGTCAGCCGAGTGTAGATAGTATAAATCTTGCTAGTAATACAGAGACGCAAGTAACGACTAACAACGACGTTAAAGCTGCAGCAAAGTATGCAAAAAAAGCACCTAAGCCAGCAGCCCAGCCTACTGATAAAACAGATGTTCCGGCTAAAAAAACGGTTGAGCGCAAAAAAGTGGCGAAGGTTACGACACCTGAAAGCGCTAAAAAACCAGCCAGAACGACAGAAGCAAATTCTGCTAAAACCAGCCAAGCTGCTAACGGCAATGTTGGTATGAGTAGTGTGAATGACAATAAAGGCCCTATCCCATCGAAACGTCGCCGTCGCCAGCCTAGTAATGACAATGTCTAATATTACTAACGATGCGGGCAACGCGAATTGGGTAACCTGCTACGTAGGTTTGGGTAGCAATTTGTCTAACGACTTGGGTTCACCAGTAGAACATTTGCAGCAGGCAATCGCAGCGATGCAAGAGCATAAGCAAATACGTGCGGTTCGTGTTTCTTCGTTTTATGCTTCAGCGCCTATGGGACCGCAAGATCAGCCTGATTTTGTTAATGCCGTCGCTGAGTTTGAGACGATATTGCCGCCTTTTGAGTTGCTTGCTTACTGTCAACAGTTAGAAAAAGAGGCTAAGCGTGCACGAATACGGCGTTGGGGTGAGCGTAGTTTGGATGTCGATATTTTGTTATACAGTGAGGCGCAAATCACTGAGCCACAATTAACCGTACCGCACGCTGGATTGTTTGAGCGTAATTTTGTCTTATTACCACTGCGAGAGTTAACCCCAGCGCTTACCATTGCTGGCAAATCGATAGATGATTATCCGCTTAGCAAAGATTGGACAGGCTTAAAATTACTGTAGCCAATCTATTATAAAAGAGTGACAGCGTTCACTTCTTTTAAGGTAAAACACTTATACCAAAAGATTGCTAAAATTTTTGATCACAATCAGAATAATAGCTAGAGACAGCTAAAGGTGCTAAAAGGTACTAAAGGTTAATCGAGGATCATATGACGACGTTATCTACTTTAAAAAAATTCAAAAAAGATGGCACCAAGTTCACTTGCTTAACGTGCTATGACTCGATGTTTGCACGCATGATGGAAAAAGCAGAGATTGATACGATTTTAATCGGTGACAGTTTAGGTATGGTGGTGCAGGGTCATGATTCAACGTTACCTGTGACTGTCAATGATATGGCTTATCATACGGCCAATATTGCCCGTAGTAATAAACACGCGCTGATTTTGGCTGACCTGCCATTCATGAGCTATGTGACCCTGCCAGAAGCGGTTGCCAATAGTCGCCAGCTGATGCAGGCGGGCGCGCATGTGATTAAGATTGAAGGTGGTAGTGAGCTTTGCGATTTAATCACGACTTTGGCGCAAGCAGGGACGCCTACTTGTGTGCATTTAGGATTAACACCGCAATCAGTTAATGTGTTTGGTGGTTATAAAATCCAAGGTCGTGGTGACGAAGCGGCTGATAAATTGCTTGCTGATGCGAAAGCAGTCGTTGCGGCAGGTGCTGCGCTGCTAGTGTTAGAGTGCGTACCTGCTGAGCTTGCAAAAGTAGTGACGGAAGCCGTCGCAGTACCAGTTATTGGGATTGGTGCTGGTGCGGATACGGATGGTCAAGTGTTGGTCATGCATGACATGCTAGGTATGACGCACGGCCGTGTCCCGCGCTTTATTCATGACTTTTTGACCGATGAGCGTAATAGCCCGCGCAGTATCGAAGGCGCATTTGCCCTTTACCAGCAGTCAGTACGTGAAGGCAGCTTCCCAACCGAGCAGCACCAGTTTAGCTAACATTTTAGTTTTTACGATTATCAGTAGAAGAATAGTTAACCATGCCAATCATTCATCATCACATCTCCGCATTGCGTACGGCTTTACAGTCTTATCGTGGACAAAAAACTGACAATCAAGATGGCCCACAGCGTATCGCTTTAGTGCCAACGATGGGCAATCTGCATGCTGGTCATCTTGAATTAGTAAAAATAGCCAAGCAACATGCTGATATCGTGGTGGTTAGTATTTTTGTTAACCCTACTCAATTTGGCGCGGGAGAGGACTTTGATAGTTATCCTCGCACGCTTGATGAGGATGTCGCTAAGCTAGCAACGGTCGATACTGATTATGTGTTTGCGCCCAGTATTGAAGAGATGTACCCTGTATTACCGCCGCCGACTTCCGTTCTCGCGGGAGCTATTACCACTCAATTATGTGGTCAATCACGCCCTGGGCATTTTGACGGTGTTGGTATTGTCGTCTCTAAACTGTTCAATATCGTACAACCAGATATGGCTGTTTTTGGACAAAAAGACTATCAACAATTAGCGATTATTAAGCAATTGGTACGTGATTTAAGTTATCCCATTGAAATTATAGGGGCACCTATTGTCCGCGCTGCAGATGGTTTGGCGCTCTCATCGCGTAATCAATATTTAAGTGCCACTGAACGTGAGGTAGCACCTGTTATCCATCAAGCGCTACAATATTTAGCAAAGCAGTTAGAGAGAGGCGAACAGAGCCAACAAGCTGTTCAGTCGTTGCTAGCAGAAACGCATCAGCGTATTACGGATGCTGGCTTCATTATTGATTATTTAGACATTAAAACCGATACACTAGAGTCACTCACCAATGATACTGTAACTTTTAATGTAGAAAATAAGAGTTTGATGATTTTAGTCGCTGCTTGGCTAGGACGTGCACGTTTGTTAGACAATCAATTGGTGACGGTGGATCAATCGTTGTGACATAGTAATTCGCAGGATGCAATGGACTAGAATGGGTGAATCATGGATGTGAGTCAGGGTGAAAATAACAGTCAATCTGAGCAGGCAGCGTGTAAAATAGCAACCGATAAGCTCAGTATCCTAGTGGTATCAGGGCGTTCAGGCTCAGGTAAAACATCAGTATTAAATATCTTAGAAGATTTAGGATATTATTCTATTGATAACTTACCGTTATCCTTATTGCCGGATGCTGCGCATAAATTGGTCAATGAAAGTGGGATTCGTCGTATTGCGCTTGGTGTTGATATTCGAACACCGCGAGCGGATCTATCCAACTTTGCAGAGATGCATGCATCCTTAAAGAAAACATACGGGGCGCATGCGGTCAAAGTAGTGTACGTGACCGCGCAAGAAAGTACCTTGATAGCACGTTTTAATGCGACACGCCGCGTACATCCGCTGATGTCACAGGATATTGATAGTGACAATGCCAAGCACATTGCTTTTAATCTACCTGCCGCGATTAAAAAAGAAGTGGAGCTGTTAGAGCCTATCGCAGGTCATGCCGATATCAGAATTGATACCAGCAATTTGAATATTCATCAATTGAAAGACAGCTTGCGTGAACATGTCGGCGTGGACAATCAGATTGTGATTAATCTGCTGTCTTTTGGCTTTAAATATGGCAGTCCTATTGATGCAGATTTTGTCTTTGATGTGAGAATTTTGCCGAATCCGCATTGGAACCCTAAATTGCGTACTTCGACAGGTCTAGACACGGAAGTTGCCGCATTCTTTGCCGACTATCCAGAAGTGGCTGAGATGACTGATGATATAGATAAGTTTTTAACCCGTTGGTTGCCCGAATTTTTACACAATAACCGCCATACAGTGACAGTGGCCATTGGCTGTACTGGTGGTAAGCATCGTTCAGTATTCATCACCGATAATTTACAACGTCGTCTTGCCGATGTTATGCCGCAAAGTATAAAAGTGCTGGCGAAACATCGTGAAAAAAATCGTTGGTAGTTATTGGTAAACACTGGGGCATATCTTCATTTTTATGACTATTCCTAAAATGAGGACATGCCCCTGTTAATTTTATTATTTATTATTTTGGAAAGCTTTTATGATTGACTGGAAAGAACAGGATATGCGCGTCTCGCGCACTGAACTCAAAAAGGCCCATGAGCGCTTGCAGAAGTTGTCGATACCACTTGCCAGCTTATCGAAAAAGCAGCTCAAAAATCTGCCAGCCAGTGACTATTTTATGGCAGAACTCATGGCATTGGCCGATATCACCAGCGCTAATGCTCGTATTCGCCAAACCAAGCGCGTTGGTAAGCTGATTAGTGAAGAAAACCGCCACGAATTGGTAAAAGCATTATTTGATGCGTTTTTCCCTAAAGAACAGGTCTCAAAAATAGAAAGTTGGTTTGAGCGTTTAAATATTAATGATGAAGGGACGCTTAAGCAGTTCGTTAAACAATACCAAGCATCTGAACAAAATAGTATGTATCAATTACTGTTATGGATTGAGTACGCCAAACATACCCAAGATGATGAGCTGATGGCAGAGTCTAAAGCAGACTTAGCCAGTTATATTCGTGAAGTCACTATTTTGTCGCAATTGAAAAAAGAAAAATAATAAGATGATAGTGGCTAAATAACTTTGACCACTATTTATACAATATCTCCACTTATAAATGAATGTAGTCTACAAATGCAAAAAGCCAATCATCAAGTGATTGGCTTTTTTATGGGTAAGAGCATTTAGGTACAAATGACACTTATAGATAAATGCTAGTCCCTAATTTATAACGGTACCTAATTTATATTAGTACTTAACTTATTTCTTTTCAGCACGCACTTTGTCAACCAAATAGTCAACGACTTTAGGTACAGTGGCACTTTCACCAGTTACAACGTATTTGCCTTGCACGACGACTGCTGGCACACCAGAGAGCTGATAACGCTTAGCGCCTGCTTGTGAACGACCAATTTTCGTACCAACAGCGAATGAATTATAAAGGCTATTGAATTTCTTCTCATTAACGCCTTTCGACGCATACCATTTGCTTAATGATGATTGGTCAAAGATTTTCTTACCATCTTTGTGAATGGCATCAAATAGCGCGTCATGAGTCTTGTCTTCAAACCCTAGCAGCTGAGCGGCATAGAAACCACGAGCGTTCGCTTCCCAGACAGGGTTAAGCGCTGCTGGCGTTTTGAAAAAGGCAACGTCTTTGTCTTTGTTTTTAGCCCATTTTTCCATATGTGGGTTAAGAACGTTACAATGCGGGCAACCATACCAAAAAAACTCACGAACAATGATAGCATCACCGCTGATTTTTTCTGGATTGTCTAGCACGCGATAGTCTTTTCCGGCGACATAGTCGGCAGCTTGTGCGCCCATAGTGGCAAGTCCAATGGCCATGGCCAGACCAGTCAGTGTGATGACACGTTTCATACTTTATCCTTGAGGTGTGAAAACTTAGGGTTTGTTGAGATGTTTTAGTATCGTATGGTTTTGGGTATAGCGCACAGGTTTTTAAAGTGCCCAAACGAGACAGCGTCGAGTATAATCGAACTATAGTGACGTATCGACTATAATAACGTAAAACATGGTCGCTTGTGAATCCGATTCTTAACTAATGGTTGTAAAGCTGTGAGCCATTATTTAAGGCATATTTCACCGTGTTTTTTGGAATTTTTTTAGCGTTTTATTATTTAGGTTTTAGACTGTTTGAGGCATCTATCATTTAAAAAAATGGTACAGAAAATATGAACGTTTGCTAAAAGTATTCACAATCGGTGACGATGTACTCACGACAAAGCTGCCGCTCTCATGCTAATATTAGGTACATAATTGTGCACTGTATATGATTATAACGATAATGACAATAAAGGAAAAATGCAATGAGCTCAGCTCTATCTTCCTCGCCTTCTTTGAATGAGCAAGCAAACAGCAGTCTTGATGATACAACGCCTACCGCCATTAATGTAGATCCTAGCGAAGTCGACAAGTTTAATAAGTTGGCAAGCGAATGGTGGAGTAAGACGGGTGCATTTGCGACTTTGCATGAAATAAATCCACTGCGTTTAAATTGGATAGAAGAAAACGTCAAGCGCAGTTATCAAAATGACAGTGCTGATACGGACATTCGTAAAACGGCTGAAACTGGCTTGGCTGGAAAAAAAGTGCTCGATGTCGGCTGTGGCGGCGGTATCTTGTCAGAGTCTATGGCACGTCGCGGTGCGTATGTGACAGGAATTGACTTAGGTACCGAAAATCTAAAAGCGGCAGCGCTGCATGCAGAGCAAAGCGCTTTACATGAGACGTTGCGTTATCAGCATATCCCAGTAGAAGAATTGGCCAAAACTCATGCAGGTCAGTTCGATGTGGTGACTTGCATGGAGATGCTCGAGCATGTGCCTGATCCCAGCTCGATTGTGCAGGCGTGTTTTGAGTTATTGGCACCAGACGGTGTCTGCGTGCTATCGACGATTAACCGAAACCCTAAATCATATCTGTTTGCCATCGTTGGCGCAGAGTATGTATTGCGTTTGCTCGATCGCGGCACTCATGACTATGCCAAATTTATTACGCCAGCTGAGCTAGACAAAATGGCAATTGATGCTGGATTCACACGTCAAGATATCATTGGCTTGCATTATAATCCGCTGACCAAGCGCTATTGGTTAGCTCAAAATGTCGATGTCAATTACATGATGGCAGTACACAAGCCACTGGCTTAAGCTGAATGCCGTATTTGGTTGTTTTCATGCCATCCTATTTCACTCAACACCTTATCTATATTAAGAGCATTCACTATGAGCCAATTTGTAAAAGCGGTTTTATTTGATCTCGATGGGACATTAATCGATACGGCTGCTGATTTTGTCCGTATTATCGGTAAAATGAGCCGCGAAAATGATTGGCAAGCACCCCCTGAAGCAGAGATTCGCGAGCAAGTTTCTGCTGGTGCTTCAGCGATGGTACAGTTGATGCTACGTCATAACGATCAAATTGAGGTTAGCGAAGAAGCTTTGCAGGAGTTTCGCCAACAGTTTTTAGATGATTATGAAGCTGAGATATGCGTCGATAGTTGTGTGTTCGCTGAATTAGAAGACGTGTTGACTGCTCTTGAAGAAAAAGGGGTGCCATGGGGTATTGTGACCAACAAGCCGCGTTATCTGGCAGAGAAGTTACTAGAAAAGATGCAGTTAGACGGGCGCTGTTCTGCTTTGGTCTGTCCTGATGATGTGTCTCGCTCAAAACCTGACCCAGAGCCTATGTATGCGGCGTTAGAGAAGCTTGGTATCCCTCGCGGCGCCGCTGAAAGCGTGATTTATGTTGGCGACCATATCCGTGATATCGAAGCTGGTAATGCGGCTGGCATGCCGACGATTCTAGCTGCTTATGGTTATATTCCGCCTGAAGATCAAAAAAACCTAAAGAAATGGGGTGCAGATTATATTACTGATACGCCTGAGCAATTAAATAAACTGTTGCTCTCTTCTGGTAAATTTGACTATTTATAAATAAAATTATAAATCGAGTCCGCCACACTCTATGTTTTTAAAGAAATACGATAAATATTTAGCATCCCAACTATTAAACGATAAGCAGTGAGCAATGCCATGAGTGACAATATTAACCAGTCAGCTAGTCAGCAAGACCACCAGAAAACCGTTCAAAGTCTAACTCAACCGTTAACTCATAATGATATTCGCAATTTTGTACCATCTGATAATTGTTTAGACGGTAAGACTATTTTGGTCACGGGGGCAGGTGACGGTATCGGCCGCGTTGCCGCGCTGACTTATGCTCGTTATGGAGCGACAGTCCTGTTATTGGGACGTACCAGCAGCAAGCTTGAATATGTTTATGATGAGATTGAAAGTCTTGGTGGCAAACAGCCTGCCATGCTACCGATGAATCTAGAAGGAGCAACTTATGCTGAGATGCAGCAGTTAGAGGGATTGATTAATAAAGAAGTCGGTCAGCTCGATGGCATCTTGCACAATGCGGGTATGCTTGGGCAGCTAACCCCACTTGAGATGTATGACGTCGATACTTTTGCACAAGTTATGAAAGTGAACTTTACCTCGACGTTTATGCTCACCCAAGCACTGCTACCATTACTTAAAGATGCTGAGAATGGCTCTATTGTTTTCACCTCTAGCACGGTTGGTACACATCCTCGCGCGTTCTGGGGTGCTTATGCGCTGTCCAAGCAAGCCGTAGAAGGCATGAGTGATATCTTTACCCAAGAGACGCAGAATACGACTAATTTACGTTTTAACTGTGTCAATCCTGGTGGCACTCGTACCAATATGCGTGCGCATGCTTATCCAGGAGAAAACCCTATGAGCCTAAAAACCCCTGAAGATATCATGGCAGGCTATGTCTGTTTGATGAGTGATGAAAGCATCGGGGTACGCGGGCAAGTGGTTGAGCTACAGCCAAAAGATTAGCCATGTGATTTTTTGCTAGGAAATGTCATTATTTAGCGCCTTTATTCGCATACTTTCAGATTGAGGCATGCTCTAGTAGGTTGCAATCAATCATAGATAACCCCATCTATTTGTTATTAAAGCGATTTGTAATATCTGATTATCGTAAATAGGATGAAGTTATGGCAGGTGGTTGGTCAAGAGATGGTGCTGAGCATGAGCAAATGGATGCAACGGTAAACGATGCATTAGAGCGGGCACGACGTGCGTTGCCAACTGGCATCAGTGCCGAGATGTGTGATGAATGCGGCAAGCCTATTCCAGAAGCACGGCGGTTAGCAGTGCCTGGTATTCAGTATTGCGTCAGCTGTCAGACAGAACTTGAACAAGAGGCGAGAGCCGCTGAGTTGTTTAACCGGCGCGGTAGCAAAGACAGTCAATTACGTTAAAAAAGAAAAAGGGCAGGCATTGCTATATCGAACAGCAATGTCTGCCCTTTTTTTGTCTATTACTATCAAAACCGCGAAAGAGGACGCCATCCGACATTAGGGTGGCGGTGAATTTCGCATCATTTTTAATGTTTAAATTACATAATATGCGCCTGAATCTGGTAGAATAATTAATTATTATAATACCTTGTAACTTATAAAGAGTGTTAGATGAAAATCAACAAAGCGTATAAATTTAGGCTGGAGCCTAATACGGAGCAGGAAATTATTTTAAATAATCTTGTCGGCTCTGCACGTTTTGTTTGGAATCAAGTGCTGGCAATCTCATTTGAGATGTTTGCTAAAGATGCGTTTATCAATGCCACCAACCTCGTTAATAAAATCATGGATCTAAAAAGCAACCCTGATTTCGAGTTCTTAAAAACCAGCTCAAATGCTGTCTCTTTACAACAAAAAGTACGTGATCTGGCATCGGCTTGGTCGCGTTTTTTTGATCCTAAAGTACATGCCAGGTTAAAAGAAAATAAAAAGAAACCTCGCAAACCTAAGTTCTTTAAATTGGCTGATGGCACAGAGATTCAACGACGACCATTGATGCCACAATTTAAGCGCAAATCAGATGGGCGTGACTCCATTCGCTTGGTTCAGTTTGATAAATACTGTCGTGTTGAAGGCAATCGAGTAAAACTGCCTAATGGCGTGGGCTTGGTGACGTTTAGGAAATCGCAAGACATTATTGGCACGATTAAAAATGTCACCATTAGCAAGAAATTAGGGCACTGGTACGTGTCGTTTGGCACAGAGCGCGAACTGGATGAGAACCCACGTCACCCTGCCACAAGCGCCATTGGTTTGGATATGGGTATCAGTAAACTACTCACCACCTCAAACGGTCAGTACATCAAACCGAAAAACAGCTTTAAAGCCAATCAAATTAAACTTGCCAAATTACAGCGTCAATTAAGCAGAAAGGTTCTGTTTAGCCAAAACTGGAAAAAGCAAAACCGCAAGATTCAAAAGCTACACAGCCACATTGCTAATATTCGCCATGACTACTTGCATAAAATCACCACCCGCATCAGCAAAAACCACGCCATGATTGCTTGTGAGGATTTAAAGGTCGCTAATATGTCGAAATCAGCCAGCGGGTCGGTGGAGAACAAAGGTCGTCATGTCAAAGCCAAGTCAGGATTAAACAAATCAATCCTAGATCAAGGCTGGGGCATGATGGTCGATATGCTTGAGTATAAGCAACACTGGCAAGGCGGCTTACTTATCAAAGTAAATCCACGCTACACCAGCCAAACCTGCTCTGAATGCCAGCATATCGCTGTCGATAACAGACAAACTCAGTCTAAATTTGAGTGCGTCAAATGCATGTATGTTGCGAACGCTGATTTTAATGCAGCTCGTAACATATTAGCGGCAGGACATGCCGTTTTGTCTGCGGAGGGAGGATGCAGTAAAGGTCGCCCGTTGAAACAGAAAACTTGCGACCTTCGTGAGAAAGTCGCCTAAGAGCATCTGCTTTTAGAATCCCCCACTTGAGCTTGGCGAAAGTGGTGGGAGTGTGTCAAATAACCAGTGCCATTAGTTCACGGTCGCAGGTATCCCAATCGATAGAAGGTAGCGTCTTTATAGAAGATAAAAATGCTGTCCTATCTTTTTCTTCTGAGCGGTCGCTTTCTACCGCTGTATCGTTGTCGTTATTAGTATTTGCATCCAACTGTAATATAATCTCTAGCCGACTATCAACTTGTGCGCTGACCGTACTGGTGGTTAAGCTGTCAGGGGTAAAATTGATTTGTAGCCAGCCATCAGACGTATGAACCACGCCTTTGATACGTTGCCAGTTCGGTAGCGTTAATAACCAACTCTGTAACTCATCCGCTTTTAATATGTAGTGCGCTGGCAGTCGCCAACCCGCCAACTGTAACTCTTGCTGTTTTTCATGATAACGATAAGGTAGCTCAATATCTGTGTCGGTCTGCGAATCATCTTTGTTTGTAAAAGCGTCGGATGACAAGGTGGTCGATATCGATAGGGCATTACTCTGCGGTTGCAAGCTAGTAGTCGATTTTTGAGGGTGAATAATATTGACTGTGCGTTGTTTCGAGATAACCTGACTGGGCTTGGTTAGCTGCGTTTTCAACTCTGACACGCTTGATTTTGATAAAAAAATATTGGATGAGTCACTCGTATCATGAGATATCTGCTCAGATGCTGCCCAAATAATTTTTACCTGTGCATTGAGCTTGGCTATCCATTGTTGCAGTGCTTGCTTTTCGCTATCGCTCAATTGAGCATAACGATTAATGACTAACACATCGGCATCACGGACATGCGCTTGAAAACCGTCATGATGACGGTATTTATCTTGCTGCCATTGCACACCACTCAGTACCGTTATTACTGCTTGCATATTGAGCGCTGTTTGCCAATGCGGTGCACTGAGCTGCATGATAAGCTCACGTGGATGAGCAAGCCCTGTAGGTTCGATGAGCAACCGCTGTGGATGATGCTCACTAAGTAGCCGACTGATGGCAATTTGTAATGGCAGCTGACTGGTACAACAAATACAGCCACCACTGACTTCACGTATCGCAATATTATCTTGCTCAGGCTTACTATCTTGCGCGCTTGCCAGCAGCGCACCATCAATACCGATACGACCAAATTCATTGATCAGCAATGCCCAGCGCTCATCGGCAGGTTTGATAGCAAGCAGCTGATTAATCACTGTGGTCTTGCCAGCACCCAAAAACCCTGTCACCAAGGTGCAGGGTATGTTTTGAAAAATAATAGGTTTTTTCACAGAGACACTCATCATATAGGCCGTATTTGTGAGTAATCAAACACAGCCTATATTAAAAGGAAATGATGTTAGCGTGTATTCTCAATTCAATCGATAATCGGAATTTTCGAAATGAGGACACACATAGTCAAAAGTTACTCACTTTTAACGGTTTCTACTTCAGCTTCGTCAGGAACGAATACGTAGCCTACACCCCAAACGGTTTGGATGTAACGCGCTTGTGAAGGGTTGTCTTCAATCAAACGGCGCAAACGTGATACCTGTACGTCGATAGAACGCTCCATCGCACCCCATTCACGACCACGCGCAAGGTTCATCAATTTATCACGTGTCAACGGCTCACGTGGATGCTGCACCAGTGCTTTTAGCACCGAAAACTCACCTGTCGTTAAAGTGACAACATTGCCGTCACGTTTAAGCGTACGTGTCGATAAATCAAGCGTCCACGGTCCAAACTCAACCACTTCAAGCTGATGGCTTGGTGCGCCAGGCAGCTCGCGATTTTGACGACGTAATACCGCTTTAATACGAGCCAACAGCTCTTTGGGGTTAAAGGGTTTTGGCAGATAATCATCTGCACCCGCTTCTAGACCAGCGATACGATCGGCATCACCACCTTTAGCTGTCAGCATAATGATAGGAATGTCACCATTGTCTTCGCGTAGACGCTTACAGATACTGATGCCGTCTTCGCCTGGCAGCATCAAATCGAGTACCACCAACGAGAAAAGCTCACGCTGCAACAGTTTGTCCATTTGACTACCATCATGAGCGGTACGGACGACAAAACCGTCGTCTTCTAGAAAGCGCTGTAATAAAGAGCGCAAGCGTGCATCGTCATCAACGACTAAGATTCGCTGAGTTAAGGTATCAGGGCTGTTATTTTCAGACATACAGGCATCCTCTTATAAAAATTATTATTAGTAGAAATTATCGTTAACAGTCAAGGCTAAAGGTTATATAGCCAAAATGATATAAAGAAAATACGGTGTCAGGCTCGTTGAGTCTACTATTTATAGTATTTTAACGTGCTGTCCTCATCGCTAAATTATCTTGAATCGACTATACAAAAAAACTGTCTTTATTCAATGAGTGGTCAAAAGTAAAGGTCCGTCTCAATCCATCATAAATTTGAATACTATTGTTCAATGCGTCAGCGCGTACCAATATTTGCGCCTTCGATACTTTAGTGTATAAGATTGCACCACTAATTGCATCACCCATCAGGACAAATGCTGTATGCGTTTGTTTAATAAAGCGACAGAACCTATGATATGAGACGATTTTCGTCATAAAACTAGCGATAAATAACGAAAAGATAAAAAGGATTTTTATTCATGCAGCTTTTGCTATAATGCAAAACTACATTTCTCAACGATTGATACGTCTATGAGTAGCACTGATACCTTAACGCCATCTCAAACCTCGACAAATGCACAGGTTTTGGATGCAACCACACACGCGAATATTCACGACAAGCTTGCTCGCGCGCTTGGCATTAAGACTGCTCAAGTCAATGCGTTTGTCAAACTTTACGATGAAGGCGCGACCGTTCCATTTATTGCCCGTTACCGTAAAGAAAAGACGCAGAATCTTGACGATGCGCAATTGCGAGCTTTAGAGAAGTCGCTCAATTATGAGCGCGATATGGCTACCCGTCGCCTCAAGATTACTGAGCTGCTCAGCACTCAGGGCAATTTGACTGACGAGCTGCAGACGCGTATCGATAATGCGACGTCGAAACTTGAGCTTGAAGATATTTACTTGCCATACCGCCCGCGTCGCCGCTCTCCTGCCGCCAAAGCACGTGCTGCTGGTCTTGATGTGGCAGCGCAAGCCGTCTTGACGCAAGCCGTCACGCCAACTGACGCATTAGCAGACTATCAAGTTCAATCGAGCATTACCGATGATAGTGGTAATGAGATCGAAGTTGATTTTAGCGATATCACCAAGCAACTTGCTGGTGTACAAGCCATCATCGTTGATGAATGGACGCAGGCTTTGGCTTTGCTAGACAACTTGCGCAGTGGCTTTGCCAAGACGGCCAGTATCGTATCTGCCGTTGCCAGTGAAGAAAAACGCGAAGTCGGCGAGAAGTTTAAAGATTACTTCGAGCATAGCGAAAGCCTTGCGCGTCTGCCAAATCATCGTTTATTAGCGATGCTACGTGGTCGTCAAGAAAACGTTTTGGGCCTCAAAATAGAAGGCGAAGACGCGCCGTTTATCGAAAAAATTATTAAGCATTTTGACGTTGATACAAAAGCTCCAGCCGAGCGTCAAGAGTTTTTGACAGAAGCGGCGACCAGTTTATGGAAAGACAAATGGCGTCCGCATATCGAACACCGTTTATTGACGGAAAAACGTCTGACTGCTGAAGCCGATGCGATTGACGTGTTTGCCAATAATCTGCAGCATTTACTCATGTCAGCACCTGCTGGTCGTAAAGTGATTTTAGGTGTCGATCCTGGTATCCGTCATGGCGTCAAAATGGCCATTGTCGATGCTCAAGGTCACGTCATGTTAGACAGTGAAGACAAGCCTGTCGTCGCCACCGTTTATCCATTTGCCCCTGATAATAAAATGGATGAAGCCAAAAAAGTCATCGATGAATTATTAAGTACTTACAACGTTGATTTGGTGGCTATCGGTAATGGTACAGCGAGCCGCGAAACAGATGCGATGATTAAAGAGATTTTGGCTGCGAACGATGCGTTAAAAGCCAAATCAGTTATCGTCAATGAGTCAGGTGCGTCTGTTTATTCAGCCAGTGAGCTTGCCACTGATGAGCTTGGTAATTTAGACGTTTCTGTACGCGGTGCGGTTTCTATCGCCCGTCGCTTGCAAGACCCTTTATCAGAATTGGTCAAGGTTGATCCAAAAGCCATTGGCGTTGGTCAATATCAGCATGATGTTAACCAAACACAATTGGCAGATAGTCTTGATAAAGTCACGCAAGATAGCGTAAATGCGGTTGGCGTTGATGTAAATACCGCAAGCCCTGCTATCTTGGCACATATCGCTGGTTTGAATAAAAACGTAGCGCAGCAAATCGTGACCTATCGTAAAGAGCATGGTGCTTTTGACAGTCGTGAATCATTGAAAAACGTCCCACGCTTAGGCGCTAAGACCTTCGAACAAGCAGCAGGCTTCTTGCGTATCCATGGTGGTAGTAATCCCCTTGATGCCACTGGTGTGCATCCAGAAAGCTATGCGCTGGTCGATAGCTTATTGGCACAAACTGGTAAAGCATTGCCAGAAGTCATCGGTAATGACGGCATATTAAATACGATAGATACCACTGCACTGGCTGCTAATGATGACAATATTAGTGTAACTGCTATCATCGAGGAGCTAGCCAAACCAGCACGTGATCCACGTCCTGAGTTCAAAACCGCCAATTTCCGTGAAGACGTTAACAGTATTAAAGACTTGAGCGAGGGCATGCAGCTTGAAGGCGTGGTGACCAATGTGACAGCCTTCGGTTGCTTCATTGATGTTGGCGTCCATCAGGACGGTTTGGTACATATCTCACAAATGGCCAATGACTTTGTCGCTGACCCGATGAACCGCGTCAAGCCTGGCGATATCGTCTCGGTACGTGTCATCTCTATCGATGAAAAACGTGGTCGTATTGGCTTTAGTATGAAGCCAGAATCTGAAAAGCCTGCGCGCCCAGCAGCTAAATCGGCTGAAAGTACTGGTAATGATGAGAAAGTCAGTCGTCCACGTAGCGATCATACAAATAGCAAACGCCCAAACAGTAGCCGTCCAACGACTGATAAGCGCCCGTCGAAATCTCGCGGTAATCGTCAGGATAAAGACCATGCTAATAATGATCGTAGCAAAGCGCCAAGGGCTGATAAAGCAGAAGCACCTAGCAAAATGGGTACGCTTGGGGCGCTGTTACAGGAAGCTGGCGTGACTAAAACCAAAAAATAGTTAATGTTAATAGTGATAAAAAAGGCAGCCATTAGGCTGCCTTTTTTATGGAATTTATTTAAAAATAGAAATTGTTAATGAACACTGATAACTGCTCAAACCTAACTCGCTGAATAACCTCTTTTCAATGATTTCAGCTAACAGCGGGATTTGTATCGTATTCTATAATTCTTCTGTGGCTTCTTCAGCTTCTTGTAATTCTTCTTGTGTGTCTAACGAGTCTTCTTCTTGCATCGCTTCTTCAGAATCTTGAATCAGCTCTTGTTCGGCATCCATTGCTTCTTGCTCAGCTTGAAGCTCAGTAGTCATCGGCTGTTGATTAGCACTGTTATTAACGTTATTAGTGCTTGCTCTTGAGATAATCTGTGTCTCACTAATCTGAAATGGGCTAGATTGATTGTCTGTTGAGGCATTATTTGTATTGTCACCTTCCATCTCAAGTGTAGTGGCAGTAGCCGCTGATTGCACATCTACTGCTGCAGTATCAGCAGGTGCTGCCATAGCCAAACTTGGGATTGTGAGCGCAGCGCCAATCAGTAGCGATAAAGACAGAGTACTTTTTTTCATTAATCAATTCCTTAATTTACAATCTTATAATGTCAGCTTAAAAAATTTCAAACTTGACGCTTATGTTGCTAACTGCTGTATACAGCCGTTGCATATCACACATTCATTTAGTAATTGAAATCTATATATTTAATATATCTAACATTTAATTGATAGACAAAATAAAATCATGATAACCATTAAGAGACTATCATGATGGATTTGGATAAAGAGCTTTATAAGCTGACCTAAATCAGTGATAAAAATCTAAAGGGGAGAATACCAACTAAACAAGCGTTAGTTCAGTAGTCCATAGATTAAAATTCTAACAGACGGATGTTATCAGGTGACTTTGTGCAACTATTGTATGGTTATTGTCAGATAGAAAAATAGCATTATTTTCTACTTTCCCATCTCTAATTTTTATAGCAACGATGTCTCAACAAATCTGGTTCGTCTGTATTTCATTACAGTCTTATTCAATAACGATATACTTGCCAGTGTTTGGATCAACGACGCGTTGTTGAGTGCTGCTACTAGGAACACGAATGACTGGGAAGGTTTGGTTGATTTCAGTATTGTCGATGACATCCGCATCTGCTTCTTCACCAACGATTACAGTACGGTTAGCCTCGTCTTCGATAGCAATGGCTGTACCTGACGCTGTGTTTACTCGCTTGATTTGATCTTTCGGCACAATGATGACTTCTTTGACACTATATTTAGTAGGGCGGATAACACGTGTGGTTTCAACGATGACAGGCTCTACAAGGCGATCTTCGATAATCGCGAGTTGTGCTTCTGGTGCTGTAGCTTCTTTTGTTTCGCTCATAATAGGCGTTGGAAACTTGGCACCAAAGTGGTTATCGCACTGCTGCATGCTTAAACGTACTGGATTGCCAGCTTTATCCATATAGACGTTGACAGGCATATCAGCGGCGATAGGGACGTATTTCCCAACCAATGCACCCGAAACACCATAGCGACCATTTGACTGCCCAACCCCTAAATCACAAGCACCTGCTGAGTAATCACTGGCTGTTAAGTTGTTTGCATTGACCATTGTTTGAGGAATCATTACTTCAGACAAACGCATTTTTTTGACAGTTGCTTCACCTACTTGGCGCTTTGGGTTTTGATAAGTATAAGGGGTATAAAATTTGGCCGAACCGTCTTTGACAGCGGTGACACACTCCTCATAACTGTCATAGCCAACATTGCCGTGGCTATCGGTAGTCATAGCGGCGTTAGCAGAGCTTGCAAACATAGCAAGACCAGATGTCATCACAGCAGCGGTTAATATATTGATTTTCATTGTTATGTCCTTTTAATTAGATTGAAGTCTATTGATTTATTTCAAATTTATGATAAATAAGTAAAACTTAATTTTTATTAATATGATTTTTATTGCACTAGAAAATTACTCTGACGCGTTTAAAGTCTAAATGAAATGTTAATGAGCCAATTATTCGTTTCAAAGCTGCTATGCAATATGGGATAAAAAAATATGGGGTAAAAAATTGCCTAACTTTTTTATCTTACGTTATTCACTGCAATATGGCTGTGACATTACTCTAGAAATGTGTAGCTTAATGTATTAAAAAGGCAAGAAG
Organism: Psychrobacter immobilis; assembly: GCF_904846185.1. Taxonomy (GTDB): domain Bacteria; phylum Pseudomonadota; class Gammaproteobacteria; order Pseudomonadales; family Moraxellaceae; genus Psychrobacter; species Psychrobacter immobilis_B. Next base: position 21,026 of record NZ_CAJGZQ010000018.1, on the reverse strand, counting down.
TGGCAATATCATTTACCAAAGAATCACGTTATTATTATTTATTAACAATGGCTCAAAAGATTGCACTCTGAATAATGAGAAAAAATAGGCAATAAAAAACCGTATCTCGTTGCTAAGATACGGTCAGTAATTAGATATTAAGAAGTAGATTGCTTAGATTTATAAATGGGTAATCTTACGAATCGACGACTTCAAAACTCAGACCCGCATGCTCTTCTAAACGTGCCAGTAGATGATTACCCATGGCAGAGGCTGGCGTCCAAAAACCACCACCAATTTCTTCTTTGCTAATATCTTGTGCTAAGCATAACGCTGCTTGCGCTAGCATACGCGAGGTACTGCCGTAACCTGGATCTTTATCACCCGTTACTTTCGTATTGATGGTGTCTTTATTAGCTATTTCCCCAAAGAGGCGAATGTCAAAGTAGCCGTTTGCTTGCTCTTCTGCAGACGGACCAGAACCTGACTTGGGTAGCACGTGCTTAGCTAATAATTCACGGCTCGGTTTGACCATCATAGCAGTGGCAAATCCAAACAGGCCTGCGCTCATTGCATAGCTTGATAATTGACCTTTCACACCATCTTGCATCCACATTGCTTCGTCATATTTAAAGTCACGACCATATTCATAGCCAAGCAATTGGTTGGTGCGATGAACGATACGGGTATTGATACTAGCCATCACAAAAGGCGCAAGCCAGCGTTTGTGCTCACTATCGTATTCTGGCTTACTGACATTAGCTTGGCGCACGTTTGGTGCATCTTTGTCATCATTGAGTAGGTAAGGATTTGCTACCTGCTTACGACGTGACTTATCCTTTCCGACTTCTTCAAAAATAGTCGCCATCGAGGCAATGGTACCACCCGATAGACCCCCTTTCGCCGCTTTGACACGCATATGAATCACATCACAAGCGCGACCAAATTTCTTTTCTGCTTGGGTTTGAGTAAAGTAGACGCCCAAATCCGATGGAATCGAATCAAAGCCACACGAGTTGACAATACGAGCGCCGCTTTGCTTTGCCGCGTCCTGATACTTGTCCATCATATCTTTGATAAAGATAGCTTCACCGGTGAGGTCGACATAATCTGTCCCATGAGTGGTACAAGATTTGATCAGCGGCTCACCATATTTAAGATAAGGACCGACGGTTGAAATGATGACTTGGGTTTGTTTGGTCATTTCATCAAGGCTGTCCGCATCGTCACTATTAGCAAGAATAATATCGACAGTGCTGCCAAGTTTAGACTGCAATTCGTTTAGTTTTGCTTCATCACGCCCAGCAATCGCCCACGTGACGTCGGAGCCCTCTTTGTCTTTAGTATTAGATAAAAACTCTGTTAAATAGTGTGCTGTGATTTGACCAACAAAGCTGGTTGCACCATATAAGACGACCGCGTAAGGATGCTTTCCATCGCTGCGCTGTTGTGTATTGTTTGAGGTATCCGTATTAGTATTGGTATCCATATTTATTATCCTTAATAGCTATTTTGATGAGTCGTGTGACGTTTAAAATTTGTTGCCATTTAACAGTCAGAGTTTGAGGTCTAGTTTTTAGATAGAAATCAGATTAACTAAATAAGTCATGACTAAATGAGTTATTGGTCAGACTTATATCTGCCTGAAAAAGATATATTAAAGTATTTTTGACCAGTAAAAATGACTTGTAAGTTACTGTTTATAGCAGATTATATGATGAAAATGTTGATGGCTAAGGGATAACTAACCATCTGTACACATAACTCCCATAAAGGGATGAAAAAAAGGTTCGATGTTAAGATTTGCTACAAAGGTTACATAACCTACCGATATCATTACCAAAATGAACGTTTTCTAAAGATAAATATTGCTAATCTATGGTCGTAAGCAGTATTAATGGTTGAAAAACTAATAAATATCAAAAAAACAAAAAGTAAAGAAAAAGGAATCTTAGAGAGAGCAAGACACTCATTAATAATGATGGTTATTTATTAATAATTGTCCTTTATATCAATCTAAAAATCTGGTTTTCTAATAATAATTTTTAAGGAGAAGGTTATGTTTCGCTGGGCTATTATTTTTGCCGTGATCGCATTGTTAGCAAGTTTGTTGGGTTTTGGCGGTGTCGCAGGATTGTCTGCTAATTTGGCATATATTTTCTTAGCTGTCGCTGTCATTTTATTTATTGTGGCATTTGTAAGCCGCAAGATGTAATTAATACCTGTAGATTGTTAAATAAAAAAGTCCTCAATTGAGGACTTTTTTTTGTATTTAATAATGTATTTGCTAATGAAAAATTTTTATAAACATTATAAAAACAAACACATCACTATAAACGTTTCGGCTGGACAATGTGTTCCATCCGTTTAGCCAGACGAATATCATGGCTGGTAATACCGCCAGTATCGCCAGTAGTCAAGCGCACCTCTACCACGTTATAAGTGTTGCGCCATTCGGGATGATGCTCGAGCGCTTCGGCATGGAACGCTGCTTGATTCATAAAGCTTATGGCTTCGACGAAATCGCTAAAGTGATATGTTTTTACGATAGCATTGCCCTCGCGCTGCCAACCGGGCAATTCCTCTAGCTGCAAATTTACTTGCTTATCAGATAAACTACTCATATTAATCACCTTTATTATTATGTTGGTTTGGTTTATTAAAAACTATATCAGGCACTACATTGTAGCTGTCAAAGCTATTTTACGAAACTTCAATCCTCTTTTTCAGCTATATCATTGACGCTATTACATCACTGTAAAGACCTTTTATTCTATCGGCATTATAGGTCAGAAAACCCGCCTATATTTGCTATCTTGCCATATATTCGAAGATAAATATACGAGGGCCGATAGCAAATAAATAGGAGGGTAGTAGCGTATTAACGCTTCAATTTTATTAGCCAAGCTGAACCATAATAAATGCTTAAAATACTTCTAAAGAAATTATAATGCCTACTAGCATACTACATTTTCTATGGCTCATCGCTAAAGAGTGGACTATAGCAAGTCTTGGTAATCAGGATGTTTGCTGATATATGACGAGACAAATGAGCACTGTGGTATCACTTTTTTATTCTGTTCACGAGCATAGTTGAGGGCATGCTTGACCAATGCTGAACCAATACCGCGCCCGCCTAGCTCCTGAGGTACGATAGTATGATCATAAACTAATGTATCGTCACGCTCTTGATAGCTAATATAGCCAGTATGACCGTCAATAGAGGTCTCAAAGCGATTAGCCTGTTCATCATGGGTGATGGTTAGGTTTTGTTCAGAGTCTTGATTTTTCATGGATGTTCTCCGTTATTATTGATTATTATCATTAAATATTATTGGTTTTTTTTAGGATGGATCAAGCGTATTTTTAAATGAAAAAAGCTTGAATGACCAAATAGATTATTCACTAAAGTATGAGTCCTTTCGATTCACATTTATAGTTCTTTAGCGTAAGAGTCGATAGCGTAAATGTTAAGACTAAAGAGGTCTGCCAGTGATCTCCATATGAGCTGTACATCAAGCATAAAATAAGGCTTGACGCATGACAGGGGGAAGATACTTACCCAATCCACGTATAGCGGGCAGCTCTTTTGGTCTTTCTGTTACGGCATGATTTGTTTCAGCGATTGACGTAGTTTGTGAGTGTAAATAAGACTGCCATTCTTCCGCACTTGGCTTGCTAAAGTGGCGGATACGTCCCAGCATTTGCCGGAATTGTGTACCAAAGCGCCCAGTATTATAGGGTAGATTGTACTTGCGGCATATCGCCTGTAATTGTGGTGCGATACGAGCATAGTGACTGGCTGGCATATCAGGGAAAATATGGTGCTCGATTTGATGCGATAAATTACCCGTCAAAATGTGAAACAGCTTACTGCCCTGAATATTGCTGGAGCCAAGAATTTGACGCACATACCAGTCGCCTTTAGTCTCATCGGCATCGAGATGGGTATAGATGTGTGCTTGTTCGGTAAAGTGTCCACAGAATATCACCGCCCATGTCCACAGATTACGAGCGATATTGGCAGTAACATTACCGCTCAGTGTCGTCATAGCACTACTTCGACCTAATGTCAGCCCTGCTAACGTGGGTAGCACAATATGATCTTTGCCCACTTGCCGGGCGATTTTGGCAAATAATGCGCGAGATTTCTGTTGCATGGTTTGGTGTCGATCAGGGGAGTCTGCGTATTCGTCGACACTGATTTGAATATCATGAAAGGCGACCGCCCACTCAAAACCTAGAGCCAATATCGCTGTCTTAAACATATTGTGGCGGTCGCTTGGCGTCCAAGGTTGCTCATCAGTCACGCGAATTAAGTGATAGCCAACATCATGGTCACGACCAACGATATTGGTAAAAGTATGATGCAAGTAATTATGAGAGTGTTGCCACAAGGGGGCAGGACAGACAATGTCCCAATCAAACTTTTGGCTATTGAGATACGGGTGCTGCATCCAGTCATACTGACCATGCATGACATTATGCCCAAGTTCCATATTGTTTAGAATTTTGCTGAGACTCAGTAGTGAGGTACCCAATAACCAAGTCGCGACTATTTTACGTTTTGACTGCATGCATCCAGCCGCTGCCAGTAAGCCACGCGCTGTCATTTCACTATAGACTACCGCGGCATACATTCGTTTAATGTATCGTGCGTCATCACTACCTAACGAATCCATCACGCTTCGGTAAAGCACATTTAATTCATGAGCGAGGGCATCAGATTGCGCCTTCGGTAAGGGCACTCCTGTCAACGTTGGGTAGCGAGTCAACTGCTTTGCTTTCTGCTGTTTTGCATCAGTTAGTGGGGTCAAAACTGGTACAGTAGATTGTGCAGTAGTGACGGGTGGTAGCAAGCGCATAAATAATCCTTAACCGAAATGGTACGGAGAGTCGGTACTGGGTTCGGCTCAATAAGTTGTTTAAGTTTTTACCGTAGGCTATAAGGTAACAGCAGGCTGTGTTTCTATCTTATGAGCCGTTATGAGTATTCATTTTTATCACCGTGTTGCTAAATATCTAGCACCACATCAGTCATGGCAATGTTGATGCAAGTTTGAATAGATTCATAACCATCACTGCTCATTTTTCCTGTGTGGATATTTTTGACCACGCCGCTGATTTTATTGCAGCGACACAACTGACAGATACCTTGTCTGCAACCATGTGCTAAGCGAATTCCTGCGTTCTCTGCGGCATTCAATATTGTCGTGCTACTGTCAAACTGCCGTTGCCTCGCCCGTAAATAAACAGTGTGTTGTGCTGCGTGTTTTTTTCTATCGAGCGCTTGTTTGTTATCAAAATCGAAATCAGGCAACGCATGACCAAAGTTTTCTACAATGATATTATCGCGCAGGTTTTTATTGTGCGGTAAGGTTACCTTTGCCGCTGCTTTATATAAGCCAGTCAACAGAGCCTGTGACCCGCATGCAAATATTTGCGTATCTGCCAGTGGCAGGTTTAATGCCAACAAACTGTCTACGCTCAAGTGTCGCTTGCCAGCCAAATAAGTATCAGATTTCTCGGTATTGATCAGATGATAGGTGAAAGCTGGATAAGCTATGCTCAGTTGTTGCCATTGGTTTTTGAACGGGAGCATTTCAGTGCGACTGTAATATAGCAACGTCACCTGATGTCCGTTGTCCAGTGCTTGCGTGATGAGTCCTAACATGGGCGTAATACCGCTGCCACCCGCGATAAATAATAAAGAAGCAGATTTTTCAGCAGCAGATTTTGTCTGTACCGTTATAGATGTTTGTGCCAAAGTGAAAGAGCCACTGGGAACACTACTGTTGATGACACTGCCAAGTGCCATATGTTTGGTTAAATAATCCGAAACCAAGCCTTGTGGCTTAATAGCAATAGTAACCGCAAGATAAGGGGGTTTCTTTTTGCTATCGCCACTATTAATACTGTTGCCAGTAGTAACGTCGTGCCACCAGAGCGGTTGGTGCGCCAAACCTAATAATGAATAGCTGCGCTGATGATACACACCTTCAATAAGAACGCTTAAGTTAAGATGTTGCCCACCCTGCCAACCAAGTTGCGAACCCACTAATTGCCGTCGAAAAGCATGATTGGTCTCAAATCTGAGCGCTATTAAGTCATCGCTAAGGGTATATCGCGCAACAAGGCGCAGCTTTGGAACAGTGAAAGACCAAAACGGCTGTAAGTGTGATCCAATAAAATCGATAAATGCATGTTGAATCATTTCAGGGCGATAGCCGTTGGTCATATTATCAGTACCTTTGTTAATACTATCAAAATGATTGACATCATTAATATTGTGTTCACCTGTGCGCCAATTTAGCGGATATCACTTAGGTCAGGGCGCTCGAATTTGTTAAGCTATCCTAACATGCTAACGGCTATTGATTAAATTTGCGAAAGTTTTGATGCTATTTTTTGTGGTCTTTATAAAACAGTTATAAGTCAGAATGTTAAGCGAAACGGTTCAATAGTAGGTTTCGTTACCGCTTTTAGCTAGAAAGCTGAGTACTCTGTGACAAAAGCCGTAAAACAATCGTTAAAACAATCTGTTGGCTTGCAGGGTATGCGCCACAATGCGATAATGGCTTATAATTTGTAACCCTGATTTTGAGGTGCAGCACGCTTGGCATCATTGCTAAGTATGATTTGCTCGCCTCTTTTATGCAGTCTATCGGAGTGTTAATGGCTCAATATATTTACACGATGAACAACGTGTCAAAACTTGTTCCGCCTAAGCGTGAAATCTTAAAAAATATTAACTTATCATTTTTCCCAGGTGCCAAAATTGGTGTCTTGGGTATCAATGGTTCAGGTAAATCAACCTTGCTACGCATTATGGCGGGCGTGGATACTGAATTTAGTGGTGAAGCACGCGCGCAAACTGGCACCAAAATTGGTTATCTGCCGCAGGAACCACAGCTTGATGACAGCAAAGACGTACGCGGTAACGTCGAAGACGGTATGCGTGAAGCATTAGATGCGCTCGCACGTTTAGATGCCATTTATGCAGAATACGCTGAGCCTGATGCTGACTTTGATAAGCTTGCTGAAGAACAAGGCAAGATGGAAGACATCATCCAAGCATGGGATGCCCATAATTTAAATACCCAACTCGAAAAAGCGGCTGATGCCTTACGTCTGCCACCTTGGGATGCGGATGTTAGTAAGCTGTCTGGTGGTGAAAAACGCCGTGTGGCACTATGCCGTTTGCTATTGTCACGCCCTGACATGCTGTTACTTGACGAACCAACCAACCATTTGGACGCCGAATCTGTTGCATGGCTAGAGCAGTTCTTGCAGAACTACAGCGGTACAATCGTTGCCATTACCCATGATAGATATTTCCTAGACAACGTCGCTCAGTGGATTTTGGAGCTGGATCGTGGCCATGGTTATCCGTATGAAGGCAACTATACTGAGTGGCTCGAGCAAAAGAACACGCGTTTAGAGCAGCAGAATAAGCAAGAAGAATCATTTGCTAAAGCACTGAAAAAAGAGCTGGATTGGATTCGCAAAAATCAAAAAGGTCAACAAGCCAAGTCTAAATCTCGTGTACAGCGCTTTGAAGAGTTGAACTCAACAGAGTTCCAGCAGCGTAATGAGACAGCTGAAATTTATATTCCGCCCGGTCCACGTTTAGGTAATAAAGTCATTGAAGTGAATAACATCTCCAAATCATTTGGTGATCGTCTGCTTTATGAAAACCTAAGCTTTAACGTGCCAGCTGGTGCTATCGTCGGTATCATCGGACCAAATGGTGCGGGTAAAACCACGCTATTTAATATGATTACCGAACGTGATACGCCAGATACGGGTTCAGTCGATTTGGGCGAAAGTGTTAAAGTTGCCTATGTTGGTCAGGTACGTGACAACTTAGATGACAGCAAAACCGTTTGGGAAGAAGTGTCTGACGGTCTTGATATTATTACGGTTGGCGATTACACCACGCCAAGTCGTGCTTATATCGGTCGCTTTAACTTCAAAGGCTCAGATCAGCAAAAGCACGTCGGTCAATTGTCAGGTGGTGAGCGTAACCGTTTACAGCTAGCTAAGACGTTGAAGCAGGGCGCGAACGTTTTGCTCCTTGATGAACCTTCAAACGATTTGGACATTGAAACCTTACGTGCGCTAGAAGATGCGATTCAGGTCTTCCCAGGTACGGTCATGGTCGTCTCGCATGATCGCTGGTTCCTTGACCGTATCGCGACTCATATCTTGGCGTTCGAAGATGAAGGCCCAGTTTGGTTCGATGGTAACTATTCTGAGTTTGAAACGTATCGCAAAAAGACGATGGGTGATGCTGCCACTCCTAAGCGTATGAAATATAAAAAGATTTCGACTTAGAGTAAATCCAATAAAAAACCATAGATAGTCCATTATTTTTGCAAAAAAAAGGCATAACTTAGGTTATGCCTTTTTTATTGTTTAAGAGACAAATCATGGGAAAAACACTCGAAATATCACAACTATTATCTATATTTGCAATGATAGTATTACCTATTGTGATGGTCTATAAGCATCAGTTTTCACAGAAATCTCATCTGGCTTCTTGGCAAATATTTTTTATTGGTATCGTTGTGGTGTGGTTGCTGGTTCAAATCGGTGTTTACTTTACCGATGCCTATCTACAAGCTAAGCTTGATGTTTTTGATCTAGATGGCAATGGCTTTTTTACGTCGGATGAAAGAAGCGAGGCACAGCAACAGGCTATGATGAAAGTGACTTCAGACACAGGTAGGTCATTTGCTCCTGTTACTGGTGCCATATTTGCCTTTGGCTATATGTCGATACTTATTCTATTTTGTAAGTTGATAGGTTTTTTCATAAAAAAAGAGTCAAGCTTCTATGCTTGACTCTTTTTTACGATAATCGCAAAGCTTAACGCTTACGGCCAAATTTACGCTGCTTTTTATTACTAATCTCAGTAATCGCATGAGTAATTTCTTCTTCATCTAAGCTGGCGACTTGCTGCAAAATCTGCATCATGTCAGGCGTTAGCACGTACTTAGCATGACGAGCAATATCATTAATACGATGATCAAAGGTCAAAACGCCAGTTTCATCATCTTTTTGCAAGTAATCAAGACGAGTCAAGGCGCTGATGAAGCTGGTGAATAAGGCGCGGTCAAAGAAATCAGGAATATCGTCTGCATATAGTACAGATAAGCGCTGACCCAGCAGATGACACAGATCAACGACTTCGCTTTCGGTTAGATTGCCTGAGCCTTGCTGGGCGAGTAGGGCAAGTGTCATAAAGTAACGCTCAAGGCTCTGTCCGACAGGCGTCGCTAGCACTTGCAGCTGCTGATAGCATTTGCTGTTTGACTCAGGGACGCTGAGTACGCCATCACTCAATTCGACAATTAGACCATGCGAGAGTAGGCTGTCGACTTTTTTGTTCAAGGTATCAGCCAAGCCATGTGCTGGGTAATATAAGAACAGCTCGCTTTGTAAAAATGGATAGAGTTGCTTAGCAATATTGTCCAAACGACTGCGTTCGATACGGCCGTTACGCGCCACTAATGCTGATAAGAAAGAAAGTAGAATAAAGACATGAAGGATGTTATTACGGAAATAGCTGAGCAATGCCGCTTGCTTGCCGGCAATTTGAATGATGTCGCCTAAGATATGCGGCGTACGTTCAATGAGCTTTAGTTTGATACCATAATCAATGATTTGCTGCGGACTCATATCTGTAATGACGGTATCATCTGAGTAGGACAACTGCTGAGCAAGACCTTGATAAAGGGCAATTTGCTCACGACAGATTTCTTCATCTAAAGCCGCTTTAGGCGCTGATAATAATACCAATGATAATAACGAAACGGGCGTCACAACCGCCGCCTTATTGATGTGCTGCATGATTTTGACGCCGATGTTATCGACCATCGCGCTGGCTTTATCATCGAGCGGGGTATCGGTGCGATCCGTCGGCAAGCTATTGGCTGGCACATCGAATTTTGTCATAAAGTCGCTAAGATGCAGCGGTGTGCCAAAGCTTAGATGTACATTACCAAAGATACGCTCAATTTTACGACCAACTTTGAGTAAGCCTAGTAAAGATTCAGATTCTTTTGGCTTGCCTTTTAGCTCACCAACATAGGTGCCACCTTCCATAATACGCTCATAACCGATATAAGTCGGAATGAAAACCACTGGCTTCTCAGAATGACGTAATTGACTGTGCACTGTCATTGCTAGCATGCCCATCTTCGGTGGTAATAAACGTCCTGAACGCGAGCGACCACCCTCGATAAAGTATTCAATCGGTGTGTTACGCGTAATAAGGGTGTGCATATATTCGCGGAGGACGGCGGTATAAAGTGCATTGCCACGAAAGCTACGACGTATATAAAAGGCAACCGCGCCGCGTAATAATGGCCCTAATACGGGTACATCTAGGTTGTCACCAGCAGCGACATAAGGAATGCTCAGACCACGCTTGTAGATGACATAAGATAGCAATAGATAATCGACATGGCTACGATGACAAGGCACATAAACCAGCTCATAGTCAGTCGCAAGCTCACGTACGCGCTCGAAATGATGGACTTCTACGCCATCATAGAGTTGCGTCCATAACCACGTTAAAAACTTATAAAAACCGCGCACGATGGAATGTGAATAGTCATTGACCATCTCATTGGCATAACCTTTAGCCAAGACACGGGCTTCACCTACACTGATACCAGATTCTACTGCTTCTGCCTCTATCGCATGTTTGATAGCTGGTGAATACACCAGCTTATCTACCAAATTACGCCTGTCTGATAAATCAGGACCGAGCATACTGGCACGCTGCTTGTCTAAATAAACCGTAAGCCGCTGCTGTAGCATACGTACCAGCTCACGATTGCTGTCAGCGGTCGCTACCAAAGCATAGTTTGGTGCTTCGTCAGCATCGCCCACGCTACTGGTGATGTCTAAATTGCTGTCTTTTGCAGAATTTTCTTTTACATCACCTTCTTTTATAGAGTTCTCTTTTGAATCAACGGCTAGTGAATCAAAAATAGAAAACCCTTCTTCATCACCTTTAAGGCTATCATTGATAAGGGTACGTAGATCTTGAGGTGGATGGAACTGTACAAAGGTGTCACGTCCCATTACCCCGATATTAAAGAGCTGCTTGGTGATGCTAGGATCTTGCCAGTTGTCAGCGGTCAGCAGCTTAAACAGTGAATCCTCTTTTTCTGGGGCGCGTCCCCATAAAATAGAGACGGGCACCAAACGTACTTTTAGTTCTGGATATTGCAATACAGCAGACACCAAACGTGACAGGCGCGGCGATAGCTGACTGTCTTTGGCGCTTGGATGGTTCAAAAATATGATGGCTGCGTTTTCTTTGATATTATGGGCGGCATCATGTACCCCAACCAATGCTGGTGGTAAATTGTGCTCTTGCGTCTGCAGGTCAATCAAAATACTGTTGGAGCGCGAATAATCTTGCAACACATAAAATCTGAGCGTTTGATCGTCTGTATCGAACTCAGGTAATTCACCCAATAACTTAGGTTTAACAGCGACATCGAGTAGCTGCCCCGATAGCTTGCGATAAATTTGATTAATCGGCGCATTGGAATAAGGCTTGGGGGCGATTGGATTGACGTCAGTATTAGAAGCGCTGTCGGTTGTGACTGGCGCTTTAAAAATCCGTTTTTTTAAGAACTTCGGTATCATAATCAGTATCAAAAATAGTCAAATATGTTGCGCTTATGATGCCATAAAAGCCATCAAAGCGATATATAGTGTCTGTATATACTGCTAATATTAATACGGTCTGGTTACTATATAGTGAGTTAAGTCGCTCTTAATAAGCTCAAATAATTGAAAGTTAATGTATTTAGCGCAATAATAGTTCGGCGACAACCAAGAGTCACTATAGAGTAATTATGTTTAAATCTACCCATGAATATCATTGATATAAGCTGAAATATTATGACACCAGCGATTAATCTTGCCAAACAACGCGCTCTGAACTATCAATTACACGACTATGTCCATGACAGTAATGCCGCCTCTTTTGGCTTAGAGGCGGCAGAAAAGCTAGGCGTGGATGTGTCACAAGTCTTCAAAACCTTGGTGGTGTCGACAGAGACTGGTGCGCTTGCCGTTGCTATCTTACCCGTGGATAAAACGTTAAACTTTAAAAAAACGGCTAAGGCGCTATCTTCGAATAAATTGCTGATCTGCAAAAAAGTGCAAATGGCGGATCCTAAGCAGGTAGAGCGTAGTACGGGCTATGTGCTAGGCGGCGTCAGCCCATTGGGACAAAAGAAGCGCTTGCCGACTATCATAGACAGCTCGGCTGCAGAGCAGACAACGATTTATGTCAGCGGTGGTCGCCGTGGTTTAGAAATTGAGCTGCCACCAGCACAATTAGCTGAGACCCTTGCTGCTAGCTTTAGTACTATTATTGATGACTAAAAAGTTACTGATGACTAAAAATCGTTGCCGCTAACGGGCTGTTCAATCAATCCTGAAACGATGGCTAATATTTTATCCCCTCACTCATATTTTATAAGGACATATTCATGCCACATCTAACCATTCAAATGACGCCCAATGTCAGTATTGCTCATGAAGAATCATTGCTTAAAGCGTTAAATAAAGCGTTATGGGACAGTGGGCATTTTGGCACGCCGACTGATATTAAAGCACGGATCGTGCCCATTGAGACATTTTTGGTAGGCGTTGAAGATGATGAGCAGGCGTATGGCTTTATTTATGCGCATCTAAAACTAATGACTGGTCGTGACATGGTGATTCGTAATCAGCTAGCAGGGCTGCTGGTGACGGCGATAGAGCAGGAGATAGGCGCAGAGCAATCAGGGCGAGCAGCCTTACAGATATGTGTGGAAGTTGAAGAAATTAGTGCGGTGTATCATAAAAAAATGCTGGGTAGCTAAAATGCTTATATCGTCCGAAACAACGATTCATCAATTGTTATAAGTACTCACATAGAGATTTACTGGCATATGTGGGTAATATCATTACCTCAACCTTATAACCAGCCGTTTTGCCTTCAGTCGCCATCAAGTTGCGGGCAATGCGTAAGCGATATTCTCCGGTTGCGGGTAGGCAGCCTTGATACACGATACCGCCTTTGCTGCCATCTTGTGTACCGTTTGGCATATGTAATACGCCGACATTGGCTGTCTCAGGCATACCAGTAAGTGGTGCAATATTAATAACGGCATATTGCCAGCTGGTGGCATCAAAGCGATACCAGCGCTCATCTTCATTGGGGTTTAATTTGCCAGTGACCGTACTACTGATCGCGCCTTTGGCAAATCTAATAGGAGTGTCAGGGTTTTTAGCCAGCTCCGTAGCACCAGTTGCGCTAAAACTGATCAGTGCCGTACTGAGCAGTAGCACTCGTATAACTGATGAGGTTAAAGAAGTTTTTTGATAATCAGTGGATAACATGATTGGCTCCTAAAATGGCCGTTTATCTATAATGAGTTACTCGTTAACCGTCATCTATGATGTATATTTATTATCGATAGGCTTTAATGAGAACGTCTGTACTTTTAGTTAAGCATAAAAAAGCGCCTACATGCTAGGCGCTTTTCTTATTCATTACTGCTTAATTGTGATGCTATCTTATTCTAAAAAACTTAGTCTAGAAAAGCAAAGTTCTCAATCTTCATTGCTGTCATGCTGTCACTTGGTGCAACCATAGCTTCGGCATGCCCCGAGGTACGTGGTAACAACTTATCAAAGTAGAATTCAGCCGTTTGGATCTTAGCTTTGTAGAATTCTGGTGATTCAGTACCACCAGTTTCTAGCTTGTCATAAGCGACCGCTGCCATACGCGCCCAATGATAACCCATCATGACATAGCCTGAGTACATCAAGAAATCGTCTGATGCAGCAGAGATGATTTCACGATCTTTACGTGCCATTAGCATCAAGCGCACGGTTAGTGTATTCCACTCAGCACATAGCTTGGTGAGCGCCCAAACGAATTTACGCATGTCTTTATCAAGTGCATACTCACCACACCATTTCATAATGCTTGAGGTGTAATCACGGATGATTTTACCTTTAGACTGCAAGATCACTTTACGACCGAGTAAATCCAATGCTTGAATACCAGTTGTACCTTCGTACATGGTGGCGATACGAGCATCACGAGCAATTAGCTCCATGCCCCATTCTTTGATATAACCATGACCGCCATAGACTTGCTGACCGTGTTTGGCCGCTTCGATACCTAGCTCAGTTAGGAAGCCTTTTAGGATTGGTGTGTAGAAACCCAATTTGTCATCCCATTTTTCAAACTCTTCATCATCGCCATTGATGATACCTTGTGCCATTTTATCGGCATAGCGCGCAGAATGATAAATCATCGAACGACCGCCTTCGGCAAAGGCTTTTTGGGTCAATAGCATACGACGTACGTCAGCATGGTTGATGATGGCATCAGCAACTTTTTCAGGCTCTTTTGTGCCTGATAAGGTGCGCATAGAACGGCGATCTTTTGCATACGGCAGCGCGTTTTGGAATGACAATTCAGTATGCGCCAAACCTTGGATACCAGTACCAATACGGGCTGTGTTCATAAAGGTGAACATAGCTTTTAGACCTTTGTTCGGCTCACCAATTAAGTAACCCACGGCATCATCAAAGTTCAACACACAAGTAGCCGATGAGCTAATGCCCATTTTGTGTTCGATCGATCCACAAGTCACGCCATTACGCTCGCCAATTTCACCTTCAGTAGTTGGTAAGAATTTCGGTACGATAAATAATGAGATACCGCGTGTGCCTTCTGGTGCATTTGGCAAACGTGCAAGCACAATATGAACGATGTTTTCCGTTAAATCATGCTCACCACTTGAGATGAAAATCTTAGTACCGCTAAGCTTATAAGAGCCGTCATCTTGTGGAATGGCTTTAGACTTAACTTGACCCAGATCCGTACCACATTGTGGTTCAGTCAAGCACATGGTGCCTGCCCAAGAGCCTTCGACCAATTTATGCAAGTAGGTTTCTTTTTGCTCATCGGTACCATATTGCATAATGGTATTGATACAGCCAGTTGATAGACCAGGATACATTGCCCATGGCCAGTTCGCCGTACCGATCATTTCAGCTTTAATTAAGTTCAATGAGGTCGGTAAATTCATACCGCCGTACTCTTCAGGGTAAGAAATACCTTGCCAGCCGCCTTCTACAAATTGATCATAAGCTTCTTTAAAGCCTTTAGGGGTTGTGACCACACCATTTTCAAAATGACAACCTTCAGCATCTGCTGGTTGATATAAAGGCGCTAAGACATTTTCAGCAAAATCTGCCATCCCTTGAAGAATCATATCAACGGTTTCAGGATCGGCATTTTCGCCATTATCCAAATCTTTATAATGAGTTTGAAAGTCGAAAACATCATTTATTAAAAACTTGATATCACGTAAAGGTGCTTTGTAAGTTAACATAGTCGCTCTCTTTAGTTATTCGCTATCATAAATGGCTAGCTCGGTATTTGAGCCACGTTTCATGCAAAAGGGTGTTTAATCATTTGGGGTAAGAATAGACGATATCACGGCTCGTCATTCAGATTTATCAAAAACAGCTCATCCATTTTGATTGCCTTTAAGGCATCCTTGATAAAAAACAGCTGTCGCGGCGTTACTGTCAGTATAAATCTTCTATAGCGACAAATATATAACTAATAACTAATATTCATAATTAATATTTTAAATCAAAACATTAATTTATGTATTGATGAATTCGATTTTTATTAGTGTCTGTGGTTAAGTAGCTATCTATGATAGATGTGGCCGTATCAGAAAAACATTTTTTAACTGCATTTACGATATAAGGAAAGCCAATTATGAGCGCATCCAAGCGTGAGGCAACGCGAGCATCTTGGCTGACAGCGTTATTTGCTCGCATAAAGGCTTTAATTGATGGGGAGCTGGCGCATCTGCTGACAGTGAACCGTAGTAAGAGACCGTGGCATATGCCAATTATCGCGGCGATTGCGATTAGCTTCCCCGTGTTTGTGGGCGCTTATTTTGGTGCTTTATCGTCAGGCATTAAAGCGTCCTTGGGGGCAATGGTTATTTTGAATATACCGTTAGTGGGCAAGCTGCCGTATCGATTGGTAACGGTGATGGCTTGGGGTTTTGCCATGTCGCTGTGCTTTGCGCTCGGTCTAATTGCTCAGCAAGTCCCGCTATTAAAGCTGCCGATATTTACGCTCATGGCGTTTGGTATTGTGATTTTTGGACGTTATTATCGTCAGCCACCGCCAGCGGGACTTTTTGTGATGATGGCAGGTGCTATTGCGCTATTTATACCGTTGCCTTTGGAAGACATCTTACGTGCAACTGGACTGGTGATGCTTGGCAGTAGCTTTGCTTTAGTGATGGCATTGCTGTATTCGTTATTTTTACTGGCGACGCGCCCAGCGACGCCGACGCCTATTTATAGCTACGAGCCAGATACCATTACTGAAAGTGTGATTGTCGCCAGTTTTGTCAGTTTAGCCTTGCTCATCGCCGTTACTTTACAGCTGTCCAACCCCTATTGGGCAGCAGTTAGCTGCTTTTTGATTATCC
The DNA here is from genome assembly GCF_904846185.1 of Psychrobacter immobilis. Lineage (GTDB taxonomy): Bacteria > Pseudomonadota > Gammaproteobacteria > Pseudomonadales > Moraxellaceae > Psychrobacter > Psychrobacter immobilis_B. Next base: position 4,488 of record NZ_CAJGZQ010000018.1, on the reverse strand, counting down.
AAGGTATTCATTTGCGTACCATGTGGATTAAGCAAATACATCGTTTACTTGGCACAGTATTGGGTGTGGTTTTGGCGAGTTGGATGTTGTCTTGGGGATTATCAATATGGGGTGTCGCACTGGCGATACTGACGATGATGCTTTGTATCGAGACGTTGGTGGATCGACATTATGGTTTGGCAGTCATATTTATCACGCCGCTGACGATATTTATTGCAGAATACGGCAGTGGCCTACCGTTTTCTGAGTCTGCATATCAAGAAGTGATTCGCACGCGCCTTTTTGATACCGTGATTGGCTGCTTGGTGGGTCTGAGCGGCGGAGTAGTAATGCATTCAACCAACTTACGCATACCACTACGGCGTATCGAAAACTGGCTGCTGGCGCGCTTTGGCTAATTGATGAGTGTCAAATCACCATTACGTTTGAAATCAAGTGTTAATCAAAGTCGCATGAGCTAAGTTCATGCGACTTTTTTCATATCAATTTTCGATTAACGATTGTGTAACGCTTCGGTCGCTTGCGCAACATCGATCGTATGACCTGTCCAACGCTCAAAACTTAGCGCTGCTTGCCCGATGAGCATGCCATAACCATCAGAAATCTGCGCGCCACGCACAGAAAAATGCTGCAGAAACGGCAGCGTGCGTCCGTACATCATGTCATAAGCATAATCACCGTTTAGCGTGTCGCTTAGTGGTAGCGTATCTGCTGATAAACCAATAGAAGTCGCATTGATGATAATATCAAACGGTCCATTTAAATCCGCCGTGCGACAAGTTTCAATCTGCTGCTCATGAATAGCAGTGCTTGCCGCGCTAAGCTCAGTGACTAAATCTGTTGCCTTGCTCAGCGTGCGATTGGCAATCGTAAGATGTGCGATACCAGCTTCAATTAATGGCAATATCACTCCACGGGCTGCGCCGCCTGCACCAATGAGTGCCACACGTGCACCATTCAATGGCCAACCCAAACTTACGATGTGATTGACCAGTCCTTGTCCGTCGGTATTATCGCCATACAATGCCTCGGTGATTGGCACGCCACTTTTTACCAGCGCTTTATTTAGTAACAGCGTATTGACTGCGCCTGCAACTTTGGCATGCTCTGATAAACCACCGCGCGCCGCGCAGCAGTCATAAGCGATTTGTTTAAAAGGTACAGTTACGTTGGCTCCAACACCGCCGCCCTGAAAAAATGCCTCAAGCACCGCGGTAAAACTGGCTGCATCATCGGGGCAATATTGGCGTTGATAGCTAATCTCAATGCCCGTCTGCGCTGCAAATAACGTATGAATTTCAGGGGATTTACTGTGGGCAATGGGATTACCGATAACGATAAAATGCTGGGTCATAATAGGTCTGCTTGCGATAAGAGGCAAAAATTAATCAGTAGAAGGGCATCGATATACAATCATCATAAGGGATAACGCGATATTTGACAAATCGGTGGTCTAACGAGTAAACACTTGAATAGGTAGGTTTTTTGACAGATTATATCTTTAACAAATCTGTACTGTCTGGGAGCGTTATCCGTAACGTAAAGGGTGGTCAAGTGTTAAGCAGTTGGGTAAACTAGAGAGTATGAAAATTTTATATTGATATTTTAGCAGTTGCATAACTATCAGTAACTGAACTGTCAAAAACCAAGTCATAACAAACTGACATAACAAACTGAGTCATAAAATACCAAGTATAAGAACGCTTGTTTATAAAATATAATGTCCATTATCAGCGGCCTATCTGCCTGCTCGTTAATACTATTTTGAGAATCATCTAAAAGTGTGAGTAAATTGCCCATGTGGAATAATAGCCTACAGACCCTCTTGGTCGGTACGATAATGGCAGTCGGCGTGTCGCTCAGTGGCTGTGATAGCAGTAAAGACGACGCCCAAAACCAAGATGCCGATATGAGCGAGCAAAGCGTCGCTGACGATGCGCTAGTACAGGACAATGCTGCGCCGAACGCCGATTTAGACGGCGCTACTGCTCAGCAAGGTACACAAGTGAAATATGACGTTGCAGGATGGGGCACTAAAAATGTAGCGTCACTGACCGTCGATAATTTAGATGAGATCAAAGCGACTTTTGGTAAGGTGATGATCACTGACGAGAACAGCCTCGACTATGCCAGTAATCCAGCCGCCAAATATCGTTTTATGGATACCGATGCGCCGTATTTGGATCTGATTGATTCTGAAAAATATCTCGAACTGGGCTGGTACTTTGCCAATCCTACTGACTCTGATAAAGAAAAAGAGATAAGTCAAAACCATGCCGAAAAAGCGCATAAGCTTGCCCGCCAACTGATGGGTGAGGAGGGCGGACAACTGATTTCTGATATGCTTAATGGTCAAATTATCAAAAATAAAGTCATCGGTGGTCAAAAAATAGAACTGGCAAAATGTGAGTTCTACAGTTGTATGTTGGTCATCAATAAATCTGCTGCCCAAACAGATAAGAAGTAAGCTGTGCTCGCTATCATGCCGCTCAATAATTGGCTATGCATACATCCATCAAGTGCTACGACGGATATCTCAGACACAGTATCGCTAGACAATCGTGGGTTGGCATATGGCGATGGATTTTTTACCACGATGGGGGTCATCGATGGGCAGATACTGTGGTTGGCTTATCATCAGCAGCGCCTTGTTTCCCATGCTGAAGCTTTACAACTTGAATTAGACAGTCATTCTGTCATGGCTTTATTGCAGACGCATGCCGAGCAACTACAACAAGGCATGCTGAAACTGATGGTGACTCGCGCCGTGCAAGATGTCCGTGGTTATGGCTATGTGCCAACCACGTCTGGTAGCGCTTGTGAGATTTGGCTAAAATCCTCTGCGATGACCGTTACTACAACTGAGCAATTACGCTTGCCTGATGGGTGCTTAATCCCGATGCAGCCTATCAGTTCTGCCATTTGCCTATCTTCGCAACTTGCCTGCTTACCGCCACCATTAGCAGGACTCAAAAGCCTCAATCGTCTCGACAATGTGCTGGCAAGTGGTGAGTTACAAGTCATCAAAGCCCAAGTATCGGAAGACAATATCAAACCAAGCATCAGTGAGGGGCTGCTACAAGATATGAGTGGTCGTTGGGTTGAAGGTACGATGAGCAATGTATTTTATCAATTATCAGAGCAGCAATCCTCAAAACCCGCAAGCCATTTAGAAATCAATAAAAATGATCCGAATTATTTAGATCAAGGTCAATGGTATACACCTTCGATGGCGAAATCTGGCGTCGCTGGCGTGATGCGGCAAGTCATTATTGATGCTTTGTCTGGTACGGAGCAGCCCGTCATTGTCAGGTCTTTGCAAGAGGAAGATCTACCGCATTTAAGCAAGCTATTCTTTTGCAATGCGCTGCGCGGTGTCATGCCAATGAGCAGTTTGACATTATTATCGGGTGAAATGGTGAGATTTTAAGCGATTCTAATCGTATTTAAAAATATTAAACTTGGTATCAATAAAGTCATCTGCGTACAAAATAACTTCCTCGTTTCGATACATATCTCGCACTTTTGATAGTGCTTCTTGCTCGTTCTCTGCGTTAACTTCTACGATGTTACTTAGCGTTTCAACAATTTCTATCTGAAAAACTATCTTCAATTTCTTATCTATTTTTATCATCACTATTTCCAATATACCCTTATTAAAATTTCTTTAGCATTCATATCCGCTAAGTTAACAAAGGCGCTTAAAAAGAAGTGATCGTCTTTTGTGACAAAGCCTTGTGCGATAAGGAAAATCGATCAATGATAGTGTTTTGATAAGGAGAGATATCCATGGACTACGTCTACGAAGATGAACGAATACCTTTACAAATCCGTCGACTATTAATTTTTGATGAGATTTGCAAATTAGCAAAAAAACAACCTGATGAAATTATTCATTTATCAAGATTCACTGAATTATCGCTCGGTGTTATGTATTTGAAAGACTTTAAAAAGTTTATTGCGTTTGGCGGTGTGTTTGAGTACGCAGAAACAAAAGAAGAAGTTATCGAGCAACGTATTAGAGTTTTCCCTAACGACGAACCAGTAAAACGTGCGCTGACAGTCAACTTAAAACAGTTTACTCAGCCCGCGCGCACAGCTATACAGCTAGTCTGGTATTGGAATAACTATGTTAAAAATAGAATGCATGCTTACGTCGATTATCGAGAAGAGCACTTTTTTAAAATCAATGATGAAATTGATGGAGAGTATCCACCGCATAAGTTTCATGGCCGTTTAGTTGCAACGGCACGTTTACCTTTATGGGACGATAGAGAGGATTTAATTGCAGACGTGTACCGTGATAATGAGGGAAAACCAAGGCCTGAGCGATTCAATGAGAAACGTTTAATATAATTTAAGGGGCTGTCCTAGATAAGTAAAATTATTTAGGATAGCACTATGAGAAAAAGCAAACTAAGTTGGTATAAACAAAACAGACTAATCGAGTTATTTGTTGCCGGTTCAACCGCCAGAACAGCAGCAAGC
>NZ_CAJGZQ010000017.1 GCF_904846185.1 Psychrobacter immobilis | reverse complement strand
ATTTTCACCTCTATTTAAAGGAATGTGAGTGGCGTTTTAATCACAGTGACCCAAAGTCGCAATTACTACAATTAAAACAATGGGTTAAACAGGGTTTGAACTAGTTATCTAGGACAGCCCCTAATTTAAAATACGTAGAAATCAATCGTATCTGATTAAAGATTATTTAGCAGGAGATAAAAATGCGTACTACCTATGAAGAAAAACGAATTCCGCTACAAATCCGCCGATTAATGCTATTTAATGAGATATGTCATAAAGCAAAAAAATATCCTGATGAAGTCGTTCACTTAGCCGGTTATTCGAAGATAGCATTCAATATTGTTTATTCTAAGAAAGATAAAAAGTATACAGCATTTGGTGGGGTATTTAAGTATGCGCATATACGCCAAGAAGTCATAGAACAAGGCGTGGATAAAATACCTCATGATGAACCTGTCATGTGTGCGCTCACAGTAGAAAGTCAAGCTTTTACCAAGGCTTCTCGTACGCCACTAGGATTATTAATAGGCTGGAATAAGCACGTAAGAAATAAGTCTTCTAAATGTATTAGGGATAATATGGACACCTTTTTTAAAGTAAATGATGAGTTGGAGATGGATTATCCTCCGCACAAGTTTTATCAAAGATTGGTGGCAAGCGCCTATTTGCCACTTTGGGATGATAATCAAACTTAATATAGTTTTTGATATTGCCCACGACCAGTAAATTCAATAATACCTCTATCGCGTAATACTTGTAATTGCTGACGAATTTTATCTTTAATGTGATTATTTTCAGGATGTTTACGCTGTAATTTATCAGCAAAAGCATAAACTTGATTGAGAGAAAAGCTGTCTTCTAGTCTATCGATACATTGCCAAACATCTAACGTCCAACCACGTGAAGTCGTAGATTGCGCGCGTAAAAACAAGGTTTTTTGAAATTGCTCGGTGACATTATCGCGTGGTATGACTTGCTGGTTTTTAACCAAAAATACTTTCCCTGATTCGGGCACTTGTCGCAAATCAATATTGCAACCAACCCAACCGGCACGTTTAGCAGTGACTGATAAAGGCTTACGTTTGACAATCATATCAGGCTTAAAAAAATGCTTAGGAATAATCAGGAAGTTGTTAACGCTATATTCTTGAGAATAGGTTAAAAAGAAAAAGTTAGGATTATTGTCGCTACTGATACGCTCAATCATGGTGTCATAAGCGCCGTCATTGATAATGTTGCTTAACTTTGCTTGCTTACTTTTTAGCTCATATTGCTCATTACAATTTGCACAATAAAAGTCAGCGACAGGCTGATTGTTAGTAAATTCCGCCAATGGCTCGGTATTGCAACTAGGGCAGTAACTTTGCTTAGCAACCCAATCTTCACTGAGTACTCTAATGATTTGACTAGGCGACTTGTAATTTTTGGCAAGATTTTGATTAAAATGTAGGTTCATAACCAGTTTTCGTTATTAAAGAAAAGGAAAAACAACAAAAGAAGGTAGAAATATTAGCCCATATTAGCAGGCGTAAATACCAAGATAATTGATAAGCTAAGCAAATACCATTGAAAATCGCACGGTTCAGTGCTAAATTCTAGCAAACTTCTGCCTCGCGAGTTGCCATGAGCAAGCCTACATCTGAAACGCCTCCTGAACGTCCTAATGAAACGCCATCGAATAAACCAGATAGCAGTGTTGAGGAGCGTGTCGATAACACACTACCGGACACGCAACCAGCAGTTGATGGGGTAGAGGAAACGCCAGCGACAGATGTGTCACTCATCAGTGGAGCGGCTAAGCCACGCGAATATAAAGCGGATAATCAATCGTTCTTTATGCAGCGTGGTTATCAAGTGTTGCTAGTGCTGGGGCTTATCGCTGCGTTTTTCTTAGTGATGGTCTATCAGACATTGTTTGGGCGGATTGAGCAGCCAAAGCAAATGGTCACCATTGAGCAGGGTCAGAGCTATTACGGCCTACTGCCGCAGTGGCAACAGCAAATCCCACTGTTTTCTGCCACGATTGCCAAGCTCTATATGAAAACACAAGTCGATGGCCCCTTACATGCTGGTATTTATCAATTACCAGAAAACCCGACCTTTGCTGAAACGCTACATATACTTGGACAAGGGGTAAAAGCATCGATGGTAAAGGTGCAAATCATTGAAGGCAAAACCTCTAAAGATTTATATCAAACATTAAGGGAAAATAAAGGCATCAAAAAAGAGGTGCTGACCGACGATAGTGGCAATGATAGAGACAATGCTGGTATTGCTCAAGCGTTGGATTTGGTCGGTATATTGCCAAATGAAGTGATCAATAGTAACGACCCTATCGTCAATCACAATCTTGAAGGCTGGTTTGCCCCTGACACTTATTATTATGGGGAAGGTAGCACTGATAAGCAGGTACTGACCGATTTATATAAGCGTCAACAGCAAGTATTGACTGAAGCGTGGGAAAATCGTGCGCCCAATTTGCCTTATAAGACGCCTTATGAGGCGTTAGTGATGGCCTCTATTATCGAAAAAGAAACCAGTGTGGCAGAAGAGCGTCCTTTGGTCTCTGCGGTGTTTAGAAATCGTTTAGATAAAGGCATGCGAATGCAGACCGATCCGACCATCATCTATGGTATGGGCAGTCGCTATGAAGGCAACATTCGCCGTAAAGACATTGATGAAAAAACGGCTTATAACACCTATCAAATTGATGGCCTACCGCCAACACCTATCGCGCTACCATCTGCTGCCTCTATCGAAGCGACCTTGCACCCAGCAGATAGTGATGCATTGTACTTTGTAGCGACGGGTAATGGCGGGCACAAATTTACCAATAGCTTGGCGGCGCACAATCAAGCGGTAAAAGAATATCTCGGCGTCATGCGTGAGAAAAAATCACAAACCCCGCCGCAGTAATTTAATCCTCTATCTTTTCTCAAAACCTATCGTGAACTGAGCGTTATGCAACTGTCTACATAAAGACATAACGCTCATCAATGACATAAGGTCATATCATGTCAGCATCTATACAAAACCATGTATCTCAAACAGTCCAGTCGCAAGCAAGTCAGCCCAAAACAAGTCAGCCCAAAGCAAGCAATGACATCAATGATATCGCACTCAATCAAGGGCGCTTTATCAGTTTTGAAGGTACTGAGGGCGTAGGCAAAACGACTGCCATTGAGCAGCTGTGCACACGCTTAGACGATAACAATATTGCGTATCTGCGTACCCGTGAGCCGGGTGGTAGCCCGTTTGCAGAACGTTTGCGCGCTATATTATTGGACCCTGCGACCGACATCAATGATGATACAGAGCTATTGCTACTATTTGCGGCGCGCTGCGACCATATGCAGCAAGTGATTTTGCCAGCGTTACAACGTGGGACGTGGGTAATATGCGATCGTTTTACCGATTCTACCATTGCTTATCAGGGCTTTGGGCGGGCACATGGCGATGCGGTGGTACGAGCCAAAATTGAATCGCTTATCGAGCAGTTTGTGCCGCAACTACCTGAGCTGACATTGTGGCTGGATTTGCCCGTATTAGAAGGCATGGCACGCGCTAATAAACGTAGCGCCGCTGATAGATTTGAGCAGCAAGCGACCGAATTTTTTACTTGGGTGCATAAAGGCTTTAACACGCTGGCGACTCAGCACCCCGAACGGATACAGCGCATTGACGCATCAGGCAGCGCCGATGAGGTGAGCGCGCGAGTATGGCAGGCGGTACAAGGCAGATTTGATGTTTCGTAACGGATTTTATAAAGCCATCACCTAGCCAAATAAAAAGCCCCAACATTGCGTTGGGGCTTTTGTGTTTCATAAACTGTTATATTCTATAAAGTATCAAAACAGTCATCAAGATATTGTCAAAACTGTGTTAAAACAAAGCTGTGGCAACGATTATTTATCCTGTTTATTCACCGCTTTATTATTTGAAATTTCCTGAATATTGCCTTTGTTGATGTTGTCTTTAGTGATATCGACATCAGAGCTTGCATTGGTTGTATTATCTTGACCAGAATCGGGTAGACGATTTGGATCAAGCGCGCCCTTCTTAGTTTTAGGTGCGTTGCCATTACCATTCGTATTACTGTTGCTAGACACCTTATTTTTAGGAATTGCCTTCGAAGTCGCTGTCGAGTTGGCTGACATGACGCCTTTATTAACGACGTCAACAGACTCATCTTTTGACGTTATTACTTTGTCATTCAAGGTGTCTGGCGTGATTTTAGTTTTAGCATTGCTGCTCGAATGGTTTGATACCTCAGTATGTGCATTTTGCTCAGCGATTGCCTGCTCAGCGATTATTTCTTTAGCGCTTTCGCTATCAGTGGCAGTGGATTGTTCTGTTGCATCAACATTATCATCGCTCAGCTCTTTTTCTTTACGCTTTTCAGGCGCTTTTGAGCTGGACTCAAAGTTAGCATCAGCTGCCAGTCGCGCCTGCTCTTGTTTAGGTGTCACGTCGACAGGTTTTGGCTGTACTTCATCTTCCACTACCAGTGAGATGAGCTTGCGATCGCGTGGCACGATGCCATCAAACTTGTCGGTAATGACGTGTAGCTTGCCTTCTTTGTCGATTGTATACAGCGGCACGAATTGCTTGTTGTCGGCTTTGTATTGCTCAAAGCTGTAGCTGTCAGTGATGTTGGTAATCTTGATACGGGCTTTTTTCGACAGCATACTGGCAAGCTTGGTATAAGTGACATCTTTGCCAAACAGCCACTGCGAGTGGAAGTTGCCTTGCTTATCATCGCGCTCGCTTTTGACCTTTTCGTCGCTGAACTTGAGACGGTACAATTTGCGCTCACCAAATTCATGACGATAATGAATTTCAGACAAGGTATTCATCTCTTTGTCCATACTCATGGCAAACAGCCGACCGATACCGATCAGGTCAAGATGATGATCGGCATGATCAGAGATAGGATTGCCAAAATAAGTACGCAGACCGCTCATTCGTGCGCGGGCAATATTGGTATAGTTGTTGTGTGCGACGATGACATCAAAGCCCTGATCTTTTAGAGAAGTTGCTACCAAAAGCGCAATGGGATTTGAGCCGACGATAAGAATACCATTGGTCTCAGGCTCACGGACGCCCAGCAAGTTGCCGACTATTTTCGCCCCCAAGCCCTGAATCATAACCGTGCCAATAATGACCATAAATACTAAGGGCACGAGCAGCTCAACACCTTGAATATCATACTCTTGCAGACGAATAGCAAACAGTGATGAGATGGCTGCAGCGACGATACCACGTGGCCCAATCCAACTAATCATCAGCTTTTCATTGGTCTTTAAGTTTGAGCCAATAGACGATGCCCAAACGGATAAGGGTCGCGCCACAAACATGACGATAGCAAGTAACACCAGACCTGCGAAACCAACGCTAAGTAAGCTTTCCAGCTCTACACGTGCTGCAAGGATAATAAACAGCACAGAGATAAGAAGGATGGTTAAAGATTCATTGAACTCTAAAATCGTATCGCGTGGGAATTTTGGCCAATTCGCCAATGCCACGCCCAACACGGTGACTGTCAATAGCCCAGACTCATGCTCTAAATGGTTCGATACTGAAAATAATACCAAGACAAAGGCGAGCGTAAAGACATTGCGTAAAAATTCAGGAATCATATGCCGACGCATCAAGAAGGCAAGCAGCCAAGCGCCTGCCATACCCATCGCTGTCGCTAATACCACGATTTTGGCAAACAATAAGATACTGCTGGCTTCGCCGCCTGAGATGATGTATTCATAGACCAAAACCACGGCAATAGCGCCGATTGGGTCAATGATGATACCTTCCCATTTGAGGATATTAGAGATCGTCTTATTGGGACGCACACTACGTAATAGCGGCATAATCACCGTTGGACCCGTTACGCACACGAGCGCACCGAACAGCAAAGCAATCAGTGGATCGACATCGAATAAGAGATAAGTCGATAACGCCACGATAGCAATGGTGATAAGTACACCGACCGACACCAGCATTTGCACCACGGTGCCATGCTGTTTAATCTCGTCAAACTCTAACGTCAGCGAGCCTTCAAATAGGATAATCGCCACGCCCAAAGAGATGAAGGGAAACATCAGCTCTCCCAGCACCAAGTCAGGATCGAAGACTCCCAGCACTGGGCCCACGATAATGCCAATCAGTAATAAAAATAAAATGGACGGTTGCTTTAAATACCAAGCCAACCATTGGGCAGCAATGCCAATCCCAACCACGCCAGATAATAATAGGGCGGTATCCATAAATTGATCCTTTTATAATCTTGTCGTATTTTATAGCTATCAACCGCTTTTTTAGAGTAACGGCTGCCAGTAGTATAGTAATAAGTTGACGCTACTCGCTATAGAGACACATCTCTATAAAACGTAAGCGACGACAATGGTATCCATCATGAATCACAACATGAGCCAGATATGATATAACTACTATAGAGTAGTAAAGACAAAAGCATTGCTAGAAAAAATCGTTAATCTTATATAAATCGTATATGGCATCAAGCTCGCTCAGTCTATTATTGATAGTACTGTCACGCGACTTTCTTTATCCATTTATCTTGAATCGACCATCGCATTATTCTAGTGATGCAAAAGATGAAAAATAAGGGTGATAATAGCCAGCTTTATAAAAAAATAGTCAATAACGATTATTTATAGACTTTAGTTTGCTTGAAAAGTTATTTGGCTTGCTATCATAACATGCTTTTATTTCATGCTGAGCAAGGCCGTATCTAGCACGATATCAGTAGGCAGCGTTAAAACTATACAATAACTGGGTCAAATAATCGCGCCTTGGGTTATCCTACATGATCGGGATAATGACAAAGCAGCACGATGACTTATCATACAGTAGCCGTCTTTATCATGCACCTAGCGAGGATTATCATTGTTTTGGGGTGTTTATATAAGGAAAGGTGAATGGTCGATGGCATAAGGGTATAAAAAACAGTAATCTAATAAACGACTAGATGGCGACTAAAAAGGTTGGCCGCCATAACATTCAGTGCCGATGCAACGTTTGTCATATACGGACTTGGTTAAAATTAAAACATCGTATACACGTCACTAGCCAAAACATAACCATTAAAAATAACAACGATTACTTATATGGAGGACAACATGCCTATCAATACGCTTACATCGCAATCTAAGTTTTATGTGCCGCATTGGTTAAAACGTAGTGCGCTGGTGCTTGCTGTCAGTACCTCGATGGTTGCTGGCGTCACTGCCACCGCCATGGCGAGCGCTCAAGCTGTCGTCACCACGGCGGATTTTTCTGAATTAGTACAGCAAGTTACCCCAGCCGTTGCCCGCGTAAATGTCACCAAGACCGTCAGCGAGGCTGAGCTTGCCCAAGCCCAAACAGCCGAATTGTTGCGGCAGTTCTTTGGTGATCGTTTACGTATTCCTGATCAGGCTGCCACGCCAGCAATTGAGCATGCTTATGGCACGGCCTTTTTTGTCACCGCCGATGGTTATATGCTAACCAACCATCATGTGGTGGAGGGCGCTGATAAAATCACTGTTACTCTTAACGATAGAACGGAGCTTGATGCAACCTTGGTTGGTAGTGATGAGCGCTCTGATGTGGCAGTGCTAAAAGTCTCGGGCAACCAATTTCCCGCTTTGCCTATCGGCGACTCAAATGCTCTGAAAGTAGGGGAACCAGTGCTAGCCATTGGTTCGCCATTTGGTTTTGATTACTCAGCATCGGCGGGCATTGTCAGTGCTAAATCACGCAGTTTTTCACGCGATACCAGCGTGCCATTTATCCAAACAGACGTGGCATTGAACCCTGGTAACTCAGGCGGTCCACTATTTAATCAGCGCGGTGAAGTGATTGGTATTAATTCGCGTATCTTTAGTGGTACAGGTGGTTACATGGGTCTGTCGTTTTCCATTCCGATTGATGCGGCGATGGATATTTACGAGCAGCTAAAAACCGATGGCGAAGTGGTACGTGCTTATTTAGGTATTTATCCGCAAGACATCGATCGAAATTTAGCGGAAGCTTATAATCTAGATCGTCCTCAAGGTGCACTATTGACCAGGGTATCACCAGACTCACCAGCACAAAAAGCTGGTTTAAAACCTGGCGATATCATTTTGCAATATAATGATGTGCAAATTATGCGCGCCTCAGATTTATTAAACCTGCTCAATCGTGCCAAACCGAGCGATAGCTTCCGCGCACAGATTCAGCGTAATGGTCAGCAGATGACCATCAGCGGCAAGCTTACTTATGCGCCTAATGATGTGAGAGCACAAGGCGGCGATCAGCAGAATGATGAGGTGCAGTTAGGCTTGCGTTTACGTAACTTGACTGCCGATGAGCAAGCAGAAATCGCCGTGGACAATAAAACTGGCATTTTGGTTACCACAGTTGACCCAACGGGATTGGCGGCGCGCTCAGGTCTATTGGCAGGTGATGTGATTACCAATTTTCACCAAAAGCCAATTAAAAAGGTCACGGATTTTTCAAGCGCTATCTCCTCATTGCCCAAAAAGGGTGTAGTGACCATTGAAATTATCCGCCAAGGTATTCCCGCGATTATTGGTTTACGTATTGAGTAAGCCTTGATAGCTTTGATAACTTGGTAGGAGTAATGGGTAGTCGGGGCAGCAATTGAGCATGGCATAACAGGCGCGTCAATAATTCTACTTGTCTATGATACAGCTCGACCCCTATAATGGCTGATTTTTTTACCCATGACTTAAAATAATCTAACATTGTCACTAACTTATTCATGGAGCGATTTATTTATCGCTCTATACGTTCTAATATAGGGTAAGCCAGTTGCTAGGCTCATACTCTCTCGTAACCATCAGGTAATTATGACTGACCATGCTCTTTATATCCTAAGTATCTCTACGGTAGCAGTATTGCTTGCGTATATTATACTGTGGTCAGGATTACAAACGTTCAATGCCAATCCTACCAAACGTTTTATGCGTATTTGGTTGAAGTTGGCACTCTATTATGCTTCCTATACTATGCCCGTTTGGGCTTTGCTGTTGGTGATAGGTTGGTCGCAAGAAATGTTGCCGATACTGCCGCAGCTATCACTGACACTCGTGCTAGTGGCCGTATTTGCAATGGGGTTCTATTTTTATACCGTGGTGATACAACCCAATCGTTTACGTTTAGATCATCATGCAATCGACTTAGATTTATCCACACCGCTGACGGTTGCCGTATTGGCTGATTTACGCATAGGCTTGTATAGCGGCAAGCCGCGTCATATCCGTAAACTGGTTGCTACCATCAATGCGTTACCAGCAGATGCGGTGCTAATTACGGGCGACTGGTTGTATTACCCAAGTGCTGATTTAGTGGGTCAGCTCATGTTGTTTAAAGGGGTTAATAAGCCTATTTATACAGTGATGAGTACCTCTGACTTGCGTTATCAATCGATTAATACGACTAAGCAAGGACAGCCGCTATTAGAAGATACGTTGTCCAGTGCCTTTGATGTGCTTGATATCAGCTATATTGGTCAACAGTGTACCTCGCTGCCACTTAAATGTACTAGGGCTACTAATGCGCTTCCAGTAATGCCCAGTGCGAGTTATTCTAAAAATAATAAAGAGGGTTTTAGACAGCAAAATTTGGAAAATAGCCCAACCGTCGCCGTGCTTTGCGGCTGGCAAGATGTTCCTAAACAGTTTGCTGATATTGAAGAGGCAAATGCGTCTGATAAAGCCGCGCTTGGTGCTGAAATTGCTAATACCACGAAGCCCGTCATCATCTTGGCTTCACGATTTGATAGTATTAGCGATTTGCCAAAATCCTTACAGCCACGACCACTATTGATTACTGGTGCAGCAAAGGCGATTCAAAAAAATATATGGTTGGCACAAAAACAAAAAAATATCGCACGTAGTAGCGAGCAGTCAACCCTGTTGAATAATAGCCGCATGGGTAAGCAGCGGGGTTTATACCAACATGGCAGTGCGCAGATATTTGTCAGTAGCGGTATTGGTACACGAGGGTTGCCTTTTCGCTTGTATCGCCCCACTATCGATGTGTTGACGATTCGTTAACATGACTCAAAAGACTTATCAGCGCTGATTCATTGCGCTAAACTGAGAGTTGAATAATAAGGCTGTTGGTTTGTAGGTTGTAACGGCATGTCAGCAATTCAATTGATTGAACGTTAATTGATTGATAGCGGTCAAATCAAAATATGCTACACTAGCAGGCGTTTTTATTATTCTATTTTTAGTATTAAATAAGCGTTGTCGGTCATTGGCAAAAATAAGGCCAAGACGATTTTTAGCATCTATATTGCGAACGCTTTTATCATAGAAAAAGATTGATCATAAAAAATACTCAGCATTAATATCAAGCAAGATATTGCCAATGGCGCCTATGAATGTACACAATATGAGTACAGGCGTAGACGTAATCATTGACACTTGCCAACGACCTATCATGTGACAGCTTTGAAAAAAGCTAGGATAATACAGTAAGGCACGGTTATGAGCACAGCATACGACGAGATCAAAACCCGACTACAAGGCTCAATGGTAGCCTTGGTAACGCCCATGCATCCTGACGGCACGGTCGATTATAAACGTCTGGCGGATCTCATAGATTGG
The DNA here is from genome assembly GCF_904846185.1 of Psychrobacter immobilis. Classification (GTDB taxonomy): domain Bacteria; phylum Pseudomonadota; class Gammaproteobacteria; order Pseudomonadales; family Moraxellaceae; genus Psychrobacter; species Psychrobacter immobilis_B. The sequence continues at coordinate 75,384 of NZ_CAJGZQ010000017.1, read as the reverse complement.
CAGATTGAGCAAGGCACACATTGCCTCGTTGCCGTTGGTACTACTGGCGAGTCAGCGACCCTATCTATGCAAGAGCACAGCGATGTTATTCGCTACTTTGTTCAGCATGTCAAAGGTCGTGTACCAGTGATTGCTGGCACAGGTGCCAATAATACGATGGAAGCCATTAAGCTGACCCAAGATGCTGCCGACGCTGGTGCAGATTGTGCGCTATTGGTTGCGCCTTATTATAACAAGCCGCCACAAGAAGGCTTATACCAACATTATAAGGCTATCGCGCGCGCGGTGAATATCCCGCAGATGCTTTATAATGTGCCAGGACGTACGGTCGTTGATATTGCACAAGAGACCGTAGAACGTCTGGCTGATATCGATAATATCGTTGCGATTAAAGATGCCACAGGCTCTATCGCTCGCGGTGAGCAATTGATCAAAGCAGTGGGCGATAGAATCGTCGTGCTCTCTGGCGATGACGGTACGGCGCTTGATTTGATGCAATTCGGTGGTAAAGGTAATATCTCAGTCACCGCCAACGTCGCCCCAAAAGCGATGAGCGAGACTTTTACAGCGGCGCTTCGTGGTGATTTTGATGCGGCTCATAAAGTCCATGATGTGGTCAAGCATTTACACCGTGACTTATTTATTGAGTCAAGTCCTATCCCAGCAAAATATGCGCTTCATAAAATGGGTATGATAGATACTGGTATTCGTCTGCCTTTGGTATGGTTGGCTGAACAACATCATGCCACTATTGATGAAGCCTTGGTGCGTGCGAACTTATTATAAAATGATGCGTGTAAATGCTAACTCAGAGAGATAATATGATGAAAACATCATCACCGACTGCAAAAATATTCCCTGCGCTGCTGACCTTAATATTGGGAAGTACTTTAGTATTGAGCGGTTGCCAAAGTGCTAAAAACTTACTTGGTAAGCGTGACAATGGTAGCTTAGAATATCAGCAAAGCAAGAAGCTTGTGCCAATAGAGCTGCCTGCTAACAAAGAACCAGCGCCTTTTGTACCTTTGTATGCAACTCCTAATGCTGGTGCAAATACGCTGAAATTACAGAACGAATCAGGTAATCAGTACCAGCTACCGAAGCCTGAGCGCGCTGTCAGTAGTCCTTCGAATTAAAGCTATTCCCTTATTTATACCGCTGACATTTTACAGTGATTAATGTAAATATTATTCATTCTGTCATACAAAAATCAGCGGTCGCTGCGCGTTTTTACCACATAAGCTTGAACGAACAGGAATTCCCATAATGCAAAAGCAACAACTGCTGTATAAAGGCAAAGCCAAATCTGTCTATGAAACTGAAGATAATGATCTTTTGATTCTACATTTCCGTGATGATACTTCAGCGCTTGATGGCAAGCGTATTGAACAGTTAGCCCGCAAAGGCGTCGTCAATAATCGTTTTAATGCTTTCATCATGCAAAAACTGGCTGATGCTGGTATCGAAACGCATTTTGAAAAGCAATTGTCTGAAGATGAAGTATTGGTCAAGCGTTTGGATATGATTCCGGTTGAGTGCGTGGTGCGTAACTTTGCTGCGGGCAGTTTGGTGCGTCGTTTAGGCTTAGAAGAAGGGCAAGCATTGACGCCACCTACTTATGAGCTGTTTTATAAAGATGATGCGCTGGGTGATCCAATGGTCAATGAGTCACTTGCTGTGTCTCTTGGCTGGGCAACCGAAGCACAACTGGCAAGAATGGAAGAGCTGACTCATCAAGTAAATGAAGTGTTAAATGCGTTATTCGAAGCAGGTGATTTGATACTGGTTGATTTCAAACTAGAATTTGGTGTGTTCCATGACCGTATCGTCTTAGGGGATGAGTTTTCACCAGATGGCTGCCGTATTTGGGACAAGACGACTAAGAAGAAGCTGGATAAAGACCGCTTCCGTCAATCATTAGGCGATGTCATTGAAGCTTATGAAGAAGTGGCTAACCGTATTGGTGTGCCATTAAGCTAGATGTTTGATTGGCACTGCACTGCAGGTCAATCTTTAGCGTAAAAAAAACTGAGCCATGTGCTCAGTTTTTTTATGCAAAAAATTACTGAAATCTTATACAATTTGCACGACTTGTGAGACTACTGTTCTTATAATAAAGATACATACAAAAATAAGGCTTATGGTATGCCGTCTTCAAAACCATCTACTACTGACACTGAGCCTACTATTTTAGAGCCATCATGGTTTACTCGACCAACCTGTGTGGTCGCTGCTGACTTAATAGGTAAAGTGCTGTGTAGAAAGCTGTTAGATACGGATGGCACGACTAAAATATTGCGTATGCGCATCTCAGAAACTGAAGCTTACATCGGTGTGGGCGATCCCGCTTGTCATTCACATGCTGGCAATCGAACGCCGCGCACTGAAATCATGTATGAGCAAGGTGGCGTTTTTTATGTATATTTAACTTATGGCGTCCATCATATGCTCAATTTAATCAGTGGTGCTATCGACTCCCCTGAGTCGGTGCTGATACGCGCAGGGTTTTTAGCAGAAGATAGTGATCGCCTGCGAGATGAGCAATTATTGAGCTTAGACCAACAACTGATTCATCCCAAGCAGTTCGCTGGTCCCGGTAAGCTGACCAAGCGTTTACAAATCGACCGTGACTTGTATGGCAAATCTATTCATCCAGCATCAGCCGTTTGGGTAGAAGAAGACGGTTGTAAGCCACCAGTATCGGTGCGTCCACGGATTGGCATTGATTATGCGGGCGAGGCAAAAGAGTGGTTATTGCGCTACATTTGGACTGACCATCCTTCGTTATCCAAAAAATAGTAAGATTGATAGTTGATGGCTGTTTTTCTAAATAGACTGGAAGGAAGTAATACATGTATAAACTGACGGTTTTTATTCCAGATACAGCATTAGAGCAGGTAAAGTCCGCTTTATTTTCGGCGGGCGCTGGGACGATTGGCAATTATGAACAGTGCTGTTGGCAAGTGCAGGGAATAGGGCAATTTAGGCCACTGGCAGGCAGTAATCCAAATATTGGAGCACATGATCGACTGGAAACCGTTGAGGAATGGCGGGTAGAAATGGTAGCGGCTGATGCTGATATTAAACGGGTCGTCGAGGCGTTAAAGCAGGCGCATCCTTATGAAACACCTGCCTATGATGTGATTGAGGTATTAGACTTTTAGGGTTAGCTATCAGTCCTCTTTGATCTTAATCACGTTATAACTCGGATAGCCAAGCTCGATTTTGTAATCTTCACTGCCGCTTTTGGCTTTTACTTTTATTTTACTGTCACCCTTTTTGTATTTGACGTCTTTGACTCGATAACCCATATTGCTGACTTTATTCGCAGCCCTTTGCTCGATAGCAGGCTGATAAAGCTCTTTATCAATGGAGTTGATGGTCTTCTTGTGCTTTTTGTAGACCTTACTGTCTTTATAAACATTTTCGTAAAGGTCGCCGTAAGCATTATAACCAGGTGCGGTGACACAGCCAGTCGTTATCGTCAGCAACACTGCAATCATACTAGCTGTAGTAGTGGTTTTTAATAAAGCATGGTGGTTCATCAAATCCTCTTATGATGTCAAAGATGTTTTTGCGTCTCTTATAAAAAAGGGTCAAATAAACCAAGGGCTGGCTTATTTGACCAAAGGCATCAAGTAAGAAACGATGCCAAAACTTTATTTAATAGCTTTATTTCACTAATTTCATCTTTAATGCACTTAAATATAGTCGGTTCAATATAATTTAGATTCAAGGAAGGCAAGCGAAAATACTACAAATAGTAGACTAAGCGAGCCTGACACCGTATCTGATTTATATAGCATTGACTATAACTATCAATTGAATGGAGGATATGCTCTAGTCTTTTTCAATCTTAATCACATTTAAGTTTGGGTAACCAAGTCGTATTTCATATTCTTGCGAGCCGCGCTTGGCTTCAATCTCGAACACGCCGCGTCCGTTCTTTTCTTCCAGCTCAATGTCGTTGACCCGATAGCCCATGCCTTGTATTTTATTGATTGCACGTTGCTTAATTGCTGGATAACGCGAGTCTCTTTTAATGCTATCTTCGATATCATCATTTTTATAGTGCTTATTATTCTTATGCTTGCCATTATTTTTATATTTGTCTTTGTTGTAATGGTCTTTGTCATATCTATCGTCTTGCCAAACATTAGACCAAGCTTTTTTATTTGAGCTAATAAGTTTTAGATCAGGATACGTGTATTTTAGCTCGTATGCTTGGTTGTTCTTTTTGGCATAAGCGGTCATTATGCGATTGCCACGGTAGTTATTGGATTTGATATCCATAACCTGATAGCCTTTACGGCGCAGATCAGCGCGTAGCTTTTGACTAATACGGTTGTAGTCAGCGTTACCATAATCATCATTACCACCATATACTGGGTAATTATCATACCCTGGACCGACGACGGCACACCCAACTGTAGTGCCCAATAATGCAACCGTAAGACCAGTAGATATAATGGTCTTAAATGAGAAAGGCTTTAGAATTTTCATGATCCAATATCCTATAATATTTTTAAATTACCCGTCGCATCATTGCTGGTGATAGCCGAGCACGTACGCACTCTATAGATTGTTCATATAATCGTATTCATAACTTACTGGCAAACTAATTATCACCATCGTCATTACCATTATGCGCTTTGAAATATTTTCTTACATTATCTATCATAATGGACAAAGCTTGATGATTAGTGTCTTTTGCGTTAATAAGTTGTAATCAGGGTAACGAATATGAATCATGTAAGCATATGCTTACACGTAATGACGCTTACGCGACTTAACATCAGGTTAGGAATTAGGCATTATAGTCACACGGCATTAGGGAATGTGACTCAAGGATTGAGTTGACCGCATTAAGGATAATGATTCACTTATTAGCATCAGGATGATAATGATAAGTGGAGTAAAGACACATACCCTTTGCTGCTATCAGTAGTTAATGCTGGTAGTTGTAGTAAAAAGGGCAGGATGCCCAGTATCACAATATGCTGAATATTATGCAAGGATGCATGGGAAACAGTGGTGATAGGTAACATGGATGGTTAACAATAAAACCGCATAACAGTTAATTGCTATGCGGTTTTATCGTGTCTGGACTTTGAGTTTTATCTTTTATAATTATTTGATATAAATCAAGTTGGTGATAAGTCCAGCATAAAAAAACCGCATTAGAAACTAATGCGATTTTCGTTTCAATAATCTGCTTATAAGATTTTTATCTTAATACTTCTTACAAGCATCACTATCTACTAGTATTTATGTTCAGTACGCCATGCGTCTACTTCACGTTCAGCATCATCTTTGCTGTGACCATAACGTTCTTGAACTTTTCCGACCAATTTATCACGGCTACCTTCAACGTGTAATAAATCATCATCAGTAAGATCAGCCCATTTTTGCTTTACTGAGCCTTTTATTTGGTTCCATTCACCTTTTAGAGTATGTTCGTTCATTTTTATGTTCCTTCTTTTATTATAAAATTGGTTATTGAGACAATTATTCCATCTGTCTTTAATCGACATTTTACTCAGCTGCTATCAGTACTTATGAATCAGCTAACTGGTGATATCTAATATAAGTGCTCACCATCGTCATGTCTGTATATGCAATGTTGAGAGTGTTGCTCCATTATTGAGATCTGCACAGCTATGTTATGCATCGTCCATTTGTGTAATGAATGAAGTGTTTTATCAGTGACATACGTAAAGAGGATCAACAAGTCTGGCGATGCTTTATAAAAAATGACGTCGTAACACGCTGTAAATATAGGAATAAAAAAAATAGCTGTCATCATAAATGTGGCGGCTATTTTTTTATGATTGTTTTAGGATGGGTTAAAACGAATCATCAAGAATAAGTAAGGTTAAATATTTAGTGATAGACTTCTTGTTTAAATGGCTATAGCCTTATAGTTGAAATAACAATTGTTTTATAGATTAAGTTGGGGCAGGTTGATAGTGAATGTACTTGATAGTGTAAGTGCTACAAAACCGGAAACAAAACGAGAGCTGGCAAAGGCGAAAACGCGTCATACGTTACTAAAAAGTGCCTTGCAGCTGTATAGCGTAGAGGGCGCTTGTGGTATGAGTATGAATAAAATCGCGAAAGGCGCAGGTATTGCTCAGCCAAGTTTTTATAATCATTTTGATAGTTTAGATGCGTTGCAGCAGGTGTTAAGCGAGCAACTTAAAGGCAATTATTTATCTCCGATGCGCATGGCGTGGGTAGATATGCTTAAAGACTATCCAACGCTGTCTAAAGAGGATTTCAATGAGCGTTGTCAGGAATGCCTAACATTGATTTTTGATGCCGCCTTTCAAAACATCACTTTATTTCAACGTTTGCTCGAAGACAGTCTGCGCTTTGATTCAAACATAGAACGTAACGGGTTGGGAAGTCTAATCATAGAGATAAGAGACGAGTGGACTAAGATATTTATAGAGGGATTGCAGTCAGCCGAGTGCTCTTTTGACGAATCTGACGTTCATCTCTGTGTCGATATCGCTGCCGCCCAAGTACATGAATTGATATTGGGCTGTCATCAACAGCGTTATTCACGGCAGCAAGCCATTGAGATGTTGTGCAAAAACTTTGATGGACTTTTTAACAGTTTTTTCGCCAAAGATAGACACAGAGTATATGGCTAGTTATTTAGCTTATTAATGTTGCACTTTGACTAATTCTCAGTGTTTTTAAGATTGTTAAGATGAGCAAATGTATTAACCTCATAAAACGGAATTTATATAGTGAAAGCGCTATAGTCGATTCAATTTAAAAGTAGTACAAGGCAACCGAGTGTAGATGTATGTTTAATACTTCAAGCGAGGTTAACGCAGTAATACCTTTGTAGTGGAATGACTATAGTAAAAAATAACAGGGAGCGCGACCATGGCTAGTGAACAAAGCAAGACGAATGAGCAAACACATTTTAGAACCTGCAATTTATGCGAAGCGATGTGCGGTATCGTCATCCAGCACGATGGTGAAAAAGTACTATCGATTAAAGGCGATAAAAACGACCCATTCTCCAAGGGTTATATTTGTCCAAAAGCAACTGCTTTACAAGATTTGCATGAAGACAGTGATCGCCTGCGTCATCCCGTTGAGAGAACGGCTAACGGTTGGAAAGAGATTAGCTGGCCTGAAGCTCTCGATAAAGTGGCCGCGGGTATTCAGTCGGTACAGAAAAAACACGGTCAAAACGCCTTTGGTATTTATCTAGGTAATCCCAACGTCCATAATCTGGGCGGTATGTTAACGATTAAGCATTTATTAAGCAGTATAAAGACGCGCAGTCGTTTTTCTGCGACTTCCATCGACCAATTGCCGCACCATATTGTCAGTATGCATCTGTTTGGGCATATGCTGCGTATCCCCGTGCCTGACGTCAATCGTACCCAATATATGCTTATCATTGGCGGTAATCCGCTGGCGTCTAACGGCAGTATTATGACCGCGCCAAATATGCGCCAAAAGCTAAAAGACATCAAAGCCCGCGATGGCAAGGTAGTAGTCATCGACCCCAGGCGCACCGAAACGGCAGATATTGCCAGCGAGCATCATTTTATTCGCCCAGCGACGGATGTCTTACTCTTGCTTGCCATGCTCAATGAAATCTATCTCCAAGGTTATGCAGACAAGGCACGCGCTAAAAATAATAGAGCGGCGGCGCTCGCGCCAGAGATTGCGCGCATTGCAGACTTCGCCAAAGACTACAGCGCCGAATCGGTTGCTGATATTACTGGCATTGCGGCAAGCGAGATTAAACGACTGGTCAAAGAGTTTTGTGAAGCCGAAAGCTCGGTCTGTTACGGGCGCATGGGCGTATCGGTGCAAGAGTTTGGCTTACTGAGTCAGTATCTTATTATGCTGATTAATATTGTCACGGGTCGCTTGGATGAAGTGGGTGGTCTGATGTTCCCCAATCCTGCGGTCGATGTGGTCAATAACTCAGGCCCAGGTTATTTAGGTAAACGCCATAGTCGCGTGAGTAACTTGCCTGATTTTAATGGTGATTATCCCGTCGTGGCGATGGCGGATGAGATGTTGGTAGAAGGCGCGGGGCAATTAAAGGGCTTTATGACTGTCGCTGGAAACCCTGTAGTCAGCACACCCAATGGTGAAAAGTTAGATGAAGCTTTTGCTAGCTTAGACTTTATGGTTGCGATTGATTATTACGTTACTGAAACCAGTCGTCATGCCCATATTATTTTGCCACCCGTATCGCCACTAGAGCGTGACCATTATGATGTTACCTTTAATAATTTTGCCGTCCATAACGTGGCTAAATATTCAAAAGCATTATTTGCTAAGAAAAAAAGTGCCAAACATGATTGGCAAATTTATCTAGAGCTGGCAAAACGTCTAGATAAAAAAGCAGCGCTTGCAACCAAAATTGAGCGCCGATTGGTCAATATTTTAGGACCAAAATTTATGCTTGATCAAGGGTTAAGACGTGGACCTTATGCTGGCATGACATTGAATAAACTTAAGAGAAATCCGCATGGCCTTGATTTAGGGCACCTCAAAAGGATGCTACCGCAAGCATTAAAGCATAAAGACAAGCAGATTCATCTTAATATTGATTTTTATCAAGCAGATTTGGCGCGGGTACGGGAGATGATGCAGGGTTATGACGATAAGCAAATTTTACTCATCGGTCGTCGCCATGTCCGTAGTAATAATTCGTGGCTGCACAATAGCTATCGCTTGGTAAAAGGTAAGCCGCGCTGCACGCTTATGTTGCATCCTGAAACGGCCAAAGAATACGGTATTGAGGACGGTCAAAACGTAAAAGTTAGCTCGCGCGTTGGTAGCGTGATTATTACCGCAGAAGTAACCGATGAGCTGATGCCAAAAGTGGTGAGTATCCCGCATGGCTGGGGTCATGGGCGTAAAGGCGTGAAGCAAAAAATTGCGCAAGCGCATGCCGGCGTCAGTGTCAATGATTTGACGGACGATACTTTAATCGATCAGTTAAGTGGTAATGCAGCGGTCAATGGCGTACCTGTGCAATTGGAAGCAATTCCGCTAGAAGTGGCTAATTTGGAGATTACCGATTCAAGCGTTGATTCTGACGTTAATGCCAGTATTAAATCAGGAAGCGCTGCATAAAATAGTTCTAGAATAAAAGTCTTCCATATAAAGAAAAAAGGCGCTGACTTATAGTGGTAGCGCCTTTTTTACGTTTCTTATTCTTACGTTTCTTATTTCTACGTTCCTAAGCCAACAAAATCAAAATCGACTGGCGGTGTCTCACCTTGTATCAATAAGCTGATAGCCTTTGCCGAACCACAAGCATGGGTCCAGCCAAGCGTACCATGACCTGTATTGAGCCATAAATTATCAAAACTAGCATCCACATTATGACTGCCATGACGGACTTGACCCCTATGCGCGCGCCCAATTAACGGCACATTAGAAGGGGTCATCGGACGTAGCCCTGTCCAATATTGCACAGAATTGGCAATGATACCTTTGGGGAATAACTGCTGCACACGGCGGGTAATGGCAGCACAGCGCGTGCTATTTAAATCCAAATTGTAGCCATTGAATTCTGCCGTTCCAGCGACGCGTAACTTGTCACCAAGGCGTGATGTCACCAGCTTAAACTCATCATCAATGAGACTAACGAAAGGTGCTAAATGCGGCGCACGCGGATTGATTTGATAAGTAGCCGAGTAACCTTTGGCAGGGAAAATTGGCAAATGAACATTAAGCGGTTTCATGAGTGATACGCTATAGCTGCCAAGTGCTAGTACATGACTGTCTGCACTAAAGGTTTGCGCGTTTTCTCCCTTAGGTTGAATGGTAATACTATGTACATGCGGGCGAGCAGAATGGGCGTCAGTGTTTAAAGCCACAATCTCGGTATCATATAAAAACTTAACGCCAGAATTTATGCAGCGCTCAGCTAAGCGCTGGGTAAATAAATGGGCATTACCCGATTCATCACGGCTGGTATAAGTAGCACCTTTTAGCTTATGAGCAATAGGGTAAAGCGCAGGCTCTAGGTTAACGGCATTATTGATATCGATGACATGACGCTCACAGCCTAACGCTTGCATGCGCTCCGTTGGCGCAATGGCGGCATCAAATTCCGCTTGATTGGTATAAAAATGCATAATACCGCGCGTTTGCTGCTCGTAATCAATACCAATATCAGCACGCAGCTGTTGTAGTGTATCTCGTGAATACAAGCCTAAACGTACCATTTGTACCAGATTGGCATCGGCTTTATCTGCACGGCATTCTTGCAAAAACTGCATCGCCCACTTAAGCTGCGCCTTATCAGCACGCAAGCGATACAACAGCGGTGCATCCTCGCGAAACAGCCATTTAAGCGCTTTCATTGGAGCCGCTGGATTGGCCCAAGGGGTTGCGTGCGAGACAGATATTTGCCCACCATTGGCAAATGAGGTCTGCATACCGGCCGCTGGCTCACGCTCAATGACGGTCACATCGTAGCCTGCTTGGCGAAGGTACCATGCGGTGGTCACGCCCACCACGCCCGCTCCGAGTACCGCAATATGGGTCATAGATTACTCTGCTGCTTTTTTAGTAAAAGTGCTTTAAAAGATGCTTACTGCTTCATATTATCGATTATGTCGCACTATTTTTGGCGCGCAACATCGGCTTGCAGCGCTGGCGGTAAGTCTAATATCGTAAGCTCACTATCGGCTAAATGCTCTGGACGGGCAACGACCAATGCTTTAAAACCATTACCATTAATAGTGTCATCGGCAATCGCATTAACCACATGAATTTTTTCTAGCTTGTCACCGGCTGCTGGCACGTCACCTGCGCCGCTAACATAATGTAAAAAAGCTTTTGGCGCTGCTTTAAAATAAATACGGGCAATCACTTCTTGACCAAGATAGCAGCCTTTATCATAGTCCATACCGCCGCGCTGATGCAGACGCAGCTCTTGTGGCTGAAACAGACCCTGTGTAGCAGCAACTATCCAATAGTTGCCAATGGCAAGACTCGCTTGCATCCACGCTTGGGTATCGGTTGGCGTATTGTGGTCTTCCTGATGACTAAAAGTTGGCACGTCATCAAGCACGCAAGGATAAATGGGCGCGGGCGTACTGGTATCAAACTTTGAAAAGGCACCGAACTTTTTTAAATGGGCTTGAAAAGCCTCAGCGCAATCGGCACTGATAACCACATCATAATGCTTTTCGGCTTGTTTTTTTATCCACAAACCAAAATCAATGCGACCTTTTAAATTGCTAAGCGCCGTTGCTTGATAACTGAGTCCGAGCTTGGTGACATCAGAGGTTAGCTGACCCTGCAAGAATTTTTCTGCATCTTCGCCTTGAATCGTTAGTTGAACAAATTGTGGCAGTGTTGATGAGAGGGTCGATACGTTTGATTGAGTCATTATTATTATCCTATTCATAAGTCGCTATCGTTATCAGTAGCCATAGCCTCAGATATTGTGGTGAATACTGAGTTGTTAAAGTAATTGATAAAGTAAATATTGAGGTTTTACCATCTAAAGATACATGGTCATCAAACCAAATTTAGTTAAAGCAGAGTACCACAAAACACTGTGTGATAAAAAACGTCCGCTGTAAGACATGAGCGAATCTATCAATTAGTCACAGCACCGCATTTACGAGCGAAGCGATTGGTTAAAGCTGGCGAGTTACGGTACAATGTTAGCTCTAGAATACACCCAATTTATCACGGCTGACGAGGAAATTATGAGCTTACCCAATTGCCCAAAATGCGATGCTGAATATACGTACGAAGATGGTGCGTTACTGGTATGTCCCATGTGTGCTCATGAATGGACTGCGGCTGAAACCGATGCGGCACAAGCTGAAGAGCAAGACGCGGTCATTCGTGATGCGGTCGGTAATGAGCTGCAAGATGGCGATACTGTCACCGTGATTAAAGACTTAAAAGTCAAAGGTTCATCGACCGTTATTAAAGTCGGTACCAAAGCAAAAGGTATTCGCCTGCTGCCCGATGCCTCTGATGGTCATGATATTGACTGTAAACTTGATGGTTTTGGCCCAATGAAGCTTAAATCATCTGTTGTTAAAAAAGCATAAATTATTAAATGTGCTTTAAAAATCTGCTAAGCATTAACAACAAGCCGCAAGGTTATTTTTAATAGAATAAGACAGAATCAATATTAAAGAAATAATAAGTAGAGAATAATGATGAGCACTAAAAACGAACAGCTATTTGCGCAAGCCCGCAAACATATTCCTGGCGGTGTAAACTCGCCCGTCCGTGCCTTTGCTGGTGTCGGTGGCACGCCTATTTTTATGCACCGTGCTAACGGCAGCAAAATTTATGACACCGAAGACAATGCTTATATCGATTATGTCGGCTCTTGGGGTCCAATGATTTTGGGTCATGCGCACCCTAAAGTGATTGATGCGGTCAAAAAAGCAGCTGATGATGGTTTAAGTTTTGGTACACCAACGCCGTTTGAAACGACGGTCGCTGATAAAATTTGCGAAATTGTCCCAAGCGTTGAGATGATTCGTATGACCAGCTCCGGTACAGAAGCGACTATGAGTGCGATTCGTTTGGCTCGTGGCTATACCCAACGTGACAAAATCGTTAAGTTTGAAGGCTGCTATCATGGGCATTCAGACAGCTTATTGGTAAAAGCAGGTTCGGGCATGCTTGATATTGGTGAGCCAACCTCAAAAGGCGTGCCAGCGGATTTTGCCAAGCATACGATTACCATTCCTTATAATGATCCGCAAGCGATTAAAGATTGTTTTAAGAAATGGGGCGAAGAAGTCGCCTGCGTTATCTTAGAACCGATCGCTGGCAACATGAACATGGTCATTCCAACCCAAGAATTCCATGATACCTTGCGTGCCGAGTGTACTGCCAACGGTTCAGTGCTGATCTTTGATGAAGTGATGACGGGCTTCCGTGTTGGACTTGGCGGTGCCCAAGCGCATTTCGGTATTGATCCTGATTTGACGTGCTTTGGTAAAATCATCGGTGCAGGTTTGCCAGTTGGTGCTTTCGGCGGTAAAAAAGAAGTGATGTCTTGCATTGCGCCACTCGGCGGCGTCTACCAAGCCGGCACATTGTCAGGTAACCCACTGGCAATGCGTGCGGGTATCGCGATGTTTGAAGACTTAACCGTAGATGGCTTTTACGATGAGTTAGCAGCGAAAGTTGATCGTCTAGTAGACGGTTTTCAAGCGGCGGCTGACAAACATGGCATCAACATGCGTACCAATAAATTGGGCGGTATGTTTGGCATGTTCTTTGTTAAAGACAATGAAACTGACACGCCAAAGAATTTTGATGATGTGACAGAATGCGATATGACAGTGTTTAACACGTTCTTCCATGGCATGCTAGATCGCGGAATTTATTTGGCACCCTCTGCTTATGAAGCTGGCTTTATGTCAATCAAACACAGCGATGAAGATATTGATGCGTCGATTAAAGCTGCTGACGAGATTTTTGCAGAGATGGCCAGTGCTTAATCTATTCTGATTATTCCAAAGTCATAAGTGACATTAACAAAAGCAATAAAAGTAACAAAAAACCAGTACCTTAAAAGGTGCTGGTTTTTTTATTGTCATCTACTTTTTATTGTCATCTACTTTTTATAGTTATCTACTTTTTATAGTTATCTATTTATTTCTGATGTTTTCAATGTCGGCGTCTAATTGCACACGTCGTTGTTGTGTATAAGTGGTCAAACAACCATTGAGTATCATTGGATAAGCACTGCCACCACGAACTGAACTGGCAGAAAACTGGCAAGCTTTGTCTCTAAAATCAATCCATGCCAACTGCACCGTTTTTTAATTGCTTTTTCTCAGAGCTATTAAGTAAGCGCAGAAAATCACGGTAAGACTGGTTCAGTTTCTGGTCTTCTACTGCCAATTCAGTTGCAGTACACTTATTCATATCGGTTTGAGTATAGGCACTGTCGCAGGTGTCTGCTGCGGATGCTTGAGCACTGAAAAATAGCCCTGTTGACAATAAAGCAAGACAGCCGACATTTTTAATATGGCTCATGATAAACATATAATCCCGTTACTGGTATGAAATGACATTTAGCATAACATGGCTATATCTCGAATTTATGAGTGGTTTGGTGAGCGTGTATACGTTGTTGCACCTACATTTCTAAGCAAATCGATCCAAGTTTTTGCCCTATATACTAATAATCAAAAGTGATACATATAGACTAAAAAATACTGCTAGTGACAAACCCAATAAAGTGACTCAGTAGCTTAAAAAAGTGTTATTAGATTGTGCTATTCTGAGATTAACGATGACAATCAAGCAAGGACGCTAACCGATGAATAATAGCTTTGATAATAATGCGCTTAGCAGTAATACGCCACCGTTATGGCAAGCTTCATATGAGAAATATGGAATAAGAAATAATTTAGATGTATTAGAGGACAAGCACAACCTGCTAGATTTGTTGCAACCCAAGATAGATCAGCATAGGGATTCTGTGGCTTTTAGTATGGGCCCCGCTACCCTTACCTTTGCACAATTGGATATTGCCAGCCGCCGTTTTGCTGCTTTTTTGCAAGCACAAGGAATCAATAAAGGCGACCGTGTCGCTGTGCAATTACCCAATATATTGCAGTATGCCGTGGTGTTACTTGGTTGTCTGCGAGCAGGCGCGGTATTGGTGAATGTCAATCCGATGTATACCCATTATGAATTGGCGCATCAGCTGACGGATGCTCAAGCTAGCGTGCTGATTGTCCTCGATGGTATGACCTCTGCTTACGATCAGTTAGATGATGCAGTCAAAGCGCAACTGTCATTGGTTGTACATTGTTCCGTCAATCCGAATGCTGCACCTGCTGATAACGATATTGCTTTGCTTACCCAACTTGAACCGTCAGCCGATACTACTCGTCAATTCAATCAAACCAACCAAACCACAGCCGATAATGCTGTAAACTATATCTCAGAGCAGAATATAAGCTTTGCCCATATTATGAGTGCATACCACGCTGAGCAATATCAGCCTGTTACTATTGAGCGTGAAGATTTAGCTTTATTGCAATATACGGGTGGCACGACCGGCAAGCCAAAAGGCGCGATGCTCACGCATTACAATGTCATGGCCAATGTCTGTCAGTGTTATGCGATGTTTGGTCATGCGATTGAAGCGGGTCGTAGCGAGCAGATTAAAATACTCAATCCGTTGCCGCTCTATCATATCTTCTCATTTACCGTTTGCGGCTTACTAGGCATTTATGGCGGCTGGGAAGACATACTGGTCACCAATCCGCGTGATATCGATGGACTAGTCAATACCATCGAGCAGCACCGTCCGCATGTCACTCCTTCGGTTAATACCTTATTTATTGGTATGCTGCATCATCCAAAGTTTGCCAACCTTGATTTTAGTCGCTTGGCACTATCTATAGGTGGCGGTACCGCAATTATCAAAGCCGTATCTGATCAGTGGCAACAAGTCACTGGTATGATTATCAATGAAGGTTATGGCATGTCCGAAACTGCACCAGTTATCTCTTTTAACCCACCTGGTATAGATCGTTTCAACGGTAGCGTTGGTCTGCCACTTGCGATGATGGATATTAAAATCATTGATGAACAGGGTGCAACTTGTGCAATAGGTACACGGGGCGAGGTTTGTATTAAAGGCCCGCAGGTTATGCGTGGTTATTGGCAACGAGACAATGCAGATACTTTTACAAAGGATGGCTACTTTAAATCGGGTGATATTGGTGTGCTAGATGAACATGGATTTTTGACGCTGGTGGATCGCAAAAAAGACATGATACTGGTTTCAGGATTTAACGTCTATCCAAACGAAGTGGAAGCGGCATTGACAGAGCATCCGAAAGTACTTGAAGTCGCGGTGGTTGGTATTGCAGATGAGCACAGCGGCGAGGTACCCAAAGCGTTTGTGGTCAAAAAAGATTCGAGCCTAACGGTAGAAGAGCTACAAAGCTTCGCAAGCGAACGTTTAACAGGTTATAAACGCCCGCAGTCATACGAGTTTATCGATGAATTGCCCAAAACTGCGGTAGGAAAAATATTACGTAAGTCTTTACGTTAGTTGAGGTAGTGGCGAGTTATTATCGTCCAATTTTATCAAATTGACGGTCTTTTAAGCTGAGTCTACCGCGTAGGACATCACTGTACATACGAAAGTCGCTAGCAAAGCTTTTCAAAGGAAATTTGAACGAGGCCGGTTTGTTTTTTTCAAAGAAAAAATGACCGACCCAAGCGCAAGCATATCCAGCAGCGATGCCTTTGAGTAATGGTTTTGGTGAAGCGGTTTTGACCGACTTTGCGAGTCCCAATAAGCCAAAGCTACTACCGGCGAAATGTAAGCGGCGGCAAGCCATGTTTTGATGTTCAGCTAAGTAGAAGTCATAAAATTTCTGCTTTGTTGGACTGACGGTTGTCATCATATTTTTTTTAGCATTGCTGACCGCTTGAGCATCGGCGTTTTTGGTAGTGTTTTGTGTGGTCGTTTGATTCATTTGTTTAGCTTCCTTGCTAATCGTTTATTGAGTATAGATATTAGGGCGAGTCATTAGGGGGCTTTTTGTTTTACTAAAACGGCTAGGCGCTCATTAAGTAACTGTTATTTATTATAATATTGGTCGTTTTTAATGTAGCAAAACGCTATCCTTAACACAAGCAATGGATGTTTATGGCGCATTTGTTATTTTGTTGATGATGCGCTTGCTGCTTAATTAGCATTTGGGTCACTTGCCAGTGTTTGGCATAAATGCTTTAATGGCGAAAATTACGTCAAATACGTGAGCCGCTTTGCGTAAATGGCTCTATTTGGTGCAGCTACGATGTTTATATGACCCAATCATCTGATTTTTAGCGCATATCCTCTCCCTTTTATCCAACACGGTAACGATTCCTCTTATGCCTATTGACTACCTTACAAATCCGCCGCTTGCTGATGATGAAATGATGGCAGCCATTGATATCGGTTCCAATAGTTTTCATCTGGCCATTGCGCGTCTTGACCATGGTGAGGTGCGAAAAGTCGTTTCTATGTCTGAAAAAGTCCAGCTCGCCGCAGGCTTGGATGAGAATAATATCTTAAGTGCGGCAGCTGCACAGCGAGGTCTTGACTGTTTGAGCCGATTTGTGGCACGTTTGGATTCGGTACCACCCGAACGCATTCGCGTGGTTGCGACCAACGCTTTACGTCAAGCCAAAAACGCCAATGACTTTATTGCCCGTGCCAATAAAATATTGCCGAAACCCATTGAGATTATCGCGGGACGAGAAGAGGCACGCTTGATTTATTTGGGCGTCTCACACACCAATGCCAGTAGTGACAAGCGTTTGGTCATCGATATTGGTGGCGGTTCGACAGAGTTTATCATTGGTCAAGAGTTCGATCCGCTGTTGACCGAGAGTTTGCAGATGGGCTGTGTCGCCTTTACCCAGAAGTACTTTGCCGATGGTCAAATCACGAAAGAAGCCTTTAATAATGCGATATCAGCCGCTCGCAAAGAAGTGTTAGCGATTCAGGGTCGTTATCAAAAATTGGGCTGGAGTAGTGTGGTTGGCTCGAGTGGGACGATTAAAGCGGTACGTAATGTGCTGGTATCTAAGGGCTGGGCTGATGAGCAAGAGCGCATCACTTATAAAGGTGTCAAAAAGTTAGAGAAACTGTTGCTTAAAATTGGCAACGTCGATGACATCGATTTAGAAGGCGTTAAGGAACATCGCAAAGCCGTCTTCCCAGCAGGCGTTGCGGTACTGCGTGCAGTCATGAAAGTGCTGGGTGTCGATACCATTACTTACTCAGATGGTGCACTACGTGAAGGTGTGATGTACGACATGCTTGGACGCTTTGCTAGCGAAGATGTTCGTGACCGCAGTGTGCTGGCGCTGATTAAGCGTTATTCGGGGGACAAAAAACAAGCCAAACAAGTGGTGAAAACCAGTCGTCATTTATTTGAGCAAGTGAAGAGTCAGCTTGCCCTTACCAACGATGATTGTGATTTACTCAGACGTGCGGCTTTCTTGCATGAGATAGGATTGGCCATCAGTCATAGTAGTTATCATAAGCACAGCGCGTATTTGCTTGAGTATTCTGATATTCCAGGATTCTCGCAAGTCGATCAAAAGCGTATGGCACAGCTGATGCTCAATCATCGTCGTAAGCTCAAGGCCGATATGTTAGAGCAGACCTGTACTATCGGTGGTAATCAGCTCGTTTATCTTTGTCTGCTGCTACGTTTGGCTGTACTGGCGCATCACAGCCGCAGCGATCATGAATTACCAGAATTACAGTTACAAGCCATGGATGATCATTGCTGGCAAATCACCGTTGCCGATAACAGTGAGCATTATGCTTTCTTATTGCCCGATTTGCATACTGAGATTGAGCAGTTTGCCAAATGGGGCGTGACGCTGAGCGTGGTTGAGGGCTAGGCAGCGCTGCTTTGCACTGACGATCAACATGATGCCGTTACTATTGTAATGAGTATGCTATAGATTAACGTAACAAAAGCGGCTTTGTCAGTAATGTCATGCCATTTAAGATGTGCTACTATAGCTTCTATTGAGTTTACAACTGTACTTTCATTATCTGAAAATCGATAACGATATTATTCTTAAACATAAATACATTAAGTATAATTATTAAAGGGAAGCGTCTATGAGCACTGTCTGGGATAGTGTGCAGCTTGCACGGCACGCCAAGCGTCCATTATTTATGGACTATGTTAATCAGCTGTTTACCGAATTCGATGAGCTGCACGGTGACCGTGCTTTTGCCGATGACAAAGCCATTCTTGGTGGTCTGGCACGTTTTGATGGTCAGCCTGTGATGGTGATTGGTCAACATCGCGGTCACAGTACCCGTGAGCGTATTGCCCATAACTTTGGCATGGCCAATCCTGAAGGGTACCGCAAAGTGATTCGTTTGGTCAAAATGGCTGAGCGCTTTAATATTCCTGTGATGACCTTTGTCGATACCCAAGGCGCTTATCCGGGTATCGGTGCGGAAGAGCGCGGACAAGCGCAAGCCATTGCCGAAAGTATCGCCGTTTTTTCTAGCCTAAAAGTGCCTATTATCGTGACTATCATCGGTGAAGGCGGCTCAGGTGGGGCGTTGGCAATTGGTGTTGGTGACAAAGTCAATATGCTACAAAATAGTATTTATTCGGTTATCTCTCCGGAAGGCTGTGCCTCTATCCTGTGGAAAACAGCTGAAAAAGCACAAGACGCTAGTGAAGCCTTGAAATTAAATGCGATTAATTTATATCAGATGGGGCTGATTGATGCCGTCATTGAAGAAGGTGAAGGCGCACATATCAAGCCGCAACCAGTCATGATTGCCTTGAAAGCACTTATTGCTGAGCAGTTAGATGAGATTAAAGATTTAGACGCACACGCGCGTTGTGAGCTACGTTATGAGAAGCTGAAAACCTTTAATTCAGAAGTGATGTTGCCTGCTTAATTGGTCGCTATGACACCTCTGTTACAAAGCCTCTATTCATGGACACAAAGCTTTTTATATTAGAGACTCAGTCTTAATGCTAAAATAAAAACGTGTCATTTTATGGCGCGTTTTTTTGTGGCTGTTAATATAGGTGCTAACTGACGCTGTAACTGATGTCGTAGCTGACGTATAAGCTGATTCATTTATATGTCAATTCATGTATGCATGCTAAATAAATAAGGCTGATTATGACCAGCAGTGCAATCCTCCCGCATCCTATGAAGCCAATCGCAGACTTGCCTGTCGATGCCGATCTGGCACAAGCATTATTGAGCAGTATGGTTGAATATGGTGAACAGCTGCACGGTCGACGGCTTTGGCTGGCGTGTAGTGGTGGTCGTGATTCATTAGCATTGGCTGCGCTGTGTTTGCAGCTCTATCGCCAAGGTAAGTTGCCATTTTTGCCGCAATTGCTGCATGTCAACCATGGTTTGCAAGCAGATAGTGACACTTGGGCGATGCATGTCGCTCATTGGGCAGCAGTGCAGCAGATACCGTGTCGGATTTTACGTGCGCAAGTGAATGGTCATGATGAGCAAGCCGCAAGGCAAGCTCGTTATGATGTCATGCGAGCGCAACTCAATCAAGATGATGTATTGCTCTTAGCACATCATGCCGATGACCAAGCAGAGACGGTGCTGATGCGGCTGATACAAGGCGCTGGGGTGAATGGTCTGTCGGGTATGCAGCCGTGGCGTATCCAAACGCAGGGCGCACAGCGTATGGCATTATGGCGACCTTGGCTGATGGTCAAACGCGGCAATATCAGCAATTACGCTCAGCGCCTAAAGCTCCCTTATATCGATGACCCAACCAATGATGCTGGCGATAATGTACGTAGTGGGCTACGCCTCGACATCATGCCAGTATTGGCGACCTATAATTCTAATGTCATTGACAATATCGCCCGTAGCGCACAGCTATTGCGTGATGCCCAATTAATAATCAATGCACAAGCGGCAGAAGATTTACAGCAGATAGAGGTAGCATCATTACAGCTATTGTCTGCCCAGCGTGTGCTAAGTATAGACAAGCTACAAGCATTACCCATTTATCGTCAGCGCCAACTATTGCATCATTGGCTCGGTCAATATGAACCGTTACCGCCTGCTAAGCAGCTGGTCGATGATGTATTTATGCTAAGCCAGCGTGAAGATCCTGATCACCAAACGGCGCTTTTTTGGCAAGCTCGCAAGCAGTCCTATACGATTTGCCGCTATCGTCAGCAGCTTTATCGTTTAAGCAGTGAGTGGCGCAAGTGGTTAGCATTGCCGCTTACCAAACAGATTCAACCCTTATCTAATTTTGTTGTGGCTGATGCTGATTCAGCGGCTGCCCAGCCTGTATCAGTTACCTTACGCAGGGATAATAAATTTACTTGGCAAGCGCAAATGATGCCAAATGCCTTGGCAGAGCTATTAGACAGCGACCAAGATGGTGATGAGAAGTTTGAGATTACCTTTGCACCATTAGGTCGTCAGCAGCGTGTGCAAACTGCATTGGCATCACGTCCACAAGCGGGTAAGAAGCTATATCAAACGCTTGGTGTACCTGTATGGTTGCGCGAGAGTTTGGTGGTGGTCAGTGCCGTATCCGTACAGCAGAATAAGGAGTGGCCATTATTGCTGGTTTCACCTTTTGAGAGCTGGATACTAGGGACGAGTAGTTCGCTAACAGACACGACAGACAATATTGGCATTTTAGACAGTGCTATTAGAAGCAATGTTATGAGAAATAGTGCTATTAGAAACAGTCTAAGCATCAATAACGCTTTTTAATATTTGTAACCTAAA
The DNA here is from genome assembly GCF_904846185.1 of Psychrobacter immobilis. Lineage (GTDB taxonomy): Bacteria > Pseudomonadota > Gammaproteobacteria > Pseudomonadales > Moraxellaceae > Psychrobacter > Psychrobacter immobilis_B. The sequence goes on along the minus strand of NZ_CAJGZQ010000017.1, from coordinate 54,093 downwards.
CCTTCTAGGAGGTCAGGTTATCTAGGGCTAGGTCATCAAGTCATCAGAGCATCAAGTTTTCTAACCATTTTGATATCTATTATTTGCGTGCTTTTGTAGCATTCTTCACTCTTTTCGCCATTAGCTACAAAGCCAAATTTTTGATAGAAATCAATAGCAGCCACATTATTTTCTAATACCCATAAATAAAAATGGGCATGGATATGAGATTCTAAGAGAGCTTTCAATGATACTGTCATTAATTGAGTGCCTATACCCAATCCTTGGTAGTCGGGCAAAACATACAACGTGGTAATTTCATAATTTTTATTATTAACGAAGTAGCCAATAAACCCCAAATTATGATGATGAGCATCATATGCTATCCAGACAATAACATCAGGATGCGCCATTAACTCCTGCCACATTTTTGTCTTATTACATAAGTTGTTTTTATCATTGATATAGGACACTGGTAGCAAATCTAAATAGGCTACATGCCAACTTTTGAAGTGAATGTTAGCAATGTCTGCATAATCCTCTGGGTTAGCTTTACGAATGAAAAACATAGTACTCTCCGTCACTGATTTTATATAATGCCCTTGTTAATTTAACCGTTTGGTTGTGCAATAGTCCATGGCAATTAAGTGATTCAACGGAGCTTACAGCCGGGTTAGATGCCGTCAATTTATCAAACGATGCCAGTAGCAGTATGGTAAACTGAGTGTCATTTTACCTATCATTATGTTAGTTTGAATACCTTTGGATTGTTGAATAGGAGACATGTATGTCAGTATTAGATAATAAGAAAATCAGCTTTATCGGCGGCGGTAATATGGCACAGGCTTTGATTAGCGGGCTTGTCAGCTGCGGTGTCAAACCGAGTTTAATTACCGTTGCTGATCCTAGTAGCGAAGCGCGCGAGCAATTGGCTGCTAAAGGACTGAACACGGTCGATCCAACTGCTGATGCAAAAGCTGCCGTTATCGATGCTGACATTGTAGTGCTGGCGGTCAAGCCGCAAGTGATGAAAGCGGTAGTCAGTAGCTTTGCGGATGTCTTAGACAAGCAGCTGGTGATTTCGGTGGCAGCAGGTTTGTCGACTGAGCTTTTATCTGAGATGTTGGGTGGCTATGACAATATCGTCCGTGCGATGCCAAATACCCCTGCAATGATTCAAATGGGCGCAACGGGTCTGTACGGTACTGATAATATTTCTGCTGAACAAAAGCAGTTAGCAACGGCGGTGATGGAAGCATCAGGATTGGTCATGTGGGTCGATAATGAAGAACACATGCATGCGGTAACCGCCGTATCAGGGTCAGCACCAGCGTATATGTTTTACTTTATTGAATCCATGATTGACGGGGCAGTGGCTTTAGGTTTGGATAAAGAGCAGGCTTCAGCGCTCGCTATGCAAACCATGCTAGGCGCGGCAAAAATGGCGATGAATAGTGAAGACGCACCTGCTGAATTGCGTCGCAAGGTCACCTCGCCAAATGGGACAACCCAAGCCGCCGTTGAGTCAATGCAAGCCAATGATATCGGTGGTCAAATCGTTGAGGCTATGCAGGCTTGCTATGACCGTAGCCAAGCCTTGAGTGAAGAGATGAGTAACTAATCATCCCTATATCAGGCGCATTATTTGCTAAAAGCGAATGACGCGCCTGAGCTGTAATACTAAGCATCAATACCAAGCACCAATACCAAGCACCAATACCAAGTACCTAGTAATGACAGTCGTCATCCCAAAACTTGTTAATAATGTCACATTGAGTAGCACTTCATGAACAACATGTTATTTCAAATCTTTGATTTGGTCACCACCTTCGCCATGATGTTGGTGTTTATTCGCTTTATGCTGCAATTTGCAGGGATGGATGCCAGCAACCCCATGATTGCGCCTGCCTACAAAGCAACGCATATTGTCGATGTGTTTGGGCGTATTTTTCCAACCGTTGGGCAAGGGCGTATCAGTATTGCGGCTATCGTCCTGATGTTTTTGATTCGTTTAATCGATATCTCTGGAAGAGCAGCACTGACACATAAAGGTATCGCTCCTGTACCGTTATTTTTTACTGGTACTATCAGCTTGGTATTAGACTTTTTACGTATGTGTCGCTATCTCGTCATTGGTTCCATCATTGTCAGCTGGATTGTGGTATTTACCCAATCTCAGCATCCGATTATTGGTATCATTGTCAATTTAGCGGAGCCAATCTTGGCACCATTTCGTCGAATCACGCCAAACTTGGGCATGATTGATTTATCACCAATGGTCGCATTCATTGCTTTTATTTTGCTTGAGATGTTTATTGGTGGCTTTGCCGCGAGCTTCATGCCAATGTTGGGTTGAGCTGAATTAATGGTCACTTGAAAGCTGCTATCTAAAATTACCAATAGCTATCTAAAAAAGGGCGCTCTACGAGATATAGAGCGCCCTTTTTTTTATTGATTATTTAGAGGTTATGCTGAAAGTCTATAAAACGATTGGGTATCAATTGGGCTTGCTCATTATTAGGGTGCGGTGCATCAGCTGCACGCAGCGTCTGGGTAATCCAGCTGTCTGCTGCCCTTACTGCATCGATAAGCGCATCACCCATTGCTAAGCGCCCAGCGATAAAGCTGGCAAGCGAACAGCCAGAGCCATGAAATTCGCCCGTTAAGCGCGGCAAGGTGCTTTTATGTACCATCTCACCCTTTATGTACAAATACTGCTCTATATCGCCGCTATCAAAGTCGTGTGAGGTCTTTACCAATACGGCATAGGTGCCTTGGGCGCATAATTCTTGCGCGCCAATATGTAAGTCTTGCTCACCGCTTAATGCGCGTAGCTCATGAGTATTCGGTGTGATAAGGGTCGCGTATGGTAACAGCTCTCTAAATGCGCTAACGAGCGTCTTTTCATCGCCCAAACTGCCACCACTATTGGCAACCAATACGGGATCTAATACAAATGGCGTATCAGCGGTGATAAGGCGCTCGGCAAAAAATTGAGTCAGCATAGCAATATTATCAGTCGTACCCAACATACCTGACTTAATAGCTGCAACAGGCAAATCATCGAGCACTGCGGTGGCCTGATCCTTTACCAAATTTGCTGCACAAGCTTCAAAACCAAAGACTTGCTGCGAGTTTTGTATGGTAATAGCTGTACAAGCAATGGCAGCATGCGCACCTGCTTGACCGATGGCCTCTATATCCGCTTGTAATCCAGCGCCGCCTGAGGGGTCTAATCCTGAAAAACACAGTACCACTGGTCGCATAAAAATTCCTTTTACATAATCTACAATGAGTAACAAATACTATAGACACCCACTGCTAAAAAAGCCATAGTAGGTGAGAGATGGTACATAGACAATCCATCCATTAATCAATCAATTAACAACAACCCAGAGCGTGCCGACCAACTTAAATATCGTTTTTACTAGTTTTTATTGATATTTGAGCTGCTTAAGAGGCTATGAAACCATATAAACAAATAAATATGATAAAAACTGCATTAAATTTGTAGACAGTGCTTGCAATTCGTTTTGGCTTTGCTATAATACTCGCCCACGGGATAAGACGTATTATCAGCAATAATACTATTTTTTAGAACTTAAAAAGTCTTACGTCGTTTGGTGAAGTGGGTGAGTGGCTGAAACCAGTTCCCTGCTAAGGAACCATACGTTTGCGCGTATCGAGGGTTCGAATCCCTCCTTCACCTCCATTTATTCGGTTTTTAGTAGAGTAGTGACGCGATATAAAAGCGTTAATAATCTTCTATTTTATTAAAGCAAAAAATAATTTGATTTTAATAAAAAAAGATGTTGACACAAGCGAAATTATCTATATAATAACCAACCTAATTTGCTGCAATTGTTTCTTAACAACGCAGTAAATGATGTGCAAAGTACGCGCTTGTAGCTCAGTTGGATAGAGCACTTGGCTACGAACTAAGGGGTCGGGAGTTCGAATCTCTCCAAGCGCACCATTTGCATCATCACTTCTTTAACCCAGTTAAAGAAACCTTAAAATAATCGCCTGTCTTATGACAATTTGGCGATTTTTTTATGTCTGCAATTTCTGTGTGATAGTCTTATGAGCTGATGAGTCATACGACATGGTTATACCACATTGTTATATGACTTACGGCATCTTAGGATAATGTACGATAAGACAGTGAATTACGGTACAATAGAGTCACTATTCACTGCTTGCTATGAGCTTGTACCATGTCAAAGAGTTTACCTAAACGACCTACCAAATCTTCTGCTAAAACTAAAGCATCAGCACACCATGCCTCTGACGTTGAAGAGCTGACGATTGCCAAAGCTGGTACCCGTATGGCAGCGATTCTTTATGATGGCATGTTGATTTTAGCGTTGTTGTTTTTAGTCGGTACCCTGCTAACCGTGATTGGTACATTGCTGACCATGAATACCGGTACAGACTCTTCTCAAGCGCAGTCGCTGCCAACGTGGTATCAAAACGTGATTATGACGCCGTCTTTTATTCTGACGTTAGTGGGATTCTATGGGATATTTTGGCGTCGCGGTGGACAGACACTAGGTATGCAGACTTGGCGGTTAAAGACGGTCAATAGTAATGGTCATTTGCTAACATGGGGACAGTCATTTAAGCGGATTTTAGCGGCCAGTATCATGCCACTTATATTTGGTATCATTGGTAGTGTCATCGATGGCTCGCGTGCTGTTCTGTTGACCAGTGCCTTTCTGGGCTTTGTCTTTAACTATGCTTTTTGCCTCTTTAACCCACGTGGTCTCGCAGTGCAAGATATGCTATCGAATACCATTACCTTAAAAATGCCAAAAACAGAGAATGAAGGACTATGGCGGGTGATTAGAAATCGCAAGCAAGGAAAATAAACCACATTATCTTCGCCATAGTCTGTTCATGCATTTTTAGGTCTGTTAATACACTCTAAGCGTTACAGGTTGACGGTTTGTATCAGCCATAAAGTATAGCCGACAAAGAATAAGACCAAAGTCGACCCAGAAGTGCGACCGAATGGACGCTTACTCATAAAGGCAAACCCGCACAATACCAAGAGTAACAAGGTGACCAATCCCATCGCCACTATATCGCGCGATAAGATAATTGGACTGACTGTGATTGGCGCTATAAGCGCTGCGAGACCAACGACGCCCAAGGTGTTAAATATATTAGAGCCAATAATATTACCCAATGCCATGTCGTGTTCGCCTTTACGGGCGGCTGATAAGCTCGATACCAGCTCAGGTAACGAGGTCCCCACAGCAACAATCGTCAATCCAATCACCAGTTCGCTCACGCCCCACAGCGTTGCCAATTCTACTGCACCCCAAACTATAGCCCGCGAGCTAATGACCAGTAAAAGCATGCCGATAACTAAGCTGATGAGTCCCCGTGTTAGGGTTTGCTCGATATGTTCAGCATCAACGCTTTCTGCTATGGGTTCTCCTTCGTGCTCATGGTTACCTTCACGTAAGCTTAGTACAATCTGAATGCCTAAAGTCACGACCAGCAGTGCTATCAATACAATCGCATCTGCTTGGTCTAATTGCCCATCACGCAGCTGCCATGCGGCGACCATAGTAATCAATACTAATAGAGGTAAATCACGCTTGATGATACCATTACGAATGATAATAGGGCTAATCAATACGGTTGCACCCAATACCAGCGCAATATTGATGATGTTTGAGCCATAAGCGTTGCCTAATGCCAAATCAGGGCTGCCTTCTAGTGCCGCCAATACCGACACGACCATCTCAGGGGCGGATGTACCCACACCCAAAATCAACACACCTATTAAGAAACTGGGGACGTTGAATTTTTTTGCTAAGGCAGTGGCGCCATCAACAAAAAGGTCTGCACTCCAAACAAGAATAGCTAGTCCGATCAATACTGCAATAACTGCCAACCACATCAGTTTGTTTCCTTTTAGTGTTAATACCAAACCTAAAAATACGCTTAGCCGTGCCAAATTCATTTAGCTTAAAAACATAGCGCTGACATTTATTTTTCTGACGACTTCATCTTTTAAGAGTGGTATAAAATGTGAATTTGCCATATAAAAATGGCATAAAAAAAGCTGAATCAGAATGGAGATTCAGCTCTCATATTAGCATAGCGGTTTTGGTTGGATAATAAGAATAACTTCAACAGCTTAGTCGATTATTTATCCTTGCTTTATCCAAAAATCTTCAGTGTTCCGGTGTTCCGGTGTTCCGGTGTTCCGGTGTTCCGGTGCTTTAAGCCACCTGTACCGGAATGATGTTTGCTGTGTCTTTTACGGTGTTGTCTTCGTTGCAATACACCAGTTTTGGCTGGTAGGTTGCCGCTTCTACTTCATCAAAATGAGCATAGGCACAGATGATAACGATATCGCCTAAATCTGCCATGTGAGCCGCCGCACCATTTAGCGAGATGATACCAGAACCCGCTTCAGCGCGGATAGCGTAGGTGCGAAAGCGCTTGCCATTGGTCACATTGTAGATATCGATAGACTCATTTTCGCGCAGACCAGCAAGATCCAATAAATCACCATCGATACCGCATGAGCCTTCGTAATGAAGTTCGGCATGGGTGACGCGAGCACGGTGTAATTTGCATTTAAGCATATTAAGTAGCATAGGTTGCTTCCTTAGCGTAACTGAGATTAATGATTCAAATCAAAAGGTTAATGGGGGATAACTTGCTAAAATAAAAGGCTATTATAGTTAAAGCATGATTTTATTCTGGTAGTTTGAAGCCATTAATTTGTGAACGTGCTTTTTCAATATCGCCATTTAGTAATAATGGAAGCGCTTCAAATGCTGCTGTCAGAGCACTATCAATGGCAATCTGTTCATCGGGCGCAGCTTTTGAGAGCACATGACCACTAACTTTAGACTTATGACCAGGATGACCAATACCAATACGCAAACGATGGAAGTCGTTGCCGATATGAGGGGTGATATCGCGCAGACCATTATGACCGCCATGACCACCATTCGTCTTAAGTTTGATACTGCCAGCTGGAATATCGAGCTCATCATGAGCAATCAGTAACTCATCATTTTCAATGCCATAAAATTTCACCATCGGCACCACTGACTGACCAGACTTATTCATAAAGGTGAGCGGCATCAATAGGCGTACATCATGCCCATGAATCTGCCCACGTCCTGTGATTCCATGAAACTTTTTATCATGAGAGAGGGTAATGTTGAACTGCTGAGCCAAGTGATGGACAAACCAAAACCCTGCATTATGACGTGTAAACATATACTGCTGACCAGGATTACCAAGACCGACAATAAGCTTTATGGCCATAAAAACACCCTGCTTAAATTGAATAAATGAGGCATAAGATTTGCGATTATGCTATTTATTCATAGCATATCTGTTATTTTTCAAACCTTACTTACAAAAACAGCAGGAGATATTTATCACCTGCTGTTTTTTGACTAAACAAACCTTGTATTACATAGCAGACGCTAGATTGCGTGCTCTATGTAACCGTGGTTTATTATTCGCCGTCTTTGTCTTCAGTACCTTGCTCAGTAGCAGGTACGTCAGCAGCATCAACTTCTTCAGCGTCTGCGTCAACTTCTTCAACCGTTGGTGGCTGCATGTTAACGATAGTACGGTCGTGAGCATCTTCCATGTCAAGATCAAAGATGATAACGCCTTCAGGCAGTTTGATGTCTGATAGACGGAATAGATCACCGATTTCCATGCCTGATACGTCAATTTCTAGGTATTCAGGTAATTGTGATGGTAGGCAAACGATTTCGATATCAGATACTAGCGTTGATAGAACACCACCAGCTTTAGTACCAGGCGCTTCTTCACGACCAGCAAAATGCACAGGAACGTTCATGTTGATTTTCTGACCTTTCACAACGCGCTGGAAATCAGCATGCATTGGGAAGCCTTTAGCTGGATGGCGTTGCAAGTCTTTGATAACCGCTTGATGCTCTACGCCATCAACATTGATTGTCAAAATGTGTGAGAAGAACGCTTCGAATTCAAGTGACTTTACTAGCTCGTTGATCTTGATAGAGATAGACGTTGGCTCTTCGTTACCACCATAGATGATAGCAGGAACTAGGTTCTGCTTACGTAGGCGGCGGCTCGCACCTTTACCTTGTTGCTCAGCAGAACGATCAACAGCGTTTAGTTCAAAATGATTAATGCTCATGGATATAATCCTATAAAAAGAATGATGAAGTGTCTGGTCATAAAAAAGTGGATTTGCGACCAATCCACTAATACGTGATGATAGCTAACATTTATGATTACTAATAAAATTCACAATTGATAAATGTAGCCATTTGCTCATCATAACGATTTTTTGGATAGTCATTATCATGACAATCGTTACTTTTGGGCATGATCAGCACTTTTGAGAATGCCAACCTAATTAAATCGAACAAATGGTTGGCACAGGCGCGCATTATACGTGATTTTGTAGTAATAATAAAGACCTACGCAAAATGACTGTGCAGCACCAATAGGCAAAAAAAGCGTCAAGTAAAGATACTTGACGCTTTTTTTTAAACTTAAGCAGTGTTTTATAACGAGCATTGCTAACAGAAAGTAGAGCGAGTGCTCATTAAAAGTCTAAGCGTCAAACATGGCGCTGATAGATTCTTCGTTATTGATACGGCGTAAGCTTTCAGCAAGCATCGGTGCGATACTCACTTGGCGGATTTTGCTACAGGCTTTTGCCGCTTCAGACAATGGAATCGTATCGGTAACAACGACTTCGTCTAGCGCAGATTCGCTGATATTTTGTAGTGCGTTGCCTGATAGGACAGGGTGCGTAATATAAGCCAATACGCGACGTGCACCGTTTGCTTTCAATGCTTCAGCTGCTTTACATAGCGTACCTGCGGTATCAACCATGTCATCAACGATGACGCAATCACGGTCACGAACATCGCCGATGATGTGCATGACTTGCGACTCATTGGCACGGGCACGGCGTTTATCGATAATCGCCATGTCAGTATCGCCCAACTGTTTAGCCATAGCACGCGCACGCACCACGCCGCCCACATCAGGTGAAACAACCATGATGTTGTCGTAATCTTGTTTTTGTAGGTCGTTAAGCAATACAGGCGTGCCGTAGATATTGTCTACAGGAATGTCAAAGAAGCCTTGAATCTGATCTGAGTGCAAATCAACCGTCATCACGCGATCGATACTCACGATGTTTAGCATGTCAGCGACGACTTTAGCAGAGATAGGCACACGAGCTGAACGAGGGCGACGGTCTTGACGGGCATAACCGAAGTAGGGCATGACTGCTGTGATGCGACCCGCACTAGAGCGACGCAGCGCATCGGCCATCATCATGATTTCCATCAAATTGTCATTGGTTGGTGCACAAGTTGGCTGCATGATAAACACGTCTTTACCGCGCACGTGTTCTTTGATTTCTACGGCGATTTCGCCATCAGAAAAACGCGTGATGTCAGCTTTACCAAGAGGTATATGGAGATGATCGGCTACGGTTTTTGCTAATTCAGGGTGGGCATTACCCGTAAAAATCGCCAAATAAGGCATGACAGAAGTCCTATTGATTGACTCAAGCAGCGACCGCTAAGCAGTGTCAAACTGCTCAAATTCAGAAAAGAGTGGTGAAAAGTTTTGATGACTACTATTACAGTAAAAAATGGCAGGGGTAGCTGGACTCGAACCAACGGATGTCAGGATCAAAACCTGATGCCTTACCAACTTGGCTATACCCCTGTAATGTCTAAGCTGTGTACGTCGATATCTAAAAGCAACTTTTAATAAAAGTCATTGTTAGAATAGCGTCACGACCTGTTCGCTATATTTTAAACGGATAAACCATTTAAAACATAACTGTTCCCTAGCGGTGTCCATTGCGAACTATACCGAAACTGGGATGACGTTGTCAATGTCAATAAGATAAGCGGCTATTTATAAACCACCTATGATCACTGCATATCAAACGCTTCGTACTAAAAAATGGCAGGGGTAGCTGGACTCGAACCAACGGATGTCAGGATCAAAACCTGATGCCTTACCAACTTGGCTATACCCCTATTGAGGCGACCTATTATAATTAAATTTTCAGATTTTGCAAGTCATTTGCGCCTTTTTATGGCGTTTATTGAAAAATAGGTTAAAAACAAAACGAATATGGGGTCAACAAAGCGCTTTACGCTGTATTTATAATCATTTTATCTTCGCACTACAGCTCAAATCTAATTCATAGATGACGAACTAAATAGGCAGCACAAGGCGCCTCTTCAATCCACTTTGCTAAAAGTGCTTTGTCAGTAACCACGCTTGCATCCAAAGGCAAAAACACTGCGCTACCAGAGCCCGTCATTCGTGCTGTGCCGAGTGCTTGCGCCTCTAACCCTTGTAAGTAACGTAATGCTGCGCTGACGGCAGGGGCGAGGCTCGTCACTATAGGGGTAAAGACATTTTGATAGGGCGTGGTCAGAGTTTGTACATAGTCAGCTTGTTCATTTTTAATTGTCTCAACCGATAGCACAGCGATATCACGTTGTAATTTAGGATGCGCGAACAGCTGGGCAGTATTAACGTGAGCATTGGGGGTCAATACTAAATATTGCTGGTCAGGCAACTTGATTGCGGTTAACTGTTCTCCAATACCCATCGCAATCGCATCTTGCCCAAAGATAAAAATCGGCACATCTGCGCCAATAGTGGCAGCAATTTTTATAAGCTCATCTTGCGTCAATTTAAGCTGCCAAATTTCATTAAGTGTCATCAATGTGGTTGCGGCATTGGATGAGCCGCCACCCAAGCCTGCACCCATCGGCAAATGCTTATCTAAAGCGATATGCACTTGTGCTAACTGCTCAGGTAGAGTGTTTGACTGTATGGCAGCCGCTAGCAATACACGCGCTGCTTTAAAGATTAAATTGTCTTCTATATCGGCAGTTATAGTCTCTGTACCAGCCAATATTACAAGTTGGTGACAGAGCTCATTGGCATCTAAGGCATTATCTACCGTAGAAATCACCACATCATCCGTGACTGAAAAATGTAAATAATCTCCCCAATCAAGCAGGCGAAACACGGTTTGCAAATTATGATAGCCATCAGCACGCTTACCTGTGATATGCAAAAACAGATTAATCTTTGCCGGTGATAAGCGGGTGATGGTGGAAAGTGTGGCTATGTTTTTAATCATAATATTTGGTTGTAGACGGCTATGGTAATAAGTAATAAGCAAGTTTTATCGTTTTTGCGTGACGTCTTAATGATTGATCGTCATTACCACCTTATTGCCTTGTGGCAGCACAGCACTAATTTTATTTGGTAACTTATCGGACCCTTTATAGGTGAAGCTTGCAGTCCATTCACCATTGACTGAACTGATTAAACGATTCTGATCATCGAGCTGTGGTGTGCTATCGGAAGGCGCTGGGCGACCAGATATCCAATAGGGCATTTGTGAAATAGGCGCTTGCCACCCTGTGGCCTTTTTGAGCAAAGTCTCAGGATCATCAGCAGTTAAGGTATCTGTTTTTTCGCTGACTAAAGTGGCGGTTTGACCATTATACTCGATGTTGGTTTTACCAATACCGAGCGCGCCGATCAGCTCAATGGCAAAGCGATCATTCTGCTGCCCCCATGCATAGAACGCACTACCACCTTGAGTGCCTGTGGTGTCATTGGCGGGCATCGTTACACCGATTTTGCCAGTGATATGAAAGTTCTCAAGCTTTTGCGGCTGCTCAGCGTTTTGACCTTGTAAGGTCGCGCTGGGTTGGTTAGTAGCGTTGGCTGTTTTTAGTGATTGACAACCAGACGTGATGACGAGCGCGGTTGTCACGGCAGCGAATAGCGCCAATTTATTAGGCTTATTAGCATGGACCAATACTGACATGATGTTTCCTCAAAGATAGACAAATTTACGAAATCATTGTTTCGAAAATAGATTAGCTTAATGGTTGTATGTTACTCAGTTATGCGTGGCTGTTAGTATCTTATGAGTGCCTTGTAAGCATAGCACGCGACGATTTGTCCACTATAAAACGGCGGGTCAGTAAAGCTGTATGCGGTCATTGATATTGTGTTGCCCAAATGAGAAGCGCTGCTGCAAGTCTGCGAGTAATGCCTCGACTTTTTCATTGTTGCCTAAACCTTGATAAGCGCGTAGTAGTAAGCTGCCAGAGCGTAAGGTAGGAAACACGTCGTAAGGGGTCTGCAGGTAGTCGATGACTTGTTGATAGTTTTCATTGGCCAATGCATTGCCAGCCAGCACATTCAGCGCTTGCAAGTGCAGCTCATTGTCATAACGTGGGTCATCATAGCGAATTTGAATGATGGCGGTGGCCAATGCCAATCCTTGTTCCGAACTGCGTTCATTGGCTAGCAATAACTGCGCGTAACTGAGCTGGTAGGAGAGGTTGGTTGGGTCAAGTGCTTGCAGATGATTGAGCAAGGTGCGCTTAACGATATAGTCATCTTTGTCGTCAAGGAGCTGGGCGCGTGCAAACAAGAGCATCTCATTATCAGGATACTTGCGAGCAGCTTTGGTTAGTAGGCGCAGGGCTTCTTCGGACTCATTTTGCTGCCATAAAATATCAGCTTGTAGCACAAAGGTATCTGGCGCAAAGACGTTAAAGTCTTTACGCAGCTTTTCTAAAGTAGCAATCGCCGCATCTACATCGTCGTTAAGCAGTTCAAAAGCCACTACTTTTCTACGAGCCTCTAATACCAAGTCTTCTTGCATGACACCGTTGAGATAGTATTTGGCTTGGTCAAAGTGCTGCTGACGCTCGGCACTGATGCCAAGGTAATAATAAGCTTGATCAAGGTAAGCGGGGTTTTTTGCGAGCATATTGAGTAGCTCATCGGCACTGTTATATTCTTCGATATCTAAGCTCACCAATGCAGCCAACAAAGTAATCTCGGCATCATCAGCAAAGCGACCATGGGCATCCAGCAATAATTGCCACGCTTCTTGGCTTTGCTTTAAGTCAAGCAAGTAGCGAATCTCATACAGATAGAGACTTTTACTATCGGGATTACGCAGGCGTGCTTGGCTCACATAATTGACGACGGTTTCAGCCGTGACGATTTTGCGCAGTATGTCTGCCTTTAGCGTAATAAAAGGTACATAGTCAGGCTGGCGTTCTAGCGCCCGATTGATATGGACAATGGCAATCTCAGGCTCGTTAAATTGGTAAAGCAACCCTGCTTTCAATACCGACAATGAGGCATTCTGCTCGCTATCTAGTGGTTGCAAAGCGGCAAGTAATTCACGTTTGTCTTCATCATTGTTTGGATAGATACCGATAAGGATTTCGCTTAAGTCCGCTCGAGGATCATAAAGCAAAATACGATTCAAGGTTTCGCCAGCTAACAGATAATCGTGTGCTCGCAGGGCCAAATGCGCCACATAAAACCAAGCAGGCACGTGATCCGGATTTTGGTCTTGCCATGACTTGGCAAATTGTAACGATTTCTCAACCCTTTCAGTGCGTAAAGAAAGGCTGAGCGCTCTTTCAAACACGGCAGTTGCATCTTCTTTAAATGCTTGCTGCTTATAGATAGTAATCGCTCGTTGTCTATCACCGCGATCTGCTGCAAATTCTGCATCAAGCAGCGCATACAGGCTAGGCTCTTTGAGCTCAGGTTGCCATAAGGTAGTTGGCGCTAATCCATTAATATTGGCGACATTTTCTATTGGTTGTGTGTTGTTAGGAGCAATTGCTGGTAGCGTTGAGTGGCTATTATCAATGCCGTCGCTACTGACAGCCTTGTCGTTCTTATCAGCAATGGATAGTTTGGGTACATGGGCTTCGAGCGAGATATCAGGATGACTGGCATGAACGGAAGACGATCCTAAGCATAGGCAAAAGGCCAATGACAAGGTTAGCTTATAACGCTGGCACAGACGTTCGATAACCGCATGCAATAGAGCACGCAGATTAGATTGGTCGTCATGCGCAAGTTGTGATCGAAATAATGATCCAAAAAAAATCATAGATAACCGTATTCGCCCATTGTTCATCTATATCGATAAGACAATTTTATTTTAATCATTTCAAACTAACTATTGGTAACGAGTACCCATGCCTGACATTATAAAAGCAGATCGATGGGATAAACAATAGTGCCCGTGTTACTCCGTTATTAATAGCAGCCGCTCTACCAAATTTTTGCTAACAAAGTAGGATTGGCCGATAATCTGTATCAACGGGGTCTTTCATTGGTTGTAAATCTTAGCCTAAATATTGTGAAAATATAACAAGTTAACGTCAAGTAAGCGAATGATTTCTATCCATTTCTATAAGCACTCGCTAAAACATAGATATTGGTTTTAACAATCGTATCGGTAGTTGATTTGTTACTCATGTGCCCAGATACAAGCAAATAGCTATCATCGATAGCTGAGTGTTAATTAAAGCTGGCAATAATGATATAATAGGCGGCTTTTAGAGTCTTCCTTTCAGCGCTGTCGTCTACAACTGTCTTTTAAAAATAATGAGATAGCGTGGGCTGGCAGGTGAGCGTCATGTTTATGGTCTATCAATAATGAGATTAGTGGTCATTGGGGTCAATCACAAAACTGCACCAGTCGCTCTGAGAGAGCGCTTGGCGCTTGTGGGTGACGATGTGAATATCGCTCTCAAACAATTAGAGGCCTTTACTGATGGCAGTGTGATTGTTTCGACTTGCAATCGTACGGAAATCTATGCGCTCGTGCCGCAGCTAGCAGAGCCGCAAGATGTCCCCTCTATGTCTGCTAATGGCGCGGTCGGTGCTCAGACATCTTCGGCGGCCATTAGTGCTCATATCTTAAAAATTAAAGCGTGGCTTGCTGACTTTAAGCAGTTGTCACTGTCTGAGATTGATCCCTATCTTTATGTACACCGTGACACTCACGCGCTGACCCATTGGCTTAGAGTTGCCGCAGGGCTTGACTCTATGATATTGGGTGAGCCGCAGATACTCGGTCAAATCAAGCGCTCAGTACAGCTCGCGCAAGAACAAAAAGCCCTGAGTAATCAGCTTGGCTGGATTATCGATCAAGTATTTGCTGCCGCCAAACGCGTACGTAATGAAACCCAAGTGGGTGCTCAAGCGGTATCGCTTAGCTATGCGGCCGCCAAATTGGTGACGCAAATATTTGATGATTTGCCCAGTCGCACATTGCTGGTGGTCGCGGCAGGCGAGATGAACCGTTTGGTTGCCACCCACATTGCTGGGCTTGGTGTAGGTCGCGTGATTATTTGCAACCGCAACCCTGAACGCGCTGAAGCGCTGGCAGTGGAGCTGCGCCGCGCAGGTCACTTGGTAGAAGTCAGACCTTTACAAGAGTTACCACAAGTTTTAGCAGAAGCCGATATCGTTAGTAGCTGTAGCGGTAGTATGGATGTGTTGATCGATAAAACCATGACTTTGCGCGCGCTGAAACATCGCCGTTATCAGCCTATGTTGATGATTGACTTAGCCGTACCGCGTGATATTGACTCGACCATTAGTCGTATCGATGATGTTTATCTTTACTCTGTCGATGATCTACAACACGTGATCGCTGGCAATATCGAACAGCGTAGGCAAGCGGCAGTCGATGCGGAACTGCTCGTTAGCCAATTAGTCGTTGAGATGGATCGCAGCTTTCAAGTGCGCCAAGTCGGTAAAGACATTCAGCAGTATCGCGCGCATACGCAGGACCAAGTAGATAAACTCCTGCATGAATCCATTGCCAAGCTACAACAGGATAATGCCAGTCCTGAAGACATTATCATTGAGCTGTCACGCCGCTTGACGCAGACGCTAACCCATGCACCATCGAAGCTCATGCGCAAGGCTGCCCGTGAAGGGGATAGTGAATTGCTAGACTTTGTGGTATCTGGGCTGCAAGAGGCTCATCGCGGACGTCGATAGCTATTATTGACTGATCAAAAAAACATAAGTGGCGCAAACCTTATTATTGCGCAAACATATCGTTGTCAACCTGCATTATCAGTGCTAATATCAAGCTGTTATGAGTATATTAAGTGATGATAATCTTTTATTATACGCGAGCGGTTATTCTCCAAAACCTTAGTGTATACGTTCTCGCTTGATGCCTATTCATCTCATCAGTTGTTAGTGACCATTATTAGCCTACCACCGCGTAGCCCCTATAGTGGCGCACCTGTTCTGTACGACTTTGTCTAAAATCAATAAAAACACGGCGTGCAAAACACAATCACCAACGGCAATAGCGCTAGGATAAAGTGCTATATCGTCAACCCTGCGTCATGCTCTCGACTATTACCCCATATTAATATTCAGTTAATACTACCCCTAGTAGTATCTAGCTGCTATGCAATCTAACGACTATGCTATTGGTCAGCAATGGTATTTGATAGCCAGATTATTTAACAAAAACGTTATTTCACACCCATGTTATCTAATAGAAGCATTATTTGGCTAAGTTGGCGAACAGTAGGTTTCTAGATTGGTTAGCGTTATTAAGGCAGGTTGGTTTAAGAGAGTATCTGGATTTTGCTATAGCCAATGCTTGAGAAAATTAAACTATCTAACTATAAACTAGGAGCTTCCTATGACTGCATTACGTCAAGATATTGATCCAAACGGCTTATTAGAATACTCAGTGGTCTATACTGACCGCGCCTTAAACCACATGTCAAAAGTCTTTCAGCAAGTGATGAATGACTTATCTAGCGACCTAAAATCTGTATATAACGCCGAAGCAGTGGTCATTGTACCCGGTGCTGGTACTTATGGAATGGAAGCCGTTGCGCGCCAATTGGCCAATGATGAAGATTGCCTCATTATTCGTAACGGTTGGTTTAGCTATCGCTGGACGCAAATTTTAGAAAAAGGCAAAATCGCCAAGTCGTCTACGGTATTGACGGCACATCGTGAAGAGGGTGAGTCACCAAAACCATTTGCCCCCGTTGATATCGATGAAGCGGTTGCTAAAATTAAAGCAGAGAAACCAGCAGTAGTCTTTGCGCCGCACGTCGAAACCTCATCGGGTATTATTTTATCATCAGACTATATCAAAGCGCTAAGCGCGGCTGTACATAGCGTTGGCGGTTTATTGGTCATTGATTGTATCGCTTCAGGTTGTGTGTGGTTGGACATGAAAGACTTGGGTATTGATGTTCTCATCAGCGCCCCGCAAAAAGGGTGGAGTAGCACTCCGTGTGCAGGCTTAGTCATGCTAAGCGCTGCGGCAATCGAAAAAGTAGACAATACAGAATCAGATAGCTTTAGCTTAGACTTAAAGCAGTGGTTAAATGTCATGCGTGCCTATGAAAATGGCGGTCACGCTTATCATGCCACCATG
Organism: Psychrobacter immobilis; assembly: GCF_904846185.1. GTDB lineage: Bacteria > Pseudomonadota > Gammaproteobacteria > Pseudomonadales > Moraxellaceae > Psychrobacter > Psychrobacter immobilis_B. The sequence goes on along the minus strand of NZ_CAJGZQ010000017.1, from coordinate 36,812 downwards.
CCAACCGATAGCTTACGTCAATTCCGCGATACTATTTTAGAGTCAAAAGAGATTGGCTTTGATAAACTGCGTGATGCGCAGTGGCAATTGGGCAACCGTATTCGCGAAGTATTAGCCGCTAAAGGCATTGAAAGCGTCGCGGCAAAAGGTTTTGAAGCGCCAGGCGTTGTGGTTGCTTATACCGATCGCGATGATATGCATAAAGGCAGTGCGTTTGCCGAAACAGGCATGCAAATCGCTGCTGGTGTACCGCTAAAAGTTGGTGAGCCGGATAACTTTAAAACGTTCCGCTTAGGTTTATTTGGTCTAGATAAATTGACTGATGTAGACGGAGCGGTACAGCGTTTTGAAACTGCACTTGATGAAGTATTGGCGAAATAATATCCTTATCTCGTAAGATATTCTTTAAGTAAAAAGAATACTGAGCCCTTGTAACGAGGGTTCAGTATTTTTTTACCTATTTATTATATTTTATAATATAATGTATTTATATAAAACGAAATTCAAAACTGTTTTGATAAAAATTGGCTTAGGTAAATATTATGAGTATACAAATAGATTGGCAGGCCTTTACGCCAATTTCCTTGGTAGGCGGGCTGATGCTAGGCGTTGCAACGGTCATCTTGCTATTGGGCATTGGTCGTATTGCGGGTATTAGTGGTATTTTCTCAAGTCTTCTTAAACCCAAGCGCGTCGAGATGTGGCAGGTGTTATTTATACTTGGTCTTGTTATCTCGCCATTACTTTATGGTCTGGTGAAACCGTTGCCCGATATAGAGATTAGTAACTCTTTGCCGCTGCTTATTGGGGCAGGATTACTGGTTGGTTTTGGCACACGTTTGGGTTCAGGTTGCACCAGTGGACATGGTATTTGCGGTAATGCGCGACTGTCACCACGATCGATGGCGGCGACGGTTACCTTTATGTTGTTTGGCATTGTGACCGTTTATATTGGTCGTCATGTCTTGGGTTTGATTTAAAAATCACATAGACAGTACGTTGCGAAGATAGCGATGACTATTGTTTATATCGGATGGTTATAACCGCTTGGATTAACACATTAGGTGCGAGAAAAAACATGCTAAAAAATATAATTGGATTACTGGCAGGATTATTATTTGGCTTTGGACTGCTGATATCAGGCATGACCGATCCTGTTAAAGTACAAGGCTTTTTGGACGTCTTTGGTGCATGGGATATTTCTCTGGCACTGGTGATGGGCGGCGGTCTAATAGTAGCGATAGTCGGTGTACAATTGGCTAAGCGTCAACAGACCAGCTGGATTGGGTCATCAATTGAGATGCCAACCAAAACTACCATCAATAAAAAACTACTGATTGGCGCGATGCTATTCGGTATCGGCTGGGGTTTGGTTGGTATTTGCCCAGGTCCCGGTATTGTGCTGCTTGGTACAGGGCAGTGGCAGGCCTATGTCTTTATTCCTGCGATGATAGTCGGGATGCTCATTTATCAGTGGCTAGAACCTAAGCTTAATTAACATTGGCTTGGTTTTTTTAGCGTAATAAAAGGGTCAGTCTAATTCAATTAGGCTGACCTTTTTTTATCAATGATGCTTCATTAATATTAACGATACTTCCGTATTATTAAGGCTTAATGATAAAGTCTTACTTAGCGCTAGCCGTTACTTTTGGCGTCTCATGTGCCAATGATTTAGCCGCTTGACGCAGCTCAAATTTCTGCACTTTACCGGTGCTGGTTTTTGGAATTTCAGCAAAGACAATATATTTGGGCACTTTAAAACCCGCCAAATGCTGCTTGCAATGTTCCATCACATGGTCGCGCTGCAAGGTGCTGCCTTCATGAATCTCGATAAAGGCGACGGGCACTTCGCCCCATTTATCATGCGGCGCAGCAACGACGGCACAGCTTTGGATTTCTGGCATTTTATATAAGACGTTTTCGACTTCGATACTAGAGATATTTTCGCCACCTGAAATGATGATGTCTTTGAGCCTGTCCATGATTTTTATATAACCATCAGGATATTTAATGCCCAAATCACCAGTACGGAACCAACCATCAGCAAAGGCTTCTTCGGTGGCTTTACGGCTTTTTAGATAACCTTTCATCACCATGTTACCGCGTAGTGCCAGCTCGCCCATTTCTTCGCCATCCGCGGCAACTGGCTCAGTGGTGCCTTGTTTAAATAGCTCAAAGCCATTCATTAAATGTGACGTTACGCCCTGACGTGATTTCTTTTGTGCACGAGTAGCGACATCCAGTTCATCCCATTCTGCTTGTTCCGCGCAGACGGTGACTGGACCATAGACTTCGGTGAGACCGTAAACGTGCGAGATATGAAAGCCCATGGCTTCCATGGCGGCGAGCATGGTTTCAGACGGCGGCGCACCAGCGACCCAGCCTTTGACTTCATGATTAATCGCTTTTTTATATTCAGGTTTGCCGCTAGCAATCATATTGTGCACCACGGGCGCTGAGCAATAATGACTGACTTTATATTTGGCAATCAGCTGCAAAATCAAATCAGCGTCAATCTTGCGCAAGCAGACATTGACGCCCGCACGTTCGGCAATCGTCCAGGGAAAGCACCAACCATTACAGTGAAATAATGGCAGCGTCCATAGATACATCGGGTGCTTGGGCATATCCCAATCTAAAATATTGGAGACGGCATTGAGCGTCGCACCGCGATGATGATAGACCACGCCTTTTGGCTTACCCGTCGTGCCAGAGGTATAATTGAGGGCGATAGCATCCCATTCATCGAGTGGCTTTTCCCAATTATCCAAATTGTCTGAGCTGGCGATTAATGCTTCGTAGCTCATTTTTCCAAAGCGCTCGATATCAAGCGCTTTATCTGTCGCATGAATCACGATGAGATTAGGAAATGCTTCGTCGATAATTTCAGCATGTTCAGCAAACTCGCTGTCTAGAATCAACACTTTGGCTTCTGAGTGTTGCAGACAAAAGGTCAGGGCATTGATATCGAGACGGGTGTTCAGTGTACAAAGCACACCGCCTGACATGGGCACCCCAAAAGCGCACTCGATCATCGCTGGGGTGTTTGGCATCATGACGGCGACAGTGTCATTTTTATCGATGCCTAATTTACGTAGCCCATCCGCCAATTGACGACAACGATCATAAGTCTGTTGCCACGTTTGCGTCAGATTATTATGTGTTAAATCGTCATAGATAATGGCAGTTTTATCGGGATAGACCTGTGCGCTACGGATAATAAAGTCGATAGGGGTAAGCGGTTGATGATTGGCAGCATTTCTGCCAAGACCTGTGTGGAAGTCTGTCATGGGGATAGTCCTTTATCTTGCTGTTATAATTCGGTGAATACGCTACAAACCTGCTATAAAGTCGGCTTCGTTATTTATCACTGCTTGCTAAGCTATTAATATTTTTGCTGACCTTACTTGTAGCAACTTGTCGATAGATGACTCACGGTAAATATTTGTTTGTTCATTATAGACAATGCTCTGTGAAAAGCGAGTATGTTTTTAGCGCTTTCTTATATTGAATCACATGATCAATTAGCCTAATGCACATAGTGTTCACTCATCAGTCGCTTGTCTGCATAGCTGATGATAATGGCGGTGTGTTACGATACCAGTGATGTTAAATCCTATCGCTTAACTATTTCTAAAAGCCTCATTTTTAAAAATCTTAACTTTTAAAAAGCCCAGCCAGCTTTAACAAGCATTTCCACAAACCATTCATAAGGAAAATGATATGTCCGCCAGCCGCACTGCCAATACGATTGAGACTGCTAGCACCAATGAACACTATCCGCATTTATTTGAGCCGCTAGATTTAGGCTTTACCACGCTTAAAAACCGCATGGTGATGGGCTCAATGCATACTGGGCTTGAAGACCGTTTTTATAACTACGGTAAACTGGCGGCGTATTTTGCAGAACGTGCCAAAGGTGGCGTAGCGATGATGATTACCGGCGGTATCTCGCCCAATCGTGAAGGTTGGTTGCTGCCTGCTGGCGGTACCATGAATACGCGTGCTGACGTCATTAACCATCAGCGTGTGACCCGTGCGGCGCATAAATATGACAGCAAAATCATCATGCAAATTTTGCACAGCGGTCGTTACGGCTATCATCCGTTTGTCGTCTCCTCTAGTCCAATAAAATCACCAATTTCACCCTTTAAGCCGCGTAAGATGAGCATTAAAAACATCGAACAAACGGTAAAGGATTATGCCCGTTCGGCTAAACTTGCCAAGCAAGCGGGTTATGACGGTGTGGAAATCATGGGCTCAGAAGGTTATTTGCTCAATCAGTTTTTATCGCGTCATGTGAATCAACGTACCGATGAATATGGCGGTGATATTCAAGGTCGTATGAAGCTGGCGGTCGATGTCGTCAAAGCCGTTCGTGAAGCAACGGGTGAAGATTTTATTATCTTGTTCCGCTTATCAGTGATTGATTTGGTCAAAGACGGTAACGTGATGGATGAAGTTATCACCGTCGCCAAAGCATTAGAAGAAGCGGGCGTAACCATTATGAATACGGGTATCGGCTGGCATGAAGCGCGTGTACCGACGATTGTCACCAGCGTACCGCGTGCAGCGTTTGTTGATTTTACCGCTGAAATTAAAAAGCATATCAGCATCCCCATGATGGCGGCTAACCGTATCAATATGCCAGACACCGCTGAGGAAATCGTGGCTAGTGGTCAGGCCGATATGATTCAAATGGCGCGTCCGTTCTTAGCCGATGCGCATTGGGTCAATAAAGCCAAAGATGGTCAAGCCGATCGTATTAATACCTGTATCGCCTGTAACCAAGCTTGTCTCGATCATACCTTTGAAAATAAACGCTCGACTTGTCTGGTTAATCCACAAGCGTGTTATGAGACAGAATTAGTTTATAAGAAAACCAAAAAACCTAAAAAAGTCGCCGTCATCGGTGGCGGTGTCGCTGGTATGTCAGCGGCTCACGTTGCTGCCTTGCGTGGTCATGAGGTCACGTTATTTGAGGCAAAAGATATCTTAGGTGGACAGTTTAACTACGCCAAAGTTATCCCTGGTAAAGAAGAATTCTTTGAAACCATTCGCTATTATATTAATGAGCTTGAGCATTTAGGTGTTGAGATTAAACTTAATACCAAAGTCGATAAAGCCATGCTTGAGAAAGCCAAATTCCACCATGTCATCGTCGCAACTGGTGTTGTTCCTAGAAGCCTTGCTGGCAAACTGGAAGGCGCGGATTTGCCACAAGTGATGAGCTATGCGGAATTACTCTCTGGTGAAAAATCAGTTGGTGATACGGTTGCCGTCATCGGTGCTGGCGGTATCGGTTTTGACGTTAGTGAATATCTGACCGCCAAGCATGGTCAGCCGCTTGATGAGCTGGGCCCTGAGCTGCTAAAAGACCCAAGCTATCGTCCAAAAGCGCAGTCTATCGAAGAGTGGCGTGAAGAGTGGGGCGTGACTAATGATACTAACTATCAAACTGAGGGTGGACTGATTAAGCCTGAAGCTATCAAACCTATCCGCCAAGTGTACTTGATGCAGCGTACCAAAGGTCGCTTGGGTAGTGGTCTGAATAAAACCTCGGGCTGGGTACATCGTGCCCATGTCAAATCACACGGCGTCATCCAAGTATCAGGTGCTCAGTACGATAAGATCACCAATGAAGGCATTTGGATCACTAATAACCAAGGTCAAAGCCAGTTGCTACGTGTCGATAGCGTCGTGGTCTGTGCTGGTCAAGAATCAGTGGTTGAGCTGATGCCAAACGTCGGTGATGCACCAGACGCGCAATATCATCTAATCGGTGGTGCAAAACTTGCTGCTGAGTTGGATGCTAAGCGTGCCATAAGAGATGGTGCTGAGGTTGCGGCAGCGATTTAAGGTTTAGTTCAGAAGTAATTAGAGCGGCAAGATGGATTATCTTGCCGCTTTTTTTGGTTTGGTAGATTTAGTTTCTTGTAATAGATCTTCAGTTCAGCATAATATTGCTTCAGGCAATATTAAGACACTCGGCTCACTTACTGATGTTCTAATATAATACTGTCAAAATAGCCGCGCACTCCACAACGCCCTGAGCTAAATTGATAATCAACGTCTCTTAATAGTAACTGATTCTTACCTTTATAAGGTGCAGGATATAACCTTAGCCTAACTTCTTTATCTTGGCTATTATCATAAATCACCCAGTGATTTTGTGACCATGTTGCAATGCTTCCTTCAATCTCACAGGTGTGTAAATTATTAAAAATCAGGATGCTTTCAATTACAGAGATATGAGGTTTATTATCAACCTTATTAATCGATAAAGTATTCGTTGCATCTTGAAAAGTATTGTTGCGTTTGCCGTCTACGTTATATACTGAAATCTGGAAGTTTTTAGAGAATTCTCCAAACGCATTTTTATCAGGTAAATCAGAAGAATCTAAATCATCGTTCCAGTCAGAACCTGTCTTTTCTCCGATATGTTCTTCATACTCACGTATAAGGCATTTGGTATCTTTACAAGTATTCCGTTGAAAATTTAACCATAATTTCTGATCTATAATTGCATTATTTTTATATACTTCGCTGTCTTCGTCATTAGCTGCGTTATTGAGATCTTTTATATATTTTTTTGCCATCGCTTCATCAAGCTTGGATAGCTCAGGACTTTTACAAATAGTTTTTTCTACCCAAGTAGAAGCTTTATTACAATCAAAACTGGCTGAGTTTGCATAAGTGGATAAGAGGTAAATGCCTAAAGTACTGATTGTAGTTAAGGTTAATTTTTTCATATTATTCTCCATAAGCTTGAATATAGCAGTTACTTTATAATAAACATAAGTTTATTTTAACTTTCAGTAATTCATATCTATGCTACGCTAAACCTATCAGCGATACTCAATCGTACGCACCAATCACGCCATAAAAAAAGGATTTTATAATGGTAGTGTTAAAAACCCTGTTTAAATGGATATTTTTACCTATTTTAGCGTTATTAATTCTTATTAGTTTAGGTTTAGTGGTGACGGGCAATGCTTATATCTTTCGCGGTCTGCAACTCACTTATCTTAAAGGTGAAAATACCGCTAATATCGATGATTATATCGATTTTGATAATCGGACTATTGCTGCCAAAGACCCTATCGCTTGGGAAGAAGATGCCAACTTTGAGCACGTTAGTCTGACGCCTACCTTACAAAATGCCTTAGATACCGATGAGACTGTCGCCTTTGCTATTATCAAGGACGGCAAGCTGGTGTACGAAAACTACTGGCAAGGCTATGGTAGCGACTCGCACACCAATAGCTTTTCGATGGCAAAAACCATCACAACTATGTTATATCTAAAAGCGGTAGAAGACGGTTATATCGGTAGTATCGATGAGCCGATTAGCAACTGGCTACCAGAATACGCTGAAAACAAGTATGCGCAAAACTGCACTCTCGCAGATTTATCAGCGATGACCTCGGGTTATGATTGGACCGAGGACTATTATTTTCCGATCAATCCGACTGCTGAATCCTATTATGGTCATGACTTGGTCAAGCAAATGGTCAATCGAGATTTTGTGCAAGAATGCGGCGGTCGGTTTGAATACTCCTCAGGCGATACGCAAATGCTTGGCATTGCATTATCACGGGCGCTCGCAGAGCATGGCTATACTATCTCTAGCTATTTAGAAGAGAAGTTTTGGCAACCACTTGGAATGCAAGGTGACGGCTATTGGTCACTTGATGGTTCAAAAAATATTGAGAAGGTTTATTGCTGTTTAAATGCCAGTGCATTGGACTTTGCAAAATTTGGGCAATTGCTATTGAATGGTGGCGAATGGCAAGGTGAGCAACTGCTTAGCAAAGCGCACGTTGATTTTATGATTACGCCCAATGCCGCAGCATTTGCAGAAGGGCAAGCGCAAGTTTACGGACATTCGGTGTGGACGGATATGGACAGTCCGATTCCATTTTACGCCATGCTTGGTCACTTAGGTCAGCGGGTATTGGTGCTGCCAGAAGAGAACGCGATTATCGTTAGGCTAGGTAAACAAAAAGGCTTACCCACTCCAGTAGAAGGTTTTCATTTAGAGCCAGATTTGGGTCAGTATGTGACTGAAGTGAAGACGATGTTCGATAGTTTGGCGGAGTGATGGAACTGTTAAACATTTCATAAATTAGTGGCTGTATGAGCTAAAAAAATACTGGCTCATACAGCCATCATTATCATTGGCTCATATCTTCAATATCACCTAATGTGAGACCAGTTTCTTGGGTGCTATAAATAACGATACCTGTATCATCGATTTTACCATTCATGACTAATCTACCGATTCGATTACTGGCTTCTTGATTGCCTTGGTCAGCGGCCTTTTTGTACCACTCAAAAGCTTTGTCATAATCTTGCGGCACGCCATAGCCGTTTTCGTAGAGACCACCGATATTAAGTTGTGCCACATCTAACCCTTGGTCAGCCGCTTTGGTATACCACTCAAAAGCTTTGTCATAGTCTTGCGTCACACCATAACCGTATTCGTAAAAATTACCAATATTATTTTGAGCATCAAAAGATCCATTGTCAGCAGCTAATACATACCACTCCATTGCTTTTTGGTAATTTTGCTCAACACCACTACCTTCATAATACATGATGCCTATACGATATTGAGCATCAGAATCTCCTTGGTTAGCAGATTTTTGAAACCATTCAAATTTTTTGAAATCATCTTGCTTAACAGCAATACCTTCGTGGTACATAACACCTAAATCAAATTGAGCATCAGAATCTCCTTGGTTAGCAGCTTGCTTAACCCATTCAAATGCTTTTTGATAATTTTGATCTACGCCTAAACCTTCATAATACATAATACCTAGATAATGTTTAGCAGGGGCATAGCCTTGATTGGCAGCTTTTTCAAATAGTTCAAAAGCTTTGTTATCATCTTCAGGGACTGAGTCACCTTCATAGTAGGCTAGCCCGAGTTTATATATTTCAGTAGGGGTGCTTTGATTAGATAATATAGGTGTGTTTGAATACTCCGCTGAACAAGCAGAAGTTATTAAGCTACTGGATAGCACTGTCGCTAGGAATATAGACTGGGTTAAAGGGATAACTCTTCTTTGATACATCAAAATTCCTTTTGTTAGTTGTTCTAGCTATTAATTTTTAGGGAATAGTATTAATTATTCAATTCTATAGTGCTAGGATTGTTATATTGTTTTTCATTCAAGTCATAACAAGGCAAACTATAGTCATATAATAGTTCTACTAAAGTTCTAACTTTAGTAGAACTATATTCGATATCTTTTTGCATATCGGTCATATATAGAAGAATAGTTGCTTTGTTATTACATAAGATGTGGATATTTTTAGCTGTCTCATTAGATTTTCCTACAGTCAAAGCTGTATAGTTATTTTTATCAACACTATCCGTTACATCTATCCAACCTCTTTTGAGAAGATTATGTTTTAATCTCAATAGTCTATCTTCATTAAAGTCGTAGCCATAATACCAAGAATAAAACCAAACTTCGCGGTTGGTATAGTCATAATCACTTTCATTAAAATTTAAAAAATCTGCAATATTATTCAGTTCAGAAAGTAACCAACTTTCCTTTCCAGTCAATTCTTGTTGGTATATTTCAAGCTTCTTATCTGGTTCTAAGTCTATAGTCCATATAAATAAAATAACAACAAATGCAATAAGTGAAATATCAGACAGATTATATTTTTTACCTCTTATTTTCACTGATTATTTTCCTACATACTTAATTATATTTCTTGCAGAATCATATTTCATATCTCCTGCTTTCTCCATATTTGTAGAACCTTTACTAGTGCCAATAGAAGAGCTATTTTTATTACCTTTAAAAGAGATTTCTTTACCTGCACCGATAACCCCTGCAGTTGTTTTGCCATCGTCGGTAGTTTCAATGGCAGCAGTTGCTGGACCAACTTCGATGGAATATGAATGTCCTTGACCTGATAATATAGCATCAGTAGCGCTAGCATCACCTTTAATATTACTACTTATGATACGTCCAACTCCTACCTGAACACTAATAGATGGCGCTTTATTAGTATTAACATTGGCATTTGCGGTTACGGGCTCATATACTTTCCCGTTATGAGCATTTACAGACATTCCCATATCAATACCAAAATGTTTAACACCCGCACCACCTGATATATACACAAAATCTACGTTTGATCTTTGGCCGAATCGCAGCATAGCAGTTGCTGCTGATGCCTTAGTTCTCTCGGGGAAATCCTTAAATCCAGCTTCTATAACGCCAAGGTTTATAATCATGGCATTTTTAGTATGCTTGGCAACATTGACCGTGTTTTCACCAAACTCTTTCCCTTTCTTTTTAGTGCCACCCCAATATGAAGTTACAGTATCAACAGCTGCTTGATACGAATCTGACGCAAGAGCAGAGAGCTGATTTCCAATACCTTTTTCTTTATACCAAGTTGAATCAGAAACCAATAGATCACTAGGATTATCTGCTAGATTATAGCTACCTAAATAATCTCCATCATCATTGTATTCATCGACTGCAATATTGCTAGAGTTACCTTCTGAACCATAATTACTTATTGAATCTTCTTTATGGTTGAACTCAATTACTTCAATAGCAAAGTGAATTTCTTCAAGTTCTTCCTCATTATCATCTACAAACGAATTACTCATATCCGACTTCGCAAACTGCAAAGGCGCTGCCTGCGCAATACTGCCGACATCAAAACCTGACTCCGCAAATGACTGCTGACTAGCAATCAGTTTCGCACCGCAGCTGGTGACATCACCGCCACGTGCAATGGGTGCGCCATCGACAATAAAGGAGGCATCACCACTAAGAATAGTGGTGACCTTTTTACACTTTTTACAGATGACTTTATCGCCTTTACGCGCGACAGGGATACCGTTATGAGTGGTGTGCGGTGAGCCGGAGATGACCGTCCCACCGTGAGAGGTCTTTGCGCCGACGGTGATATAGGCTGCCATAGTGCTACCTTGCTTAAACGTTTAAAGTTTGGAATTTTATAGCGGATCTATTATTTGCATCACATTATAGATGGCTAAAGCGTAAAATATCAAACTTAAGTTTGTTTAAGGCTGTGTTTTATATAGCAAGCTTGGTCGGCGCAAAGTATAAGAGCTTTTGAAATATTGATAGCAGTAAGGAAGTGAGAGTCTTTACTCAATGTTAATAACAAGCAAAAATCTAACCTTCCATCTCACTAATCAACCACACAGACACGTCATCAATCTGTGCTGCCAACTCAGGATGCTCCTTACCAAATTCATCAAGCTTGGTTTTAAGCTCATGCTTATCGTATTTAATGTCCGTCAGTGTGTCCTTTAATAGCTCAATCAATTCCACGTTTAGTGCGTCAGAGAAGATGACGACCTCGCGTATCACTGCTTGCTTCACATCAAGGTGCAAATCAATAATACCCCAATCAAAGCGCGTCTCGATGTGATGAGTGAATTCAGGAGTTTTGCCAAAGCGCCAATCCCAATCCGCCATTTTCTGATAGTATTTGTTTAGGTTAGGCTGCTTGGCAAGACTGGCTTCATCCAACTCTTCTACAGGTGCAGTATCTCCATAATACTCACGAAACGCCTCAATAATTGCCTCGGATAAAGTCTCGTGATTGATGTCTTCATTAAACTCAACCAAATTGGCGACGCGAGCGCGGACAGATTTAATGCCTTTTGCTTTCAGCTTAAGGGGATGCGGATTAAGATAATCGCCTAGCTTTTGCATGTTGGCATTTACGAGTAATGTCCCGTGATGAAAGCTACGATCAGCGGCATGTTTAAAGGCGCTGCCTGATATCTTCTTATCGCCGACTTGCATATCGTTACGACCAGATAAATCCGCGTCTATGCCTAACTTTTTTAGTGCATTAATGATGATGGTGAAGTTTGCCTCTTGGTCGTAGTCGGCTTTGGGCGACAAAAAGGTAAAGTTGGTATTGCCCAAATCATGAAACACTGCGCCACCGCCACTCTGACGCCGCGCCAAAAACACATTGTCGGCTTCCATCTTATCGATTTTGCATTCAACCCATGGGTTTTGCGAGCGCCCAATGACCACGGTCTCGCTATTGCGCCATAAGAACAGGGTGTGCGAATCTGGGTCTAGCGCTTGGAATATCCAATCTTCGGTCGCGAGGTTAAACCAAGGGTTGGTCACGGCAGATTTTAAGATGCGCAGTTTCATTATTTATCCTTTTTCTCGAATAATTATTCTAGATTGAGTGTTATCAATAAATACTGTTATTGTTGCCGATGCGTGGTTGGAATTCAATGGGTGTGTGGTAGGGAGGAGGGTTTTAGGAATTCAAATATTGTGATGTAGCGGGAGTTTTGGTTAGATTTTGAGAATACGATTTATAGGTTTTTGAGGAATAATTAGTTGTGGGAGCCAATCCTGCTATCCGTTTGTATCTAACTTGTCGATGGCGATGCGGACTATGGCTACTATCAGAGCTAAAACACTCCTCAAGTTGACTATCGATAATTAAAATTCAGGTATAAAAAAAGGCTACTATTTTCAATAGGAGCCTTTTCTGATATAAAATGGATTCTGTAGCAATGACTTTCTAAGCATCACCCTTTGGTAACATAGTCATAGTAATTCTCCGTAGTAGTGGTTTTAGCCTCCACGCTTATAATTTGTTTAGATGAAGACTAGGTTATAGTTTAGACTAATTTACATCCCTGTCAACTACTCCTTAGTCACTAAATCGTTTACTTTATCGACCAGCTCCAACATGTCTAGAGCTTCACTATCATCAAAATCGTAGCTCTTTTTAAAAATTTTAGTTTTAAGTAACTGAGAATATATTCTACATTTATCAATGTCTTCAAGCATATAATATGAGCTAAGAAGAGTATCTAAAATTGTAGCATCTATGTCCTCTGGACTTTTGTAACCATCTTCGATTGCAATTAATTTCTCTCTAATTAATTCACGATTCTCTTCTGTATCTTGAATCTTGTTAATCTCTGTAAGATAGAAAACTAAATTATTTTGATAGTCAATATACTCTTCAGCATGATTATCTTCATTTAAAGCCTTAAAGCCTTCAAGTGTAAATTCGTAAGCTTCTTGATACAAATTTTTAATATACTCATTTTCCAATGATTTGTCTGAATTATATATTTTTAACCAGATATAGTAGCCAACTGTTTTTGGAACTTTAGACAAAATGTATTTAATATCTGTCTCTTTGACTTTAAATTTTGATTTTCGATTAATTGCTTTAGTATAAGACTCTTTGATTAAAGATATAGAGTCGTCAAACTCTCCTATTCTACCCATAGTCTGACCGAGTCTCATCAATATTAAACTATTGTCTGGATCTACTTCTTTTAAAGTTAAGTACATATCTTTAGCGTTTTTCACACCCTTCTCAGTGTTATTAACAAGATTACAGAAGGCATAATTGAGACTACAATAGAATGAAAAAGTATCGTTTTCTAAGTCAGCTTTCTGCTTTAAATAATCATTTTTAATACTCAGAAAGTGATCTGCACATCTTATAAGTTCTTTACCATTACTTTCTTTTATCGCTTTATTTTTTGCTTGTATGGCATCGCTATATTCGTACAGGTATTTTTCTTCAATATTTAAGTCACTAAATAATTCAGATAAACTTTCGGAGCCTTCGGGTATATTCAGAACTTTAGAAAAATCAGTCGGATTTAATTCAATTTCAGATTCTTCAACTATCAAATCTGCATAGTCAACACAAGCATCTACAAACTGTTTTAAGGTTTGTAGATGCTTGTCTAGTGTTGGATGGAATGAGTTACTATCTCTCCTAGCTTGATAGCCATATTTGTGATCAATTTCGCCCCAAGCATCTTCAAAAATTGTTCTAACCTGAATCTCCACTGGGATTTTATAGTTTTCAGGTAATACGTCACTATATTCAGTACTAAGGTCGCAAACTATATGGATACTAGAATAGCCTTCTCGAGAGTTTCTCTCTTTGATATCCATTCCTATTGAGGAGAAACTATCGCGCACCTTATGAGAAATATTAGAAAGTGAAACATTACCTTTGTAATATATTAGCTCTTCAATACTGCAATTATGGAAAGGATTCTTACTATCATTATCTTTAGTTAAAAGACTTATTATTGAATTTATAACAGGAATAACGTCCTGTTTGAATAGTACAATGAATCTCAAACCTATTACATCTGAAATATCTTCTATTTTATAACCTTTCTTATCAGGATCAGTTTTTTTCCTATTGTACTTACCAAGAATATCCTTCTTACTTTTTACTCTAGATTTCCTCGCATAACATAAATTCTGAAGCTCATGATCGTTTAAGTAGCTAACAATATTATGATGATAGGATGTTGCCTTATAGCTAATAGACTCAGCTGTGCCTCTGTCAATCTTTTCCATGAATTTAATACCAAAATTTAAATTACTTAAAGAGTAACTGAAGAATACAAACTTTAAAAGATTTGATTTAACTAAAGTTCAGTGGATAACTAAGATAGGAGCAAAAAACAGGAGTAGCTCCCGCAAACCCAAGCCCAAAAAAATACCCATCTAGAGCGTTCTCATTTAACCAACTTCCAACTCCCTACCCAAAATCTTCCTTCAAAATAGCCGCCATATTACGCTCAGCAAGTCCTGTGATAAATACATATGGATTGACGCCAGCGCTGCCGGGGATTAACGCGCCATCTTGCACGTAGATATTTTTATGCCCTTTGACGCGACCGAACTCATCAGTCGCTTTGCCTAATACGCAGCCACCTAGTGGGTGATAGCAGAAGTCGTCACCAAAGCCTTTGGTAAATAGCAAGCTCGAAGTCGAGCCACCATTTACTTTGGCGAGTTTTTCGATCAGCTCTTTGGCAGCGTTTACCGAGTACTCGTTTTGCTTACGTTTCCAATTGAGCTTGACGGTTTTGGTGGCTTTATCATAGTAATAATTGCCGCGTTCTGGATTGTCGGTGATGGCGAGATATAGTGTCGTCCAAGTTTCAAGCCCTAGTGGCAATGGTGCGAGCTCAGCAAAAATTTTGTATTTTGAGTCGCCTCTATCGCCGTCCCACATATTAATGGCTTTGACCGGAATGGTAGATTGGATGGTGCCAGCAGCATGGACGAAATTGCGTCCAGTCATAATGTTGCCGTTGGGTCCCCAGTGCTGTCCAATATGTTCGTTTAGATGATTAAGCATACCTTCTGCTTGGCTCTTTAATAGTAACTCTGAGGTGCCCGTACTGCCTGCATTAAGGAACAGCTTATCGCAAGTGTAATGCTCAACTTTATCCACGCCGCCAGTTTTATTGATAACGTGTACTTCTAAACGCAGTTGGTCATTATCGAGCGCTTGGATAGTATTAACTTTTCGTAAGGTTTTCACCGTCACATTGCCAGTAGCTTCAGCGTCTTTCAAATAGGTTAAATCCAGTGAGAACTTGCCAGCGTTATTGCCATAGATGACTTCGCCGCCAAGGCCAGATTTATAGACTTCGCCCTTCGCTTCTTTTTGCATATAGTCAAAATCGTAGCTATTACCGAAAAACTCTGTTTTGAGTCCCGCCTTTTCTGCTTGACGTTCAGCAGAGCGGGTGAATTCGTAATGCTCGGACTCATTAAAAAATGACTCAGGAATTTGGCTGACTTTCAGGTTTTTCATCGCGCGGGGAAAGTAAGTATCGTACATCTCATCAGAGTTAATCCACGGAAACACTGCTTCAAAGTGCGAGCGTCTTGGCTGAATGGCAATCGCGCCATTGACGATAGAGCCGCCGCCATAAGCACGCCCAGCGAAGACTTTCATATCCTCATATTCGATTAAGTCTAAAACCCCAGGATATTTTTTAATCGGGATTGGAATGGGAATAGGAGCGTTTGGCATATTGCTAAACCAGCTTGAGCGTTTATCAGCGTTAATCATTTTGCAAAAGGTATCATGCTTGGGGCTTCTATCCCAGCGCATCCCCATCTCAAGGATTAAAATCTTGTGACCTTTTTCGCTCAATCGCAGCGCCGCTACCGCACCGCCATAGCCACTACCGACGATGATATTAGGAAAATGCCCAGCTTGAGTAATTTTGCTTGGTAGCTTTGGCTGCTTGGCAAGCGTTTGACAGCCGCTCACCGCAGCGGAGGTGCTGATAGCGCCTAAGCTTAAACCCATGGCTTTAATCAGTTGGCGTCGTTGCATGGTGTATCCTAATTTGATATTTAAGCTAAAAAGCCCGTATGAAATAATATTAGCTTTAGACTGCAAAGGTGCGCTAAGCCAAGCGAGCATCATATTAGCAAACATAGGTTGCGTTATTATTTCAGTCACACGATTGCTGTAATACTTATAGGCAAATCGGGCTTTCATTCAACGATTATTCTTGTCAGCTTTTAGTCACTAACTCAGCCAGTTAGTTAGACAATTATTTTTAGAGTGACGTGTAAACTTGACCGAATAGAGAATTTCGCTTATCATCTTGTTTCAATGTACTAGAACACAAATACATTCAATTATTCTTATCTTTAAAAAGCTAAATAATTCGGCAAAAATGCCAATACTAATACTCCATTTAAAATAACAAGGCTTAACTATGACAACGCAAAATACAACTAATGGCTACGGTTTACATCAATCAATTTTGCCCAATGACGATGGTTTATACGGAGAGTTTGGTGGCAAAATTGGTCATCCTGAGCTTGCCAAAGCCATGGCAGAAATCGAAGTAGGTTTTCGTGAAATCATTAAAAATGACGATTTTATCGCTGAGATGAAGCGCTTGCGTGAGACCTATGTTGGTCGTCCAAGTCCTATTTATCATGCGCAGCGTTTGACGGAGCATTGCGGCGGCGCGCAGATTTATTTTAAGCGTGAAGATTTAAATCATACGGGCGCGCATAAGATTAATCACTGTTTGGGTGAAGTGTTATTAGCCAAGAAATTAGGCAAAAAAAAGGTAATTGCCGAGACGGGTGCGGGGCAACATGGCGTAGCGTTGGCAACGGCAGCGGCCTTGATGGGTATGGAGTGTGAGATTCATATGGGTGTGGTCGATATTAAAAAGGAGCATCCAAACGTCAGTCGTATGAAGATTTTGGGTGCCAATATCGTACCAGTCTCGCGTGGCGCGGGTACGCTAAAAGAAGCAGTCGATAGCGCCTTTGAAACCTATCTTAATGAGCTCGATACCAGTATGTTTGCGATTGGCTCGGCATTGGGACCTGCGCCCTATCCTGAAATGGTCAGCTACTTTCAGTCAGTGGTCGGACATGAAGCACGGTCGCAGTTTTTAACGACGACGGGTAAGCTACCTAATAAAGTGGTCGCTTGTATTGGCGGCGGCTCTAATGCTATCGGTATGTTTAGCGGCTTTTTTGATGATAAAGATGTAGAAAAAATAGGCGTGGAACCAGCAGGCGAAGGTCTGGATACTCCTAATCATGCGGCGACAATGTCGCTCGGCGTGAAAGGTGAGATTCATGGTTTTAAATGTTACGTGCTGCTCGATGAAAAAGGCGAGCCAGCTCCCGTACATTCGATTGCCTCCGGTCTTGATTATCCAGGGGTTGGACCACAGCACTCGCATCTGCGAGATTTAAAACTGGCCACTTATGAGTCGGCGACTGATGCTGAATGTCTAGAAGCGTTTATGGCATTGTCGCGCCTTGAGGGTATTATTCCTGCCTTAGAGTCGGCACATGCCATCGCTTATGCGATGAAAATTGCCAAAGATATGTCAGCGGATGAGACGATTTTAGTCAATTTGTCAGGGCGCGGCGATAAGGATATTGATTTTATTTTGGATAAAGTGAATTTGTAGAAGAAATCAGTGATAAATACAGAAAATACAACATCAATCGAGCAATTAAAAAGTTATCATCGAGGTTTTTTTATCACACGATACTTTTTACGACTGAGCCTTTTATAACTGCGTTTTTATGATGAATTTATTGATAATAATCATTTCATAATGAGAAGTTCATAAATAGCCATTTTATAAGTAAGGAGCAATCGTCTAACGCTTGATAGGATCACCCCATGTCTAACCGCGACCTCATTATTTTTATCACCTTATCTTTTATGTGGTCGCTGTCTTTTATTTTTTATCGTATCGGCGTGCCTGAATTTGGCTCGTTAGCTTTTGCGAGCCTTCGTGTGGTCTTGGCTGGGCTGACCATGCTGGTTTTTGTTTTAATCAGCCCAAAAAATAGAGCAGGTATCCGTGATAACTGGAAAGTGCTGACCCTAGTCGGACTGTTTTCTGCCGCTATCCCTTTTATCCTGTTTGCCTTTTCAGCGCGCTCGGTCAATGCTGGAGTATTGGCGGTGCTTAATGCGTCCGTACCGATGATGAGCGGTTTTATCGCCAGCACCTTTTTTAAAGACAGATTGTCAAAAAAACAAATTGTCGGCTTAATCATTGGCGTGATCGGCGTGATTATTTTGATGAGTGAAAACTTATTTGGCGGTAGCGGGCAGGGCGCTGAGTCAAGTTCAGGGTTGCTACCAATGGGCTATGCGTTATTGGCCTGTGTCGGTTATGCCGTCGGCGCCAATATCACCAGAAACTACTTATACAATGTCTCGCCAGTCGCTATTACCGCAGGTTCGCTCATCATTGCCAGTATTATCATGCTGCCGATAGCAGTCTATGAATTCCCGTATGGTAAAAGCATTAGCCTTACTGCTTGGGTTTCTGTCATTTGTATAGGCGTATTTTCAACCGCCATTGCCTTGATTTTTATGAATCAATTGATAAAAAGTATTGGTCCTATGCGCGCAACCAGTATTACCTTAGTGATTCCGATTTTTGCGATTATATTGGGTTACTTATTGCTTGGTGAAGCATTGGACACACCTGCGATCATTGGCTCGATGGTGATATTGTTTGGTACTTACTTGTCTTTAGAGTTGTCCATTAAAAAGATTCTCAAGTTGTAAAAATCTTGATTGGGTCATCGTTCAACACGCTCCAAGTAGACTTTTGACTGAGAGGTTATGAGTACACGTTATTGATAAATAATATTATTTTGCCATTTATGTTTTTAAATGATTAAAGCCATTCGCTTAATAGGCTAATAAGAGGCGTTGAATAATGAGTATTATCAATACCGATATCATGCCATATTGATATTTTTATTGGTCATTTTTCCTTGGAATTATCACGTTTGCCCCCTATAAAGACTACGGATTATAAATAGCGTATTGAAAAACGAGCGCGCTATTTATTCATTAATAACAAACCAATCATTATGGTTTTATAACAACAAATAAGGCTTTTTATGGCACACGATAATTTATTTGAACATGTAAAAATGGGTACGCAAACCCTAAAAAACCGCATCATCATGGCACCGTTGACACGTCTGCGTTCGATCGAACCTGGTGATGTACCGACGGCACTTGCTGGAGAGTATTATTCACAGCGTGCGAGTGCTGGGCTTGTTATTACTGAAGCGACGCAGGTATCTTTTCAGGCAAAAGGCTATGCTGGCGCGCCGGGTATCCATACCCAAGATCAAATCACTGCGTGGAAAACCATCGTTGATAATGTCCATGCCAAAGGTGGCAAAATTGTCGTACAGCTATGGCACACAGGATTGGTTGCGCATGAAAGCGTGCAGCCTGATGGCAAAGCACCGATCTCAGCGTCTGATGTGCATGTCGGTGTGCGTACGTCATTGCGTGATAGCAATAACCACGCCATTCGCGTTGAAGCGACTACGCCACGTCCAGCGACACTTGATGAGATTAAGCAAGTCATCGCTGATTTTGCCCAAGCGACCAAAAATGCTGAAGAAGCAGGCTTTGATGGGGTAGAGATTCATGGTGCGCATGGTTATCTATTGCATCAGTTTTGGGTTGAGCAAACCAATCAGCGTGATGATGAGTATGGCGGTAGCCGTGAGAATCGTGCGCGTCTGACCCTTGATGTTATCGATGCTTGTGTTGATGCGTGGGATGCTGATCATGTGGGTATTCGTATCTCGCCACTTGGCACGTTTAACAATGTAGAAGCAGGCTACAACGAAGACGAAAACATTTGGCTAGTTGAACAGATCAACAAGCGTGGTCTGATGTATTTGCATATCTCTGAGCCTGATTGGGCAGGTGGCACGCCTTATAGTGATGCATTCCGTCAGCGTGTCCGTGATGCTTTTGATAATATGATCATCGCTGCTGGTGGCTATACTGCTGAAAAAGCGGAGAAAAATATCAAGGAAGGCTATATCGATGCGGTTGCTTTTGGCCGTGATTATATCGCCAATCCTGATTTGGTTGAGCGTATCCGGGAAGGGGCGGCGCTCAATGAGCAGCACCCAGAGAGTTTTTATGGTGGCGGCAATGAAGGCTATACCGATTATCCATTCCTTAACCAAGCATAATCGATAATCAGCTGCCTTTATGATTAGCTAACCTTAAGGTGTGTTAAAAATACCCTCACCGTTAGCCGATACATAAGCACATAATAAAAAGCCACCTGACGGTCTGCGTCAGGTGGCTTTTTGATGCCTGTATTTTAACTATTTAACAAAGTTGCCCGTTTGGTAATCCCGAAACGTTTGGCGGAGCTCTTCTTGGGTGTTCATTACAAAGGGTCCATAACCTGCGACTGGTTCGCCGATAGGTTCGCCGCTCAATAGTAAAAGCTTGACTGGTGCTGGCTGGCCATTTTCTGTAGCAGGATAATGCAGCTCAATGGTATCAGTAGCCAGTGTTTGCTGAGCTTGCCCATCAGTGCGGTGCTGAGTTGGCGCATCAAATTGAATCAAATTGCCAGCACTGACTGACGTACCATTGACCAGTAGTTCACCTTCTTGTACCAGCAGTAGCGTATTGTGGGTGTTGGGTACTTTTAGCGTCGTCGCGCCCGCAGTATCCAGCTCAATATTCCATAAGTTAATCGGAGTAAAGGTATTTGCCGCGCCTGTGATTTCTTGCCACGCACCAGCAATGATAGCCGCCTTACCAATCGTCGTTTGGTGGTCAGGGTTGCTGCTGTCGATTAACTCAACGATAGGCAGATCTGCCCGTTTGATGCTTTGATAGTTTGGGTCGGTCAGTTTGTGCGCACTTGGCAAGTTAACCCACAGTTGCACCATACTAAAGACACCACCGCGTTGACCGAAAGCCTCCGAATGAAACTCTTCGTGCATGATGCCACGACCTGCGGTCATCCATTGCACATCGCCTTTTTGAATAATCCCTTGCCCGCCTACTGAATCGGCATGACTGATTTCACCTTCGTAGGCGATAGTGACGGTTTCAAAGCCTTTGTGTGGATGCTGTCCGACTCCATGCGGCTGTGTTTTATAATTGGGGTTCGGATCAAAGGTCGTCGGTTTGCCATAATCAAATAACAAAAACGGGTCGGTATGGCTATAATTAAAATGAGGATTATCGTCAAGATGGTTGATTAAGGTCTTTACATAAAAGCCGTCACCTACCCAGTGCGGCGCTTTATCACCATGAATATTTTTAATAGGACGCATTTATTACCTCGTCAGACAAAACGTATTTTTTAATAAAAAAGTTCTGTTAAGTTACGCTACATTTATAGCTACCTATATTGTGTTTATTTTAATAATTTATCAAGGGCTAATATAGATAAAAGGCAACTTAAGTAGAATAAAAATAGGGATGTCTCATTAGGGCGTGTTGGGCATTTAGCCATGACACTGTTTATAAGTGCTGTCTGTAAGCGCTATCTGTAAGTGCTGCCGATAAGCACTGGTTATGATTAAACAATGCTACATCGTTATGATTAAATGAGGCTAAACCACTTCACCGCAGACAAAGCCACTGGCCCATGCCCATTGGAAGTTATAGCCGCCAAGCCAACCAGTAACATCCAGCACTTCACCGATAAAGTATAAGCCCTCTTGCATGTTGCTTTGCATGGTCTTTGAGGAGACTTCATCAGTTTTTACGCCGCCGCGGGTCACCTCAGCGGTACGATAACCTTCTGTACCAGAGGGTTTGAGCTGCCAGCCATTCAAAGTCGCGCCAAGTTCCGTCAGCCGCTCATCTTTAATATTGGCAAGTTCGGTGTCTTTGATATCGTCCCAAAGGTGCGTTTGTAGCGCAGCAAGCAGCTTTTTTGGTAACTTATTACTGTCATCGCCGCTATCGGTATAATCCGCGACGACCGTCCGAATCAGTTGCTTTGGGTGCGATTTTTTGTGCGCAAGGAGCAGCGCTGTCATGTCGATATTTGGCAGCAGGTTGATACTAATGGTCTCGCCAGTGTGCCAATAGTTTGATAGTTGTAGCATAGCAGGGCCTGAGAGCCCGCGATGGGTAAACAACATAGGCAATTTAAAAGAGATGCGCTCATTGCTAGCGATGACTGGCAAACTAATACCAGCCAAAGATCGAATAAGCTCACCCGTTTTATCCGTAAAGGTAAAAGGCACTAAGCTGGCATCGGTTGCGATCAGCGTGTGCCCAAATTGCTGCGCCAATTCATATCCTAAACCACTGGCTCCCATCGTTGGAATAGACAGTCCGCCCGTGGCGACCACGAGTGACTCACAGCGGTAGCCTGTTTGCGGCAGTTTGGTTTGATTGGCGGATTCTTTTCTTTCTTGCTTTTCTTTTTTGCTAAGCTGCTTGCTGGTCAGTAATTCAAATTTGGCGTTCTTGTCATTTGCGATAGCTTGCACACTGTCAATCTGCGCATTCAGCTTTACTTGTACGCCAGCTGCCGTACATTCCGCGAGGAGCATGGTCAAAATATCTTGCGCTGAATCATCACAAAATAGCTGACCGTGTTCGCGCTCATGGTAAGGGATGTTATGTGCTGCCACCATACCGATAAATTCCCAGCTGGGATAACGACTGAGCGCGGATTTACAGAAATGTTGATTGGCACCGATAAAGTGCTCAGGCTCGACATAGTAATTGGTAAAGTTGCAGCGTCCGCCACCTGACATGAGGATTTTTTTGCCCGCTTTATTGGCATGGTCTAATACCAGTACGCGGCGACCACGGCGACCCGCTGTGAGTGCACAGTATAGCCCTGACGCGCCAGCGCCGATGATGATGACATCATAGTGGGTGTATTGTGATGCATTGCGGTGATTGCTCATGGTAGTCTCATAAAATAATAGGTTTAAAAACCAGCCACCAAATCCGTTATCGAATCAACAATAGAGTCGATTGCTTATTTTCATAGCAGCAGGTCAATAAAAGGGTTTGGTGAAGGGTATATTTTGGCGTCGTATCTCGCGTGTAGCTATTGTCCATATTTCATACAAGGTTACAAGGATTAAATATCATATCGTTATCTGATATCTGGACGGTGATGTCTTTGTTTATGCCAAAATCAAAATTTGTGCCAAAATCAAAACATGTTTTAAATTGGTCAATACCAATACCAATACCAATACCAATACCAATAGTAAAAGCGAGTAGATGCAAAACCACACCTCGTCAATAAATTTTATCATGGGTGATCAAGTATACCGCTATATAGGCATATTGTTATGAATGGCTGTTGATACCTTGCAACCGTTCTGCTTATTTGTCAAACTAACCATGAGTGTCACACATTATGGAAGATGACCCTTATCACCTGTACAGGCAGTCGTTTTCGACCGTTATGCGTGCAGGTCATAATAATTAAAAAGGACAAATACGATGACTCAAAAATCATTCCCCATTGCGGCCGAATTTATCGCTGCTGCCAATACTACCGCTGAACAATACCGCGAAGACTACGAAAAATCTATCGAATCACCTCAGGCTAATGATGCTTTTTGGGCGAAGTGTGCCGAGCTGATCGAGTGGATAAAAAAACCGACCAAAATCAGCAATGTTAATTATGATTTGGATGATTTTCGCATAAAATGGTTTGAGGACGGCGAGTTGAATATATCTGTCAACTGTCTCGACCGACATGTCAAAAAAAATCCTTACAAGCCTGCCATTATTTGGGAGGGCGATCACCCTTCACTGCACAAAATCATCTCCTTTAAAGAGCTACATCAAGCGGTCTGTCGCTTGGGTAATTCCATGCGTAAGCTTGGGGTCAAAAAAGGCGATCGCGTGACCTTATATATGCCGATGATACCTGAAGCAATGATAGCGATGCTGGCATGTACACGTATTGGCGCTGTACATTCCGTGGTCTTTGGTGGCTTTTCTGCTGAGAGCTTGGGCAATCGCCTGATAGACAGCCGCTCAAAAATCATCATTACGGCTGATGAAGGCTTACGTGGTAATAAGCATACGCCGCTCAAAGCCAATGTCGATCGGGCACTAGATATGGATGGCACTGATAGCGTGACCAACGTCATAGTCGTTCATCGTACGGGCAATTCTGTACCGATGAGTGGTCGCCGTGATGTTTGGTATCATAACTTGGTCGATGGCGAGTCAGAACATTGCGAGCCAGAAGTTATGAATGCCGAAGACCCGCTATTTTTGTTGTATACCTCTGGCTCTACTGGCAAACCTAAAGGTGTGCTGCATACCACGGGCGGCTATATCACCTATGCTCTCTCTACTTTTCGAGATGTGTTCGATATTAAAGACGATGACGTCTACTGGTGTACTGCGGACGTAGGCTGGATCACAGGTCATACCTATGCAACCTATGCACCGCTTGCCAATGGTACGACGACGGTGATGTTCGAGGGCGTACCAGAATACCCCACATGGGCACGCATCGGTCATATTATCGATAAGCACGATGTGACCATTCTGTACACTGCACCGACGGCGATTCGAGCGATGATGAAGGAGGGCGATGTCTTTGTGCGGGAGTCTGATCGTTCAAGTTTGCGATTACTCGGAACAGTCGGCGAGCCGATCAATCCCGAAGCATGGGACTGGTATTATCATGTCGTCGGCGGTGGCAAGTGTCCGATTGTAGATACTTGGTGGCAAACTGAGACAGGCGGCATCCTTATGGCACCGATACCAGGCACGGTCGCCCTCAAGCCGGGCGCAGCGATGAATCCTTTGTACGGTATCAAACCAGAGATTGTTGATAGTGACGGTACTATGCTAGAAGGCTCTGCTGAAGGAAACCTAGCAATTAACAGCAGTTGGCCGGGGCAAATGCGTACCATTTATAATGACCATGAGCGTTTTTTACAGACGTACTTTAGTGAGTATCCCGGTTATTATTTCACTGGTGATGGGGCGCAGCGTGACGAAGATGGACATTACTGGATCACGGGTCGCGTCGATGATGTGCTTAACGTCGCAGGGCATCGCCTGGGAACAGCAGAAATTGAGAGCGCCGTGGTCGCGCATCCTGCGACAGCGGAGGCCGCCATTGTCGGGATGCCGCACGAGATTCGCGGCATGGGCGTTTGTGCCTTTATCATTTTGAAATCGGGTGAAAAAGAGACAGAGGCGCTAAAGGCTGAGCTGAATCGACATGTTCGCGCTGAGATTGGTCCGATTGCCAATTTGGATGCTATTCATATCGTTGAAGCGTTACCCAAAACTCGCTCGGGCAAAATCATGCGCCGTATTTTACGTAACCTTGCGGCAGGACAATATGTTGGTTTGGGTGATTTGTCTACTCTTGCGGATAGCTCGGTGATTAATCAGCTGGTTGAGGTAGTCAAAGCTGCGCGAGGAGAGTAGGCTAAATTATCGATTAAAAGCACGTTCAGTAAATAGACGATTAGCGTTCAGAAAAGTCATGTTATGAAAACTAGCATGGCTTTTTTACGCAGACGATATTGATATCAACAAACTTTAAAGGTTCAATACTTTCTATAACCATCTTATCTAACGATAACCATACTGTCGAAAACATTCCTACTATTATCACTCCCTTTTTTATCCAACATTATATGAGGCCTGCTGTCATTATGACCAATCAATCTTTGCAAGCTGTCGCTACCCAATCACCAAAAATCGCTATCATTGGTGGTGGTTTGACAGGGCTGTTTACCGCTACATTATTAGAGCGCGCCTTTGCTCAAAACATAGTACAAGATAGTGCGCAAACACCCTTACCGCAAATCAATGTCTTTGAAAAGTCACGTAGCGTAGGGCGTTTAGCCACTCGATATCGTACTGATAGCCACACTAGAAAAAACTGGCAATGGGCATTTGGGGCGCAGTTTTTTACGGCTAAGACGGCAAGTTTTAAGCAATTCATTACGCCTTGGTTAGAGACGGGATTGCTACAGCCATGGTGCGCCAACGTGGTTGAGCTCACGCCAGCGAATGAGAGTACTCTATCGCCTGATATCCAAGCGCCCGATATTCAGAGTAAGGAGCAATGGAACACCACGCAAGCCCGCTATATCAGTACGCCAAAAATGACCAGTTGGGGACGTACACTGGCTGATGAGTTTCAGTACAGCACCATAAAATTTAAAACCCGCGTTGCGCCATTGGCTCAATATGACAGGTCTATAGCGGCAAAGGTTGATAAAAAAACTGAGCTATTTGACGAGACTGGTGTGAGTCTAGGTCACTTTGACTGGGTGATATGTACCGCGCCAAACGGTCAGACCATAGAGTTAATGGCAGAGAGCGGCTTTGCTGAGCAAGCCAAGATTTCTAAGCCAAAAATTCTGGCGTGCTACACGCTGATGCTGGGTTGGGATAATTTTGATACATTACCAAAAATGTTAAGCGCTCAAGCAGCGCCACGCTTGGATGTGGCTTATCTGAATGACTCTATACTCGATAGAATATTTATCGAGCATCAAAAACCTGCTCGCGATGACCTGCTACCCAGTGTCACTATTCATGCGCGCAACGACTGGTCAGAGCAGCATGTCGATGACGATATGGAGACGATCAAAGCGCAGTTATTAACAGCTGCCAAGCAAGTATTGAATTGGAATGATGAACATGCCCCTAGCCAAATAAATTGCCATCGTTGGCGTTATGCCGCCACTGTCACTGATAGTGATAAAGAAGTATTAGGCATCTTGATAGACGAGTCTCATCAATGGATTGTCAGTGGTGATTGGTGCGGACAAGGCAATATCGAAAGTTGCTATCAAATGGCACAACAGACGGTTGAAGCAATCAACAAAGCAAAATAATGGCCAAGTTTACTTAGCGACTGCGCTATCCGAAACTGGACTTTAAGGGCGTTTTCTTAATATGAAAAGGTGATCACGATGTTTGGATTCGATATAGATTTAGAGCTGATGGGCTATCATTTTTTCCAGTTGGGCATCGCCTTTATATTGTCATTACCGATTGCCCTTAATCGTGAGATGAAAGACAACGGCGCGGGGTTAAGGACGTTTCCACTGGTAACCATTGCGTCATGCGCGTTCATGTTGGTTGGTATGGATATTTATGATGCTACTGGTGAAGCGAGAATCATGTATGCCATCATCACAGGTATGGGGTTTATCGGTGGTGGGGCGATTTTTAAAAATGAAAAAGGCTCAAAGGGCACTGCCACGGCAGCGAGCTTATGGAATACGGGCGCCATCGGTATTTCGGTGGCTTACGGTCGTTATGAGATTGCCATTATATTATCGGTCGTTGGTTTTTTGATTTTGCAATTCTCAGAGCCCTTTAAAGTTAAAAAACACTAAGCGATGGGTGCGATGAGTTAACGTGCATATACACTTAAATACTAAAGAGACTATAAATCAATACTATATAGTATCTCTATATCTATATGATATAGCAAGAAATCTATAACTTATTGAAAATAAAGGATAGTTTATGAGTACCAGATTGAGAGGTAGTGTGCTGACTTGTGCCATGCTAGCACGAGGGGATAAGCAGGTTTTATGCGCGGTCAGTAATGAGAGCGACGAGCAGGCGATGGCTAGTATCGATAGCACTGAATATGATTCGCTAAGGCACATTATTTCTTTTGAAAATGATAAATTCTCCTGTAAAGAAGGCGTTGAATGGCAATGCGCCATACCAGTAAAAAAAGTAGAACTTCTTTATGATGATCTAAATCTATAGCCGCTTATAACTGAAAATTTGTGTATTAATTTGTAATACTTTAATTGAAAATAAAGCTACCCAAATTGCTAATAAACAGTTATATTCGTATAACATAATATACAAAATAGTACGAAGTTAGAGGTGAATATAGTGCTTAGAGGAAGTGAGCTGACTCGTGTAATGCTTGAGCATGGCTGCCATGAGATATGGTGTGCGGTAGATGATAATAGTGATGAAGAAGCTATGTGTGATCAAGATTCAAACGATTTTACTGCCCAAATCGTGTCTTATCATAACAACAGATTCTATTGTACTGCTGGTACTGCGTGGCTATTCGCTGTGCCAATTAAGATAACGGCGATGACACTTAGTGATGTAAAGCTCTAAATACCTTTCTTTGTCTAATTAAGCCATCGCCGACTCATCATTTGTATTATAAAAGCCCACCTTATGGTGGGTTTTTCCTTATAAGCAATATGCCGCTTCTTAGATTATTGCTCAAACGATACAGATTTTTGCAGATGGTTATACTTGTATATGACAAACCTTTAATCAAGCATGAATTACAGGCAAAAAAAGAGCCCACAGAGGAGGAACTGTGGGCCGAGGAAAACTGATCGTGTAAAGGAACTACAGAGGCAGTGGTTGTGACCTATTGTTATTATGAGTTTTTCTATATTAACTAATATTAGGGCGGTGGTGATTAATTCAATAACTGCATATATTTACTTACATATTTAAGTGTACAAGTGTTTTTATCAGAATCGCTATCATAGCGCAATTGACAGCGGTTTGGCTATTTTGGTTACATGACATTACGTTTAGAGCTTATGAGAGAGAAAATTAACGTCGTATTTCATCTCCAGTAGATGAGTCTTTTAATCGTGTCATATCTAACATTGAAAAATGCGTATCAAAGTTTTGTAGTTATATATGAAAGATTGATTAATTTTAATAGTCATTCCACTATAAAAATATTGCTGCGTTAACCTCGCTTGAAGTATTAGATATACATCTACATTCGGTTGTCTTGTACAATTTTTAAATTCAACTGACTATTTTTAAATTCAACCGACATTATATCGATAACTGAATAGCTAAAGAGATGGCATGACGACCTGCGTGAAAAATGCTAAGCTATCTACCATTAATATGTTTATATAAAACTGGGTTTGCCATGACTGAGAATACGCATTTGCATACGCAGGAGCCGCAAAATACCAAGAGTATTTTTAACTTGCCTAATAACCTTACTATCGCGCGGATTTTAATGATTCCGCTATTTGTCGCGATTGCTTATTGGCCACCTGCTATGGGGATTGGCATGCCTGCCATCTCAGACAATGTGATTGCGCGGGTCGGTATGAGCGAATTTAGTGATAGCTTGTTACGCCATTTACTTTTGACTAGCGTTTTTATTATTGCAGCGATTACTGATTGGCTTGATGGATATTTTGCCCGTAAGCTTAATGTTATGTCAGCCTTTGGTCGTTTTTTAGACCCTGTCGCTGATAAGTTAATGGTGGCGGCGGCGCTTATTATCTTGGTGCAATGGCATCCCAATATTATTATGGCAATCGCCGCGATTGTGATTATCTCGCGTGAGATTGCGGTGTCAGCGCTACGTGAATGGATGGCAGAGTTGGGCAAAAGTACCAGTGTGGCAGTGTCATATGTCGGCAAGCTAAAAACGACGTTTCAAATGGTGGCTATTACGGTACTTTTATTAAACTGGGAGTCGCTCGAAACGATCGGTTATGTGCTGATGGTTGCTGCTGTTATTTTGACACTATGGTCGATGATGATTTATCTCAAAGCGGCTTGGCCGTACCTAAAGCAAAGCGGGTAAATATATAACGCAGATATGGTCAACAAACAACATAGACAACAAAAAACGCCAGTCGCATTAGCCGCTGGCGTTTTTTATGGTCTGTTTGAAACACGGCTGATGTTGCCTATTTGTCTTAGACATTGTTTGTATGGTTGATATATACTCAAAATTAGTAAACAAAATACAAGAAAATTGATCGAGCTATCATGAAACGGCATTCAAATAAGGAAATAAGCATGACATTACATCAGACACAGTCGGGCGTTGCCGTATTATTGTTGGCATTATTAACGGGGTGTTCTTCTGGCTCAAACATGCAAGAAGAGTCCACCTCAACCATTCAGCGAGAAAAATCTACCCAAACAGATGCTACTGTAGAACGTTCCACTCAGGACGCGGCAGAATCTGAGCGTTTGGGAACAAAATGGGGTGATGATGTCAACTCTGAAGTGACGACTGTTGATCTGCGCCGTACGAGCAGTGAGCCTATCGAGCAGATGCAGGTTCGTTATGCAGACAAAGCCTATAATGGACGTGCGGTAAATAGCATGTCGCTACTGGCGGGCAAGGTTGATTTTTCGATGGAAACAGATACGGGTGCACTATCCCTTTATCGAGACTCGGGCAATTACTATGTCCAAGGTCAAGCGGGTCAGGCCTATCGTTTGGTGTATCATAATAACAGCGACAACACTTATGAAATCGTCGCTAGTGTCGATGGAATCAATGTCCTCAATGTCCTCAATGGTAGCGCTGCCAGTCGCTATGACAGTGGATATGTGCTAAATCCACATGATAATTTGGTGATTGAAGGTTTCCGTAAGAGCCAAAGCTCAGTAGCTTCGTTTATATTTAGCAAGCCAGAGAGTGCTTATGCCGCTAATACCAGCTCAGGCTCTATCAATAACACCGGTGTAATAGGTACAGCAGTTTATGGCCTATATGATCCATCTAAGCCGAAGCTTCAACAGCCGCAAGCTTATCCTGCGGACAATGGTTATGCGAAACCACCACAGTAATGCATGTCAATAGATAATAGATAATGCAACGCCAGTTGCATGAGCCACTGGCGTTTTTGTTTTTGCTATTTCTGGTTTAGATAACTTATAACGTCACAGAGTTATTTTCACCGAGATTGGTCGCTTTTTTACCATCCATTACAGCAGCAGTAGTCATCTTAAACATATTGACGACTGAGCTACCACTGAGCCAGTACTCTGCGCCATGTGGTACGACTTTGATCAGCTGTACATTAGGATCATCTTTACCTTGCTCATAGAATGCATTGTAAATCGGCGACCATAGCTCGTCTAATTTCTCTTGGTCTTCGACCAGTTCCGCTTTACCATTAATTGAGACATAATTTTTGGCATCTTGACTGACATAAGCCAAGTTTACTTGCGGGTCTTTCTCAATGTCACTCACGGTTTCGGTACTCTTGTCACCGATGAACCAAATCTCTTTTGCACCGATGCTCGTCTCGCTCGTTGTCATTGGGCAGGCATGCAAATGACCTTCGTGAGTACGAGTTGTCATCATGGCAAACTTGATATCTTTTACCAATTCTTGCACTTTATTGATATGGTCTTGTCTACTCATAGTAAATTTCCCTTTCTGTATTTTGATTAAGTCGTAGTAATTAAATAGTTGATTATTTATAGTAGTTTTTATTCAGGCTAAGCGTTTTCCAAGTATCGAAAACCAGATGAATTCAGAGAAACGATCGTCGCCTTAACAACTGAAACTAGAATACCTAGTTGTGACCTTGTGTTTATATAGGTTGCCCGTAAGGCGATGTTAGGGTTTGTAAGGACTATAAGCTTTAGGTAAAAATTGTGACGACATCGCTGTTAAGTTTCTGTTGTGAAAGTAGCCTGTTGTAAAAGTAACAAGGGTTTCAACGATGGCGAAGATTTTACTATTATTGAATAGCAAGCATCAGCAATTTATCTTGGTTTTGACCTGCTTATTACAGGGCTTCTTGTTATAATACGCAGACCATTTACTTTGCATGGCAGAGATGCCTTGATCTTACGGATTATGCCTTTATGATGACCATCGCCGGACAACCGTTTCTTACCGATTTTCAGACGCAGCAACTCATCAGTCAGTTCCAGCAAAAAACCGAGCTAAATGTCAGCCACATCCATACTCAGCAAGTTTATGTGCTATCACGGACGCTTGAAGGTGATGAGCAGAAAAAAGCGCTGGACCTGTTTGGCATTAAGCAAGATATCCAACTTGCCGCGCCGCAAGACAACCAATTACAAGTTATCGTTGCACCGCGTTTTGGCACCATATCGCCGTGGGCCAGTAAAGCGACCGATATCTTTAATAACTGTGATATTGAGATTAACCGTGTCGAGCGCGTCATCGTTTATACCCTAACGATTGATGCAAAAACAGACGGTGAGGTAGGTGCAACCAATAACACATTACCTAAAGCCGCTGAGCAATTATTGTTTGACCGTATGACGCAGAGCTTGGTTTATGATTTAAATGAGGTGAATAAGCTATTTGATGATGAGCAGCCAGCATCGCTTAATCATATCGATGTGATTGGACAAGGTCGTACGGCACTAGAAGCAGCCAATACAGAATTTGGCTTTGCGCTATCGAGCGAAGATATTGATTACTTGATGAATGCGTACGTCAATGAGCTAAAGCGCAATCCAACCGACGTTGAGCTGATGATGTTTGCACAGGCGAACTCAGAGCATTGCCGTCATAAAATCTTTAACGCTGAATGGACAGTCGATGGCGCAGTACAGCCGAAATCACTGTTCCAAATGATTAAGAATACTTATCAGTCGAATCCACAAGGTATCTTGTCGGCTTATAAAGACAACGCCGCAGTGATGGCTGGGGCAGAAGGGATGCGTTTTTACCCGATTCCGACTGACGCGATGGACGCAAATTCTGCCCATCCTTACGACTTCCATCAAGAAGAAATCGACATCCTGATGAAAGTCGAAACGCATAACCATCCAACCGCTATCGCCCCGTATGCGGGTGCAGCGACAGGTGCTGGTGGTGAGATTCGTGATGAAGGCGCAACTGGTCGTGGCGGTAAGCCAAAAGCAGGTCTGACAGGCTTTCACGTGTCACACTTGCATATTCCAGAGCTCGCTGAGAAATGGGAGCAATCAGGTCAATTGAGTACTCAGGCTTATGGCACGCCAGATCGTATGGCAACCAGTCTTGAGATTATGACTGAAGCACCACTCGGTTCAGCCAATTTCTCAAACGAGTTTGGTCGTCCTAATCTATGCGGTTATTTCCGCAGCTTCCAACTTGATACATCAGCGGCAAAAGACGGCAGCGAGATGCGTGGCTATCATAAGCCAATCATGCTGGCAGGTGGTTACGGCAATATCAAACGCAACCTCATTGAAAAAAATACCATTCAACAAGGTGATTTATTAATCGTCCTTGGTGGCCCTGCCATGCAAATTGGTCTAGGCGGTGGAGCAGCATCTTCGGTCGATAGTGGTTCACTTGATGAAGGCTTGGACTTTGCCTCAGTTCAGCGTGACAATGCTGAAATGGAGCGTCGTTGCCAAGAAGTGATGGATCGCTGTTGGGCACTAGCCGGTAGTGATGTCGATGCCAGCAATAATGGCAAAGACGGCAACCCTATCGTGTCATTGCATGATGTGGGCGCGGGCGGTATCTCTAATGCAATGCCTGAACTGGTCAATGACCATGAGATGGGCGCGGTACTAGATCTGCGTAAAGTTCCATCATTAGAAGCTGGCATGTCGCCAATGGCCATCTGGTCAAATGAAGCGCAAGAGCGTTATGTCCTTGCGATTCGTCCAGAAAGCGAAGCCCAATTCGATGCGATCTGTGCGCGTGAGCGTTGCCCGTATGCCATCTTGGGAACAGCCACGGATGTCCGTCAGCTAGTCGTTGATGATACGTTATTGGATGAGCAGCCAGTTGATATGCCGATGCAAGTATTGCTCGGTGGCACGCCAAAGATGAAGCGTAGCTTTGAGCGTCATGAAACCAGCTTACCTGCATTAGAGTTAGGCGACGTTAATCTAGCTGAGTCTATCAAAGACGTGTTGCGTCACCCAACGGTCGCTAGTAAATCATTCTTGATCAGCATTGGTGACCGTTCTATCACGGGTATGGTCGTGCGTGATCAGTATGTGGGTCGCTATCAGGTGCCTGTATCGGATTGTGCGGTGACCGCGTCAGGCTTGATTGCGCTAGATGGTCAGGTGATGAGCGGTGAAGCGATGAGTATCGGTGAACGTACGCCAGTTGCCTTAATCAGTCCACAAGCCTCAGCACGACTCGCCATTGGTGAAGCTATTACCAACATCGCTGGTGCGCGTATTGCTCAGTTGTCTGATATCACGATGTCAGCGAACTGGATGGCAGCCTGTGGTGATGATGCGGAAGACGCAGCATTATTTGACGCGGTATATACAGTCGGCGAAGAGCTGTGCCCAGCATTGGGTATCGCGATTCCAGTTGGTAAAGACTCGCTATCAATGCGTGCCAATTGGACTGACAGCAGTGAAGCAGGTGACACGGATAAATCAGTTGTGTCGCCAATGAGCCTCGTGATTACGGCCTTTGCTCCTGTAGTTGACGTGGCAAAAACGCTAACGCCTGAGCTAATCAATGGCGATAGCGCGTTCTACCGTATTGACTTGTCTAAAGGCAAGCTACGTCTAGGCGGTTCAATCCTTGCGCAAACGCTTAGCCAATTGGGTAACGATTGCCCAGATTTGGCGCAGCCAAGCGACTTGGTCGACTTCTTTAACTTTGTCCAAGCGGGCAATGCACAAGGCGTCATCAGCGCCTATCACGATATCGGTGATGGTGGTCTATTAGCAACCATCGCTGAGATGCAGTTCACTAGCCGTCAAGGTATCAAGCTGTCATTGACGGATGATAACTTACTCGGTCAACTGTTCAGTGAAGAGCTAGGTGCAGTCATCCAAGTATTGCCAGAAAACGTCGCGGCTCTCATGCAATTGGCAGAAGAGTTTAACGTTGCTGATATGCTCAGCCTTGTTGGTCAAAGCTCGGAAGAAGACAGCTTACTTATCCAAACGCCAACGCTCATGGGTGATGACACTCTCAGCTTTAGCCGTACTGAATTGCAGCAAGCGTGGACTCAGGTCAGCTATCAAATCGCGCGTCGCCGTGATAACCCAGCGTGCGTACAGCAAGAGTATGACTTGATTGCTGATGCGAGCCATCAAGGCCTGATCGCTGCGCCAAACTTTGATCTCAATCAAAAAGTTGAAGAGCCATACTTAGCCAGTCGCGAGAATAAACCACGAGTCGCTATCTTGCGTGAGCAAGGCGTAAACGGTCAGACAGAAATGGCAGCAGGCTTTACCCAAGCTGGCTTTGAAGCGGTCGATGTACACATGAGTGATCTACTGAATGGTCGCATCAATCTACGTGACTTCGATGGCTTAGTCGCTTGTGGTGGCTTTAGTTATGGTGATGTACTCGGCGCAGGCTCTGGTTGGGCGAACTCTATCTTGTTCCATGACGAGCTACGCATGCAGTTTGTCCGCTTCTTTGCCCGTCCTGATACCTTCTCACTAGGTGTCTGTAACGGTTGTCAGATGATGGCTCAGTTAAAGGACCTCATCCCAGGTGCAGACAACTTCCCACGCTTCATCGCCAACCAATCGGCTCGTTTTGAAGCGCGTACGGTCAATGTAAAAATCGAGCGTACCAAGTCTATCCTGTTCAAAGGTATGCAAGACAGCATCTTGCCTATCGCTGTGGCGCATGGTGAAGGCTATGCCACACTAGATAATAACGAAATCGACGGTATGGCTAAACACGGTCAGCTTGCGATGCGTTATGTCGATAGCCAAGGTCATCCAACTGAGACGTATCCGCTCAATCCAAACGGTTCGGTCGGCGGTGTCACGGGTCTGTGTAGCACTGATGGTCGTGTGACGATTATGATGCCACATCCTGAGCGTAACCTAAAAGCCTATAACCACAGCTGGAAACCAGAAGAGTGGGATGAAGATGGCGCGTGGATGCGTATGTTCCGTAATGCTCGTGCTTGGTTGCGCTAGTAGCAAACCTAGATGCTTGATTAGCTTCGTCAAACTTGCTGAACCTACGACATGTAGTGCTTGCGCATGTTTTTCTCGCTACTCAAACCTCTAGCAATTGCTTATAGTTTTAGATAGCTGTTTTTAAAATAAAAAGGTGGGCTTAGGCTCACCTTTTTTGTGTTTGGAGTTTGAGTATTTAAATGTTTAAAGTAACGCCTTAATTTTGTTATTAAGTAATGTAGAGTAGGTTGGTGTGGAGCTTGCGACACCCAACGATTTTAGGGGAGCTATTTCCCGCCTTCCGCTTGTATCTGCCAGTCTGGACTAGCGGTGATATCTGTTATATTGCTAGACTCAATATCTATAACTAAATTTTAAAAAAATAAAAAGGGAGTTTTATGAGTAATCCAAACGAGCATATTGAAGAGTTTTTAAAACATTACTTTAAGTTACCGAGCTCATCACAGTATGCTGTTTTATTAAAGGGTAAGTGGGGTGTTGGTAAAACTTGGTTTTTGAAAGAAATAATGGCAAGTTTGCATAATCCTAATTATCGAGTCAAAACACACTTATATGTGAGTTTATATGGTATCGCTAGTTTCGAAGAAATAGAAAGTGAGTTTTTTAGACAGCTTCATCCTGTTTTATCTTCTAAAGGTATGGCTTTAGCAGGGAAAATCGGGAAAGGACTTCTTAAAACTGCATTGCAGATTGATCTGAACGGTGATGGTAAAAGTGATGCTAGTGTATCGTCTCAAGTACCAGATATCAATTTGCCAGATTATTTGTCTAATACAGAAGGTCTAATATTAGTATTCGATGATTTGGAGAGAGCTTCAATGGATCTAGAGAACCTATTAGGCTATATAAACTATTTTGTTGAGCATCAAGGTTATAAGGTGGTGATTATAGCTAATGAAGATGAGCTAGTTATAGTAGAGTTCAGATAAAACCGATACAATAC
This sequence comes from Psychrobacter immobilis, assembly GCF_904846185.1. Classification (GTDB taxonomy): domain Bacteria; phylum Pseudomonadota; class Gammaproteobacteria; order Pseudomonadales; family Moraxellaceae; genus Psychrobacter; species Psychrobacter immobilis_B. The sequence goes on along the minus strand of NZ_CAJGZQ010000017.1, from coordinate 94 downwards.
ATAAAAACTAATCAACTATTCAGATAAACCATGACTTATTCAATCGACTATCGTAAACAAGTGCTGTCTAGCATCGATAATGGTCTGACTGTTA
>NZ_CAJGZQ010000016.1 GCF_904846185.1 Psychrobacter immobilis | reverse complement strand
TTTGCATGGCAATGCCAAGCTGCTTTGCAGTGGCTGAGATATTGCCATTATTGTCTGATATCTTCTTGACGGCCTCGGCTTTAAATTCGTCACTGTAGGTTCTTACTTTCTTGGTCATAACAAACTCTTCATTGAGTCATTAGTTTACCAAATTTAGTTCTACAGTTTTTTCAGCATAGCTCATTGTCTCTGATGGCTTCTGAGTCATAGCCTTTATCAGCGATAAAGTAATCAGCTTGTCCAATCATGTCAATCAATTCACCTGCAACTTGACTGTCGTGGACGTCACCCCCAGTGATTTTAAAATCGAGCGGATATCCATCGGCATCACAGGATAGGTATATCTTTGTAGTTACTCCGCCACGGCTTTGTCCAATTGCTCGATCTTCACCAAGCCGAGCTCCACTTGCATGTTGGTGACAGCGTATATAACTTCCGTCGATGAATACCCACTCCGTATCAATTTCTGCTCAAAGGCTAAAAAAAATTTCTCCCACAAACCCGTTTTTGACCAGCGATTAAAACGGTTGTAAGCGGTCTTCCACGGGCATAATTCTTTAGGTATGTCTCGCCAAGGAGCGCCTGTACGGAGTTTCAAAGGAATGGCTTCCATTACTTCGCGGTTATTCTCTTTTTGATAGCAACCATGTTGTGCCATAGTCGCTTGTAGCTGCTCCCAAAGGTTATCGGTTAATGCTTGTCTGGCCATCTTTAATGAATACCTATCGATCGCTAAAATATAACCTTTATTTTAGCGACTATTACCCCTTTTTCCAATTAGGGACACGCCCTAATACCAGTAATACTACTAGCATCAAGTATTTGTAATCTATTCAAACTTAGACCTGGCCAAAAAACCACTGTTTTGTTTGGAGTATATTATCTTGCATGAATTACTACACTTCAAAGAACGGCAGCACAACGATAGATTTAAAGCTCTGCTCGACATTCACATGCCAGACTGGAGATCTAGACGAGATTTACTCAACCAAATGCCATTAAACCGTAAGCATCCGACCATCCCATCTTTTCCTCACTTAAAAAATGCGAGATAGTGTCCACGATTAATAATCGTGGACACTAACATGACAACACAACCACCTAACAAACCCAAACGTAGAACTTACAGCGCTGAGTTTAAAGAACTTTTAGTACAAGAAGCTGAAGGTTCAGGGCGATCAATTGCCAGTATCGCTCGAGACCATGGCATCAACCAGAACCTTCTCCATAACTGGAAACGTCAGCATCACCGCAAAAAGACTGAAACTGGCATATTACCTGCTGCCATAAACAGTCCTGCTGATCCAAACCCCTGCTTTATCCCAATCCGCCTTGAACCTCAAGCAACTCATCTGTCCTCACCCTCCGTCATACAAAACATCAAGCTGCAAATCAGAGCCCCAGGACCTGGGTCCATAAGCCTCACTATTGCCCAAATAGACACCCAAAGTTTGATTGACCTACTACGAGGCCTACAATGATACCCATCAATCACATCTGGCTATCCACCGCGCCCATGGACATGCGATGTGGCAGCGGCAAACTACTGGCTCACATCATCACCCAGCACCAAGGCATCCGCCCTCACTGTGCCTACCTGTTTTACAACAAAGCAGACACACGCCTAAAAGTATTCATTCATGATGGGCTTGGCGTATGGCTTTGCAGCCGTCAGCTAGACGACAGCAAGTTTCATGGCTTAACCAAACCACTCACCCCCACTCAAACCGGCATCAGCATCAACCGTGAGCAATTTAATGCCTTAATCAGTGGATTGCCTTGGCGTAACATGGGCAAAGATACATTGACCCCCATCCTATAAATACCCGATGACAGGCAAATAAAACTCTAGCAACATAGCACCATGACTGTTGCCACTCTATCCGACTTATCGAAAGACCCCATTTACGCCGAGCTCCTGGTGAAAATCCACCTGCTTGAACAGCGTAATGAGCACCTGCAACAACAGATTGTTCAAACAAACACGCGTCACGATCAACTACAGCAGCTCGTCAATAAAACCTTTGAGGAAAACCACAAGCTGTATCTAAAAGTACTGGAACTCATCGAAAAACAAAAGCGGCTCATCCATCAACTGTATGGACAAAAGAGCGAAGGCTTAAGTGCCAAACAAACCCACTTAAACCAGGAAGCTGCGCAAGAAGATTTATCTGCACTAGAACAAATCCGAGATGACTACCGCCACGACTTAACCCAAGATCAGCTTGCCAAGCTACCTGCTATCGATCCTATCCAGACAGAAATGCTCATCGGTGAGAGCGACCTTGAACCAAGCACACAGATCACTGACGGATCGCTACCCTCAGCCACTGATCAGCCTAAAAAAACAAAGCGTGCTAAATACACGGTTATTCCTGACAACCTTGAGGTGAAAACCCAGGTTCATGAGCCACTCACCACCGTTTGTGACTGCGGCTGTCAAATGATGCGCATTGGGGAGGATAAACAGGACAAACTTGGACTCATCCCCAAGCAGTTTTATATTGAGCGACACCTCTATCCAAAATGGGTATGCCGTGAGTGTGACATCATTCATCAAGCGGCTGCCCCCAAGCAGATTATTAACAAAAGCATCGCCACCCCAGAGCTGCTTGCACACATCCTTATTAGCAAATATGCAGACCATCAGCCTCTATATCGGCAGAATATTATCTATAAGCGAAGTGGGGTAAATATTCCCGATGCCACCATGGCAGACTGGGTGGGACGCTGTGGTGTTGCCATGGCACCTTTAGTGAATCGCTTGCATGCGCGGTTACTATCTGAGCCTATCTTACATGCCGATGAAACACCGGTGTCTATCATGAAAAACCCTGTGAAAGCCGGCAGTAAATCATTAAAGAAAGGCTATGTTTGGGCGTATCTCACGCCACAGCACGGTGCATTAAAAGCGGTGGTGTATGACTTTGCCCAGAGCCGTCGTAATGAGCACCTTAAAGCCTTTTTAGACAAATGGCACGGTAAGCTGATTTGCGATGATTACAGTGGATATAAGTTTTTATTTCATCAAGGCGTGAGCGAAAAAGGCGTGAGCGAAATCGGTTGTATGGCCCATGCACGGCGTAAGTTTCATGAATTGCACGTTACTGGACAAAGTGTTATTAGCATTGACGCATTAGCGTTATTCGGGCAGTTGTATGCGGTTGAACGTGAGATTGATGAGCGATTTGAAAAAAATACATCCCCAATGCCAAGAGATCCCCAGATAGTCCGGAAAATCAGGCAGGATAGAGCCAAACCGATTGCGGATAAGCTGCACCAATGGTTACAAGAAAAAAGACAGTTAACCACTAAGAATGCCAGTATTACTAAGGCGATTGATTATTGCCTAAAACGTTGGCAAGCGCTGACTTGTTATTTGGATGATGGGAGGTTGCCGATTGATAATAATTGGGCGGAAAATCAGATGCGCCCGTGGGCGCTTGGGCGTAAAAACTGGTTGTTTGCCGGTTCGCTACGAAGTGGGCAGCGTGCTGCGAATATTATGTCGATTATCCAGTCGGCTCGCTTAAACGGCTTGGATGTGTCTGCCTATTTGACAGACGTGCTAAGACGCCTGCCTATTCAAGAGGATCTGGATGAGTTGTTACCTCATCTCTGGATGCCATCGCAATAGGGGATGGTCGGATGCTTACATTAAACCAGGAAAACTGGAAACATCAAGAGTAATGCTTTAGTTATAGACTAACGCTTAGGTTTGAGCCTCTACCTAGTCCTCAGCATATATCGCCTTTAAACAAAAACAGTCTGGCTCATCAGTGATTCTTGAGCTGTAATATATGAACTCATCATTAATAGATAACGAATTTTTAATGGCTTCTGTTATATAGGAAAGAGTATCTAGCGAAGGGCTTTCGATACTCTCTATGGTAACTAACAGTCTCTTAGCATTACGAGCTTTTATAAGTTGACTAACTAACTGCTGTGCAGCTGCCTTTACTGATTTCGATATAGATTCACCTGGGGCACTTGCTTGAATGAACTGGAATGAATTGCCATACTCAAACAGACTTTTGATATCCACAACATCTATACCGATGATGGTACTTGCAGAGTTTACATCGAGTATTCTAATGACATTATCTACTTCATTAGGCTGACATCTAATAACGCCCTCTATAATATCTAAGCGCTTAAATTCACTATCATCTATTTGCAAGCCTACTAAAAACCAAGCCTCTGACTTCTCTTTTAACTCTATTAGCGCCTCCTCATCCCAAGCATCACTGATGATAAAGCAACCAATAGCAGACTTTGGGTAATGATCCATGGTTTGTCGATATAGAACAGCACTAGGTATATCATCTCTATACGAGTCATCAATCTGATACTTCATGGTTATGCTCACTGATCATTAAGGAGTTTGAAGGTAGTCAAAAGTATCAAACTTTGGCGAGATTTGACGGCAGTAGCGCGCTTGCACAGTCTCTAAGATATTTATCATCTGGCATAATTCGTTTATTGAAGTTTAATCCTCACTAAGGATTACATCGTCTTTTAGAGTATCGTTCAGTTTTATTCACTTAGCTTGCTGATCATTGATCTGCTTTAACATTCTGATAGAGTTTATATCGTAACTGCCTTCAAAATACTGATCCAAAAGCTCGTTAAAAATATATTTTTTATTAGAGGACGCTAAAGTAAACAACGTAAGCGAAGAGTGTAATTTCAGCGTATCTATTGATCCGAGAATTTCTAAAGCACTTTTATCGGAATGCAACAATAATAATTCAGCACACTCTCTCAACCGTGCTCCAAGAACGTCGTGCTGCAAATACTCTTTTGCCTGTTCTAGACTCTCTATCGCAAAGCGCCGAGCCATTGTACTGCGCCCCAAGCCTTCCACCTGTGGAAAAATAAACCACATCCAATGGGTCCGCTTACGCCCTTCGATTAACTCTTTAATAACCGATGGATAAACAGTATTTTGAGCTTGGATAAAATCGTTAAACAAAGCTGTACTCATATCTGTCACCTTCTATATTCTTTGCTTCTTAAGTGATAATCGTTTTTCAACGATGCCTACAGTTTTATTCAAGCTATATTTATACTTAATACAACTACGAAACCATATATATCATACCCATCCAGCAGTGCTCAGGCTTATCAACAACTTCTGCATTATAGAAAATATGTTCATCCTCTACACCCATATTATCAATGATATCTGATATAACTTTGAACTCGTCAAACGTAAAATAGTGGTTACTTTCAACTTGAAACATTAAAGATTTTAGGGTTATCTCTTCAGGAATTTGATCAATAATCTGACTAAGCACTTGCTCTGATTTAAACATTCCCATTACGTTAGCTTGTATAAACTTAGCAGGCCTTGCAAAACTTAGCATCTTTTCAATATCTGTAACGCATATCCCCGCAAATTCGTTAAAAACAGTTGCAAACATATTCATGACTCGTTGTACTTCATCAGGTCTGCAAATAACGACACCATCTACCACATCAAATTGCTTGATCGTTTTTTCAGTCGTTTGCAAACCAAGTAAAAATACTGATGCTGCTTTGAACTTCAGATCAATGAGTGCTTTTTCATCCCAATTGTCATTAGTAAGGAAAAATCCAAATTTAGATAACTCATATTCACTCATTTGTGGTGTATACAATTTTGTAGAGGATATATTTACAATCCCCAATTCTCTCCTTCGATGCCTTTCAATAACACCAATCGGTAACTGGTCAATTAACTCATTAGGAACATCTATTATTAGGCGTAGCTTCTTAAGATTAACAAGACCATCAGGAAACTGCTGTATTTTATGACTAGTGATCGTCAATCTCTCTAACTGGCTTAATTGACCTATAGACTCTGGCAAACGCTCAAGCGTATCGCAGTTTAGCGTGAGACTGGTTAAGTTGTATAAATAACCGATACCTTCAGGTAAATTAGTTAATTGATTACAATCAATACTCAGGTCTGTTAACGCCAATAAAGCAGCGTGATCACGTGGCAACACTTCCTCAGGAATCTTAAACTTATCAGCCCATGCCCAAAGCTCTGTCAGCCAGGGCTTTATATTAGAAGCGTTATTCATATTATTTATCCTTAATATGAAATGAACTTCCTGCTTTTAACATGCAGTAAATAACATCAACTTCTTCTAAAACTTTACTTGCCATTGCCCCAGTTTCAATTTGATACCACGGGTTACCTGCACTTTTCCAGTCAAAAGGTTGAAACTCGTAATACGCAGGCCACCATTTATTAGATACAATATTATTATTGGTAAAATAATCGTTAAACACACGCTTGACTTCAATTGCATAAGGTTGGTTATCAGGGTCTTTAGTATCTTCTTCAGTATAAAACCTAATACCTAATACCGGATTGTTAAAGTCTGTTGCGAACTCTAAGCTAATGAACCCTATAGGATCATCTTTCATTCTAAAACCAAAGTACTCACAATTTTTGCCCTTGCCAATATTGTCAAAATCTAACGTATACTCCCTGTCCTGACACTTTAATATCAAACCTGTTTTAAGTTTTTGTATCAGCTCTATTCTCATTTTCTGTACGTTTTTATAAATTTTTAGACTAGCATCTAAATTACTTTCACTCTGCTTCATTATTTCTAATACTGCATTGTCTTCATTCATATCTTTTATTCCCATAAATTGCTTTTGAATAAATTTAATTAATTGTGCAATAAACTCACTGACACTATGATTTTGGCATTCTGCTTGGCACGCTTTGAGCCAAGGAATGAGGTCGCTAAAACGAAGATGGCTATATTGATTCTCCTTTTTCAACGCTTCTAATTTACTCGTATCAATACTGTATTCGCTCGGACCCTCATTAGCTTCATTAAGATAAACAAGGTGCCAAGCCTTGTGTCTTCTTTTTTCAAGCTCTTCAGCATAATCCTTTAACTGCTCAAACTGGTCTGCCGCATAAGGTTTGTTTTCAATACAAACACCGTAACTGTTATCACCCACCTGACATTGTAGATAAATATCCATACGGCGTAGGCTATTATTTCTTGATGTAACTTGCTCAACAAAAACCTTTGTTTTATCAATACTATCAAGAAAAACCTGCCATTCTGGAGCTTTGTACATATCAGGTAGGCAATGCTCAATAAATAATCTTAAAAAGGTTTCTTGCTGAGCATGACTACCTTTTGGATCAAGCAAAGCCGCTAAGATACGACTAAGTCCTAATTCATCGGTATTGATATAGTCAAAAGTATTAAAATCTGGTGAAAGCTGGCGACTATAAAGTGCTTGCGCCGTTTCTAAAGCTTGGACTTTTTGGCTGACTTCATTTATTAAAGTTTGGACTTCGCTCACAATTACGCTTCCTTATAATTTATTAATAGCTATTTAGTACATAGTATTTTACTAATGCTCATAAAGCTCCAGTCCACTCTTTAAACGCTCAAGAATCACTGTTTTAAGCTCATTTGGTTCTACCACCACTGCCAGCTGCGACATACTCGCCAACCAATCTTGCAGACGCTTAGTATTAGCCACAGTAGCGCTGACTCGATTCCAAGTATCATCAATCATAGTAATCTGCTGATCTTGTGATAATGGACGCTCATAAAGATGTTGACAGGCATATTTCTGTACCCTTAAAACCAGTTTTATCTGGACACTATCAGTCGGTTCTAACTTACCTAATTTATTCAAGTTATCTAATGAAAAAATATCTCGCCCTACCCAATCAGGTATCACCTTATCTATTACTCCTGCCTCACTGATACGATTGACTGCAAAATTACGATGCGCTTTTAACAGTACGTCATCATCGATATGATCATCAGTAGGATTAAAGCCTGTGAGGTAGATCATATTGTCAATAAAGATAAGCCCTTTAGGATAGATGACTCTTTCAGCAGAACTGCCATGCCATTTATTTTGATAGCTTATTTTAAGTTGCAGTCTATTTAACAGAGCTTGGTGAATGCTTGCAATCACATCATTTTTAAGCGTCGGTGCCTGTACTATGCTCGGTAAGGTAATGAGATAATCTTGCCATTGACCTAGCTTACTTTGATTGAAACCATCTTTATTCTGCCGGCCTAACTGGGTAAGTTTATCTGCAATACTTTGCTTAAAAGAGGTTGGTAAATAGTTTGCGGTATACTTATCAAGCATCTCCCAAAAGAACACCGTGTGCTCATTGATAATATCGATGCTAAAGCTCGGCTCAATAAAAAACCGTGCTGTTTGTCCGCTGATATTTTCACCCCACGCTGGTACTCTCACCAAGGCGTCACTATAAAAAATATCGTTAAATATTTGATTTAAGCCAATCAGATCATTCTCTAAGTTTTTACGTTCATTAGCGAAATTATCCGGTTCATCACCATAACCAACCATAAGCTCTGTTAATGACATAGCATCAGGTTTATTCCGAGGCAAACATTGATATAAAGCAAATAGGCGTTCTGATTTTTTATAATTAGCAATTGGGTGTGTGGGCATATGGGTTGCTCAGTTAGATCGTTCAATGATAAGTTTATAGCTTCATTACTAAAACAATGGTTCAATCAAAACGAAGCAAAATGGCTGTGCCATTATCATAGGCATTGCCATCTGAATCATAGACCTGATTTTTAAGAGTTATTAGCCATTCCTGTAAATCAGTCTCCGCACTGACAGCTTGCCATTCATGACTTGACACTAAATCATGAATGCCATCCGTACAAACTAAGAAACAGTCGCCACCATCAATATCCATCGTTCGAGAGATGCTTTCTGGCGCTTCACTACTTAGGTAACTGCTATCACTGGTCAAGGCAAAGCATTCAGTAATGCTATATAAGCTTCCCGCCATTCCTTCTCCGTTATAGTCAGAAAACTCTGCGTAGCGACCTTGTTCCTGTGCCTTCTGGTCGATGAGTTCATTTAGCAGATTATGATCTCGAGTCAGGCATTGCCATTGTGCCGCGCCTTTGGGCAGCCAATAAACACGACTGTCACCCACATGCGTTATCGTTGCTTTTACCCCTCTGTCACTATTTAGCTCTCCAACAATCATCGCGAGGGTTGCTGCTGCACCATGACGTTTGGATGAATGCTTGGTTTTATCAATCAGATGTTGAATACCCTCTGAGGTTAGCTTTTTCTTATTGTCCCACAGCCAACCAATCGCTTTTACCACCGCCTTTGAGCAGTACTGTGAATAATTAGAGCTGGCAACACCGTCAGAGACTGCTAAACAAAACGGAAGCTCGACTGATGTCACTGCCATCACGCCTAAGTCTTCTTGATACCAATTATCCAAAAAGAAAAAAGCATCTTGCTGCAGATTATTACTGGCATTACCTTGGAAAGTGATTGCACAAGCTTGTGCTAATGCTCCAATAGAAGGGTCATACTCATTACTCAAAGCAGCTGTCATATTAATTCGCTCATTACTTGTGGCTATTACGTAAGTATAATGAACTACTTAATAATTTATTTTCTAGGTTATGTAGTACTCTATAGTAGAGCCTTTATAAAAGTGGTACAGTAGTTTTAAAACAAGCGAAAAGTAAAAAGATTATGACTTATTCAGCAGACTTCCGTGCTCAAGTGATTAAAAGTGTCGAACAACAAGATATGAGTATCAGACAAGCTTGTGCATTTTATGACATTAGTAAGGCCACGCTACAGAATTGGCTCAAAGACCCTAGTATTAAACTCACTCGCAATAAACCACCCAGTAAAATACCTAACGAAGCTTTATTAAAAGATGTTGAACAGCATCCAGACGATTACATGTACGAGAGAGCACAGCGTTTTGGCTGTAGTAAGTCGGGCATCGAGGCCGCTTTAAAACGTCTTGGCATTAGTCAAAAAAAAGACCTTAGAGCATCCAAAAGCTTGCCCATTAAAGAGAGCTAAATATCTAAGTAAACTGGGCGACTACATCGCTCAAGGCTATGCAATTGTATACATGGAGAGAGTGGCTTCGAGGCTGAGACCATCCGCTCTCATGGCTATGCACCTATTGGTACCCCTTGCATCGATAGCTATAACTGGCAAGGTAAAAAACGCACCAATGTTATCGGTGCCTTATATGAAAAAGCGTTATTTGCACTTGATTACTTCGAAAAGAATATCAATGGCGACATATTCTACAACTGGTGCAAAAACACGCTAATACCAAGTCTTAAAATAAAATGCGTAATCGTCATGGATAACGCCAGCTTTCATAAACGCGTTCAGAGATTACTCAACAGGCATGGTCATCGCTTGTTATTTCTACCGCCTTACAGCCCTGATTTAAACCCTATTGAAAAAAAATGGGCACAGGCTAAGTTTCTACGCCAAGGGTGGATGGAGAATAATTTACCTAAACTGTTTCATGATATGGGTTGTACCAATTTTATTTTGGATTGACTATAAATTCAATTGTTCGTTTCAATAATTATAATTAATTGTTAGGCGGGTTATTTTACAAGGACTATGAATGTATATTATATAGAACAAATCATATACCAACTTTCGTCAGTATATAAAAATTGGGCGAACTCTACTGCTTAGGTGTTAATATCATCATTTTTTGGGGTGTGCTAGTATTAGCCTCAATAGAATAAAGAACTGTATGTTTAGCATAACCTAGCAAAAAAAAGTACTGCTAAGTCAAATCAAAAATGACTTAGCAGCGCTTTTAAGGTTTTACGAAATACTCAGGTGGTATGTGTGATATTGGGGTTTGAAGAAGCTATGGCTGATTTAAAACAAGCGTGGCAAGCCAGCCTTGAAGCTGAAGATAAGTTTAAAACTATACTAACTAGGTTTATATGATGAATAAGCACTTAAATATTTTTAAAACATACACTAAGAAAAACAGAAGCTATCAACTAGAAAATGACTTAACGAGAGCTTTAGCAATATGCCTACAAGAAGACGCACTGTTTTTCCATGAAGTACTAAAAACAATCATCGATGACTCAGGTTTGTACAACAGGTTATTTGAAGATCTTGATGGCGATACAGATGTACAAATAGAGATCCAAAAGAGGACGAGTCTAATTGAAGAGTTTGACAAGGTCTTCGCCGTTTCGTTGAGCGAAAGTGCTATGTCTAATTTTTGGCAACAAAATCACGATTCTGAGTATGATCCAATTTGCGATTTAGTAATTACTATAAATAATATACTCATTGTTGTAGAAGCTAAAAGAGATAATATCGACTGCACTTCTCAACTCTATAACCAAATACTCAATATTTTCAATAAGCAGAATAAGCCTTTCGAAAATAACCAAGAAGTAATTACGCCGTTTGATTTGAATTGGAAAAAATTAATGGCGATAGCCGTCAAAGTCGCTAGTTTTGAAAAGACGACAGGTAATACAAACCGATTCCTCACCGATTTTATCCAACTAGTCAAAGAACATAACTTTAGCTGGTTACCCGAGACACCGATCGGGTCTCTAAAAAACGTTAACGCTAAATCTATTTTTAGAAGAATTGAATCAGCAATTATAAAGTTTTGTGATAATAACGAAGCAATAGAAAAGCTCGCTTATAGAGACCGATTAGGCACCACATTTACGAAGGGGTGGGCTAACGAAGTGTTATTTAATGTAGATAAAAAAACAGGCGATCTTGTAGTAGAGATATACCCTGGTAATACCAAAGGTCAAGGTTATCATATCTTTCGCAATGAACCCCAATTTAACCCTCAATTAAATATTGATGGTGAATATTACGCTATAGAGAAAAACTACCATATCAAATTAATGGGGCAATCATACATCACTGGTCTTTGGCTAGACGAAGATGATTTTAAAAAAAACCTCTATACCAAACGTAATTTTCATAAATACACGGGTAGAGTCAGAAGGGAGGCTTGGAAAGAGACCGAAGCTTTGTTAGATGAGCACATAAGCTTCGATTGGAAAAGCAAGTGTCAGTGGCAAGATAAGGTTTTAAATTCAAATAGAACCTTGTTCAATATTTCTTTCGGTTATTATATTAACGTAAGAATACCCTTCGATAGATTATCACAATTAGATGTTCACCATAATGACATTATTCCTTTAGCCCATTTGATTGAGAGTATTTATAAAGCGTTTGAAACCACTTTACTTATCGAGTAAGCATCAATATGATGACCCAACAAGAATTAGAAAAATACAACTGGGACGCCGCTACTACTCTGCGCGGCACCATCAATACAGGCGACTACAAGTAGTATATCTTCCCATCACTATTCTTTAAGCGTATGTCCGATGAAGAGTTTGAAAAGGCTTTAGCTGAATCAGATTGCGATATAGAGTACGCCGCCTTTGCAGAAAATCACCATTTCTAAATTCCAGAAGCGGCGCGCTGGCAAGACGTTCGTGAAACTACAGTTAACATTGGCCAGCACTGCAAGGTGCTATATGGGCGATTGAGCAAGCCAATCCAGAAACGTTACAAGGTATTTTTGGTTCAGAAACCTATATTTTAATATTTTTGAAAGCCTAACTGACTAGAGCTTCATTACTAAAAACGTAGCCAAATACTCAACATACAAAGTTTGTAGTTAAATTCTTAATTCATATCTTTTATTAGGTAGTCTAGAAGGTATTGGGGTCTAAGGCGTAAGTAGGAAACATATTCAAACAGGTATACAAGTTAAAAGAATATAACAAAAAGCTCGCTCAAGCTCGTGACCTACTACTACCCAAACTTATGAGCGGCGAACTCAACGTGTGAATCAAGGAGTGATAATGAACCGGATCCAAGCCCAACAACTATTGCAAACTGCCTTGGCAAACCCGACAGCAGAGTTCCGTGATGGACAGTGGGAAGCCATTGATGCTTTGGTCAATCTTCGACAGAAACTTCTAGTCGTGCAGCGTACCGGTTGGGGTAAAAGCTCGGTTTACTTTATCAGTACCAAAATCTTTCGTGACCGAGGTATGGGGCCAACGATTATTATCTCGCCCCTACTCGCCCTGATGCGCAACCAGATCGAATCGGCCCAGCGTTTGGGTATAGTAGCGGAGACTATGAATTCTACGAATATCGATGAATGGCATTCGGTGACTCAGCGCATTCTTAATAATGAAATAGACTGTTTGTTGATTTCTCCTGAGCGCCTAGCTAACGACAGCTTTATCGAAACGGTATTACAGCCCATTGCCGACCGCATTGCTCTGATGGTGATTGATGAAGCGCACTGCATTTCTGATTGGGGTCATGACTTTCGCCCAGATTATCGCCGTATTACAAATATCTTGCGCCAGTTACCCTCCAACACGCCAGTACTGGGTACTACAGCGACAGCTAACAACCGTGTAATCGAAGACATACAAACCCAGCTGGGTGATATCAATATTCATCGTGGCCCACTAACTCGTGAAAGTCTCGCTCTACAAACCATGATATTGCCCGATCAGGCTTCACGATTAGCTTGGTTAGCACAGGTGATACCTACGTTACCGGGTACAGGTATCGTTTATACCTTAACAGTAAGGGATGCTGAGCAAGTAGCCGAGTGGCTGGTTGCTAATGATATAGATGCCAAGGCATACCACGGCAGTGTTACACATGATAGCTTTGAAGACAGTAATACCTATCGTCAGCATCTAGAAAATCTGCTTCTCAATAACCAGTTAAAGGTGTTAGTAGCCACCACGGCGCTGGGTATGGGTTACGACAAGCCTGATTTAAGCTTTGTGATTCATTATCAGGCGCCAGGCTCTATCGTTGCCTATTACCAACAGGTGGGTCGTGCTGGTCGTGGTATTGATCATGCTGTGGGTATGTTGATGTCGGGTATGGAAGATCATAATATTCATGAGTTCTTCCGAGAATCGGCTTTTCCTTCAGAAGTGCAAGTGAATGAGATCTTACAGGTATTGGAAAACAGCGATAGCTTGTCGATTCGCAGTATGGAAGAGCAAACTAATCTGCGTCATGGCCAGATTGAAAAAGTACTGAAGCTACTGAGTGTGGAAAGTCCGGCGCCAGTAATCAAAGATGGCAGCCGTTGGGTTAGGACACCAGTGCCCTATAAAATGGACCATGCCCGAATCACTCACTTAACAGGACAACGTGTACAGGAATGGCAAGAAGTGAAGAAATATCTGGATAATACTAACTGTAAAATGACATTTTTACGCCGTGCGCTAGACGATCTAGATCCTACGCCGTGCGGTAAATGTTCGTCTTGCTTAGGTCAACCTGTTATCAATATTTCGGTTGATCCTACTTTGGCACATCGTGCAGGTACTTTCCTTAAGCACGCAGAAATGGTGATTACCCCAAAAGCACAAGTTGCAGCCAATGCGTTTTTGGATTATGGCTTTCGCGGCAATCTACCCCAGAAACTTCGCGCACAAGAAGGCCGTGTTTTGTCCCGTTGGGGTGATGCAGGTTGGGGGAAGATGGTTGCCAACAATAAGCATGCAGGTCGATTTAGTGATGAATTAGTTGAAGCTATGGCAGAAATGATTCAACAACGTTGGCAGCCCAATCCAGCGCCTCAGTGGGTGTGTTGTGTGCCGTCACGCCATCATTCTGAGTTGGTACCGGGTTTTGCACAACGTTTGGCTGATCGATTAGGTTTACCATTTGTAGATGCCGTGAGTAAAATTAAAGATAATCAACCACAAAAAGGTCAGCAAAATCGCTTCCACCAATGTCGCAATCTGGATGGTGTATTTGCTGTGACTCAGCCTTATGAGGGACAACCGGTTTTATTAGTAGATGATATTGTAGACTCCGGTTGGACACTCACAGTAATTGCGGCACTTTTGCAGCAAGCAGGTAGCGGTTCGGTCTACCCTATTGCGCTTGCTTCATCTTCGGTGAAAGACTCATGAATGCATCTAACTTATTATCTCCTACAGCCCAAGCAACCTTGCTACTAACGAGCTATTTTTCAAAATCCAGTAACGAAAGTGCTAAGCCACTAAGTAATGCAGAATGGGGTCGCTTTGCCTTGTGGTTAAAAGAAAAGTCTATTACACCAGCTGACCTATTGGTTGGCGATCCTCAAGCCTTGCTGCAAGGTTGGCATGATACGCGTATCAGTGCGGAGCGTATCATTGAATTGTTGAAGCGTGGTCATAGCCTTGCACTGGCTATGGAGAAATGGCAACGTGCAGGTCTTTGGGTGGTAACACGTTCTGACGCGGAATATCCGAAGCGATTAAAACAGCGATTGAAAACAGACTGCCCTCCTGTATTGTTTGGCTGCGGAAATAAAGACTTATTAAATTCAGGTGGCTTAGCAGTGATCGGCTCGCGCAATGCTAGTGATCCAGACCTCGCCTTTACAGACCAGATAGGTGCTAAAGCAGCATCAGAAAATATCGCCATTATCTCTGGTGGTGCACGTGGTGTCGATGAGACAGTGATGATTGGGGCTATGCGACAAGGGGGTATGGTCGTAGGCGTAATGGCTGATCGCCTGTTAAGAGCTGCAACCAGTAGTAAGTGGCGACAGGGTCTGATGGATGGCCATGTTGTATTGATATCGCCTTTCTACCCTGAAGCTGGGTTCAATGTCGGTAACGCCATGGCTCGTAACAAATACATTTATTGTCTAGCCGATAGCTCTTTGGTAATTCATTCTGGCAAAAAAGGTGGCACACTCAGCGGCGCACAAGAAAACCTGAAAAAATCTTGGGTGCCGTTATGGATTAAACAAACCACAGACAAGGATGCAGCTAATGCCGATTTGGTTGCCAAAGGTGGCAACTGGTTAAAAGCGGATATTCAAGCTTTCACAATTACAGATTTAGTGAGCAGTAAAGAAAACCTTGTGAATAAGGTAAGCGAACCTATAGGTGATCTATTTTCCAAATATGCACAGCCTGAGTTATTTGCCGAAGCAGACTTTAAACCTGCGCCAAAATCAGAGTCGGAGAAAGACGTTAACGGAGTAGAATCTGATAGAACCGTTATCGAGCTACAAGCAGATATTGGATCTGGTTCAGAAGAGGCCGCCGAAAGTAACACTACACAATTGGAACCTATCGATTTTTATCAACTGTTTAGCTTTGAGCTTCAACGTTTGGCTGAGAATCCACTGACTGTCGACGAGCTGATTGAAAGTACTAAACTTCATAAGTCTCAGTTAACTGAATGGCTTAAACGCGCTGTTGATGATGGAGTTGTGAAGAAGCTCAATCGCCCAGTACGCTATCAAGTCAAAAATAGTGAATAGAAAGATTGTAGTGGCATAATAAAATAGGTCAGCGTATAAGAGTATATATGTTTGCTGAGTAGCTAGATGAGTACTAGATTTGAATCAAGTTAAAGACTCAGTTCCGAATTTGAGATCGACATTAGATATCAGTTAACCTACAACAATCTACACTATAACTTATTAGATAATGGATCCCTCAATATTATAGTGCTCGAAATATTACTAATATCTATAATTACTATGGGTTTATTTAAATCTGATGAGTCGAGAAAGCTCTATATGCTACTATTTATATAGTGTAGAGGACTGAGGTATGAAGTTTACTTTTCTTAGGTGACGTCGTTAATATCGGGGTTTGAAATACTGGAGTTAGACGCCGCTAAAAACTTCACACCTAACGTCAAGCTAAAAGGTGGCAAACTCGTTTTATCCGTAAATACTGGAACGTCGACTACCGATAGATTAAAGCTGCTCAATGAATACTATCGTACTCGATTAAAAGCACGTATCCCTACTATGATTACTAAATGGTCTGAGCAGCTCAATGTCACCGTCAAAAGCTGGCAAGTGCAAAAAATGAAGACTAAATGGGGTAGCTGTAATAGTAAGGAAAGTCGCATTCTACTGAACTTAGAGTTGGCAAAAAAGCCCCTGCCCTGCTTAGAGTACATTATTGTTCATGAACTACTGCATTTCAAAGAGCGCCAGCATAACGATAGGTTCAAGGCTCTGCTAGATACTCAGATGCCTGACTGGCGATCAAGGCGTGACTTACTCAATCGCATGCCTTTAGGTCAAGAGAACTGGAAGCGGAGAGAACAGATTACTTAAACTCACTTTGACTGCTACATTCTACTTAGGTGGAATGCTGTGTAATGCTAATTTCGGCTTGATTTATAATTATAATATGAGAGTTACTAGGTGCTAGTAACTCTCATATTGCGGGTATATGAAAGTCATTTATAAACCTACTACTATTAACCAGAACATGGGATCGCTATGCTTATAAACGATTTAAGCTAATGTTCGTAGTACGTGCATGGTAGATTACTAATTTTTTTGGTGGTGTTCTAAAAAGTATGCTGGCGATAGAAGTCAATAAGAAATCTATGCTAAGTTCTCTGATTCTATAGGGCTTTCAAGGCTTCAAAAATTGTTCAAGTTTTAACCAGCATACTTTCTGATACACCACCATTTTTTTATTAGGTGGCTTAGTTAATATTGGGGTGCTGAGTGTCATAATCTTTCCATTCCAAACTCAGCCCATACAAATAACTTTAAACCCTTATTATACTAACTAAACAATTGTCATAATCGAAACGGCTACTCCATGATTAATGAATTAAATACTACATACCTTCATACTCCTAACACTTCTAAAGTAAAACCTCCAATTCAAGGAACAGTTGATACTTTGCCAGTTGAAGAGCTGGCTTGGGAAGACTTTGAAAAGCTCTGCCTTAGAATAGTTCAAATTGATCATTCGATTGATGATTGTGAAATCTATGGTATTAAAGGTCAGAAGCAGGATGGTATTGATATCTTTGCTTATAAGGGGGATAAGTATGCCTCCTACCAATGTAAAAAATATCAAAAAGTTAAAGAGGGTGATTTGGACAAGGCTGTTAAAGTTTTCGAAGATGGAGATTGGTTTAAAAATAGTGATGAGTTTACCTTTTGTACCAGTACAACGCTGGATAGAACTGAATTACAAAATAAATTTAATGAGTTGAAAACTAAGCTTGCGAACCAAGGTATCACATTTAAGACACTCGATAAGTCTAAAATTTCACGACTATTGAAAGACTATCCATCCATTGTATTCGATTTTTTTGGTGAAGGATGGGTGAAAGCATTTCATGGAGAAGATGCACTAAACCAAATCCGAAAGACTAAGAAGTTAGATGCTCATCAAATTACTATTTATCGAGTAGAACTCTATAGGATATACGATACTATTTTTCAAAAATATGACCCTAGCATTCCGTCTGGCTATCTAGATGATTGTGCTATCAGGCTTCAAGAACGTTTTATTAAGCCAGAATTTATACAAAAACAACAAGCAAGTGAGTATAGACGTCTTGATAAGAGAGCAGATGATTTCGAATACTCTGATATTCTCTCTAAAGAAAGTGAATTAGATAAAACTAAAGAGCCTAAGAGTTTTGAAATTATTAATTATGAAACCGAGGTTCGATTGAGCATAGATGCTCATTTACCTACCTCAGATAACATAATGATACTAGGAGAGCCTGGCTCTGGCAAAAGTACATTGTTGCGTTATCTTGTATTAGACTTATTATCTACGCATCCCAAACTTAAAAATATAACTAAGAAATGGGGCGACTTACTACCTATTTGGTTGCCATTCGCATTTATTACTAAAAATCTGCATCGAGACGAAAACCTTAACCTTAGTGACTTATTGTGTTTATGGTTCAGAAGTAATAACAGTGAGTCTATATTCGACATAGTCAAAGATGCGTTAGATGACGAACGCTTACTATTGGTAGTAGATGGTGTCGATGAATGGACAAATATAACTGTTGCCAAGCAAGCTATAGCAAAAATTGAGACTCAAACCTCTCTCAAGAATGCGAAAGTTATTTATTCTAGTAGGCCCTACGGATATAGACTTCAGCAAGAGTACTTTCAACAATTACAAATCCATACTATAGCCAACCTATCTGATACTCAAAAAAAAGAACACATAAGTTATTGGTACACTAAACTGATGGCTCATTTAAATAAGACAATTAACGGATACGTTGAATTGGAGACAAATCAATTTTTAGTAGAATTAAAGAAGTCTAAAGATCTCTACAGATTATCCGACAACCCTTTATTACTTAGCATACTAATTTCTCAACGATTTCAGAATGCAGTACTACCTAAAAATAAAGTAGAAATACTTGAGAGTATTACTGAATACTTGATAAAAAAACACCCTACTAAACGTCGAGTATCAGCAAATATATCAGAAGAAATAGACCTTGATTTTGATATTGAAGAAGTCTTCATCATACTGGCTATGCATATTCAAGAAGAGCATCATGATGGAGTAATATCAAAAAATGATGCAACCAAGGTAATTAGCAAATACTTTGAAGAAGAAATGCACTATCACTCTCCGCAAGCAAAAAAACTCAGTAAAGATATATTGGATATAGGCGCTAACAAAATTGGTATCATCATAGAAAAATCACCTACTGAAATTGCTTTTATGCACCGTCAGTTTCAAGAATTTATGTCTGCTAAGTACCTTATGAATTTTGATTCTGATGTATCACAGGGCAAGATTGAGGCTTATGCAAGCTTACTACAATGGAATCAAGTGATTACTTTTTACTTTGGCTTAATCCCCTCACCGAAGAAAAAATACTTTAAACAGCATTTCGATTGTATAAAAATATCGGAAGGTAATGAGTTACATTATGTAGACTTTCTAAAAGCTTCCATAGCTTTAACACTAAGTAATGCACCAGTAGATTTGTCCAAAAACTACCTTAGTGATTTTATCAAAATATTCGAATACGAGACCAATCCCGCCAAAAAAGAAATTATGTGGGAGATACTGTTAAAAGCCCTTTTTAATAACAAAATACGCTCTCAACTACTCGATTTCTTTTTTAGATACTTCCCTAATAAGTATAATTACAGTGATACTCGTCTACAAGCACTAGGGCATGCCAATTTCAACCAACTTACACCAGCTATCAAAGAGTTTTTGTTTAAGTCCATTATTGACGGAAACCATTATCAAAAATTGGAAGCATCCAAGCGAATACAGCAATTTATTAATGATAAGTGGCTATTTGATAAAGTTACTCAACTTATGGAAAGCTGTTATAACCCTGAAATACTTGCCTATTTCGTTAATTCAATAATCTCTGACAAGGTCGATAATAGGATTAGAAAGAAATATCTAAACAAGTATGGAGCTACAGAGCACCCTGATATTTTTGTCTTTGTCATGAAATTAAAGATTCATTTAGGTTGTCATACTATTAAAGACTTAGATACGTTCGTTAATAAGCAAAGCAGCGCAAGTTATACACTCGATGATGAGATTGAAAGAATTTTAATTGATGGTTGGTCAAAGAGTAAAGAGCTCTATATACATCTTATTGACTCTTTAAACTTAAGTATAAGTGATGCAAAAATTAGGAAAGAAACTGCATGGCGTATCTTGTTTGAACACTATAATGACTTAGACGAAGTAGTAGATAGGATAACAGAAGAGTTTGAAAATAAAGAGTATCCTTTTCCATTTATACATTCCGCTATTTTATGGAAGTTATTAGCAGAAAATTTTAGTAACAATCCTAAAGTTATTTCAGTAGTTAATAAGAAAATCAAAAGCGCCAAAGGAATACATCCACAAATGGAAAAATCCTATGCTGGCTTGATTGGACGTACGGATGAAAATAAAAGAGAATTCTTGGATACCTTAGAAAGCTCTTCTAATGCCTATTGGTCAATAACGGCTTTATTAGCTGGTTGGAGTGATGACAAGGAGGTACAGAAGTCTTTAGAAAACTACTTTAAGTCAACTAATGCATACACGTCTATATCTGCATATTATATAAAAGATGTGTTTAGAAACAAACCTTCAGAAGGTATTATTATCGCTGAGAAAATACTTTTTGACAGAGAGTGTAAATTTAGAGAGCGTGCATTATCTCCATTAATCACATTGGATAAAAATTATTTTGATAAAAACATTCTAGATAATTTTATTGAATATGAACTTGAGTCATTGAGTAAAGAGACTGGACGATATTACGAAGCATTACATACACTGGTTAGTCATTTTCATCAGAATGATAAAATTAAGCAGTTAGCAATTCGAAATCTATCAAAGTTTCCAGAAGTAGTTTTTAAATACTATTCTTACTTAATTCCCAATTTTGAAGATCTAATCTCAACCTCCTTACCTTTGGCAGAAAACTTGCGATTAAAGCTTATAAGTGAGCTGGCTCAAAACCGTATTGGTGATGATGAAATTGTAAGTAGATTAAGCCAGTTCCATGATGAAGAGAATGAGGTGATAAAATCAGCATCTGCTTTAACATATTTCGACTTTATAAAGGAAAAATCTCCTGAAACAGTTTTGGAGGTATCTCAAAATTTAGTGTTCCAGACTGGACCAACTTTTCAAGTGGATAGACGCATTGCTTTTTTTGGCTTTCTAACTCTAGAAAGTCTAGATGATTACTATCAGCTATTTGATGAGTCTCAATACATGGCAGATAGAACTGATGAAGAAAGACGTGCTAGTCCTGAATTAAGTTTTGATGATAGTTATAAACATAGTAGAGTTATGACAGATAAACTTATAGCAAACTTCGACTATATCTATAAAGTAATCGACAAAGATTTCAGTAAGATATCAAGATATAGTATCGATAACATCCAACCTGTTTGGGGGTTCATAGCTAAATATTCATCAAAAGATGCTCAATCCGCCCCCTACATCTTAAGTTTTATTGAAGATAATATTGATGACATCGATAACATTAACCTTATAGATTTCCTAAGCAGAATATCAACAAATAGTAATTCTTTGAAGAAGATTCTAATTAAGAATATTGATAGCGATAATGAAGGTTTAGCTGTCTATAGTGGTCGAATGCTTGGAGAACGCTTTAGCCAAGATAAGGATGTATATGATCTAGTATCTCAAATCAGGGGTATAGACAAGCATTCAGGTAGGTTAATGGCTTTATGTTACGGCTGGCCTGAAAATGAAGAGCTAAAAAGCGAATTTGATAGAATTGCAGAAAAATCTATTTCTATAAATAGAGATTTAGCGTATTCGATAAAATTTCTATTCAGAGATTTGAAAAATATAATGGATTTTTTTGATATCGTTTTCCTTAACTATAATGAAGCATATTATGAATACCATTTTTTTTCTCAGCCATTAATGCGAAGGTTTAAAAATGATACAGTCCTTCAAGCCGAAGTCAAGTTTCAACTACTAGATACGAACTCTACCCATAAAAAGATTTCTTTCTATTCACTATTAGAATCAGCCGGGCGTATCGATAAAGATATTCTAGACTGGAAGAAAAAAGAACTGCTCTCTGATGACAAGCACCATTATGGTTACAGTATTGTTGACAACAATTTATTTTCACTGGGTGAAGTTTTAGATAATGTGAGTTTTGAAATTTTATGATATGAAAACTATAGTAATTTTAATTATCGAAGCTTTAAATTATATTCAAGTTAATTTGCTGACAAATAAGGTTGGTGCATATTAAAAAACTAAAGCCTAAATTAAGTTACCTTGCCTAATCTTTCCTAGTATTTTTATAAGGTAATTCGTTTAATAGTAACAAGTTTTTTATTGCGTTTCATTCTTAAACTGCACTCTGAGTATGTGCAATAATAATAGTCAAAAGTTAGGGGATGCTTATGCAAGAATTACTACAGTTGCCTTTACAAGTACAGGCCACACTAGTTTCTGGCTATATCGGTTATGTCTTACTTAGGCGCGACCATAGAAAGACTGAAAAGCTAGTTGATGTGTGGATGCTTATACTAGTGTTGGGGCTGCCAACTGCTCTAACAGTTCAGCTATGGGATTCACCGTATGCTTATTTTGCTATACCCTCAGGGCTGTTGATTGCATACTTGTGGCTGACATGGGGTGAAGAAAAGTGGAGAGATTTTCTATATAAAAGAAATGTGAGTAACACTCTAAATTTAGGAGATGTATGGAAAACGCTATCTTCACATAAAAAAGTAGGAGCACTACAAGTTAAGCTATACCACAAAGATGGTACTTGTTATGCTTGTAATAATACAGTTGATTTTGTAGGTGAGCCATTTGCGCCCTTTACTATGGATGACGATGGAATTGCCTTTTATGTAACGCATATTGCAAAAAAAGATGGAGATTGGGTAGAAGAGGATGACGTCAAGCTAGCAGATGATCTTGGTAGTATGGTTACTTACTTCCCTAGAGAAGACATCAAACTCTTAGAAATGCGTTATGTTAAAAAAAATTAAACGTATTATTTTTTTGGTTTCTTGAGAGGTGGTAGCGCGCTGGTTGGCGGTGTTGGTCTTTGCCCAATTGATGCATCACCTAAAGATCCGCTTACAGAACCTCCTCGATCGGATTTTATTTTACGATCTGAATCAGAACTATTGTTACTTGAGTTCCCCATGATTTTGTCCTATTGATTTCAATGAGTTTATAATCATAACTAAGGTTTACTGCTACCGAGGTGAGTATGCTATTTTTTAGGTTTTTTAAGTTCTGGTATTTGACTAGAAGGAGGAGGTGGTTGCTGTCCCTTATTGCTTAATGGCCACGAACCTTTGTCTGACTCGATACCAGAGCCTATTCTACCTTCTGAATTTGTACCACCATTTTTTGGATCACTCATTCTTACTTCCTTATAATATAGTCTGATAAATAAAGTACTTATAAAACCCCACTCTCAACTTGTTTTTCTAAGGTATTGGTTTACTTAGTTTTTAAAATTTCAGTTAAAACAATTAGAATTTTAAATTCTATAAAAATCAAAAGCCTACGATAAGTTGAGATTGGCGTTTATAAACGTTTTTAATTTATGCCATACAACTGCGAATGTAAAGGCTTAACTTAAGTCTTTTACTCGATATAATAACAAACATCCATGAATCATATTATGATTTGAGGTTTGCGATAACATAGCCCGCTAATCAATCTACGAAAAAGAGAAGCTAATGCAGTTGGAGCATAAAAGCAATTATAATTGGACGTTAATTTATAGCACCTATTCCAACATGTTCTGACAAGTGAATGTCAAAGCATTGAGGAAAGACTATATTATGATGGCATTACGCAAGGTCATCAATCTTATGGAAATGCATTAATTTTAGTTGAGGTTTGTAAATAACAAAAATTAACATGTTTATATTCTTACTTTTTACTGCGTAGATTTAGGCTAACAACAATATTAAATTGTTGGTATAACCGTTGGTATAATGAAAAATATTTTTAAATAAAATTAATTAAATCAATAACTTGATATTTTAATGTGGTTGATACTGGGCCCACCAAATTCAAACCCTTACAGTCACTGCTGACTTGTAAGGGTTTTTTATTGTCTAGAATTTAATAGAAAACAATCATTGAACTGTGCTGAAGAATCGGTAAAAGTAAACTTGGTAAACTAATGGATTGGATAGCAGTAAAAAAGGTTGCCAATACTATATGTAATATAGCGTTAGCAACCTTTTTTCATTTAATATTTTACTTAGATAATGTGCCTAATATTAGAATTTGTTATATCTAATTTCTAACATTAGAAAGAAGTACGGCGATAATTACGATATTCAGGTAACCAAAAATTCGCTTTTAATCGACGTTGTAAATTCTCCGCTGTGATAGGTAGTGCTAGCTTATCTTGAGCCGCTTGCAATGCCACTGCATACGCTATTTTTTCACTGATCTCTCTGATAACTTTAATCGGCGGTAGGATGGCACCAGGTGCTTTTTCGTATTCCATTGATATATCTGCAAGGGCTTGGCTTGCCGCCATGAGCATATTATCGCTAATACCCGTCGCCCGTGCTGCTAAAACACCCAGACCAATTCCGGGGAAAATATAGCTGTTATTACACTGAGAAACCTCGAAAGATTGACCTTCAAAAGTGGTATGAGGGAAAGGGCTACCTGTTGCAACAATTGCCTTACCCTTGCTCCAATTAGTCACTTCTTGCGGCGTCGCTTCCACACGAGACGTGGGGTTTGAAAGTGGTAATACAATAGGATGTTCAGTATTAACACACAAGGATTCGATCACCTCTTGGGTGAACAGACCTTTTTGCCCACTGACGCCGAATAATACGGTTATTTTTGCTTGTTTAACCACTTGTGCTAAACCGAGTTTCTTACTTTTATCCCAGCTTTCAATAGCAGATTCTTTTTGTACTAACGGTTCTTGGAATTTTTGTAGCTCCGTCATGTTATCAGTAAGCAGGCCATAGCGGTCAACCATAAATACTTGGCTGCGAGCCTGCGCCTCCGTTAACCCTTCACGCTGCATTTGGCGAATGATATGCTCAGCAATACCGCAACCAGCAGACCCTGCGCCTAAAAATGCTATTTTTTGTTGGCTAAGCTTCTGACCCTTGTTTAAGCACGCGGCAATCAAGGTACCTACTGAAACAGCAGCAGTACCCTGAATGTCATCATTGAAGCAGCATAATTGGTCACGATATTTATTCAATAATGGTGTCGCGTTCTCTTGGGCAAAATCTTCAAATTGTAATAATGCCTCAGGCCAACGACGTTTAACGGCTTGAATGAATAAGTCGACAAACTCATTATACTCATCACCAGAAATGCGTGGGTTTCTCCAACCCATGTACATAGGGTCATCAAGTAGTTGTTGATTATTGGTACCAACATCCAACAAAATTGGTAGACAATAAGCAGGGCTAATACCACCACAAGCGGTATACAAAGCCAATTTACCAATAGGAATACCCATACCACCAATACCTTGATCCCCTAGGCCCAATATACGTTCACCGTCAGTGACAACGATCACTTTGACGTTTTGCTTGGTGGCATTTTGCAGCATGTCATCAATTTTATGGCGCTCAGGATATGAGATAAACAAACCCCGTTTACGGCGATAAATTTGCGAGAATTTTTCACATGCTTGACCCACAGTTGGGGTATAAATGAGCGGCATGACTTCCTCAATGTGCTGCTCAATTAGATGGTGAAATAAAGTTTCATTGGTATCTTGGATGTTACGCAAGTAAATATGCTTATCCATATCATTAGTGAATGAGCGCAGTTGATGATAAGCGCGTAGTGATTGCTCTTCAATTGTCTCAATGTTATGAGGTAATAGCCCAGTTAAATTAAAGCTATCACGCTCTTCTGATGAAAAAGCACTGCCTTTATTTAGTAAAGGAGTCTCTAAAAGAGCGGGGCCTGCAACGGGAATATATAAAGGACGCTTGTTTGACATAATGTAATCTTCTTATTAAAGGCATATGAGTGAAAGCCATACTGAGTGAAAGCTATGCTAGTGCTGCATTATACATAGCATCTACTGGTATTTAACAATAGATAACAAAATCATTTTGAATGAGCATGGCTCTAAAGGTGATGACACGAATACATTGACCTAGAAATATAGATATATTTAGCTTTTACCTTAAATTTTTATAAAAAAGGGTTTTTTATTATTGGGTGTTTTCTATGAGATTTCATACAATCAAAGCCGCTACCTTTATTGATGTCACTATAGTCGATTCAATTTAAAAGTAGTACAAGGCAACCGAGTGTAGATGTATATTAAATACTTCAAGCGAGGCTAACGCTGTAATGCTTTTATAGTGGAATGACTATATTGACGGCGGTATTTATAGGAATTCTTGTTAAGCAGATAAGTAATCCGCCAATATGACTTTTATTATCACTACGATATTTTTCAATTATTCAACGTATCACTATCAATACGACCATCAACCAAATTAATCGTTCGATCGCAAGATGCTGACAAGCGTGGATCATGGGTGACCAGCAATACCGCGCAATCACGTTCCTGATTGACTTTGCGGAACAGCTCAAACACTTCTCCAGCCGTCACGGTATCCAGATTACCTGTAGGTTCATCAGCCAATAGCAATGCCGGTTCGGTTATCAAGGCACGTGCAATGGCAACACGCTGTTGCTGACCACCTGATAGCTCGTTAGGTTTACTGTCAGCAAAGCGCTCTAACCCAACCGCTGCCAGTAGCTCGCGCGCTTTTTGGATAGTAAGCTTATTTGGACGACCCCTTGTCAATGTTAGCGGCATTAAGATATTGTCTAATGCACTAAACGCTTGAATCAGATGATGAAATTGAAAGACAAAGCCAATACTACTGCCACGCAAAGCGGTGCGACCAGCATCATTCATAGCGCTGGTTGCTTGACCCAATAGATATAGCTCACCGCTGGTTGGCTGATCTAGTAACCCTAGTACATTTAGCAAAGTACTTTTACCTGAACCAGAAGGACCAATCAGGGCAGCAAAGTCGTTATTGCTGATGGTTAAGTCAATACCGTGCAGCACCTCAATCTCATTAGGTTGACCGATATTATAAGACTTTTTTAGTGCCTCTAAACGCAGAACTTCGTGAGATTGACTGGACATAGGAGTTGACGTCTTATTAAAAGGATTGGCAGAAACATTGTTAAAGTCATTATTAAAAGTGTCGCTAGAATCATGATTAGACATAACGAATAGCCACCACTGGATCAAGTGCTGCTGCGCGCCGCGCTGGAATAGCGGCTGCTATAACACCAGTTAGCGTTGCTAACGACATAGTCACTAAGATCAGGTTTATCGATATGGGAATTGTAAATATGTCGGGCCCAAAAGTATTAAAAGACCAGACCAATATATAGCTGACACCACTACCGACAATAGAGCCTAACAAGCCAAATATAGCCCCTTGAATTAAGAATATTCGTAGGATTTGCTGACGAGTTGCACCCATGGCTCGTAAGATACCAATCTCGCGCGTACGCTGAACCACACTGACCGATAGCACACTGGCAATACCAAAAGCTACTGAGATCGCCACAAAAACAACAATCATATTGCTAGATAAACTTTGAGCCGTGAGACCACTCAGCAGTTGGGCGTTGGTTTCAATCCAGCTTTCTGCTTGCAGTGAGGTCAAACGACCCACTTGTGCAGCGATTTCCTCCGCCTCAAAGATATCTTCAACCGTCAAATCAATGACTGTGATACCGCCCGGTAGGTTAAGTAATGACTGCGCTTGTTTTAAGTCTAGATAGACGTAGCGCGCATCAAGCTCTCGTACGCCGAGCTCAAATATACCAGCGATATTGACTACAGCGCTGTTGTTACTAAGGTTGCTACCAAAGTTGTTACTCAGATTATTGTTGCCATTATCATCACTGTCTTGACCTGTGTCCAAACGTAATTTGCTGCCGACCTCAACACCCAAATCTTTAGCCAGTTCACTACCAATCAATACATTATCTGCGCCCACTCGCAGCTCACCACTGATTAAGTATTCATCAAGTGGGATTATATTCTGATAGCGCGCCAAGTCAGTACCTACTAGTATCACCGACTCTAATGCCTCACCACGCCGGACAAACCCAGGCCCAGACACGTTTGGCGATACGGCAGTTAATAAGGGCAGTTGATCTAGCGTGTCAGTGATTTGCTGCCAATTATTAATAGAACGTAGCCGCTGTGGACGCTTGTCCTCTTGTATCAGTTGCAGCGTATCAGCAGACGGCGCTATTAGGTTTACTTCGTCTGGCGCTACTAAGCGAATATGTGCCTGACTGCCAAGGGTGCTTTCAATAAGGTTGGTCTGTAATCCTTGGATGAGTGCGGTGATAAATATAATAACGGCAACACCTATCGCCACTCCCAGAGTAATCATCAACGACTGTACTCGTCCCTCGCGTAAAAAACTGATGGCAATAGTGGCATCAATCCATAGTCTACCGAAAAAAGCCGTCAATTGACTGTCTCCGCTGCTTGGCTCTTATCACTTACCGTCGTTATCTTGTCAGCATCAGGAGCGGCAAAAGGTGCTGCTTGAAGCGCGGTTCTCACTCTTTTTCCATCAGCCAGTGAGACTGTCGCATCAACCAATATCTCATCACCTGCGCTCAGTCCTGAGAGCACCTCTGATGCTGATAGCCCGCGTAACCCTAATTTCACTACTCGACGTTGTGTTTTACCATCACGCAATAATAATACTTCGGCGCTGTCTTCTTTAACATTGGCTAGTGCATCATTAGGAATGACTAAGGCTTTTGCGCGTTGATCCGTTTCGATATTCACTGATACTGTCATGTCTTGACGCAAAAAATCAGGTACAGGATCGACGGACAATCTCACCTCTACCGTACCGCGTTGCGGATCTATACTTGGTGCAATGAAACTAATACGTACGGGGAACGGTTTATCTGGATAGGCATCGGCAATAGCAACAGCCGGTTGCTGCAAAGCCAACCGAGATAAATTACGTTCATCAAGCGGTACTCTTATTTCAGTCTTACCATCGAGGGCAATAGTAAACAAGCTCTGACCTGGCTGTACCAAATCGCCTATTTCTACATTTCGGGTCAGAATAGTGCCTGATACTTTGCTACGTACTTGCGCTTTATTGAGCTGAGCCTGCAATGCAGCGATACGAGCACGTAATAAATCTTCTTCAACACCACCAGAGGAGAGTGCATTCGCTCTCAGGCGTGCATTTTCAAGGTCATTGCGTGCTTGGGCTTGGGCTTGAATCGCTTGCTCCATTTCCTCATCAGAGATGGCCGAGATAGCAGCCAATTCGCGCCTACGCTCGACATTACGGTCAGCTTGCGCCAACGCTACTTCGGCATTTGCCAAATCTATTGCTGCCTGTGGACGAGTGCTACTAATCAATTCCGCCAACTCGGCTTCTGCTTGCCGCACTTGGGCTGCAACGTCATCGGAGCTTAGTACTAATAATAAATCTCCTGCAGCGACTTGTTCGCCTTCTGCTACCCGTCGCTCTAATACGACACCTGATATCTCGCTACCAATGTCAGTATTTGATACGGCAACGACCCGTCCAGTCGCTACGACCGTCTGCACCAAAGGCATCGAAGATATTCTATAGCTTGGTAATAGTGGTCCTTGCCACCAGCGAAAGGCAAAAAATCCCGCAACAATGATGAGCAGTAGTGCGCTAACAATCAGTTTATAAGGAATAGCGCGCAATGAGTTTCTCCCGTTCAGAACAAATACCTAGTGGTTTACAGTTTCTACTAAATCCGATCGTTATGCGAGTTTACTGCAAAATTTTTTAGGTTTAAAATTATTTATTAACTGAAAACTATCCTATTAGTATGGTTATATTTTGCATAGTTATATTTTGCATAGTTATATTAAAAATATTTGCTTCACTACAATAGTTAAGATGTGAAAAAACCCTTCATCCTATTATTTATATAGCATGAAGGGTTTTTTACTGCCGAATAAATCCGTGCGATATATACAGATTAAAAAGCCAAGTTGATCATCAAATGCCTATCGTAAAGTCGGAATAATGGCTCAAGTGCTCAGAATCATATAAACACCAAACCATCTTCAGTTTGATGCACCTTAATATCGACATCATAAACATCGCTTAATTGCGAGCGTGTCATCACTTCACTAGGCGTTCCTTGTGCAACAACTTGTCCACCGTTTAATAGCACCACTTCATCAGTATAGCGATGCGCATGGGTCAAATCATGCAACACAACCAAGATACTTTTGCGTTGCTGTCGCACCAAATTATGCAAATAATGCAGTAAAAAACGCTGATGGCGAATATCAAGATGATTGGTCGGCTCATCAAACATCATGATTTTAGTGTCTTGCATTAGCGCACGCACGATAGCCAAGCGCTGTTTTTCACCGCCTGATAAGGTTTGCACGCGGGCACTGACCAAACTTGATAACTCAAAGTCTTGTAGTAAACGTTGCGCGCGCTCAACATGATGGCTATTTGGGCGCTGATACCATGCAAGATTTGGCGAGACTCCTAACAGCGCATAATCCAATACCGTTAACGGCAGCTCAAAACGCTCATGTTGTCCAACCCAAGCGATATGACCATCATTCATGACCTCGTTGATCGGCTGACCGTAAATCGTAATGTGACCATCCGTTTTAAGCGCGGTTCCTGTGTGTTGACCTAAAACCGTATGTAGTAACGTGCTTTTACCCGCGCCATTTGGTCCGATAAAGGCGACCAGCTTTTGGCTTGGCACGGTTAGTTTGTCTATCTTTAACAATGTTTTATGGCCATGCGAGATATGAATATCTTGCATCGACAACAGCTCGCCTGTATCACTACTATTTATACGACTGTCTCGACTCGCTAATGATGTCTTTGATGTAGCCGTAAAATACGAATGAAACATAAACACTCTCTCCAATTAACGGCGGCTACTACGCACAAACAGCCAAATAAAGAATGGACCGCCAAGCAACGCTAAAACGATGCCAACGGGCACATCCACTGGATAAGCAACATGCCGCGCCGCGCCATCAATGACGAGTAATAATATCGCGCCAAGCCAGCCAGACCAAATCATGAGGCGCATACGTCCGCCACCAAACAGAATAGCCAATAGGTTGGGCACCATCATGCCAATAAAACCAATGACACCTGCTAAAGACACCGCTGCCCCTGTTAATAATGCCGAGGCAATCACGACCAAACAACGAACCACACCCACTTTGATACCCAAGGACTTAGCAGCGGCTTCACCAAGCATCAGTCCATCTAGCTGACGACCTAACGGCAATAAAATCGCTAAGCCTAAAACCATAGAAATAATTGAATATCGCAGCGGTACAAAGCCCGCTTCCGCCATACTGCCTGACAGCCAATTGGTCGCGGAGCGCAGCACCATGTCATCAGACATGAATAAAATTAGGCTGACCACCGCAGCACAAAAAGCACTGATGACAAATCCCAATATCAGCAAGCCCATCTGCCCACCACCTAAAAACCGATGACAAGCTAGAATAAACAAGCACACCAGCACGCTTCCGGTAAACGCAGCAAGCGGTATCCCAATGCCACCAAATCCCAATGCCAGAACCAAAACAACACCAAGCGCCGCGCCACCTGACGTACCGATTAAACTTGGATCCGCTAAAGGATTTTCAAATAAAGCCTGTAATGCTGCACCACTAACTGACAATGCCATACCAACCAGTAATGCCGTCACCACACGCGGATAGCGTAGCTGCCAAATAGTATCGTCAAGATGGCTAGGACTTGACCATTCGCCAAAGCCAATACCAAGCGCCAACCAAATTAGCAGTAAAGATACGACAGCGGCAGCAATATAGTAGAGGCTATGTTTATGTTTTCTAGTTTGTGTAGGAATAGAAGCAGAAATCGTATTTGCCATGTGAGATGTCATTTTGTTGAATATGAGATAAATTATTTTTGCTTAGGCTATTTTGCTACAGCGTTCAGCTTTTTTAAGACGTCAGGCGAATGCAAGCCATAACGCAGAAAGTCATCTGCTGGCCAAAAATGTACGCCGCCCTTCTTGCCTGCGGCACTTGCTGCAACCTCTGGACGCTTACTAAATTTACTGACCCCACCAACCACTTCCTGATTATGATCAGCAATAATAATGACATCGGGCTTGGCGGCCAGCCAGCCTTCACGGGACATAGGTTTTAACCCCGATACGTTTGCAGCGTTAATCCCACCAGCTCGGCGAATCAACTCATCCCCTACCGTGCCTTTGCCTGCAACGATACGACCATCGTAACTTAATAAATAACGCTTACCCGTCTTTGCCATTGGACTCATCCCTGTATTCCAACGCTTCGCAAGCTGCGACCCTTCAGCTTTTTTATCAACGTAACTGCCGATAGATTTAATACTGTTGGCAAAGGTGCTTACCTCTTCTTTAGGCGCGACATTGACGGCTTTAACTTTTAAGCCGTTTAAGCGCTGATAAATACTCGCAGGCTGCACCATATAACTGCCGAGCACTAAATCAGGCTTGACCGCCAACACTGACTCGGCGGTGATATTACGGTGCATACCCACGGCTGGTACATTCTTTAACGCTGGATTATGATTGGTTGCATCTTTACCAACCAACTTATTGGTCGCTCCTAGTGCCACCACGACGTCTGCAACATCTGGACTCATGGCGACAATACGATCATAAGCTTGGGCAGAAAGTGAGGGCACGGCAAATGCGCCAATAATAGCCGCAGTACTGATAGCACGACTCATCAATTTTTTATTTATCACTGCGTGAGTTATTACTGTTTTTGATAATGCAGAAGACATAAGCATTCCTAATTTGCTAACGTAAAAAATGACACTATTAACAGAACCATTAACGTGTATTAAGCATCCCAAATAACTCACACAACAGCTATGGCTTATCCGTTATGTGAGTGTCAATATCGCAAAATTTGCTGATTTTTTATGACGGGTTTACACGCTCTCTGCTTCAGCCATTGCAACTGCTGCTAAGGATTCTGCATACGAATGCGTTTCGATGATCGTCGAGACAATTTGCTGCCATGCTTCAAGCTCAGGCGTGCCTTCAATTCTCTGACCGAACACGCTAAAAATACTGACGCCGTGACCATCAAAACCTTCGATACAAGTCACGATGCCGTCTTTAGTTGGGCGCTTAACGCTCCATACTTGCTCCAATGCTTTATCTTTTAAATGCAGCGTAAAGTTATTATGGTCTTTATCTAAAATATTAAACCAATCGCCCATGCGCTTGAGTGTCTGCACGGTGCCAGTCTGAATCTGCACCAGACCACTATTACCGACAAATATCATAATCGGGCATTTGGCATCACGCGCTTGCTCAAATACCGCTTCGACCGCGCTAATATCAAGCTGCTGCGTCATCTGCTCTGGTGCTTGACGGTAGCTACTAGCACGATCGATATCGAGATTTTTTAATAATGAGTGGAATTGATGCACGTCTGTCATCGCTTGCCAGCCTTGCTGTAACTGCGCGCGCGCATCTTCACTTAATGCCTTGTAACGCCAGTCATTAAGTGGTTCTTGTGCCTCTAACGTCAGCGTCTCATTATTCACCGTTTGCTGCTGCTCCTGAATCATCGCTTGCCAGCGTGCAATAGTCTCAGCGCTTAACTCTCGTAGATACACTTTGTCGATAGCAGCACCTTGGGCGTTATAGAACTGAATACTATAAGAGGGCTTATCCGCGCGGCTAGTATCCGCTACCGCCAGCATATGCTGCCATTGCCACATAAAGAATCGCAAATCTAGACCACCCACATTGAGTGCCAATCCCATCTTTTCGCCAAGCTTAAGATTATGATATGGCGCTGTTTTTTCATGCACGGCCAGCTCGTTTCTGACAATGCTTTCCATTTCACCAAATTTTTCAAATTGCTTTAATACAGCTTTGCACTGATCACCCATATACTGGCTATAAGGGGAGGCTAACATCAGCTCAAATTCGCTGACACCTAGCGCAGCCGCTCCTTCTGTAGGAAATAACATCGGTGTCTTTGCTTTTAATGCTTGGTACTGTTGCCACAGCTCAGTATTTTTTTTGGTTAACGATAACGGTTGACTCATGATGGTCTCCATAAAATAAATAGCAGTAAAAAAGCCAATGATCTTGGCTATGTAGTATTGAGATATGAATATCTTCAGAAAATAGCAGCGACGATGCCTATGATTGATATTTGATAAAACCAATGCCTGCTGTACTACAGGTCTTGCAATGATGCAGCAAGGGTGTATTTATCAAGCAGGCTGTTAGCAATTATCGCTGCTAGTTCATCATTTATAATTTTGTCTCTAAGCTTCGGACGAAATCATTATGGCAACATTTTTTCACTTTGTAAATAATAATAATTATCATTTACATCTTGATAATTATTATCGTTTGAAATACTATGTCTGGGCTTTGTTACTTAATCTAGTGAATCAAGTAACCAAACCTTTAATAATTAATACTATGAAAAGGTCGCTTTAGATCGCTCTTTTTGTAGCAAAAGGTCTTTAAGCAACGCGACTTTCTTACTTTCTCTTTTTACGATGGCTGTTTTATTTATGTCAATTTTAGCGTTTGATTTATCGTTGACTCATACGGGACTAAACACCCATCCCTCACTGCTGCGTCGTAGCCCATTAGCCATAAGTGTGGCATTAGCATTGTTTGCATTTACGTCAGTTTCAGCCCAAGCAGCGCCAATTTTCGCAGAGACGAATGGTGATATGACCGACGATGCAGCCATGCCGAGCACGCGTTTAGACCCTATCGTGGTAACGGCGACTCGCTCTGAGCGCGCTTTAAGTGATGCGCCAGTTGCCCTGCAAGTACTCAGTCGCCAGCAGCTCGATGACAACCATGCGCATACTTTAAAAGAAGCGCTGGCCTTGTTGCCCAATGTCTACTTACGTGAAGTCCACGGCAAGACAGGTTACGAAGTCAGCATGCAAGGCTTCACGGGTGATCAAGTATTGGTGTTGATTGACGGTTTACCGATTACGGCAAGCACTGGCTCGACAGTAAACTTGAATCAATATATGAATATGGATATCGAACAGATAGAGGTGGTGCAAGGAGCGGCGTCAGCGCAGTTTGGTAGCGCGGCGATGGGCGGCGTCATTAATATCATCACCAAACCCATTGGCGCGGCAACAGGACATATCACCACCGAGATTGCCAGCAATGGGCAGCAAAATCCATCTGGTAAAAAGCTAGATGCCAATAAGCGCTATGTAGAAGCCAGCGTGGAAGGGGCATTGGATAAAAACCAGCGCTTTCACGCGCGTCTATCAGGCTCGTATCTGGATAATGATGGCTTAAGCTTAGACCATGAAGCATGGCCCAGATTAAAAGATGCCAGCGAGCAATCACAAGTCAGTGCTCGCCTCAGCTACCGCCCTGACGGTAACGACACATCAGGTAATAACAATGACCGCAACGATAGCCGACTGGTCAAAAATTCTCAATATTGGCTAGAAGCCAGCCACTATAAAGAAGATGATATTAGTCGCTTTAATTATTATGTCGCGCCGCGCTATTTGGCACAGCAAAGAGATGAGCACATCACCAAGCAGCGCTTTAGTGTCGGTGCACGCGCTGATATCGCGCCGCATGTCGATGATCGCAGCAAGACTTATCGATTGTCCGCTCAAGCGCTGCATGAGGAATATCAAAGCGAATCCAATACTAAAACACAGCAAGCCATCACTAGTGCCCGTGATACAGAAATTAGTACGACGTTGGCGCAAGCCCAGCTCGATCTACCTGAGCTATTGCTATCCGATAAGCACCTTCATCTTATCCAAGTCGGCGGTCAGGTTCAGCAAGACAAGTTAAGCCAAACGAAAAACCAAGTCAGCGAGCTTATCAGCGATGACGTCAGCCGTGATGTCGGTGAGCTATATCTACAAGATGATTGGCTGATTGGCGATAACTGGGAAGTGTTGAGCGGTGTTCGCTATCAAAACGATGAAGACTTTGGTGGTCATACAGCGCCGAAAGTATCACTCAAATACAACCATTTGGATGCCAGCGGTCGTGACCATGTCTTTCGTAGCAGTATTGGCGGTGGTTATCGCGTGCCCAACCTGAAAGAACGCTACTACGTCTTTGACCATAGCAATTTGGGTTATAAAGTCATGGGCAACCCCGACTTGCAGCCTGAAACCTCAACCAGTTACCAGATCGGCTATCAAGGTCAACTGAGCGACACCATGAATTTGACGGTCAATGGTTTTTATAACGAGATAGATGACCTGATTCAGACCGACGAGGACAACGCTACCTTCGACGCTAACATCGCCATTTATAAATATATGAACGTCGATAGTGCCAAAACTTATGGCGGCGATATTGGCCTTGACTGGCAAGTGGACGAGCGCGCCAAACTGCAAGCCAGCTATGCTTATTTAAAAACGCATAACAATGTGACAGATACCGAGCTGACC
Source organism: Psychrobacter immobilis (assembly GCF_904846185.1). GTDB lineage: Bacteria > Pseudomonadota > Gammaproteobacteria > Pseudomonadales > Moraxellaceae > Psychrobacter > Psychrobacter immobilis_B. Next base: position 52,899 of record NZ_CAJGZQ010000016.1, on the reverse strand, counting down.
TATAAGCCCAATCACAAAGCGATGCTGGCACTAGATTATCAGCTTAATGACAAATTACAGCTGATCCCGCGCCTCAATTATGAATCCAAACAGCTGATTAGTACCAGCGAGCAAGCGTATTCACCGTCTTGGTGGACGCTCGATAGCAAGCTCAATTATGACGCAACTGCAAACTTGAGCTTGTATGCAGCGATTAATAATATCTTTGATGTGCAGCGCGCTGTCACCGATACCAGTGACTATCGTCCCATTGATAATCGCGAGTGGTTACTTGGCGCCAGCTACCATTGGTAAGCCTTTGATTCACAATCATTCTAAAGCAAATGTATTTGTACCGCTATTTTTCCCCTTATTTTGTACCCTCTATCTGAAACCACAACCTTCAAGGAAGCTGATATGACCCCCATTTTCCCAGCAGTTCACACCAAGCCGACCAAATTGGCATTACTGTTTAGTGGCAGTATTTTAGCACTCAGCATGACCGGTTGCGGAGGCGGCAGTGATGGCTCGAGTAGTGGCAATACCGGAAATGGCGATAATGGTGGTAACACGCCGCCTGTTAGCACTGCCAGCTTTAGCGAAACGGCCACTTGGCAAGTCACCAATCTAGCGCCTAATACTGCGACCTGTTATGACTTTGATGCCAAAGCTGAAAGCTCGTGTGCTGAGGATAAATGGGATATCAAGTTTGATAACCAAGCGCGTTCGGTCAAGCTTTGGTCAAATAGTGGTGATTCTGGCGATGGTAAAGGCGGCGTTTTTGGTTTAATCGATTGGTCAGATCTGAGTCGTTATAGCAATGCAACTCAAGATCCTGATACCAGTCGTGATATTACCATGCACTACAATGAAGACCGTAGTGGTGGTATTTTTGATGCACAGCCTTGGTTTGAATACAATTTAAAAGACAACCATCAGCTCTACCCGAACAATCGTGTCTACCTTGTCACCACAGATAATAGCAGCGCCATGACAGACAGCAGCGTCCAGCAGCCTATTTATGCCATGCAGATTACCAACTACTATAATAATGCTGGAACCTCGGGCTACCCTACTCTGCGCTGGATTGATACAGCGCTACCGAACAAGGTGCAGACGAAAACCATCGATGCCTCAAACAATGATAACTGGGTCTATTTTGATCTAACCACAGGACAAAGTAGCACCGATAAAAACAGCACTTGGCAGATTGGTTTTAAGCGTAATAGTGTTATTTTAAATGGTGGCGATTCTGCAATTGGCACTCATAAAGGCAAAGTTGGTGGCTTCTTATCAAAAACACCAATAGGGTATTATGATGATAAAGGTGAGCCCATTGTCAGCAAGTTTATAACCGATGGTAGTGCGGCAACTTTAACCGACCTTACCAACACCGCTGTGTACGATAAACCGATGAGTGCCAGAAGCTGGGTCATTGATAGTAAAGGCTCGGATCTCAATCCTGCTTATACGGGTAATTTCCCGAACCTAGACTTTGGCTGGTATACCTACAATGGCATGACGCATCAACTAAATGCCAAAGCGGTTGACAGCGCTCAAGGCGCGCTCATTAGATCCGCTGAAGGCAATAGCTATGCCCGCGTGCGTTTGGATAAAATCAATTACCCTGATAGCTCAGCGACGACTGCGACCTCATGGGAATTTAAAATAGACATTCAACCTGCTCCTTAACACTTTACTGTTCGACTTTAGCTCGCCCAACCCTTTTTTGTAAGCTATCAAACCTTGCAAAAATAGGTTGGGCGATAACGTTTATACACAGTCTAAGAGTCACCACTGCCAAGCATTACAAGAAAGCTATTAGTCATTCGATAACACCAGTCCTTTTAGGATTGTAAATAAATTAACGTATGGTATATTATCGTAATCAAAACCTAAATGACATTAATAATCATTAATATTTGAATGTTTTATGCTTATTAACTATTATATTTCCATCTTGCCCTTAATCAGCAGCCAATCATTTATTAATTAAAAATTTTGCTGAACAATTATTTGAATTTTGGCTTGGATGACATTTTATGGCTCAACCACTTACTCAGTACGATTTCGATAAAACGCCGCTCGACATGGCTGACAAAGCCCAGTTTATGAGTCATGTCAATGAAGAGCATCAAGATGAACTCGCGATGTTTATCAATGCCTTTACTACCACGGCAGTGAGTGAGCACGAGATCGCCTCGATAGCAGAGCTGTATACTGATGGGATACTAATGGATGTCACAACCGCCCATCATGACAACGATACCTTAACAAACAGCAGCAAGCTCAGCCGTCAATATTTTATCGATTTTACAGTTCCTATTAGTGACTCTATGACGCTACAAGAGCAATATATAACGCTATTGCAAACATCTGCCAATAAGCTTGGCAAGCGCACGATCAAGCTTCAAGAACAGCGTTTTACAGTCATTAATGGCTATTATGCCAGCGCCAATATGTATCGACTGCTGGTAACCGCACCCGATAGTACGCCACTCTCTCATCCGGGCTACGCGTATTTGTTTGAGCTGGATGCGGACGGTCTATCTGCTAAAAAACACCAGTCAAAAGACCATTCAAGAGATAGCAACAAACCTTTGCAGCGCTACTATACCTTGCGAAAAGCATGGCGAGATTCGAGCAGCTCGTCTGTCCAAGCGTGGATAGATGTCTACATTCACGGCGACACGGCAGGAGGCAATTGGGCGCGCGCACTTGACTGTGGCAGTCAAATCAAAACAGTACGTGAATATCCAGAGAAAATAGAACATCTCAGCACTGGTCAGTGCTTACTCATCTGTGATGAAACCTCCTTGCCTACGGTGGCCAATCTATTGGAAAACTGGCAGAATCCATTGCCGCCCCTCGTCATTGCCATCACTAATGATCCAGACGATATCCGTTATCTACATACCCTAACACTCAGTAATCAACTACGCCATGAGGCGCATTTTTTGCAAAATAATGTGTGCCATCTGGTTAATACCCCAACAACTGATATTACTGAGCAAATAATGGCATTATTAAATACACAATTTGCGCGACTGCCTGTCAAAATTGACAAAGTATGGGGCGCGCTGGAAGCAGCGAATATCAAATCATTACGACAGCAACTAAAGACAACCCTTGGGCTATCACGTCAGGATATGGTCATTAAAGTCTACTGGCGTGCGCAATAATCATTATGTTTTTTATAAGTGGCATTTTTTATAAACAGCAAGCATTTAATAAGTAGCAAACATTTAGTCATAAACAGAAAGCATTTAGCCACTTACCAACCACTTATGCTGACTGCTAAATTGAGCGATTAGCAATCTTTGCTGCTGTCATAGCGTAACTAATCAACATAGCGCGACTGACCAACTTTAGACGACTTACTACTTTGCCTAACAAAAACGTACACTTAACACGATAAAAATATATTGAGATTTAATCCAGTAATATATTGTAATGAAAATGATTATCATTATAATAAGCATTTAATCTATGTGCTGGAAATATTCATGCAACTGTCTCGCTTATACTCTGCTTTATTTCGCCCTACTCTATTGAATATGTCTCGCCATCCCTTGTCATTAAAATCACTGTGCTCATCTTGTCTGTCCACATCGGTAATACTACTGGGTGCAAGCCAAGCCGCGTGGGCACAAACAGATTTAAATGCTGACGCTCAATCCGATACCCCAAGCGTGGTACTCGATGAGATTGTCGTGACCAGTAGTGCTGATGCATCAGCCGATGGGTTGCCAGATGCCTATGAAGGTGGTCAAGTAGCGACAGGAAGCCGTGTCGGAATCTTGGGCAATCAAGACATCATGGACACGCCGTTCTCCACTACCTCATATACCAATGAGTATATCGGCAATCAACAAGCCCAAAGTGTGGGCGACCTGCTCAAAAAAGACCCGACTGTTCGTGTCGCTAGAGGCTTTGGCAACTTTCAAGAAGCGTACTTTATGCGCGGCTTTGTCACAACCTCTGATGACACCATGTATAACGGTCTATACGGCATATTGCCAAGGCAGTATATCGCCACTGAATTATTCGAGCGTGTTGAGGTTCAGCGCGGGGCATCCGCCATGCTCAATGGCGCAGCACCCAGTGGTGGTAACGCCGGTGGTACGATTAACCTGCTGCCCAAACGAGCTGGCAATGACCCGCTACGTAAGGTGACACTCGGTTATGGTCAAGGTGATCAAGGCAAAGTTGCCGTAGACGTCAGTGATCGCTTTGGTACTGATGATGCGTTTGGCGTTCGCTTTAACGCCGCTTATCAAGATGGCGACAGCGCGATTGATGATGAATCTTCAACACTGGGTCTGGCAGCGTTAGGATTAGACTACAGAGGCGATCAGTATCGACTATCAGCTGATTTGGGCTGGCAAGACAACAAACTCAAAGAGACCCGTCCTAGTGTCACACTTGCTGGTGTTTCTAGAGTACCAAAAGCACCAGACGGCTCAAAGAATTGGGCGCAGCCTTGGACGTATTCAGATGAAGAAGATGTCTTTGGTACCATTCGAGGAGAATATGATTTTACTGATAATATTACCGCTTATGGTGCTTACGGTGTGCGAAGTGGTGAGGAAGAAAACTCACTGGCCAATCTAACCGTCAACAATGTTGATGGTGCAGGTACGTTTTATCGCTTTGATAATTCTAGAAAAGATTTGGTACAAAGTGCTGAGCTCGGTCTGCGTGGTAAATGGCAAACAGGTGAAGTGGCTCATAATTGGGTACTAGCAGCGGATCTCTATGACCAAGAAGAAAAAGGGGCGTTCGCCTATGATTTTGGTAATCAACCCGCGACCAATTTGTACCATCCTACCGACTACGCTGAGGTCCCTTTTACAAGCACAGCAATCTTCGGTGGTAACTTAGACGATCCAAAACTAACCAACGAGAAGCAATTCCAAAGCTTTGCGCTAGCCGATACCATATCATTGTTCGATGACAAACTAAAAACCACTTTAGGCGTGCGTCATCAGAATTTAAAAACCACCAGCTATGATCCTAACACTCAGGCTAAAACGGCAGATTACGATAAAAGTGAGTGGACACCAAGTATCGGTATCGTCTATCAACCAAGCATGGACTGGTCTGTTTATGGCAACTATATCGAAAGCCTAGCGCCAGGCGCAAGGGCACCTCTGACTAATAATGGTGGTGCTGTCACCAATGGTGGTCAAAATTTAGACCCTTATGTGAGTGAGCAAACTGAGGTTGGCGTTAAGTATGACAACGGTCTTATTGGCAGTAGTTTGGCGGTATTCCGCACCGATGAGCCGCGTGCTTATATCAATGACTCAAACACCTTTACCGCTGCTGGAGAAAATCGCCATCAAGGGGTGGAATTGACTGTATTTGGTAGCCCAAGCGAAAACATGCGCTTCAATGCTGGTGTTACTTACTTAAATGCTGAGCAAAAAGACACGGGCGATGTGACGTTCGACGGCAACCGAGTCATCGGACTGCCCACGCTACAAAGCAACGTCAACCTAGAATATGATTTAGCAGCAGTTGAAGGATTAACAGTGACCGGCGATATCATTCACACAGGCGCACGTTATGCCGATGCCGCCAACAGCTTAAAAGTTGACGGTTATACCACATTAGATCTAGGTGCTCGCTATAAAACCATGCTCGCTGGACAAGACGTGACGCTAAAAGGAGTAGTTACTAATATTACTGGTGAAGACTATTGGCAATCAGTGGGTGGTTATGCGGGTGCTGGGTATTTAAATGCCGGTGAGCCTACTGCCCTAAAAGTATCAGCGACTTTCGACTTTTAATACATGCCCATTAAACCACGTTTATAAGACTTAGATAAAAGGGATTAGGCACCACCTACTCCCTTTTATGTTATCAAAAATACGCAAAAAACCATTCTATTATTGAGCCATTATGTCCTCTCACGCCACCGTTTCTTTATATCAGATGATTTGGGCACACTATCGCCTGCCCTTTCTTAAAGTTATTTTCCTTAATTTGGTGAATGCGGCGGTCAGTGTGGGCATCATTGCCTATATCAATCACACCTTTATCAGTCAGCCTGTTTTTAATACCTTATCGTGGGCAAGCTTGGGTCAATTTTCAGCTTTGGTGGTGCTGCTATTAGTCACGACCTTCGTATCACAATATGCACTGACCCGTTTGGGGCATCAGTTCGTCTACGAGCTTAGAACCAAGCTGGTCAAACAAATCATCGATACCAAAGTTCCGCAAATAGATCATTTGGGTAGCGCACGGTTACTCGCCAGCTTATCCTCAGATATTCAATCGATTACCGTCGCCTTTGTGCGTATGCCGGAGCTGGTGCAAGGCGTTATTTTATCGGTTGGTGTCGCCCTTTATTTAGGCTGGCTGTCGCTGCCATTATTATTGATTGTCATGTTTTGGATTGCGATGACGATTTGGATAAGCACCATTTTAGTAAAGCATGTCTATACTCATTTAAGAGAGCTCAGAGAGATTAATGATCTTTTATATGAGGACTATCAATCCATTATAGATGGTCGAAAAGAGCTGGCGCTTAATCAACACCGCGCTGAAAAACTCTATAAAAATGATTTCTTAAATCATGCCAAGTCTTATCAAAATCGAGTGATTAAATCGGATACATATCATTTATCCGCCGTGAATTGGTCGAATATTATGATGTTCGCAGCCATTGGTGTGGTGTTTGCCGTGTCAAATTATCTTGCTATTCCAATGGGTATTGCCACCACTTTCTCTTTAACCATTCTATTCATGCAATCACCCATCCTCCATGCCGTCGGCGCATACCCGACCTTACAAACGGCACAAGTGGCGCTGGATAAAATACAATCGTTGGAATTGGCGGAGTACCAACCAACCTTTACGACGGATATTGTGGTAAACAACTGGCAGTCCATATCATTCAATGATATTGGCTATCGTTATGCAAGTAACGATACCACTGCAAATGAGGTAGTGGTTAAAGAAAACGAGCATGCTAGCGATATCCTAAAATCGGTTAATCTGACTTTGAAACGTGGCGATGTGGTGTTTTTAATCGGGGCGAATGGTAGCGGTAAATCTACGCTTGCAAAGATTATCACGGGGATTTTCACCCCTAGCATCGGTGCTGTAAAAATAGACAGCCAGCTCGTTGATTCACAGAATAATGCCGATTATCGACAGCTTTTTTCTGCCATTTTTAGCGATCAGCATCTTTTTAAACAACTGATTGGTAGAGAGGGACAGCAACCCGATGAAGCGCTCGTAAATACATGGCTGCATAAATTGAATCTACAAGATAAAGTCAGCGTAACTGATAACCAATTATCGACAGACAAGCTCTCACAAGGACAACGCAAGCGCTTGGCCATGCTCATTGCCGTGGCTGAACAAAAAGACATACTGCTACTTGATGAATGGGCGGCTGACCAAGATCCTGCCTTTCGCCGAGTGTTTTACCAAACACTGATACCTGAACTCAAAGCCTTGGGTAAAACGCTGTTTATCATCAGTCATGATGATGGTTACTTTGAGCATGCAGATCGATTATTACTGATGAAAGAAGGCCGATTGATTGAGTTAAATGCTGAAGAACGGCAACGTGCCAGTGCCGATGCCATTGCTATGTTGGCGTAAATACTGGCTTAGTAAAAAGTTAATGGCGAGCAATAAAAAATCGGGGCATCTTTTAGAAAGTTGCCCCGATTTTGTGTAAATAAGAATGACTTTTTGAATGGCTCTCTTATTTTATTTAATTTCAAAATAATAATTTCTGTAAAAACCCAACCCGTGAAATGACTAAGAAATCTAGTAATCCGATAGCAATAATCGCGATGATGGCGGTTGGGAATATGATTGCCACTGCTAACAAAGGAATGGCAAACGGCCACCATATAGAAAAACTGAGACCACGCGCTGGTGGATTCAGTCCAAGCTTTTCACTGGCATGACGTGGACGGCGCTGCCACCACATCATGTAACCGCTCACACAAATAGCAATAACCGATAAGCAAAATAGGGCGTTGACCAATACGCTCCACCATCCAAGCGTCCCCATATGAATCGCAATGCCTGCCGCCATAAATTTACCAAAAGCATTGTAATCATCAAAGCGGATATCTGCCAAAATATTGCCCGAATAACGATCGATATGTACCGTACGATCAGCCATTGGATTTTTCATATCATAGCTCATTGAGTCTTGGCTAATCGTCCAGACGCCCGTACTACCCTGTGGCAGATTTAATTGGTAACGTCCGACAACACCAATCTCACGGGCAAATCGATCTACAGTATCGATCATAATCGGTATATTGGACTCGATACCATCCTTGCCAGCGACAGTACCAGATGCTGGCATTGGTGTCAATTCAAGCACCCAAGGCACATCTTTGGTACTACCCGTATTTAGTGCATCACCATGCGTGGGTGCTGTGGCTGGTGTTGCTCCATGAACGTGCGGCGTGGCTTCAGCGTTATTCATATCCATACCAGCATGATGTTGACTGTGATCAATGGAAAGCGGCATTGGCGCAACGCCCCATTTGCCCGCAGGAAACTGACTCCATGCCTGTACCATACGCTCGCCCCAGATGCCTGCCCATGCCATTCCTGAAATACAGAAAAACAGTAGCAACACAGATATCCAACTGCCCAATGTCGCATGGATGGTACGTATGAATGAGCGTTTTTTCTTATTATTCACAGCATCAATGGTTATAAGCATGGCTTTGAGTGATTTGCGTTTTTGCCACCATAGATACCAACCCGTTAGAATCATTAAGATGGTTAATGAAGCAGTGGTTTCTTGGATATAATCACCGACTTTGCCCAATAGTAAATCAGCATGAATATCATTAAAGGTATAGTACAGACCACTATTAGTCGGTGTGCTTTTAACGACATCAGCCGTATAAGGATTCACCGCCACCATATAATCCTGACTGGCTGACTTAACTTGAAACAAGGCAACGGTGTCCGTATCACGAGGCGCGATATATTTCACCAGCGTGCTGTCAGGTAAAGTGTTCAACGCATTTTTAGCTTGCGTAGAAATAGGGGCAGTAATTAATGCCGTCACCGCTGAATCTGGGGTGGTAATGGTGAGACGATCATCATCACGACCTGAGATGTTAGACATCAACAGCATGCCAAGTGCGCTGCAAGCTAGGATAATTAAGAAAGGTGCTATAAACATTCCCGCATAAAAATGCCAACGCCATACCGTAAAATAGCGTTGAGTATTGGTTGATTGACTTGTATGTCTGTTCATAAATATGACCTTTAACAATCTTTGGTTGCTCAATGAACGACCTAGACCTATTAATAGTAGTAATAAATCCTGTCTGTCTGTTGATCTAAAAGTTGATTCCAAATAGACGGCTGCATCATACGAGAAAAGCCTTGTAAACACCATTGCTTACAGTCAAAAATTATCGTCATATTAAGGCGTTTCTTCAATTTTCATGTTTGCATCATAGTCATCTTGATGGGCTAAAAATGGGGCCACTTCACTCGACATCTTACTAACAGCGCTTTGTTTGTAAATTTTTAATGATAATGATAATCATTAATGTTATTATTCTTTTTCTTTCGCTTTCGGCATTTAATAATTTACAAGGAAATATGATGCGTTTTATCTCAACGTCTACATCCATTCGTCAAAAACGTTTAACTCTCGCGGTGCAACTGGGATTGGTAATGGGTTTGAGCCATGCAGCTTATGCTGAGACAATGCCGAATAACATCGAAAACAGTGTTGAGAACGACGTTGATAATGATGTTAATAATAATGAGACCGTGACACCATCGACCACCTTGGATACCATTACTGTCTATGCCGACAACTACCGTAGCACAGGCACCAAAACAGCGTTAGATCCTAATGATGCGCCCATGAGCTATACGAGAATCGATCAAGCGCTGTTACAAAAACGTCAAGCAGACAGTGTCAATGCAGCGTTACGTTATGAGCCAGGGGTGAGTACTGAGAGTCGCGGTACGGTGTCCATCTTTGATGAATACAATATTCGCGGTTTTAAGACTTACTCCAATTTTTACGATGGATTAAGACTGCCCTACGATGGGGCTTGGAATCTGATGCCGCAAGTTGATATCTACGCAACAGAAGCAGTCGAAGTAGTCAAAGGGCCCGCATCCTCACTCTATGGCTATGCATCTCCAGGTGGCATGGTCAATCAAGTCGCCAAAACCCCAAAAAGCACTCAAGCATCTGAGGTACAGTTGCGAGTGGGTAATCAAAACCTAAAAGAAGTGGCGGTCGATACGACAGGACCTATCACAGACACAATCAATTATCGACTGGTGGCATTAAAACGACAAAAAGACGGGCAGATGCAAACCACAGAAGAAGAACGTACCCTGATCAATCCGTCACTGGAATGGCAACCGACAAAAGATGTGTCCGTTCTTGCCAATCTGTTTTATCAAGATGATCCGGAAATGGTGCCTTCCACTCCACTGCCTGCCGTTGGCACTGTCTACCATGCCAGCTATGGAAAACTGGGCAGTGACGCCTATGCCGGCGATGAGTGGAATCACTTCAGCAAAGAAGTACTCATGCCGAGTGTCACGGTGAACTGGAACATCAATGATACGCTCACCTTTAAACATATCACGCGCTATACCGATGCCGAGGCGCAGCAGCGTAATATGTACAACAGCGGGTTTGTAAACGGCAGTGATAAGATACTCAACCGCGTAGCCTATACTACCGATGAGAGCATGAACAACTGGACCACGGACAACCAACTTGCTTATCAGCTAGATACTACCAATACCTCGCACAATTTATTATTTGGTATTGAGTATCAAGAGACAGACAGTACCGCCACTTATTATGATGCTGGCGCAAATGGCACGCCAAATCTTGACTTATCCAATCCAGATTACTCACAAATAAATGCCGATACGTTGCCTTTAGAGGCTTATCGTCAAAATGAAAACATTGAACAAAGCCAGCTTGGTTTTTATGTACAAGATGAGATGAAATGGCAAGATTTGACAGTGGTAGCAGGCTTACGTCACGACAATTTTGATAGTAGTACTGAGCAAACCGAAGCCACTAAAGGCGTTATTTATAATGAAAAAACAATTAACAATGATGCCTCAAAAACCAGTGGTCGTCTCGCAGCCATTTACGACTTTGATAATGGTCTATCTCCTTATGCAAGCTATTCTCAGTCGTTTCAGCCAGTGGTCGGTAGTAACTTTATTACCAATGCGCCATTTAAGCCAACGACTGCCGATCAGCTAGAGGCTGGTGTCAAATATCTCTCTGCCAATCGCGCCACACAAGGCACGCTTGCGGTATTTGATATCACTCAAAAAAATGTCATAGTGACGAACCCATCTAATTATCAACAAAAAGTTCAAACGGGTGAAATTACCTCTAAAGGATTTGAAGTTTCGGGCAGTCATATGCTCAACGACTGGGTAGATGTCGCGGCAAGCTACAGCTATACCGATGCTGAGATTACAGAGGATGAATTCAACCCTGATGTGGTCGGCAATACCCCTGCGCAAACGGCGAAGCACAAGGCAACATTGTGGACAGATTATTATGCTACTGACAAGCTCAGTCTCAATGCTGGCGTACGCTATGAAGGCGGTATGCAACTTGATAAGCAAAACTCAGACGAATTACCAAGCGTGACGTTGGTAGACATTGGCGGTAATTATCAAATCAATCCGATGCTCACTGTCGGCGCGAGTATCAACAATCTCTTTGATAAGACCTATGTCGGCGCTTGTTATGATATTAACAATTGCTGGATGGGACCTGAGCGCCAAATATCCGTCAGCCTAAAAGCCAATTTTTAGGCAATGTAGAACTTACCATTACCAGAGAATATCAATCTCAACCAAATCTAATAAATGGGCTAAAAATATGAAACAGTTAAATAAAGGAAAGTATTAATATGGCCAAACCTACCCCAAGAATGCTAGATGTAATTGGAAGTAAATACCTCACGCCACATATGTGCCGCGTCACGCTTGGCGGTGCTGGATTGACTGATTTTCCGGCAGATCAAGAAAGCGCGTACATTAAGCTAATATTCCCTCAAGGCGATGACACTCGACCATTGATGCGCACCTATACCGTCAGCCTTCAACGTGATGACGAAATAGATGTCGATTTTGTGTTGCACGAGACAGAAGGCCCTGCTTCAGCATGGGCACGTAACGCCCAAGTGGGCGAGCAAATATTGGTAGGTGGCCCTGGACCAAAGAAGCTGATTAACAATGAGGCTGATTGGTTTTTATTGATCGGTGATATGACAGCGCTGCCGGCGATTACCGTCAATCTTGCCCAGCTACCTGCTAACGCACACGGCTATGCAGTCCTTGAGATTACCACTGAAACAGATAAGCAACTACTCAAGAAGCCAGACAACGTTGATATTCATTGGGTGATAAACGCGCATCCAAATGCAGAAACTAGCCCATTACTTGATCGCGTTAAAACGCTTACGTGGCTAGCAGGACAACCTGCTGTTTGGGCAGCTTGCGAGTTCCATAGTATGCGCGCTCTACGCCATTATTTTAAGGTAGATCGCCCAATACCCAAAACGCATTTGTACATATCTAGCTATTGGAAAGTCGATAGCACAGAAGACCAGCATAAAATTGTCAAACGAGAGGATGCCCAAAGTATAGAGTGATAAGCAATGACGTTTTGTATTTTTGAACTATTTTGAAAGCGGTTTAAATAATGATTGATAAATTTTGCGTTACTAATCATTACTCCACTGCTTATCTACTTTTGTTGTCTAAATAAAAGTATAGTGACATTGTAGAATATGAGCAGCTGGTGAGCTGCTCATAAAATGTGATCACTACCCCTACAACCCTATCACTTGCATTAAATGACCTGTCTTGAGATACACTGTAGCTCCTTCAGATCCTGCCTGTATTTGCGCATGCTCACCTGCTGGCAGACGTATCCAGCTGCCGCGCTGATAAACTTGACCCTCATCTATCAACTCGCCTGCTAACACCAGTATTTCTGCACCGCCACAGATTGCCTCATTAAACAGTAACTCGCCTGCCTTGATACGCTGCAAACTCACTTGCTCATTATCACCCGAGAATAGAGGACAAACATCACGGCTGCCCTGTTGTTGCCAATGAGCCTTATCTTTAGTATTGATAGCCACATAATGAGGTTCATCAGCTGGCATTTGACGTAGCTTGACGAAAATCACTGCGCCTTCATCACTATAAGGCTTGTGTCCTGAGGTCGGTGGATTGCGCAAATACCAACCTGCTGGGTAATGTTTGTCATCTGCAGAAAAAGTACCTGACAATACTAAAATCTCTTCACCACCCGGATGTAGATGATGCGGAAAATAAGAATTGGGCGCATAGCGTACAAGGCTAGTGGCACGTGCTTTTTCTGCACCCACACGGTCAAGCATCACGCGCTCTACTCCATTTTGTGGTGACTTAATCCACTGGTGTTGTTCAGGTGTAAGGGCAGCGCGGCGGGTAAAGTCTGCATGAATAAGCATAAACCATGTCCAAAAATAGTATGATGAGATGATCCTTTAGCAAACGTCAGATATGATTATTGAACGTTATCGACAGCTGAAGGCGCAATGATTGCACCTCGCTATTATAAACCTTACCGAGTTTTCAACGTACTAAAATCACAGGAGATAGCGTGCTGGCGATAATTTCTGTCGTGGTACTACCAAGAAATAATTGTTGCAATTTCGAATGTCCATAAGCACCCACCACCATGATATCAATGTGGTTTTCTACCTGAAATCTTAACAAGCCATCAACGGCATCGGAGGCAGATAAATGATGTGCCGCTACGCTAAAACCTGCATCCTCCAATTGTGCCGCTGCGGCGCTTAAGCTCTGTTTTGACGCGTCGTTATGATTGCCTATCATGACGATATGACCTTGCAATCCTTTTAGCACAGGACTTCTCGCAACCATCCATGCTGCTTTAATAGCCGTTTTGCTACCATCAAAAGCTATCATATATGAGCTAGGCTCTTTGAACGTCTCTGAGCAAATCAATATAGGAACGTCAGATGCGCGGGCAACGGTTTCGATTTGGCTACCGATATTAATACGGCTGCTTTTGTGATCTTCACCTCGGCGTCCCATGACGATGGCACGATTTTCTGCTTTAAAATGCTCAATGGCAGGTAACAGCTTGCCGCGACGTTGGTAGATACGAATATCGACCTGAGTAAAGTTGCCTTGGATATGGCTTTTTGCGTCTTGTACCAAAGCATTGCTATAACTGTTCACCACCTTCGCTCTTTGCTCGTCTAACTGTGTCAATTCCTCCAATAAAAACTGGCGGCTATTGACTCCTATTGCGCCTGACAAATCGCGTCTGGTCGAGGCTGGAACCTCACTCACATGTAACAACGCTACGGGTAAATTTAACTTACTGGCATACCATGCTGCATAGTCACAAACCGATTCAGTCACTGCCGAGCCGTCTATACAGGCTAAAATGTGCTGTGATGTTGTCATATTCCGTCCTTAAATTTAACGATTTAATCCTATACAGCTTTCTATGCCCACTATAAATATGGTCACCGAAAAACATGGTTACCAAAGAACATAGTTACCAAAAAGCATATCGGCAGAAAAAGCATATCCACTGCCTTGATAATAACCAATTTAAATGGCTTCAGCCAGCGATGTGTGCCCACTTCTACCATAATTAAAAAAAGTCTTGTCATCGTCTAACAACATGCCGTAGCGAATTTTGCTACAATGGTTTTTTAGCATTTATGATTTAAGTATCCTTATCTAGGTGATGGAATTATGGCAAAAAATGCCCTACAGGCTCAGTTATTAAAAGCGGGATTGGTGGATAGCAAAAAAGCCAAGAAAATCAGCAAGCAGACTCAGCATGCCAAGCGTACTGGTGACTCAGAAAGCATGGAAGCAAAAAAAGCGTTGGCAGAAGCCCAAGCGAAAAAACTAGAGAAAGATCAAAAGCTCAATCAAGAAAAACAACGTGTTTTAGAAGAGAAGATGCTCAAGGCCAATATCGTACAAATGATTAAGCAGCATCAGATTGCTGATACCAATGGCGAGGTTAATTATCAATTTGTCGATAATGCTAAGGTTAAAAAAATCTTTGTCACTCAAAAACTATATGAGCAAATCGTCGCCGGTCATGTGGTGATTGCACGCTTAGAAGAAGGCTATGCCCTCCTTCCTCGTCCGTTGGCAGATCGCATCGATGCGAAAATGGAGGGCTTCATAGTCGTGTCTAACGATACATCAGAAGAAGTACTGGCAGAAGATGATCCTTATGCCGCCTATGTGATTCCAGATGATTTGATGTGGTAACCGTTCAATGTCTTGATGCTTATCATGTAAGCGAAAAGCCTTTCATGGACTATATCAGTCTATGAAAGGCTTTTTATTATGTAACAAACGAGCACCTTTAAGCGAGCCTTGCTGCTTTGGTTGAAAAACGTAACGATACTCTCGAACAGTAGCATGCTTGAGGCTACGAACTTGAACAACCATTCAATAACAACTACAATGCAGTTTATTGACCTACTGAGCGTTAGTATTTTATCTAATTTTGAGTAATCACTCAAAATAAACACTTTATTCATGCTTACTACCTAACAATAGTAGTCATTGCCAGATATTCCATTGATTAGACTTGCCAAACTCTTTCGCACTCACTTTCAACGCTTATTAAGAAGAAATAACTTATGCCAAAACATCTCCCTCTTTCACTGTTATTGCTTCGACTGGGTATTTTCATTGTTTTTTTAGTCTGGACTTTAGATAAGCTGATTAATCCTGATCATGCCGCAGGCGTCTTTTCTAGTTTTTATGGTTTTGAAAGTATAGGCGACACCGTGTTTTATGTCATTGGCGCGGCTCAATTCATCCTCATTCTGTTGTTCGTCACAGGATTATTCAAAACTTGGACTTACGGCATTATCTTGCTACTTCATTCGATTTCGACGTTCTCAACCTTTGGCTTATATCTCAAGCCTTTTGATAACTTGTTGTTCTTTGCAGCATGGCCGATGTTGGCTGCGTGTTTGGCGCTTTTCTTAATGAGAGACTGGGATACCTTAACCTTGGGCAAAAAAGTTTCTTTAGCCTAAACATCAGTCATATTTATCGTTAGATTGGACTGGATTGAACATGCAAGAATATAAATACTAGCGTCCGAAACTCAAGCGCTATACTATGAAGACTACTAAGTTAGCTGTTTTATTGTATATAAATGCACAAACCATGCAAAAAACTTAACGCAATTATCGTTACCACTAACTTGTCATTACCACTAACATGGTCAAGGTTCTTAATCATAAAAGAATGACGATGACTTTAGCCTTCGCTCTACTACTTAGCCGGATATTTTATGATTAAAAGCATATTGTTAATACTGTTAATATTAATATTGGCAGCAAGCTTTTTCTACTTTGACCTCAATCAATTACTGACGCTTGACGGTTTAAAAGGCTCAATGGCGCAATTTAACGACTATAAAACGCAATCACCATTATTGATTATCGGTGGATTCTTTTTACTTTATATCGTTGTCACCGCCCTATCCTTACCGGGTGCCGCTATTTTAACCTTGGCAGCTGGCGCATTATTTGGTTTATGGCAAGGGTTACTGGTCGCCTCATTTGCCTCCAGTATTGGCGCGACACTCGCCTTTTTAACCTCACGTTATTTACTGCGTGATACGATTAAGCAGCGCTTTCCTGAGCGCTTAGCAGCCATTGATGCTGGCGTCGAAAAAGAAGGCGGATTTTACTTATTTACCCTACGCTTAGTGCCGATATTTCCGTTCTTTTTGATTAATTTACTCATGGGTGTCACCGCGATTAAAGCGAGGACATTCTATTGGGTAAGCCAAATCGGTATGCTCGCTGGTACCTTCGTGTATGTCAATGCAGGTACGCAATTGGCGCAAATTGACAGTTTGTCGGGAATTTTATCGTTTAATTTGATTGTCTCATTTGCGTTGTTAGGTTTTTTCCCATTAATCGCAAAAGGCATATTAAATATGCTAAAAAAACGCCGCGTCTATAAAAACTATAGTAAACCAAAAAAATTCGATCGGAACATGATCGTGATTGGCGCAGGTGCTGGCGGGCTAGTCACTAGCTATATCGCGGCGACCGTCCGAGCAAAAGTAACCTTAATCGAAGCGGGCGAGATGGGTGGTGACTGCTTAAACTATGGCTGTGTACCCAGTAAAGCCCTCATTAAAAGCGCAAAAGTGGCAGAACAAATGCGCCATGCTGATCGTTACGGCTTGGAGAATACACCACCAGAGTTTTCATTTAAGAACGTCATGACCCGCATTCATAAAGTCATCGCTGACATCGCCCCAAATGATAGCGTCGAGCGTTATACGGACTTGGGTGTCGAAGTGCTAAAAGGCTATGCCAAATTCATCGACCCGTGGACAGTAGATATTGCGCTAAACGATGGTGGCACGCAAACCCTTACCGCACGCTCCATCGTTATCGCTACTGGCGCGCGTCCATTTATCCCAGACTTACCGGGTTTGAAAGAAACCGGCTATGTGACCAGCGATACTATATGGAATAAATTTACCGAATTAGAAGCAGCACCGAAAAAGCTGGTCGTCCTTGGCGGCGGACCAATCGGCTCTGAGCTGGCGCAAGCCTTTGCACGCTTAGGCTCCAATGTGACCCAAATCGAAAGAGGCGCGCGTCTGATGAAAAAAGAAGACGTGGAAGTCTCAGAATTTGCGCAGAAAGTCCTCGTTGAGAGCGGCGTAAATATTTTAACCTCGCATCAAGCGATTCGCTGTGAAACTCGCGATGGTAAAAAGTTCATTATCGTTGAAGCGCAAGGCGGCAGTACCGTTAAGCAAGACCGTCAAAACAAGCAAGAAATCGCAATTGAATATGATGAGTTGCTTTGTGCCGTTGGACGTAGTGCCCGCTTACAAGGTTATGGCCTTGAAAATTTGGGCATCGAAACGGAGCGTACGATTGATACCGATGACTATTTAGAAACCCTTTACCCTAATATCTACGCCGCTGGTGATGTCGCTGGTCCTTACCAATTTACTCATGTGGCCTCCCATCAGGCATGGTACGCCGCCGTAAATGGTTTGTTTGGACATCTAAAGAAGTTTAAAGTCGATTACCGCGTCATTCCGTGGACAACCTTTATCGATCCAGAAGTCGCACGCGTGGGCTTAAATGAGCAAGAAGCTATCGAAAAAGGCATCGATTTTGAAATTACCCGCTACAACTTTAAAGACTTAGATCGCGCGGTGACGGAAAGTGCCAATCATGGTTTTATCAAAGTCATTACGCCTAAAGGCAAAGATAAAATACTGGGCGTGACCATCGTCGCTGAGCATGCTGGGGACTTAATGCCAGAATTCATACTGGCGATGAAGCACGGTTTAGGGCTGAATAAAATACTCGGCACTATCCATATGTATCCAACGTGGGCGGAGGGGAATAAGTACGCGGCTGGTGAATGGAAACGTAATCATGCGCCCGAAACGGTATTAAACTGGCTTGAGAAATACCATACATGGCGCCGAGGTTAGAACATAAATGTACGTTATTAAATCTTTACCAGCTTTGACCACGTTAAAAAATCTAAGCCGCTATAGCGCCTACGCTATGGTGCTTAGCGTTTGTATTGGTATATCAGCAAGCACTGCCTCACCCACTACTGCTAACCTTAATCAAAATTTATCATCTTGGCAGCAGATAGAGGCGCAAGGTAGCAATCAAGATGTCTACTTCTATGCGTGGGGCGGTGACCCGCAAATCAATGCCTATCTACAGTGGGCCGCCGAGCAAGTCGATGACAAATATAATATTAACTTGGTTCATGTCAAATTGAGTGACACCAGTGAAGCCGTCAGTCGCGTACTCGCAGAAAAATCAGCCAATAATAACGATAAAGGCAGCGTGGATCTCATCTGGATAAATGGTGCCAACTTTGCCACCATGAGTGAGAACTCGTTATTGCTGAAACAGTGGGCGAACAAGCTTCCTAACTTTGCGTTGACCGATCCAGATAATAATCCTGCGGTTAACTTTGATTTTGGTGTACCGACCAATGGTATGGAAGCGCCATGGGGACAAGCCTCGCTGACTTTTTATTACGACAGCTTATCAACTAACAAACCACCAACTACTTTAAATCAGCTAGTCAATTGGACAGCGCAAAACCCCGGACGATTTAGCTACCCAAAGCCGCCTGACTTTTTAGGCATGAGCTTTTTAAAATATGCCTTAGTCATGCTACACGAGCAACATGATGCGAAAACAGGCGAAAATACCAAGGCACAGCTGAACCTGCCAGCTACTGAGCAAAATACAGATATTATATTATCCCCTTTATGGACGTTTCTAGATAATTTGCACCCCGCCCTATGGCGTAAGGGTGAGCAGTTTGTGCAAACGGGCGCGCACATGCGGCGTTTGGTCGATGATACCGAGCTGAGCTTGGCCTTTACTTTTTCTGCACCTGAAGTACCCGCAGCCGTGCAGCGTTATGATTTACCCCAGAGCATTCGTAGCTATGCCATGAGCGATGGCAGCTTAAGTAACACCCATTTTGTGGCGATTCCTTATAACGCCAGCCACCCACAAGCCGCGCAGCTAGTGGCAAACTTCTTGCTAAGCCCAGAAGCACAGGCTAGAAAGCAAACGCCTGCTGTGTGGGGTGATAAAACCGTACTCATCCAATCGACGCTCGACCCTGAGCAACAAGCGCTATTCAAGACTAACAAACCGCATCCGAGCGCCCTACCTGTTGACGCTATAAAACGTACCGTGAATGAACCACATCCGAGCTGGGTTGATGCCATTATGCAAGGCTGGCAGACACGTTATGGAGTCAGCCCATGAGTAAAGATTCTAACAATAAAAGGGAGAAGAAAAACGTCAATTCCGCAACAAGCACTCGCATAACCGCGCCTTATAAAACAGATCTATTTACGCGTACCGTCTCCTTGAGTCCGACATTTTTACTGCTGCTACTGATATTACCGGTGCTCGGTGGTCTGCTCAGTGTGCTGTTACCTGCCTTTAGCTGGGTGCCTGCACTTGAGAAAACGACCTTTAGTCTACAAGGTTTTAACGATCTTTGGCACACGCCTGGTCTTACCCAAATGGTAGCGTTAAGCATCGCTACTGGTTTGATAAGCACGCTACTCGCTTTTGTCATAGCATTGATGATATTGGCGGCATTTTTTAATAGCGTTTGGTTGACCCGTATTGAGCATTTACTTAGTCCAATCTTGGTCATTCCTCATGCAGCAGCAGCCATCGCCGTTGGTTTTTTAATTGCGCCTTCTGGTATGTTTTCACGCCTTATATCACCATGGCTAAGTGGCTGGGAATTGGCTCCAGACGGTATATTTCCACATGACCCCTACGGCATCAGTATTATCTTAGGTTTAACCTTAAAAGAGCTGCCATTTTTATTACTCATGGCACTAGGCGCTTTGGCACAACCAGAGCTTGGTAAAAAGCTACGGCGGCAGTATAAAGTCGCGCTAAATCTCGGCTATTACCCCATTACTGCCTTTTTTAAAGCGGTACTTCCTGTCCTCTATCCTTTTTTACGTTTGCCTATCTTAGCCGTGCTTGCCTATGCCAGTGCCAGTGTCGAGATGCCATTGATACTCGGTCCAAACACGCCGCCAACACTGGCGGTCACTATCATGCAATGGTTTAACGATGTTGATTTAAACTTACGTATAAAAGCCTCGGCGGGCGCGTTATTACAGCTGGCGTTGACGGGTGGTTTAATCGCTTTGTGGCTGGGTGCTGAGAAAGCGATAAAAACTTGCTTTAATGGCACGTTGATAAATGGTAAGCGCCACTATGCCGATGTCATATGGCAAAAAATCACCGCAGCGTTGACCACTGTGGTAATTGGCTTTATCTTGCTAGCGCTCATTGGGCTGGTAATGTGGTCAGTGGCTGGTTTTTGGCGTTTCCCAGCTGTATTGCCAGAGCAGTTAGTGTTATTACATTTTCAAAGCGCCTTTACGCAAATGGGTACGCCGCTATTTAATACCATTACAATCGGTATCGTGAGTACTATATTTGCCATTGTGCTGACTTTATTGTGTTTAGAAGCTGAGCAATTAAGTAAAAAGCCACTTTCAAAATTTACCAGTTTAATTATCTATTTGCCGCTGTTAGTGCCGAGCATTGCTTTTTTATTTGGCTTAGTATGGCTACAGCAACTGGTGAATAATCAAACGGCATTTTTTAATGTGGCATTTGCCCATCTGCTCTTTGTGCTGCCCTATGTGTTTTTATCGCTTGCTAGCAGTTATCGACGTCTAGACCCTCGTTTTGCTCATGTAGCGGCAAGCCTTGGTGCAACTCCTGCTAGAGTATTTTTGCAGGTGAAATTACCACAACTGTTTGCGCCGTTGTTAATTGCCATTGCCCTTGGTTTAGCCATTAGCTTTGGTCAATACTTACCGACATTATTGGCAGGTGGCGGACGAATCGCCACCATCACCACAGAAGCCGTAACCCTCGCTAATGGTGCCAGTAGACGCACCAGTGCAGTGTATGCCATCATCCAAATGGCGCTACCCTTAGTTGGCTTTATATTGGCGTGGATATTGCCAAAGTACTTCTTTAAAAGTGGTAAAAATAGCAGCCGTTAAAACGTTTTTTAAAATATATTCGTTTTGAAGAGCACTGATTCTAAATAGCACTAATTTTGAAAATACCTAATAATAAAAACGCAAAGAAAAGGGCCTTTGATGCAATCCTCTTTACAGATAAAAAACTTACAGTTATATCGAAAAGGCGAGCTACTACTCAGCCTAGATGAGCAGATTGCTGGTGGTGAAATACTAACCATCATGGGTCCATCTGGCAGTGGTAAATCGAGTTTATTGAATTGGCTCACAGGTATATTGCCAAATGGTTTTACCGCTATTGGTGAGGTCTGGTTAAATGATGAAAATGTAAGCCATCTGCCGACGCATCTGCGGCATATTGGGGTACTGTATCAAGATGCCCTACTGTTTTCGCATTTATCGGTCGCAGGTAATATTGCGTTTGCGATGCCTAAAAGTAATAAAAACAGCAATAAAAAACAGCGCCGTGAAAAAATAGAACAAGCGCTGGCACAAGTGGGGCTAGCAGGCATGGGAGATCGCCATCCTGATAATTTATCGGGCGGACAACAAGCACGAGTGGCGCTACTGCGCACCTTGCTCAGCGCACCAAAAGCGATACTACTTGATGAGCCTTTTAGCAAGCTTGATACCCAACTTCGAGTAGATACGCGGCAACTGGTGTTTGAGCAAATCCGCACTCATAAACTTCCCGCCATCATGGTCACGCACGATTATAGCGATGCTGAGGCCGCAAACGGTAAAGTTATTCATTTAGACCTGTAGTTTTAGGCTTATACTTTTAAACTTGTAGATCTAAATTCTAAACATCAAAGCGAAATACAAAAGGCAAGCGCATGCTAGATAAATTTCTTACGCCCATGATTAAGCCGATACTAAGCCCTGTCGTCGTTGTCTTGCACAAACGCGGTATTACGGCTGATCAACTCACGGTGGCAGGCTTTTTAATCGGTATGTTAGCGGTGCCATTACTGGCGTTTGAGCTTTGGTATGGCGCACTGGCAGCCATTGCATTAAATCGTATTTTTGATGGTCTTGATGGCGCTTTAGCCCGTTATGCAAAGCAAAGCTCTAGCGCAGGCGGCTACTTAGATATTACGCTCGACTTTTTATTTTATGCCGCCATCCCGCTGGGTTTTATATTGGCAAATCCTGAACAGAATGCCATTGCTGGCGCTTTATTACTCGCGACCTTTATTGGCACAGGCTCTAGCTTCTTAGCGTTTGCCATTGCTGCGGAAAAGTTTACACTGAATAAACCGCAGTTTAAATATAAGAGTTTTTATTATTTAAACGGTTTGACTGAGGGCACCGAAACCATCGCACTGTTTGTCGCTTTTTGCCTGTGGCCACAGCACTTTGTATTACTCGCCAGCATTTTTGCCACTGCTTGCGCAATTACGATTTTTACCCGTATCCATGGTGGCTACCATACCCTTAAACAGCTAGAAATAGATAAAAACAGTATATAAATATAATAAGTTAAGAGGCAGCTAATGACTAACGAAGTATGGTGGCGGCTTGGGTTCTTTTTAAGCATTTTAGTGATTATGATGCTGATAGAATGGCGCATGCCTGCACGTCAAGCACCGATCAAAAGCAGCAAACGCTGGTTCGCTAACTTTGGCTTGGTGTTTGCGTCATCCGTTATTGCTCGTCTAGCGGTGCCTGTCGGTCTAACGGCTGTGGCGCTTTATAATCAGCAGCATGGGATTGGTCTATTTAATATCATCAATTTGCCAAGCATTGTCGTCATCATACTAAGCTTAATATTGCTCGACATCATCATTTACTGGCAGCATCGATTATTTCACCGCGTGCCTATGCTATGGCGTCTGCATAAAGTCCATCACGCTGATGCACATGTCGATGCCAGTACAGGGCTTAGATTTCATCCCATTGAAATCGTTTTAAGCATTCTAGTGAAGCTCGTTGCCGTCAGCTTGTTGGGCGTTCCTGCCATCGCCGTATTGATATTTGAGATTGCGTTAAATGGCTTAGCGATATTTAACCATGCCAATATTCGCCTGCCACCTTCGCTTGAAAAACCGCTGCGATTAATATTAATGACCCAGATTTTGCACCGTATTCACCATAGCCAACGCGTCAGTGAAACCAACTCAAATTATGGCTTTAGTGTCATTTGGTGGGATTGGATTTTTGATAGTTATAAGGGTAAAGCAAAGCAGTCTGATAATGAGCTAGATATTGGACTAAAAGAATACCCAGCAGCCAAACAAAATGCTTCGCTATGGGGATTGTTAACAATGCCATTTAGCAATGACTTGGTTAAGAAAAACAAATAACTGTCGTGATGCCGCCTAGCTTTGAATGTAAGTCAAAGTTACAAACAACTTGAGCATTCACTCAAATATTATTTGAACGATTGCTCAAAATGAATTATAGTGGCTGCAGTTGTTAAGCGACTCAAGTAAATTCCATTGATTAATATGAGTAATCGCTCAAATAAATGTTTGGCTCTTTAGTCACTTGCACACTTACTTTACAACAATTTATTAATAATGAATAAAAGGTTTTAATATGACTGACTTCACTCTACACGACAAAGACACAGCCCCAGCAGAAAGTAAAGATTTGCTTGATGTATCTATCAAAGCATTTGGCATGGTACCTAATCTACATGCCGTCATGGCTGAAGCGCCTGGCTTGCTCGAAGGCTACCAACAGCTACATCAACTATTTTTAGACAGCAGTTTTGATGATGAGGAAACCACTGTTGTATGGCAAACCATCAACGTCGAGCATGAGTGTCATTATTGCGTCCCTGCTCATACAGGTATTGCCAAAAGTATGAAAGTAAATGATGCAATCACCGAAGCATTGCGTAACGAGACGCCACTACCAACTCCAAAACTAGAAGCATTACGCGACTTTACGCTATCGGTCGTTCGTGATCGTGGTAATGTAAATGATGACGCAGTTCAAGCGTTCTTAGATGCAGGCTTTACTAAACGTCAGATTTTAGAAGTGGTTCTTGCAGCGGCTCAAAAAGTAATGAGCAACTACACCAACCATTTAGCCAACACGCCAATCGACAAGCCTTTCGAAAAGTTTGAATGGCATAAAGCTGTCTAATTGAAGCTGACTAATTGTGTAAAATACAAATTGTGTAAAATACAAAGGGCTATTCTAGATTATTTTATTTAGGATAGCCCTTTGTATAAGGCCTATAAGAAAACATCATATACAAGTAAGTACAGTATATAAGAAGACCATTTATCTAAGCATACAATAAGGAGCCACTATGAGTGATTTAAAAAAGCCATTACGAATAGATATCGTGTCGGACGTGGTCTGCCCTTGGTGCGCTATCGGCTATAGTCAACTAGCCGAGGCATTAAAACAAACCAACACTCCGCACGAGATTCACTGGCATCCATTTGAGTTAAATCCTAATACACCGCACGAAGGACGAAACTATCGTGAGCATATCATGGAGAAGTACGGTACGACTGCTGAGGACATTCAAGAGAACCGAGCTAGAATGACCGAAGCAGGTGCTGAAGCTGGATTTAATTTTCAGTTTACCGATGACTTTCATACTTACAATACTTTTAATGCGCATCAGTTGCTGCATTGGGCTGATCAGCAAGGACGTATACACGACCTAAAACAAGCATTGTTCGTCGCACATTTCGTCGATAATAAAAATGTGGCTGACAGTACCGTACTTGCAGATGTGGCAGCAGAAATCGGACTGGATCGTAGCGAAGCACTGGCGATCTTAAAAGATCAGCGATTTGCTGCAGCGGTAGAAAAAGAAAAGCAGCATTGGCAGCAACAAGGCATTCAAAGTGTGCCATCTATGGTTTTCAATGAGCGTCATTTAATTAGCGGTGCTCAAGGTGTTGAGAATTATAAAAGCATTTTGCAGCAGTTGGCTGACATGCCAGACTAAATCATCTATTGATGGTTGAGTTTTCAAGACTAAGGGTTTTAGAAAAGCTAAGGGTTTTAGAGTTTCTGTATAGCCCGAGACTATACAGTAACGCTAAAACCCTTTTTTTTCATACCAAAAATATCTTAGCAATCAGCCTTACTTAATCGGCAATAACCCTTTAGCAGTGCTTATTTGCAAATAGTCAACATGCACTACACGCCAGTATGCTTATCAATACGCAGTGCTTCTATAGAGAGCGCCATATCTTCAGCCAACGCTTGCACCGCTGCACTCTCGACATCACGCTGCGCAAAAGCACGCAGCCCCATGATTTCCGCCTGTAGTCGTCGTCCAAGCCTAGTCGCATCAAGCTCAGTATCCAATTCACCCAGCCGCTGTGCTTCGGTAAAGTAATTTATAAAACGCAGCTCCATACCTGCCAGCAGCATTTCAACTTTTTGTAGCGCTGTCTGCTCACGAGCACCAAGCTCCAGTAAGCTTTTGACCAGCATGCAAGCCTGACTTGGCAGCCCTTTATCACGAATACCGCCCAACTGACGCACGAAAGCGGCTAACCCCAACAGCGGCGATTGATAAGCGCCCATTACCCGCTCAAGCTCACTCAAACCTAGGCGAGCATAGTAGTCTAACGCTTCTTGAAATAATCCATCTTTACTGCCAAACGCAGCATAAATGCTTCCTGGACGCATATCGAGCGCCTCTTCTATGTCTTTTAACGAAGTAGCATGAAAGCCTTTTTGCCAAAAAAGCTGTAACGCGCGTTCTAAGGCATCCTGACGGTTATAAAGTGCGGTACGTGACATAGTTTTTCCATCTCAAAAGCCGTAATCTCATATAAAAATAAGCACAGCGATAAAATTTGAATGATTGCTCAATTTTATATCGAATGGCATTCTTAGTCCAGTAAAGTTAATTTACAGAGCAACTATCTTATTTAGCCATTGGTAGCAATATCAATGGCTAAATAAGATATGAAAGCGCCCAACGTTTAATGACTCAATAGCACATGCTTGCTTTTTTGATACGCAGACAAGCCATCTACGCCCAGCTCACGACCGATACCACTTTGCTTAAAGCCGCCCCACCCTGACTCTGGCAGTACAATTTGTTGTTCATTGATCCAGATATGACCTGCTTGAATATGTAGCGCCATCTCGACTGCCGCCGTTTCATCAGCGCTGACAATGCTCGCGGCCAAAGCAAACTGGCTATCATTGGCTAAAGCAATCGCCTCGGCATGGTCGGTAAACGTTTGACTCACTAGTACCGGCCCAAAAACTTCCTCTGTCCATAATCGACTGGTCACTGGAACATTGGTATAAATGGTCGGCATCGCAAAATACCCTTGTCGATTTAAGACCTCACCACCTGTGAGACAAGTCAGGTTTTCGGCAGCAGCAATGTCGAAATATTTTTTTACTTGATTCAGCTGCTGCTCACTAACCAGTGGACCCATTTGCGTGTCAGTGTCAAAGCCATCACCCATTTGCAAACTTTCTGTCTTAACTTTTAATGTGTCGAACAACGACTGAGCAATGCTTTCATGAACGAGCAGTCTTGAGGTGGCTGAACAGATCTGACCGGCATTGGTAAATATGCCACCGATGATTAAATCACAAGCGTAGTCGATCTCGGCATCTGCACATATGACAATGGCTGATTTACCACCCAGCTCTAGACTGACATCTTTGATACCTTTTGCCGCTTGGCTCATCACCTTTTCACCAACGGCGTTGCTACCAGTAAAGGAAATTTTGTCGATTAATGGATGGCAGGTCATGGCAGCGCCCACTTCAGCTGCACCCGGTAAAATATTAACGACTCCTTTCGGTAGTTTAATAGCAGACAATATATTGCCCAGCATCAACTCTGGCAATAATGTCACCTCGGAGGGCTTTAATAGCACCGTACAGCCTGCAGCCAATGCAGGAGCTAACTTCCAAGCAGTGGTCACCATTGGAAAATTCCACGGGACAATAAGGGCGCAAATACCAATAGGTGCATACGTTTTTAGCAAACGTATGCCTGACTCGCTAGTAGATACCTCCGACCAAGTCGCTTGTTCTGTGATGAAATTGGCATAATAGCGATAGCAGGCAATGGCATCGCTCACGTCTATTTTTGCCTCTTCAATGGGCTTACCGTTATTTAACACAGACAATCCCACCAATTTGTCAAACTGCCGATCCATCGTATCAGCAATGGCGTTGAGATACGATGCGCGCTCGCTTACGGCGGTTTGCGACCAAGATGGATACGCCGCAGAAGCCGCATTGACTGCCACTTCTACCTGTACCTTGGTACACAATCGAGTGGTAGCGATCATTGTTCCCGAATTTGAATCATATAAATCATAATTCGAATCATAGCTATCAGCATCAGCAGTATCGGTAGCAGGTGCTTCAATAGTCATCCATTTGCCATCTATATAGGCTGTATTTAACATCACTTCATCTTGAACCGTTTGGATGGCGCTTTCTCTAGTTAAACTGTTAGCATTCGTCATTTCCATGATGGTCAATCACCTTATATGGTTTGATATAATTGTTGTTATACCTATTGTCTTTATAAGTGTCTCTATAAATCATTCGCTAAATAATCAGTTTATTCTTTAGTTAGATAAACCGATTATTTAGCACATTATCTCGTTATGCTAGAGGCTGGGTTAATATTGACTGCATGGCTAATAAAGTAAATGTGCCACTGAGGTAATCACCACCAAACTGATCAGAGTACGAAGAATAAAAATCATAAACAGCTCTAACACATTCAGCTTGATGTTTGATTTCAAAATCAGCGCGCCCACTTCAGACATATAAATAATCTGAGTAATAGAACATGCACCAACGATAAATCTTGTCATCTCACTCTCAATACTTTTACCGACCAAGGCTGGCAAATACATATCCGCAAAGCCCATAATCATCGCTGGAGCCGCCTCTGCTGCCTCTGGAATTTGTAACAAATCAAGCAGCGGTACCAACGGTGTAGACAACCATTTAAACACAGGCGTATATTCGGCTAAGCCCAGACCAATCGTACCAATTGCGAAAATCACGGGGATTAGCCCAAAATAGATATCGAATAAATTCTTTACACTACGTTTGAATACTTGACCCAGACTTGGCATTGAGTGCGCGCGCGTCACAGCACGATTGACTGCCCACTGGTAAGTTGTGTACTGAGCAGGAATCCCTTCATCGAGCATACTTTTGCCAGAATGATAGGTGTCAGGCTTTAAGGAAAGTGGTGGTATACGCGGCATAATAATCGCGGCGATAAAGCCCGTCAAAGCAATGGTCAGATAAAAATAAACAAAGTTATCGTCCACGCCGATGGTTTTGGCGACGACGTAAGTAAAAGCGATAGAAGTCACCGAAAAAGTCGTCGCGATAATCGCCGCTTCACGCTGACTATAGTAGCTTTTATCATACTCCTGCATGGTCACCAGCAAACCGATAGAAGCCGCGCCAAACCAAGAGGACATCGCATCTACCGCTGAGCGTCCTGGCAACTTAAACAGCTTGACAAATATTTTGCTCGCCAGTGTGCCCAAAAACTCCATCAAACCAAAATCTGTCAAAAACGGTAACGATAAAATGGCGAAGAAAAACAAAGGAATCAAAATTGGAATCAAATCTTCAAAAATAACGCCGCCCGTATTACGATTAATAATAAACTCAGGGCCGACTTGCAGATAAATCATCCAGACAAACACCATCCCTAGCAATCGGGCAGTGAGCCAAAACCAATCAACATCGAAGAGTTTTTTGACTATAGAGTCTTCATGTAGGTTGGGCTTTAATACCTTCACAGCCAGCGCCCCAAGAAAGGATGTCGTCACGATTGCCATTGCCACATAAACGACAGAACCGCCCAACAAAGCTTGCAAAGCGTCCGTTAACACACCCAATAAAATCGTAACCTTTCCGTCCCATTGGAACGGTATTATAAATAGTGCAATGCCCAATGCTGAAAACAATAAAAACTTCCACATTGACGCACGCCACTGCTCTCCTTGCGGCGTTTCTGAATCGACAACATCGTTTCCTAATATCGGTTGCTGCGACTTATCGAGATAATTCGTCATTTAATTCCTCCTTGATGGGCGACGATCGCCAATTTTTCCATTTTGCTGTCTGACCAATGCCTGGATTTAGCGAATTGGTCGGATCTAGTTTTTTATAAAAAGTATGTAGTGCAGATTTTGCGGTATATACATGACCGACATTGTGTTCAGCAGGGTACTCTATACGACGTTGATCGTAGAACGCCAACAACTCATCCTTGAATTTTTTTGCATCCACTTCAAGGTATAACAGATAGTCTTGATGCATGACATGACAGAAAAAATGCCCCAAATAAAAGGGTTTACTGACCTGCTTTTGTAAGTTAATAGGTAGCACTTCATCCCAATCTACGGCATTCCTTGGTAAGGCAATGTCGGTAGATAATAGCTCGCCAAACCTTGTGTGGTTAAGATTGTAATAACGAAACATGGCAGCAGTTGCCGCACTACGAAACACCAATAATGCTTGGGATTCTGCTGCTGTACAAAGATGTACGACGCCTTGATGCTGCTGCATATGGGACTTTAGAAATACTTGAGCGGCGGCAATATGACCATGACTGCCGTTATCATTGCTATTATCATCGTCCGTATTATTGCCATCCGCGACTTTAATGATTAAATGATAACGATAGGAGCACGCCTGCTCAGCCAAAGAATTGGGTAATGACGGCGGCATGAAAACACCAGTCATTTGTAGCAGCCGATCTGGTAAAGTCTGAGGCAGTCGCCATTTATCCAAATAATAGCCAATCTTGGCTTGTAACCGATACAATGCTCCTATCTTACTGGCTGGCAGTTTTCGCATACTTAAGCAAGTATCGCGGCCATAGCGCATGGTAATATCGTTGTAATCTTGATGCATATATTCTGCCAAAATAGGCAGGTTTAGCTCGCTTTTTAGCCACTGTTGCCTGAGTGTGGTCAAAGTATTGGCGTCATTAGTCGAGATATAAAACGTTTGCTCTTGCGTCGGTTTGGCAAATGTCGCGACTCGAACCGCAAAGACAATGACTTTGCCTGCTGAACCAGAGGCTTCATATAATCCGTTAGGGTCATTATTAAATCTGGCAGGTGTGTCTGCCTCGCAATCGCGCACTTTGTGTTGATAATGATGGTTTGTACAGGACTTGCTGTTGGCACTATCTGGATTTTTATTGAACGTGCCAGTTTGTAAATTCCTAAGCATCTCTTCTGGTTCTGCACCTAAATCAATGCCTAAGTGATTGATTAATTCAAACTCACCCATGGCATTACGTTTGGCAAATAGCGACATCTCGGTATACGCCGGACCACGCTGCACCAACATACCGCCAGAGCTGTTGCAAATACCGCCAATCACTGAAGCACCAACACAACTTGAGCCCAGCACTGAATGCGGCTCACGCCCTAATGGCGCAAGCTGAGACTCCAACTGCTGGAGGCTAGCCGCTGGCAAGGCAACAAGCTCTGCTGCATCATTGAGCAGATGAACACCGCCCAATCGTTGCATAGAAATCACGACGACTGCTCGATCGTACTCTCCGTAAGGTGTCGAGCCTCCTGTCAACCCTGTGTTAGCAGCCTGAGCAATAATAATCACATCAGCCGCCGCACAGAGATTAATGACGCGCCATAGTGCCACAAGAGAGTCTGGTATCACAACTGCCGCGACAGCATCCGTGATAGAAGCAATCGCTCCTTGTGTATACGACTGCTGCTGGCTGGGTTTGGTCAATACATTGGTCGCGCCAACAACGGCGGATAAATCCGTTAATAAGCTTGCCAGCGAGGTACTCAAGCGACCAGACGAGCGGTTAGCATGTGGCATCATAGACGTTCTTCCTTGAGCGACCAGCCTTTATTATGCTTAGTGTTGGTATAGTTGGTTCAATATAATTTAGATACAAGGAAGGCGAGTGAAAGCACTACAAATAGCAGACTAAGCAAGCCTGACACCGTATCTGATTTATATAGGATTAACTATATTGTTAGCTAAAGCAGGTGAACGTTTTACCCATTTCAATCAAAAAGTCATCGGCTTCATCAACTTCATAGATGATGGGTTGCTTACCTTTGATATCTTCTTTTAAAGCGTCGAGCAATTGCTGTTTGGCTGTGATTCTGCGATAACCTGCACCAAATCCTGCTGCCAGCGGCTCAAAGTTTGGCGTCTTAATATTAACCCCGATTAGTGGCAATCCACCCTCTTCCATATAACGACGAATCTCGCCATAGCCTTGGTTGTTCCACAGCAGCACAATCAATGGCAGCTCAAGCTCGGCGGCACAGATGAGTTCTGCGATGGTAAATTGAATACCGCCGTCGCCAATCAAGCTGACCACTGGACTGTTTGAACCAATCATGGCACCAATGGCAGCAGGCAAACCATAACCTAACGTGCCAAATCCAGTCGATGAATTAAACCATCGACGCGTCGCCAATGCCTCAAAACCAAGATTGCCGCTATAGACAGGCTGCGTTGAATCACCAACGAAGATGACGTCTTTCACTTCATCTCGAATCAATTGAAGTAGCGCATTTTGCCCAGCAAAGTCTGGTGTCATTCCTGCTAATAGTGCTTGTTTTGCCTCATTTACTCGTGATACCGCTTGATGATTTAACACCTGACCCTTTAAACGACTACATAGACCACTTACCGCCATTTGCGCATCGGACAATACTGCGATATCGGCTCTAAAAGGACGCTGTAATTGCTGGGCATCGCAGTCGATACGAATCAGCGTGCCATTGATTTTAAACTCGCCATTAAAGAACACATCATAATCAGTCTCACTCAGCTCAGTACCAATCGCCAATACCCAATCAGCCTCAGAAATAACGGCGCGACCTGCCTCTAATGACTGATTGCTACCCAAACTTAATGGGTGGCTAGGTGGCAGCAAACCTTTGGCATTGATGGTTAAAAACGTCGGTGCATCGATAAGCTCTGCCAGTTTTTGCGTGTCATGATCGACATCGACGCAGCCACCACCATAA
This sequence comes from Psychrobacter immobilis, assembly GCF_904846185.1. Taxonomy (GTDB): domain Bacteria; phylum Pseudomonadota; class Gammaproteobacteria; order Pseudomonadales; family Moraxellaceae; genus Psychrobacter; species Psychrobacter immobilis_B. Next base: position 20,307 of record NZ_CAJGZQ010000016.1, on the reverse strand, counting down.
AGTATCACTGGATTTTTTGCCGCTTTTAGAGATTCAACGATCAAATCTAATTGCGCAGGATTGGGCAGCGGTCTCATTACTTGAGGTAACGTTAAACCATGTGCATCAGTTGAATTTTTTACAAATTTATTTAAATAATTAGAGGGCTTTGCGACATGGCTGGCATCTGCGGTAATCACATCAATGGGCAGCTGGATATGCACTGGCCCTGGACGTGCGCCATTAAATAATGCAAACGCTTCAGCGATGACCTTGGGTAACGATTCAGGCTGCCAAATAGTTTTGCTCATGAGTGTAACCTTACTGACCATGCCTTGCTGATCGTGCAATTCATGCAAGTGCCCTTCACCGCTGCCCGTATCTGCCACTTTATTAACACTAGAAATCACTAGCATCGGTATAGAGTCTGCCAACGCCTGCGCCATGGCTGTCATGATATTGGTCATACCGGGGCCTGTGATAATAAAGCATACCCCGACTTTGCCAGACGCTCGGTAATAGCCATCAGCCATAAACCCCGCGCCTTGTTCATGACGCGGCGTCACGTGGCGGATGTTGGTGTTTGGTAGACCACGATATAGCTCGACCGTATGCACACCCGGAATACCAAATACGGTCTCTACCCCATAATACTCTAGCCACTGTACGAGCAGCTCACCACATGTCAGAGACGGCTTGGCGGGCGCTGAAGAAGATGTTTGAAGCGTTTGCGTCATGAGTTAATCATCCTAAAAAGTTCAATCGCGTTTAAATAAGTTGTTCAGTGTTAAACCCAAGCTGCCCTTTAATCCCTTATAAAAAGCAGCTTGATAAAAAGCAGTTTGCGATTATAAATTATTCTTAATACACCGCCTTTACCTTATCGTCATAGCGCACACCCGGTAAGATACATAGCATCTCAAACAGCAAGTTTGCCGCCAATACTGAGGTGTTACCAAATGGATCATACGGCGGTGACACTTCTACTAAATCGCCACCCACCACATCAAGTCCGCGCATACCGCGAATGATTTCTATCGCTTGCGTTGAGGTCAAGCCACCGATTTCAGCAGTGCCCGTACCCGGTGCAAACGCAGGATCAATACCATCGATATCGAAACTTAAATAGACGGGGCCATCACCGAGCTTTTCGCGTACTTCTGCCATCAATGGCGTCAGCGACTTGTACCAGCATTCCTCGGCAGGCACCACACGAAAGCCTTGCTGGGTTGACCAATCAAACTCTTCGGCGCTATAGCCTGTACCACGTAAGCCAATCTGTACCACGCGGTTACCATCGATTAAGTTCTCTTCGACAGCACGGCGGAACGGTGTACCATGAGCGATTTTTTCGCCAAACATCTCATCGTTGATATCTGCATGCGCATCGATATGCACCATGCCGACAGGGCCGTGTTTTTTGGCAAGCGCACGTAAGATAGGCAAGGCAATGGTATGATCGCCGCCCAACGTCAATGGAATAGCACCATGATTCACGATTTTATCAGTATAGAATTTTTCGATGATATCAATGCTTTTTAGCAAGTTGAAAGTATTGATAGGCACGTCGCCGATATCAGCAACTTGTAAAGACTCAAAAGGCGCTGCACGAGTGGCGACATTATAGGGACGAATCATGCGTGATTCATCACGAATTTGTCGTGGACCCAATCGCGCACCGCTACGGTTTGACGCACCAATATCTAAAGGCACACCCACAAACGCCACATCTAACCCTTCTGCATCAGCTTGAGTCGGCAAGCGCATCATAGAAGCAAAGCCGCCAAATCTTGGCATATCGTTGCCGCTTAATGGTTGATTGAATTTCATAAATCACATCCTTGTTTCAGTTTGTTTAAAATAGGCAATTTTTTATATGCTTTGACAATACCTAAATATTTGAAGTCAGACCATGGTAAAATTTAGAAGTAAACTTCTTATTTTTCGTAGTAATTTAGATTTAACCGTTATTATCAGAAGTTTGATATAAATTTGATGTTAGAAAAGTGATAAATATAAGATTCATTTTGATAGACATCATAGCTACTGAGGAATAATGACCGATGCTAGATGAATTGATAAAAATAGACATCAAAACCTTGCGCAGCTTTATGGCGATTGTAGAGTGTCAGGGCGTGACAGCCGCACAGTCTCGCTTAAATGTGACGACCTCTGTCATTAGTGGTCATTTGACCCATTTAGAAGATCGCTTAGGTATGACGCTTTGTCATCGTGGGCGCGCGGGTTTTAAGCTGACAGAAGATGGCGCAGCGGTTTATGAAGCCTGTTTGAGTTTTACTGAAGCGGTTGCCAGTTTTCAGCATCAACTGCACTATATTCGCCAATTGGATTCGGTGCGTGGCGGTCATATCCGACTGTGTCTCATTGACCAGATGCCGACGTTTTTTTATGATGCTTTGCGCCAATGCTTGGCTGCTAGCTATCGTGACAATCCCCTTATCCACTTTTCTATCGATGTGCAAAGCCCTGAAAGCATGCTAGAGAAGCTGCTAAGCAACGAGAGTGATATTGGTGTGGGATATTTTGGCAGTTTTCCACCACTACTCACTTTTCAGCCCGCATTTATTGAAAAGCAGGTGGTCTGCTGTGGACGCGAGCATCGATTGTTTTATGGGTCAGAAGGGTTAACTTTTGAGGATTTGGAACAAAACTATCCATGGATAAAACGAGGCTATATTACCGATTTGAGTATCAATCATGTCCGTCCAAAAACCTTGAGTGCCACTACCTATCATATGGAGGCGACCGCGCAGCTCATTCTGGCGGGTCATCATGTTGGTTACTTGCCTAATGATTTAGCCAAGCGTTATGAAGAAATGGGGCTGATGAAAATACTACTGCCCAATGAGGCCAGTTACGAGGTCAAGCATCATTGGGCTTATCGAGAAAACTTACACAAACAAGTCGCCGAGTTTTTAAGTCAAATGACGCGTCTTTTGTGAATAATGACGGCAAATAGCTACATAGCTACCCTGCTGTTAATCACTCTAGATGCTTTAAACCAATGGTTCTAAGCTTCCCTTTATCATCCACTTCTTTTATGACCAACGACCATTCGTCATTGATGTCGACCGTATCACCCGATACTGGCTTTATCTCTAAGCTATCATTGATATATTCAGCGACCGTTTGATCCCACATGCTTTTGGCGCTGTCCTCAGATTTGGATTTGAGTTTATCGACAAGCGACTCAGACGCCATAATACCAGTAAAAAACGGCAAATCTCCAAGCTTCACGCTTGGAGATAGCAGCCAATCGCCATAGAAGTCATCCATGGCTTTATGATCAAGGGTCGTATCATTGAAAATCTTAGCAATTTGGGTGGCGTGGTTCCCTGTCATCGCATACCACACCCTATCACCGCATTTGAGCTTGGTATTTTCATCAACAACGATAATATGCTGCCTGCGTACCAAGGCAAAGACACTGATTTCATCAGGGTTTATGCGCTTAGAGATGGCCATTGGATGACGATCAATCGCAAATGCCCCTGACTTTACTTCAAACTCATATAAAGTAATGCTTGCTTTGTCAGATACCCAAACCTCATGCTCTTCTTCTGGATCTTTATTACTAGGAATACGCACTTTGAATAAATTTGCCATAAAAGGAATGGTCGTGCCTTGTAAAATCAAAGACAAAACCACCACGCCAAAAGCAATATCAAACAACATAAAAGCGCCGTCTATTCCCGCCATCACCGGTAATATGGCAAGCGTAATAGGAACCGCGCCGCGCAGACCTACCCAAGAAATAAAGCCGATTTCTCTGTCTTTAAATTTAAAGGGTTTCACACTGGTATAGACCGCAATAGGGCGAGCAATAAAAATCATAAAAGCTGCAATCGCGACGGAGTAATACCAAACATCAATCACATGCGATGGCGTCACCAATAACCCTAGTACCACAAATAATACCGCTTGTGACAACCACGCAAAGCTATCCATCACCCGCATCACATGCTCAGTTGAGCGCACTTTATGGTTGCCAATTAGCACACCAGTGAGATAAATTGCCAGAAATCCACTGCCGCCAATCAGATTAGTCGCGGCAAAGACTGCCAAGCCAGCAGACATGATCAAAATGGCATACATACCTTCTGCCAAGTGTATTTTTGGTAATAGCCTTGCCAATAAATAACCAAACAGTAAGCCCATGCCCAAACCAAAGCCAAGCTGCTGTAATAACAACCCTAAAAAGCCCAGTATTGTCTGTCCAGCGGGATCAACATTTAAAGCGATTAATCCTGTCACCAGCAAAATAGCCAAAGGATCGTTCGCGCCCGATTCTAGCTCCAATGTAGCCTGTACACGATCGTTAAGTTTGACGCCGCCATTACGCAATAGCGAAAACACCGCTGCTGCATCGGTTGAACCAACAATGGCCGCCATCAACAAACCAAGTCGCCAATCAACATCGAGTAGCCAAGTGACGAATATACCCAGTATCATTACCGTCGCAAGTACGCCCCAAGTGGCTAAGGTAATAGCAGGCTTGAGACCCACTCGAAATGACTTAAAAGATGTGCGTAGCCCACCATCTAACAAGATACAAGCAAGAGCTGCCTGCCCAACGAAATTAGCAAGCCCGTATTGGGCGAACTCGATACCTAAAATACCATCTTCGCCAGCCAACATCCCTACGATCAAAAACAACAGCAATAGCGGAACGCCCAAGCGCGCCGATAACGTACTTGCCATAATACTGGCGAAAATTAACAATGCCCCTACGAGATAGATGATATTTAAGGTATCCATCTTTTTTAAGCCCTATTTTTATAAATTGTAATGAATGGAGTTATCGCGATAATTCTAATTTTAGTTTGCTACAGGTAGCACCATAAAATCGCTCTTAAGAATAACATCTACGACCGAATCTATAAAAATTATCTGTAGAAATATGTACTGAATTTCATATATACCTTTGATATATTGCCCTTTGACAGAGTTTACGTTTTTTTCTAACCACAACTAAGCCTGAATGTACTGCCATGTAAGGACCAAAATCGCTGCGGCTATTGTCCAAGCGACAACGCCGAACAGTAATGCCTTATATAAGCTGACGTAACCGATGCTAAAAAATACCACAAAGGTATAAATAAGATGCGGTATGACACCGAGCATACTAAATATTAATGCGACTTTTAAATCAGCGGGGCTACGCTCAGTACCCACAATAAAGTGACTGATTAACGTAAATGTGGGGAACAGTGGCGCGAGTGCTGCCAAATAAAAAAATCTGGTTTGCGCGAATAATTGAATCGCCAATACCATTAGAGCACCAATAAGCATTTTTAACCAAATCACGACGGGGTCATCTCCTATGGAATGATAAGGGCTGGAAATAGCCCAATCCACCATGATACTAAAGTCTGCAAACCGACATAAGAGCAATAGCTGATTAATTAATCTATATGATAAAAACGTGCAAAAAGCCCCATCTAGCAATGGGGCTATTCATTTTTATGAAGCGAGTTTTCTATTACTCACTCAATCATTTTTTGGCTTCAGTGCGGCACTGATATCGGCGAGTAGTGGCGGGATATCATGCTTATCAGCGATGACCTCCAACATAACCAATTTGTCTTTTACAGCTGCTGCTTGCGTAAGAGCCGCTTTTAACTCGCCTGCTGTTTCTGCTTTTAGCAGCAGACTATTATCATCGGTGGCACCAAAAGCTTTTGGCATCATCTGCCAGTTACACTTAGGAATGTCATTATAGCGCTGGTTTTCACCATGAATCGCCCGCTCCACGGTATAGCCATCATTATTAATCAGTACAATCACTGGATTGATATGCTCTTGAATCATCACCGCGATTTCTTGAATGGTCAATAATGCTGAGCCATCACCAATCAATAAGACACTGCGCTTGTTTGGCGATGCAATAGCCGCACCCAAACTTGCCGGCAACGTATAACCAATCGAGCCCCACATTGGTTGTCCATAACAAGTCACGCCTTCTGGTAAACGCACATCACTGATGCCAAAATACGCCGTTCCCTGTTCTGCAAACACCAAATTATTATGGTCTAGATGATCGGCAATGATATGCCATAGATCATCTTGAAAAATAGCCTCGCTGTCCTTACCCTGCTGCTCATGCGGCTTGACTTCTTTACAGAACGGCTTTGGCACAATATTAATATCTGAGGTCAAGACTTCATGTAGCGTTTTTAGGGCGTCTTTTAGGGCAATGGGCGCAAAGTTTTTGCCAGCAATGCTCGCGCGCTCATAATGCAAATCAACCACTGTACTTTCATCAATATCTTGGCTAAAACCTGCCGTCGTAGTATCGGTATATTGCACACCTATTTTTATTAAGCACTCACAGTTTTCGACTGCATCCTTGACCACGGGACGTGATGCCACGCCAGCATAAGTCCCTGCCCAACGTTCACTATTTTCGTCAAGCAAAGTTTTGCCCCATGATAACGTCGTATAGGGAATATCCGTATCGGCAATCAATGCCTTAAGCTGCGGCTGTAGTCCCAAACGATGCACCATCAAATCTGCCATCAGCGTCGTGGTTTTGTTTGGCAGAAACTCTATGAGCGCTTGTTTAAAATCTGCCAATGCTGCTTGACTGGTGATGTCTTCTTGGCTATCAACAAGCTTTGTAGTCGGTGGATAAATAGGTTGACGAGCAACGTCAGGCGATAGTAACAGATAGCCTGGACGATGTTTTTTAAGAATTAAGCGAATCACACGGTCGATTTCTGAGGCAGCATTTTCAGGGGTAAGCTGCGCTCGTGCTACCGTGACCGGCTCTACCATCTTAATAAAATGATTGAACACGCCGTCACCAAGTGAGTGATGGATGCGGCGCTTTGAATCTTGTAAAGCCGTACTTGGCGCGCCTACGATATGTAGCACTGGTGCATACTCAGCAAAAGAGCCTGCGGTCGCGTTAATCGCTGACAATTCTCCCACCCCAAAGGTCGTCACCATCGCCGCAAAGCCGCGCTCACGTGCATAGCCGTCAGCTGCGTAACCTGCATTTAACTCATTGGTGTTACCCACCCAGCGCAGCTTATCAGAGGCAATAATATTATCTAAAAAAGTTAAGTTGAAATCACCAGGTACGCCAAATATCTCTGACGCGCCTGCTTCTGCGACACGATCAAACAAATAATCAGCGATGGTATATTGTTGACTCATAGTACTTATCCTTAAGTGTTATCTTTATAAATCATGAAAATGATTAATATGGTTAAAGTCATTATAAAACTGTATTCCAGCCTATTTATAGAAAGCAAAGCTTTTGGAATATAGATTACAACAATCTGTTATATCACAGATGAAGGCTAGGATAATATGCCAATTTACTATCTTTTACTTTTTTTCATACTAACTGTTGACACGTTCAAAAAACTGCGTATAATACGCCTTCATCAACTGACGATAGTTAATTGATAATTAGCGGGAATAGCTCAGTGGTAGAGCATAACCTTGCCAAGGTTGGGGTCGAGAGTTCGAATCTCTTTTCCCGCTCCAAATACTTAAAAAGCCTCACTTAACAGTGAGGCTTTTTTTTGTGCGTAAGTTATTGTTTATAATATAGTTTTCTTAAATTACCTGCTATATGGTAGCCAGTTTGGTAGCCATTTTCATAGTTACCTATGCTTACTGGTGGCCATAGGGCGGTGTGATTGTTTAGCTCTTTATTAGTAATGACCGCCCCTATACGCATATTTTTACAGCCGCGTAATTAAAAGTTTAGCTATTGCTTTTTACTTTAATCTCAAGTTGAGGTTAGGATCATTTTTTTGCTCGTTCAACAACTAGCAAACTCTGTCAGGCTTGCGAGCGTCCTCTACATTGATAACTACTTTTACTGGCTGCACCTCATCAGCATTATTAACGCCCTTGTCTAATCCCAACAGCTTAGCTTTGCTCATAGTCGCTGTAATCATAGCAGATGGTTTTTGACAGTCACTAGCCAGCTTTGAAGCATTATCTAACTCAGCTATTAAGTCATCAATCGTTACTTTACTCATTTATACCGCCTTACCCTTACTGTCTAATGTTGGCGCTATCAGTCTTATCACTGTAGGTCTGTTTGCTATCGGTTCAATATCTCGCATTGGTGGATTGTCTAATAATCCTAATATCTTGGCCTTGCTCATTGTAGCGGTGACCATAGCAGACGCTTGACCGTTTGCCTTAGCTATCAATCTAGCGTCGTCAAGCTCAGTCATTAAGTCATCAATACTCATTTTCATTCTTTACCCCATAATATTTTTATAGGTTATTGCTGCCTGCTCAGCTGACAACTCATTCATAAGATCACTAATGGTCTGTACGTCATCAGCATTAACATCTTTAATCATGGGCTTATCGAGTCCTAGTAGCTTTGCTGTGGTAACAGTCGCTTGTATCATGGCGGTGGGCTTACGTTCCTCTATGGCCATTTGACGCGCTTGTTCTAACTGATCTAGTAAGTCATCTAGCGTTAATCTGCTCATTATCTCAATACTCATCTTCTAATCGTTTACTGATAGCGAGCGCTACCTCAGGCGTTAATGGTTCAGGCGATACACCCGTGATATTAAAAACGACTGACTCATCATTGTTTGCCGTTACGTCTTTAATCGGCTTATCCAGTCCTAGTAACTTCGCTTGTGCAATAGTAGCGACTACTAGCGCGTTTGGGTTGTGGTCATCTATCGCCATTTGCTTAGCGAGCTGTAAATCTTGGATCAAGTCGTTAAGGTCAGGTAATCGCATTTAATCCCTCAGTGAGTGCAATTTAGTTTATCTAGTGTTTGCTGCCAAACTTGAGCGCTAAGCTTGTCATGCTCATTAACCAGCTTATCAAACGTCTTTGAGTGCATATAGCGAGGCTTTGCACCTACTCCATGAATAACGCCTTGTTGCCAACCTAAACGCACTCTAATCTCACTTATACGGCTAAACACTCTATCTATCGGCTGTTGTAGCTGACTGCCATAAGGTGCATTTATGCAATGTCTGCAAACGTATAACCCAGCACAATATAAAACACTGACACGCTTGCTACACTGAGGGCATAGCCACCAGTAACGATAACCGCCATAGTGACAAGCTGATTTTGTTAGCTGAATAGAATATTGATAGGGTTTGTTGCGGTGGGTGTAGTTGACTCCTATATATTTAGCGTTACCTTGTTTAAGCTGCTCACGATAGCGTGAGATGGGTAACTTTAAGTAATCATTCAAGCTGTGAGTGGTGGCAAGCGCTGGCATGTTATCTAAACCATTAGGTAGTTTTATTATATTATAACATTTAAGACCTATTCATCAGTAAAATCAATCATAATTGATGTATTCTAATGTTTAATAACATATCATTTAAACGTAACATTTTGTATAGTTAACTTTCTATAATTTTACCGTAGCGGAAAGAATATGAAGAAAATAGTAAAGTGGATTGTAATAATTTTGGTTGTTTTATTTGTTATAGGTCTTATTTTTTCTGGTGATGACGAAGGTAGTGTTTCATCAACAACTGATACGGTCTCAACTGAAACAGCTATTCCTGTGACAGCTACCGAACTATATAATGCTTATGACAGTAATGAAGTTGGAGCAGATAAACAGTATAAAGGTAAGCTACTTCAAATATCAGGAACTATTGAAAGTATTGATAGTGGAATTTCAGACCAAGCTGTTCTTCAGTTAGGAACTGGAGAAATGTTTATGAGTGTATCTGCAGAAGGTGATGATAATTTTACTGATACTGCTTCTACACTTAGTAAAGGACAACAAGTTAACTTATTGTGTCGTGGTGCTGGAGAAGTTATTGGTATGCCATTTGTCGATGAGTGTGTATTCCAATAAATAAAAATTCCTATATAAAAAGCCTACTAAAAATAGTAGGCTTTTTAACGTTTAAAATTACAATAATGCCTAGATACTGCACTGACATAACTGACAAAACCTATTTAAGCTCAGTCAATCTTGTATTGATAGTATAGCGCTCAGTCGGTCTGCCACCTTGCCCTGTGCTTGGTATCTCCTGCCAGCTTAACCAGTCATTTTCGACTAATATTTCAAGCGCATTAAGTACATCATCAGTATCAGTCAAACCTTTCCACCCTTTCCGGATTAGCTGGCGTGCGGTAAAGCCGTGACCGATCCAATCGGTTGTGTCAGTTTTGTCAGCTCCCTTTTTGACCATTTTCATTATTTTATCGGCTAGATAAGAGGCTTTGATATTAGCGCTGTCAGTAACGGTGCTATATATTCTTATCATGTGACTCTCTAACACTTCGCACCATGCCAGCGCTGCATTAAGTGCGTTCAAGTTGACTGCACCTAAAGACGTACCGTGTTCGATACAATCCACTAAATGAAAGACTAGCGCTAATGACGGTACTGTTTTAGCATACTTAATCAGATGCTCAGCTATGATGCTATGCTCAGCGTCACCAGCTCTGAGTTTCAGCTCATCATACCAATTCATAAACACTTGAAAGGCTTCATCAGTAAAGCGGTAATAAGGGCGCTTGTGATAGTCATCAATAGGGTTAGCACCATAGCGCATAAAGTCACCTAACTGCATACTGTCGATAGTTTCAAACAAGCTATAGATAGCATCACGACTCTGCTTGTCAGGTGGCAAATCACGCTCTTTACTGTTTGGTAGTGGGTCAGGATAAACCATCAGCTGAAAGCGTTGAATAAGTCCGTCATTGCCTAAACCTTTCATCGTTTTAGATAAATAATACTCGAGCTTGTCAGGTTGTATGCCACCAATGACCGATAGACAATGATTGCTGACAGGTACGTGACCTCTACCAATTCTATCGACTTTAAAACTACCTAAGCCGTTAAAGCCTTCAAGAAAAAATGATTTATTTTGACTATTAGCATCACCATCTAACGAAGCAAACCATGCTGTCAGCTCATCTCGTATTATTAACATTCCATTTTTATGTTTATTCTCAAGCTCTCCGATACTCTCTATAGTTCCATCATTTGTAGAGTAGCGTTTCATTTCAGGTATAAGCTCATCACTTTGCTTTGCCTCTGCCAACTCTTGCGCTTTGGCTTTTAAATCATCATGACTAATTTCAGCATCAGCATCATCATCAGATTGGGTCGCTAGTCTTTTGGCAAGGTCACTGAGCTGCTTCTCAGCTGCCTTTGTCATATGCTTGTTTAGCTCTTTTTGCGTGTCATACTCAAGTTTGTCTTTATGATGGTTTTGTTCAGCCAGTGCTTCTAAGTAGCTAATAGGTTTTAATCCCTCAGTCAAAGACGGTGTTTTTTTACTTGATGGATTGCCTACAATGCCACCATAAAAGTTCGGTACTACCTCCCAGTTATCGTACATCTTAGGGTAAATGCTCAATTTTGAGCCTATCAAGCTACCTAACGATACCATCAAGGGCATGAGCACATATTCAATCGGTACGCTCAGGCGCTCAGCACTGTTTGAAGCATAATCCCATAGCAGTTTAGGCATCATGTCGCTTGTGAGTGTCTTAACTGGTGGCAAGGTTTGGCTAATCGGTTTGGGCTTTGGTTTGCCTAATGCTTGCAAGTCGATAACCTCAGCATCAGCGATCAAGTCATCATAATCAGCGTTAAACTCAAGCGCGTCATAAATGAGCGTATGCTCACAGATAATAGCTTCAACATTCACGCCCTTAAGTGGTGTTATTACTTTGGCCTTGTGCTGTGAAGTGGTCATGATGGTTACTTGCTGCACCTCTGCAAAATGTTTCACCGTCCGATTAAACAAACTAGGTACAAGGCAAGTGAGTACCGTTATATCAATACCTATCTTGCAATAAGCGTTATAACATCGCACTGCCTCAGCAAGATCAGCTATGACTATCCACTTACTATCACGACTCATTGAGCCAATGACAAAAGCACTCGGTATATCAGTGTCAGATATAAAGATACGTCCGTTATCGTCAAGCGGTATGCTGGCGAGTGTGACAATCTCAGCTTGATTATTAACTTTTAGCAGTCCGATAGTGTTAGCAGTGTCGAGCTGCTTTTCTCCTGCCAGCGCTCCTGTAAATATGCTAATATCTCTATCTAGATAGATAACTGAGTTTAATGATCCATTACTTAGTAAGCTTTCTAACGTGCCATGACCTGTTACATCTGCCAATGTAGCGAGTCTAAAATCTGCTATAAATTGTGACAAGCCTGTGCTGATAGCATGGGCTTTGTTATTTTCAGCTATCATCTTTGCACTCCTTAGCATCACTTCGCGTCTGAGTCGCTGCCTGTTTGATTTGGTGGTAGCGGTAACCGTGTTTATCCTTTGCCTTTTGCGCTTTGCCATGTTTTGACTTAGCAAAGGCGACTTGTGCATCAAAAAAGGTTTGCGGTTTATCTGAATTGCTAGTCATGACTGATTGCCTCCAATTGTGTAAATATTTGAGGGTGTTTAGGCTGGCATGAAATGGCTAATAACAACATCAGCAAGCAAGCTATGATTGAGATATAACCGATAATCGAGCGCTTGCGTTTGGGGTGCTGGTTGTCACTGTGCTGGTTGTGGTCGGCTTTTAAGTTGGTTCTGTTATCGTTGCTCATCTCTCACTCCCTCTACGCTGAAGGCTATCTCTGCTATTTTTATAGATAGGTTTTTTAGTGACTCCACTTGCCTACTGCCTTTAGGTAGCAAACTGCCTAGTATCTTGGTTTCTAGCTCTGCAAGCTGGGTCATGTTATTAATAATGGTTACATTAGCGTGTAAGGTAATAATGAGCTGATCTATAAAATCTTCGTTTATCATCAAAAAGCCCTGTTCTTTGAGCCTGCTCATTACTTCGTTGACCAGTTCGTCATTACTCATAATTGCACCTCATTAGCCAGATGATCGGTATCAACCCAATAAACGTGCCAATGCTTGCCGTCTTTATCTACTCGCTTGCGCTGTATGGTTAAGCCTGTATTTTCTAGCTGATTAATGCGAGTGGGTAGCGTGGCGATTTTATAAAGCTCGATAGCTTGCCAGCGTGTGATTGATTGACCAGTCAAAAGATGATCTTTAATGATTTGGTTTTGGCTGCGTTTTAGCTTATCCATGACTAAGCTCCCTCATTAGTAGCGTTTAGATAGTCCACAATGTCGCTACCTTTGAAGTAGTAAACGCCATTGATAGATAACGGCTTTGTTATCGTGCCAGCTTTGATCCAGCGTCTAATGGTTTCAGGGTGTTTTTGGAATACATCGGCTATCTGCTTAACCTGATAAAGTTCTTTTGGGTTCGCTAATAGGTAAGCTAGGTTTAGCTTATTGGTGGGTGCTGCGTGGGTAGTGTTAGGCATTGCCTTAACTCCTATTCAGTTAATGAAAGTTGTTAAGGCTTATTGTGCGATGTGGGGTGTTGTTAAAAATTAAAGTTAATTAATTAAAGTTAAAGTTAAGGTTTTTTCAGTGGTTGCTTGTAAAGAATGTCCGTATGTTCTTGAATAGACTTACTAATTTTAGCTATGTTCGCTTTTAGCCCATTTGTATCTTCATCAGCTATCTGTAGGTCGTCAATTGCAAACTGATAAATGGCATTGCTGATTTGCGTGGCATTTGGTTTGTTGTCACCAATAGTATAAGCGCTAGATTTTCTAGCAAGCAATAAAGCTAATACTGCTATCAATTTACTATCTTGATTGCGACTATTTGTAATTTGATTTTCACTGATAAGCTGTTCATCTTTTTCGTGATCTTCGCTAGGGTTAGATTCACCACTAGCCGCCCATTCTATTTGCCTAGTAATGTAATCTAAACTTATTGCGAGGGCATTATCATCATGACCCTTTGCAGTATTGCTAGCCTGTTTGCTATTTCTCTCTTCTAAGCTAAAATTTATCCATGTTAAGCCCGTTCTTACAAGTGGGTGTTTAAGTTTGGTCTTAACAGTGACATTATCACAGTTATATATAGTGTAGCTATATTTTGTAGCCTCTCTTATGTCTATATCAAAATCTTTTAAATAATCCAACTTATCTAAGTCTTCGAATGCTAGAAAAAAATAATCGTCTACTAACTTATAAGAATGTGAATAAGACTCATGGTCTATATCGTTTTCAAACTCATGGTAGGCATGATAGGTATCAATACTAATTTGACTAAAAAAATCCACGATGTTCTTATCTTTGCCTTTCTTTTTCTTACATTCGTAAGTTCTATAATGTTTATCTACATTATAAGAAGTAATATCTTGATCAAAGCCATTATAGAGTAACCATGAAACAACGGTTTCCACGGGTTCTTTCTGTGTGAATGCTAGATATAAAATAAAGTTTTTTATTGAAATATAATCTTGCTCAAAATCCTGTTTTGGTTTGTCCATTAATCCCATATCATCACACCTTTACACACCTTAATAAAAATAGGTGCAAGGCGCTGGCTGCTTTAAGGTGTGTAAATTGCAGCCGTTCGGGTAATTAGTCCTAGCCTTGCATGGTCATTGTAGCGGTGTTTAGTCGCTAAATATGGTCATAACTGTTGCCAATAGCCTGTTATCTTTAGATCAACATTTTCACGATCATTTGATAGTCGCTCTACTTCTTTTATAGCAACATCATAGAAAAATGAATTATTAAGCTTTTTCCCGTGGTCAGTTTTATATTTGACAAGCTCCCCATTAATTAATACTGAGTAAATAGGTGCGTATTTCAAGCCGTCATATTCTGCACCATCAGGCGGTAGATTATCCCAAAATGCGCGGTCATCTAATTGCTGGCGTGTTGGTTTGGTGTCTAGTGTCATCATTGTTGCTTCTCCATTGGTGGGTTTTGTTGGTTAGGTTTTAGCCGTGGTTCTGTTTGGCTGCTTTCTTAAAATCAGCATGAATAACATTGTCAAACTTACCTGCTTTAATATCGTCTAGGTAGTTCGCCCATGCTGTCATCATATTAGCTTTTTGATGTAGTAAATCCATACGGCTATAAGCAGTGCCATAAGCGTTAAGCATGCGGTGGCCTAGTGCCAGTTCGGTTATCAGTTCGTCATAACCTAGCCGCTCCATTAGCATAGTTTTTGCGCTACTTCTAAAACCGTGTGGGCTGTGAATATCTTTATAGCCTAGTCCGTTATTCATTAACTCACTGTTTAATACTTTATTCACTTCTTGCGTATGGTGATAAGGCTCTTTTTTGCGTCTAGGGTTATGAAATACATACTCGCTATCACCTGTAAGCGGCTTCATCTGCTCTAATATAGCAATGGCTTGCGGTGCTAGTGGTATAACGATACTGGCCACCATATCCCCTCTATTGCCAGACTTTTGCGGTTTAAACTCCCATTGTTTTTTAAGCCAATTAATATCACTCCATTTCATAGTGCAAGCATCACCAATGCGAACAAACGTAAGCGATAATAATTGTAATATTCTTTTATTATAAAGCTGGCTTGCATCGTCTAGCTGGTCAATATCTCTTAGCAGTTCGGCAAACTCTTTAGGGTCTGTTAATGATGGGCGGTGTTGTGTTTTGGGGCTTTTAAGCGTTCCTTGTAGGTCGCTTGCTGGGTTGTACTCAATAATCATATGAGCCTTAGCTATTTGTAAAATGCTTTTAAGTATGATCTTAGCCCTTAACCCTTTGTTGAGATGCGTTTTTTGTATATCTTGAATAAACCTTATAACAATACTTGGCGTTATATCTGTTACTTTCATATGCCCTAGTTTTTGTTTGATGGGCTTAATTAGCAGCTGATTGTTATATATTGTTTTTGCGCTCAGGTTCTTACTATCCTGTAATGCTTGCCACTCATTAATGAAATGATTAAGTATGTTTTGACGATCGGTTATTTCTTGCCGTTTCTGTGTTTCTTTGTTCTCTAAAGGGTCTATATCTTTGGCTAGTAGTTGCATATTGTCGCTGTGATATTGACGGGCATCAGCAAGGCTTAACGCTGGGTATTGTCCTAGCGTCATATAAGGGCGTTTGCCAGTAATTGGGTGGGTATAGCGATGTCTAAAGTCGGCTGTAGCGTCTGGGCTATCTTTATGCGGTCTAACTCTTAGCTCTAAGCCCTTATAGCCAGCAATAGGATAAATAGTTGTCTTGCCAGCTTGAGTAGCTTCTCTTATGGCCTTTGGTATTTGTGAGTCTAGTTTTATCTCTTGCTTTGCCATTACCTTAACCCTTTTTGATAGCCATTCTGGTAGCCACTTTGGTAGCCATTTAGAATGTTTTATATTATAGAATAATGTTGTACGTTGTAGTACATGATATATCTATAAATGCTGAATATCAATAGAATAAAGGCTTTAAAGGGTTATTTTGTTATTCCTTAAGTTATGAAGTTGTTCAATGTAAATTGAAAAAAGCCTCTTAACAGTGAGGCTTTTTTTTGTCCAATTTTCGGGGTTTGTAGAGAAATTCTCGAAATATCTTTTTTAATATAGTTAAGTTTATCTACTCAGTCAAAAAGCTCGTTTTCGGTGCGGTGCCCATTTGGTGCCCAAACTGTGCCCTGCCCTAAAACCTCACCTACATAACTGACCACAACCTAGCTATTTTTCGCTAAAAACCATCCTGACACCTAACCTAATAAATTTGGCACTATGATGATTTTGAACCCAACCTCAATTCAGCAAAAAACGTGTTTTTTAAATGCATCATTTATTGGAAATGTATTTAAGATCCACACTATTTAAAGCTAACCGTCATTTAAAAATTGATGACTCCAACCTAACAATAGAAATTATTAAGCCTTGTAAATATGCTTTAGCCCTAATCAGTTTTTGGCTAGAAATTCCTTATCAATGGTTATCGCGATAGTTAATTCACTCTTTTCCTGAAGAGTCGTCCTCACCAAGTTCATCTGGAACATACTTCAAAATATCCCCTGGCGTTACTTCTAATACATTACATAGCTTACTCAAAGTATCGAACTCAATTCTAGTCGTATCATCATTATAGATTCTATGCAGCGTCGATTTACTGATATCTGTCATTCTCACTAAATCTGCTACACGCAACCTTCTTTCTGCTAAAAGAACCGGTAAGTTACATGAAATCACAATAAATTCCTTATTGGTAAGTAAAAAGTACTTGCCAATGACTACTTTTCTGATAATATAGTACTCGTTGGCAATAACAAAGTGTTTATTGAAAACTATTTAATACTGACTGGAGAACTATTATGTCACAGACCTATCTCACCACTCAAGAACTAGCCGAACGTATCAAATACGATGCGCGTACTATCCGTAACCAACTCAAGGACACTGTCTTGATCGAGAACATTCACTATATACGCCCTTTTGGTGGTCGTAAGATTCTGTATGTATGGGAGCGTATCGAAGAGGATATGTGTAAGCCGGTCATGAGCGCTATCAATGGAATGGCACTTCAATAGTAGAAGGAGATTTACTATGGCTACTATGAGAGGACGGTTTGGCAAACTGGTCGTTGACTTCCGCTACTTAGGTAAGCGCTGTCGAGAAAAGACGAGTTTAGAAGACAACCCAGCTAATCGTAAAAAATTAGCACAAGTAATGAAGAAAATGGAAGCAGAAATAACTTTAGGCATCTTTGACTATGGCGCCTACTTTCCAAAAAGTGAACGGGCACAGGAGATGATCGCACTGGCTGATAGAGCGGAAGCTTGTATCAGTCGTAATCCCACCTTTAGGCAGTTTTCAGAGATTTTTTATGAGGAGAGGAAGATTGAATGGCGGCCGAGCTATCGGCAAAAGACACAGATTATTTTGAATAAGTACTTGTTACCTGAGTTTGGGGGTAAAGCGGTACATGCTATAAAAAAACCAGACTTGCTGACCTTCCGTAGCTCTCTCGCCAAAGTTCGTTACGGTAAAGATGGTCAGTCAAGTCTGTCAGTAGCACGAATCAATCAGATCATGATACTTCTTCGTATGATACTAGAAGAAGCGTCAGATCGCCATGAGTTTGAGATGCCTTATAAAAATATTAAGAATCTCAAGCAGGCTCGTCCTGATGTAAATCCTTTTACCCTAGCTGAGGTATGGCTGTTTTTAAAGCACGTACGCGCTGACTATAAGCCCTACTACACCATTCGCTTTTTCACAGGAATGCGTACCAGTGAAATTGATGGGCTTAAGTGGGAATGTATTAACTTTGCTCGTCGTGAGATCAGTATCAGAGGAGCGTTAGTCAATGGTGAGATGGGTCCGACGAAGACATTAGGCTCACAGCGTGATATTGCGATGTCACAGTTAGTCTATGACGCCTTACTAGAGCAGAAGGCGCGCACCTATGGTAAGTCAGAGTTTGTGTTTTGCAACTCACAAGGTAATCCCATGGAGTACCGCAATGTAAATCGGCGGGTGTGGAAGCCTACGCTTGCACTGCTCGGTCTCAAACACAGGCGTGCTTATCAGACTCGGCATACCGCAGCGACGCTTTGGCTGGCTGCTGGTGAAAATCCTGAGTGGATAGCACGGCAGATGGGTCACAGCAGTACGGAGATGCTGTTTCGGGTGTATAGCCGCTATGTTCCTGATATCACTCGACAGGATGGCTCAGCGATGGATAATTTGCTACTGGCGAGCAAGGAGAAGCTAACCAGCACATCAAATAGCTCTGAGACTAAAGAAGGGCTAATCACGAACATACAAGCTGACAAGGAGACGTCACAATGAAAATCATCAATTATGGAGAGCTGTTTGCTGAGTTTAAGCCTGATGGTGCAATCAGTGAGGATGCGAATGAGATTGCTAATGCATTGATGCGTGAGTTGTATGTTTCATCGGGTCATAACCTCGCTCGCTTCTTGGGAGTGAAGCGCTGCTTTGATAACGATATGGCAATGCGTGTATGGGTGCAGAAGCGCTTAGATGCTCAGGATGGTTACTTTGTAGAAGATATGTGCAGTAAGCTTCAAAGCGAGCTTTATGAGCTATTACCGCACTCTGACTATGTCGGCTACTGAGGAGAACATGATGACTGTAAAGCTTCAGCCGCATATGACGCAGAATGCACGAGATCTAAGAATCTGTGAGGATTACTGGACATATGATAACGAAAGTGATTATATAGTGCATGTAGAAGCCGTCTGTGAGAAGTATGAGATAAGCCCTCAAGTACTATTCGAAACAATCGGTGAGTGTTTTGCTTATTTAGATGATGTGCGATGCGAATACTGTGGTTATGTGTGCCCTTTACAGATACCAGCAGACATTCCATATATGCGCTCAAAAGAGCGTTGGTGCTGTGAGGTATGTGAGCATGCTGTGTGGCGCGAACCTAATCATAGATAAGTCTTTCAAGATTTTAGAGCCATGCAGCTTGAGTTGCCTGGCTTTTTTGTGGGCAGCAGATCTTCTCTTAAATACAGCTTAAATTTAGTGTGCTACTACAATGTTGAGGTGGTTGATTTTTTCCGTCAAGATAGCCCAAGCTAAGGCCTCTAAAAAAGGTAGGGAGTAGTATGGGCCAAGTTTAGGCTAAAAACTTGGCTTTAAAAGGTAAATACAGGAAAAAAGTTAGTTTAAAATTGACTGTAGTCCACTTTAACGAGTTTAGATTGCTGAACCTTTTTTAGTTTGAATGTCTTGGTCTTTTCATCCCAAATGTTGACATAATAGGTGATAAGTTGTTTACCTGTGGTTTCGTTGACTTGCTCGCCTTCACAATTGCGACTGATAAATAAGCGGCTATTGGGATAGAAAGCCAAACGCTCGTTGTCATCAAGTTCTGCGCCGTCTGCGAAGCATTCTGCGCCACTTTCATAAGGGGTGACACTATCCTCAGTTTCACCTAGTGGAATATCGTATACTTTGCCAGTACGTTTATCAATCATAGCCCCTGACACACAGCTTGTACCACAGCCCCAAGTTGTTACGATATAGTTACCCGCGAAGTTAATGTGACCCTCTTTATGAGCTTCTCTAAGACGAGTACGAAAAGAGCGCCAGTCACCTAATTTTAAGGGCGCTTGTTTAGCGTTATAGATTTTAGCAGGGTATTTTTCAAAGCTGTAACCAGCGATGCTTTCAGCATGAGAGGTAGAGATGCAAGCCAAGGCAAAACCAAGACAAGCCGCAAGCTTTTTCATAAAAACTCCTTTTTTGATAGCGGTCAGTACAGAAAATGGAAATTATAGTACGGTAAGTACATTTTTTTAATTCTACATCAATTACATTAAATAATTTTTTCTAAAATTACTTATTAAAATAATAATCTGATAAGGTTTAGTCAAGTCTTACAAGCTCTATATTGAGCTTGAATACAATCAAACTATAGTCAGTCTATAATAAAAGAGATACAGCCCATATCCTGAAACAGTTTTGGTAAATTATTCTCCATCCACCCTTGGCGTAGAAACTTAGCCTGTGCCCACTTTTTCTCGATAGGGTTTAGATCAG